>NZ_FOIU01000001.1:1322074-1983111 GCF_900111495.1 Chryseobacterium wanjuense | reverse complement strand
TAGAGATTATCCAGCCATTTGATTTCGAGTTCCGGCTGCCAATCAATAGTTGAATCCAGCCGATTGCTTCCGAACCAAAAGCCCCCGCTGGTTAGACTCGTATCTATAAGCTTGTTTTTAAACTTAACCAAACCTTTTAAAATAGTAAGCTTTCCTTTCCCTGAACTTAGATCGTAGGAGTCTATATTAAGTTCTGCATCGGTTGTTTCCAGTTCCACATCACCCAATACAATTTGTACTGGTGTGTGGGCTCTTTCTGCGCTGTCCACTTTAACAAAAGCTCCTCCTTTTATAAAAACGCGGGCATCCCTGGCTCTGCAACGGAGTTCACTATGCTTGTTAATCATGATCCTGAAACCATTATCCAGGGCGGCAATCATGGGAGTATTTTCAGCCGTGCTGGTATTGTACAGGTCAGGCTTTTCGCAGCCTAAAAACAAAAAAGGTAAGAAAGCGGCTATTAGCCAAAGAAAACAATGTTTCATATATTGATTGATTATTCTGGTGTACATTATGGAAAGTTATTTATGTCGTATGGTTATTGAGTCCTTTGAGTAGAAGGTGAACGTGTAATTATTATTCTGTTCCAGTTGATGCAGCTGTTGCGCAATTTCCTCATAAGGTTTGAGGTAGAGATCACGAACTAATGAGTCCGCATCGTTGGCATCAAGACCAACTTTCAGATCGAACCATCGGGTTAGGATGCCTTTACATTCGTACAGCGGAACTTGCTTAAACTTATAAAATCCGTTTGCCCAATAGGTATGTTCTTCCGGCTGCCAGTTAATCATTGTACTTACTGAATCTTTAAAGATCCGTACGCCTTCTTTTTCAACAATGATGTCGGGACCGGCATTCTGTACCCTTACTTTTCCCTGAAGTACCGTTAGCTTCGCTGAGCCAGGCTTTCCGTTTCCCGGTCCGTCCACAAGGTTGTAGGTCGTCAAATAAAATTCACCATCTTCACATGTCAGCCTGACTCCTTCTATGTCTATAATCAGAGGAGTACCTTCAGCGCTTTCTTTGTCAATGATAAACTGACCTTCTCCCCCAAAGTAAATAACTCCGTTACCACCCAATTCATAATGAATACCGCTGTGGGTATTTAGTGTTGCGCTGATTCCCTGCTGTATTGGAAAACTTATAATGCGGGAGCTGGTACCTATTTGTCTGCTGCCTTCCATCTTAAAACAACTTGTTAATGAAGCGCATAGCAGTAAAGTCAAACTAATTCTTTTCATGATTGTCTTTCCGTATTGATGAAATAATAATAGTATCAGGGTAAACAAGAGCCTGCTCATTTTCCCTCAGGTAAAAGGCAGGTCTTTTGTGATTCTTAACCCATGCATACCCACGAAATATGGTGATGAGGTCCACTTTGTTTTGGGTCGTGGAATGCGCGTGTTTTAGACAAGTGAGCGGACTAATATTGAAATAGCAATATCCGGTGAGCAGAGCGGCTGTTTCACCAAATACAACAGTTATTCCGTTAGAGGCCGGCGTACTGTCTTTTTCAATATAGGCTTCTCCAGATACATGCTGTACGTCCGGATTGTTTCGAGGGTATGATAGTTTAGTATGGTGTTTGAGATATACTCGGAGGTTTTTATGCAAACTGTCGACAAGAATTGTCCCTCCTTCATTATGAATTATCCTTGTCGCAGTATCACCTGTTGGTTCACTGTTTGGCCTTGGACTCCTGAGGTCATTGCAAGCTTGCAAAATGATGAGCAGCAACGAAAACAAGGAACCTCTTAAAAAAGTATTAAAAAACATATCGTTCGAAGTGATTAACAACTGTACAGAAAATTACAATGATCATTGAGCAGATGATTTTATCTTGCTTTTACCTACATCCTTCTTTCTATTTTTTACAGAAAATCTTATGATGTTATTCTCATCAAGGGCATATTCAATGTCCAGGATGAGGGATAAGCGGTTTAATAATTTTAGTAAAGAGGTTGAATTTTCAAATCCAATACATATCCTCTGACTTTTTAGAGGCGGATCAACAATAGGAATTTGGATATTGTACTTCCCAGCCATTTCGTCAGCTAATTCCTCGAGGGTTATATCGTCATACAGATAGACTCCTTCAAGCCACTTTTTGTATTCTGTAAAAATATGCGGCGTTGAATCATGATGATACACTTTCTGTTGAAGGTAAATTCCGGTACCCTGGCTGAGGTAGTATACGTGATGAGGATAGATCCAGTAAGCATGACCAGTTAAAAGGTATGCAGAGATCAGCCGGAAATCCCTGGAGTTGATATAGATGTCTGCTTTTTCATTAGCAGGAATAACGATTTTATGATCAGATAAACTAATAACGAAGTCCTTTAAACCCGGTTCAATATGAATAACGGCACGACCGGATAACTCAACTAATCTTAAAGAGTCATCAGAATATCCGTACAAGTGATCGTCGTCGAGTAGGCATGTAGTATTGTCAGCAGATGACTTATAATGCTTTTCAGTATTGGGGTATGTTTCTTTAAGATTCTTAGTTTGTGAGTGTACAACGCTTACTTGGAGATTCACGATAATGACAAAAAAAATAACCTTATGATATTGCATACGGACGATTTGAGAATCTGCTTGAAATTTTTTCAGAGATTTACAGCCTCAGAAGCCATTTCGAAACAACCTGCCTGATTCATTGTTGCAAGCAGGTTGTTGAGAGCCTGCAGGGGTGTTTTCTTGTTGATTTTTCATTACTGCTGTGATACAAATCAGTTCCTTACCCGTTCGGAAACCAGACTCGGTGATGGTAAAAGATTCACCGTGAAGTTTAAGCTCTTCTTTAACAAGAAAAATTCCATGAAGATGAAATATTGGAGAGGCCTCAAATAAAGTGCCTTCAGAAAGAAGTTCTTCTTTGGCATGAGGCCGATTCGGATCAACAGATAAAATAATACTGAAAGACAATTGCCGATCAGATTTCGAGGCAGTTATTCTTATAGCAGATCCTGTGGCAGCATAGAAGATGCCCAGGTCTATGATGGGGATCAGGACAGAGCCGGTTTTAATGGGATCTATACTGATAGTTCTGAGGTTGCGATCAATGGTAGTATAGATGACCAATTTTTTTTCCAGCGCATGTGGTTTAGCCGCTTCCAGCACTAAATCCAATAGATGCTCGAAATGAAAAGAATCTGCCATTATGTTTGCTTCATACGAAGTATGCAGTAGCGATGTTGAAATAAAATCTTTCGTAAGATCTGTGATTCTGCGGTAACAATTGGTAAGCAGGGTGGTATGACCCTGAACCATTGAAACTAATGGATCTTGTTTTTCTTTTTTCCCGATCATTAGTTTTTCATAAATCTGTTCCATTTCTTTTGTCGTGCTATTGCTTATTTCGGCCAGCTTTTTAATCTCGAGAAGTCCTATCAGATGCATCCTTTTAAGCTCCTGTAGAGCTAGTCTTCTGGACTTATTTGAAAATCGAAGATGCGTGAAAATATGTATCAGTCTCACCATGGCTTTATTTTTTTAAGCATGAGAAGGTTCCAGTCTTACGTTCGCAGGTAAGGCGTCTATTGCATTAGGGAAAAATCATCATGTCTAAAGGCTACACTTTGAATATGCTTAATTCAACGATGAATTTCACTTCGTTACTGTTTTTTTCTGCATTCGATTCAACCAGGCCAAGCCTTCCTCCTATCAGTTCAATATATTTCTCTGTAAGTTGTATTCCGTCCTGAAATTGGGCACGGATATCCTTTTTTATGGCTTCGTTGGAGAGTGGTGTTTTATGGGAAACCTCCTGCCGGTCTAAACTGGTGGTAACGTAGAAACAAAAAAATTCATCATGCCTGAATGCCGTGGTTGTTATGGATTCTTCCGGTTTAGCATATTGAATCACAATCTGTAGTAAGGTCATGAGGATATACCTTATTTTCTTGGCGTCGGACTGAACAAATTCTACATCTGTAATTCTCGCCTTCTCCATCACCACCTCTCTTTCCGCTGCTCCTTTCTCAAAGAGATGCATTAACCGGATGATCATAAACTTCAGATCAAACAGGTCGTCATCCAGAGAAAGCGGATTATTGGTTTTTACGGCCAAAAGGATAATCCGCGTTTCAATAAGATATTCAGTAGTTTCAAGCAGCAGTATGGTAAGGCCTATCTGATCTATATCTGTAATGTCAATTGCCTTTCCCTGACCGTCTTTTGCCAGGATTCCTGCTGCTTTATAGACTTTTGCATTGGCTGTAACAGACTGCAAAATATCAGAACACTTTACGATATTCCTCTTGATGTGCAGCAAGGTCTTAATATCAAAGCTTTTAAGAATAGCTGTTTGCTTATCGGAGGAACCGAATAAAAATTTAAAAAACATGCAGAGTGGGGCTGTTATGGTTTTTGATAAGGGAGATACAGGTAAAATTCCAGTCCTGAAATCGTGGGGGTAATTTGTATTTTTCCTTTCAGGGATGAGGCCATTTTTTGGTAGAGAAAAAGCCCCCTACCGTAGGCTGCCCTCCCATTTGTTCCCAATCTGTTTTCACTAAATAATTGTTCTATTTCTAACCTTTCCAAACCTCCGGCAGTATCGGTGATTTTTATGCATAGATATTCATTATGCTCAATAAATACCTGCATGGCAATACGGTCATGGGCATTTGAAAAATGATCAATATTTTCAAGCCATGACAAAAGAATCCGAGCTAAGAGTATCTGATCTGTATAGATCCATTCAGGAATTTCCTGGGAAATGGAGTAGTGAAAATGATAGTTCTTCAGCTTTGCCGCCTCACTGAATATTCCTGCGATGCTTTCCAGCTCTTCTTTGCTGTTACATTCCCTTTTTACGCAGACTTCATACCAGTCCTTATTGGGATCTCCAATAGAAGCCTTCATTTGAAGGGCCATATGAAGCATATTGGTCACCTTTCCATAAGTAATATTGCCGATCTGCCGCGAAGAATTATCCGACGAATTCCGTAAAAGCTCCAGAAATTGCCGTAGGTCTATAAGTGCTGTTGTCAGCAAATCAGAGAAAGTATCACCCTGATGCATTAGCCTCGATACCTGCTGATAAGGTTCTGTGAGGCAGGATTCTTCCGTTGTTTTTACCATAAAAGAGACTTCGTTTTTTTTTGAGAATAAGAAATCCGTCTGTCACTAAAAAGCGACAAAGTAATTTCATGAGTGGTCGTGCCAGCGACCATTACTTAGACATTGTTATGATAAAATATTTCCCTGTTTATTTATATGCTTATTATTCTTTACTCAACCCGTGAAAAAGTAATGTTCCTACAGAAACTTCTTCCGGGATCACTGCTTCGTTGTTAAAAACTTCCGAGCCTTGACAAGCCCGAAGGTCATTTTATTGATGACCTTTTTAGGTCACGAAATATTACCCCGACCAATACTTCTTGTTATGGAAAGGATTGTTCGGGAAATCGAATATCATATGACAATCTTACCAACAATGAGACATTTCAAGGACGAATGCCTTACGTATTCACTTGCACGTAAAGGGGCCTTGAATTTCTCGCATTATTTTTCCTTTTTCAAAAGTCACTATATCTAATAAGTGAAAAAATGGAAAAAGGTAACGTCTCGAAAACAGATATTTGTTTTGAGAATGTGTATACCATTGGATACTAATTAGGAAGTCCGGACAGAGAACTATTGAAAATATTACAGCAGAAATAAGAAAAAGGCGGCAATGCAGAGCAGGATGAAAATGAGCAGTACGATTATGATAATAAACTTGTGGGATGTATTTTTCTTTGAATGGAGTGTAGAGAGCATCTGCTCGTATTCTTTTTCCATGTCCAGCTCATGCGCAGGGGACGTTGAAGGTAATGGTTGCTTGGCAGTCACTTCGGCAATAATTTCCTGGCAACGTCTGCTGACAAAAGGGTCATCAGAGATCAGATTGCTTTTGAAATAGTAGGCTTCTTCCTCGGTAAGGGCTGTACCGCTGAGTTTCCTGGTAAGGATTTCAGTAAAACGATTCTCGTCAAACAGGTGCTTGTCCATAGGTAAAAGCATTTACCCGCAATAGTTTGCAGTAAGGTATGTTGGTGATCAGTATGATGTTACAAATCGAAAAAGCTGCTCAGTTGTGTCCTTAAGTTAGCCACGGCCAGATGAATATAATTTTTAAAATTCTGGGTCGTTACGCCCATCATCTCGGCGCCGTCTTTTTGCCTCATATTTTGTATATAGTAGAGTTGAAACGCCATCCGATGCGAAGGTCTTAAAGAGTCTATTGCCTTTTCGATGGCAGCTTTGAGTTCCGGCGCCTGGTCAAAAGATGCTTTTTCATACGCAGGCGAATTTCTTAGATATTCAGCCTGATTGGATTTAAATGAAGCCCTTTCTTTGAGTGTTCGTAAGCAGTTGGTATGTGTCATTCTTCTGATATATCCTGTAAAAGAATCAATATGGCTATACTTAGCCAGCTGCCAGAATTGTAAGAACGTTAGCTGGCCGATGTCCCTGGCATCTTCGATTTCATCAAGCAGCAGGAAGGCATAGTTTATCTCCCGCTGATAATATGAGTAGAATATTGACTGAAATGCCATGCTTTTTAAAGTGAGATCGGCACTTTGCAAATATTGTATCAGTGTTTCATGATCGAGATTGAGGGTAACCATGCATTCTGAGGTTGATAAGGCCTCAATATAAAGATTATGGCTATACTCTCGAATGCAGCGGATAAAAAATGACACACGTATGTGACAGCAAAAAATGCCCCCGGTTTCTACAGGTAGAAACCCGGTCACTCCCTGCGTTTACTCAAATGAACCTTGCAGCCCTAAAGGAAGCCACTATCTGATGTGGTAAGTTCCCTGGACATCCTGGTCATAGTTGATTCCGCTTGTTGATGCCAGCCCGCGTAATACCTGTTCCAAAGGCTGACCTTTTATAATTCTTCCGGTAAAGCGATTTTGTAGCAATGCCTTGTTCTCTACCTGCAAGGCTACGCCATATAACCGCCTTATTATCGTGCAGACTTCTTCCAGCGTCGTGTTATTTAATATATACCGTCCATCCAGCCATCCCAAGGTTATATAACGGTCAAAGGCTCTGCTGGTAAATCCATCCTCACCAGCTACTGCTTCCAGTCCCGGAGTCAGTTCAATATGGTTCTTTTCCGTATGTACCCTTACTTTTCCTGCAACCAGAGAAATTGTATGGCGCAGGGAATCGTAACAGTTAACATTAAACTCAGTACCGAGTACATCAATCGTTTCCCCCTGGAGCTTTACCCTGAACGGGGCTTTAGCACTGGGAGCCACTTTGATATAGGCTTCTCCTGTTATTTGGATCTCCCGAAAGTTTTCATCAAAAGCCAATGGAAAACGGATAGAGGATACCGAGTTAAGATGAACCTGTGAACCATCGGGAAGCTTAAGAATATAATCTTTACCTGCTGGTACGTTTAGGGTAGCATAGCTCTTTTCGTTTCTCCCGGAGGGCTGGTACGTGAGCGTTTTTCCGGTAGTCTTCATTTTCTGTTCACCGATAGTAAATTCAGTGGTATCTTCTGTCAGATCAATTGTCTGCCCTGCAGAGAGCGAGAGCTGTACAGATTTTCCTGTTGCAGGAACGCTTTGATTTTCTACCAGGGAAGGGTTAGACTTTCCGGATTTAAGGTGCAGTGTTTGGGGAATAATAAAAAACAAAGCAATTGCGGCAGCGCTTGCTGCGGCGATTGAATAGATGATCCTGACTTTTCTGCTTCGGGCAAAAAGCCTGTCCAAGATAAGAGCGGACTGTTTTGCGGGTCTTTCAGAGTGCAGATAGGCTAAGAGCTCAGGATTTTGCGCGACTGTAAGCAGGTCTTCGCGGGTTTCTTCTGCATCAGGATTTTTAGCCACCTCTTCCATCAGGAAATTTCTTTCCTCCTGGGAAAGCGTACCCAGAATTTCTTTGGTCACTAAAAATCTAATATGTTCGAGTTGATTCTCCATCTATTGTAAATACTAAAATTTGATGATCAGGTACTAATAGGGAAAGAAATTTTTTTTACCGAAACGGTTTTAATTTTTCCCTAAGTATCCTTAGTGCGTTGCTGATGGTGTTTTTCACCGTTTGCAGGGACAGGTCTTCCTGCCTGGCTATTTCCTTTTGACTCAGCTCTTCCTCATATAGTTTCTTAAAGGAATTTCGGGTTTTAGGCGGTAGGGATTCGATGGCGGAATGGAGCAAGGCTCTGAGTTCCTTAATTTCTGATGGGTCATACTGATGAGACGGGCTGAGGTTTTGACTAAAAAAGGCTTTTCTTTTATTGGTAATCTTATTATGGGCAATTTTATCCAGGCATTTATTGCGGGTCGCGCGAAGCAGGTACGGACCGATTGAAGAATAACCTTTCTTCGAAAATGCGTCCCGGTTTTCCCAGATTCGGATAAATATTTCCTGGATAATGTCTTCAGCTTCCTGAAGATCTTGTAAAAGATGAAAGGCTTCGATTATCATTGCTGGTTGATAACGATCGATAGCAGCCTCTAAAGCTTTTTCTTCGCCTGACGCAATGCCTTGCAGAATTTTCTGGTCGTCATGATAAGTATAGTACCGTTCTCCTTTCGTACTCATTTTTTAACATCCATCGTAGGGAGTACCTTTTACCGAAGCCTCCCTTTAATTTTAAATTGATTGAAAAATCTGCCTTCCATGCTCACCGGCGATGGGCCTGAAGGGGAGCGTTTATCTCCCGAATGGTGTTGTTACAGGAAATGTGGCAATGGGTGAAAGGTCTTTATGGTATATTATTCGCGAAATGTCCAAATTAGCTATTATTAAGTATAAGTTAATAAAATTTAAGGGTATTGTGAAAAAATAGTGATCAGGCTGATCAGCCACATGCTATTTTACCTATTGGCATAGCTATATATAAATAAGGGTGTCAGAAAAAGTCACTTGTATTTACAATAATTTTTTTTCAAAATGATTAGTACCTCAGTAATTGTTTTCCGTATTAGCTATAGAAAGGGACTTGTTTCATGCCAGAGAAACAATAACGCTTACGTCATGTTTTTTTTGAGAATCAAGAATTTCTATACCTATTGAAGTATATAAAAGAGACTACGCTAAAAAAACGGCTTTACTTTTATTTCCCTGACATAACCTTATAAAGACTCACGTGTCGGCACCGGATATTCATCTGGTGTCACCGGTTTTATACTTAGGTCCGGCAGTGTACAATGTCGGACTTGGGGGAAGCTATATCAACCATTTACAACCAAACTAAGTATTTATGCAAACGATTGTCAAACCAGCTCAAACGTGCCTATGCTTATTAATTCTGTTACTGCTCCTCCTGTACCCGGATCTTCAAATGAAGGGTTATAGCAGTACTTTTCAAGATAAGATTTCCATATCGGTCAGGGACGCTTCGCTTGCCGATCTCCTGCGGCAGATCGCCAAAAAAGCGGAGACCACGATTTGGTTCAAGAATGATGATGTGTCCTCGTACAGGGGTATCAGTTATGAGGCTAAAAATAAAACAGTCGACGAAATTCTTCACCAGCTGCTGGACAACAAAGGCTTTTTGGTAACAGATCTGGGGAATAACAGCTTTGGAATTAAGAAGAAAACGGAGACCAATCTTATGGCCGCTCCTATGGATACGATTGCCCTGGTTCGAGGTAAGATAACAGATGAAAGAGGAACTCCTTTAATCGGTGCCAATATCCTTATAAAGGGCACGGGTAAGGGCGCATCAACCGGAAATGATGGTTCCTTTATGATCAGTAATGTTAAAATATCAAGTCGAACGGCAGTAGTTTCCATGGTGGGTTATTCGACCATTGAATCCCAGATCCCGGGTTCCAATTTTTTGTCCGTCAGCCTTAAAGCTGTATCGAGCATATTAGATGAAGCGATCATTGTGGCTTATGGGACAAAGATCAAAAGATTTGCGACTGAAAATACGATTTCCATCAAATCTAAAGATATCGAAAATCAGCCCGTGGGTAACCCTATGCTGGCCTTACAGGGAAGGGTTCCGGGACTGATGATTGAACAGGCGAGCGGTTTTGCGGGAAGCGGTGTCAAAGTACGGCTTCAGGGTCAGAATAGTATATCCAGGGGAAATGATCCTTTTTACGTCATCGACGGGGTGCCATATCAATCCCAATTGTTACCCAATTTCGGAAGTATATTAGGCACATCGGGATCGGCCAGCGCCATACCGGGAAACCCGTTAGCATTCATTAACCCTGCCGATATCGAAAGTATCGACATCCTAAAAGATGCAGATGCTACGGCAATCTATGGAGCAAGAGCTGCCAATGGAGCTATTCTGATAACCACTAAAAAGGGAAAAGCGGGTACTATGCACGTTTCCCTCAATGTACAGACCGGCTATGGGCAGGTTCCACGCAGACTGCAGCTCCTGAACACCGCGCAGTATATCGCAATGAGGAAGGAAACGAAAATGAACGACGGCCAGCCCATAGGTGATAACGACTTTGATATTAATGGAACCTGGAGTGACAAAACGGAACATGACTGGCAAAAAGAACTTATTGGAGGAAAAGCGAACTACAATGATGCACAGGTGAGCCTCTCGGGGGGCAGTTCAAATGTTCAGTATTTGGTGGGAACAGGATTCCATAGGGAAACGACAGTTTTTCCCACAGACCTGGCTGACAAAAAGATCAATGTGCATTTTAATGTCAGTACTTCTTCAAACGACCGGAGGTTTTCGGCAACGTTTTCGGGAAGCTTCTTAAATGATGATAATCGACTGCCTAACATTGACCTGACAAAAAATGCGATGACTTTAGCTCCCAATGCTCCGGACTTAAGAAAGCCTGACGGCAGTTTGAATTGGGGAGTAAATGACCGCGGGTATTCGACGTTGGGAACCAGCCATCCTCTTGCTAAGATCACTGCTTTATACAAATCCAAAACGGATAATGTGATTGCTAATGCGGCCCTTAATTACAATATACTAAGAACACTGACTTTTAAAACGAACATCGGTTATAATTCGTTGTCCACTGATGAGCTGATCACAAATCCGGTATCTGTCTGGGCTCCCGAGTATGCTGTTTATGTTACCCGGACCGCCAGTTATGGAAATAATACCGTTAAAACATGGCTTGTTGAACCGCAACTTAGTTTCGAACATCAGTTCAGCACTTCAAAATTGAGTGCACTTGCTGGGGCAACTGTTCAGCAGATGAATAGCAACAGGAAGCTGATTAACGGTACAGGCTATGCAAGTGATGGCGTTCTGGAAAATGTTGGGGCAGCGACTTCAGTATCTATACCTCCTGGTTTTACGATTATTTCCAGGTATAAATACAATGCCGGTTTCTTTCGGATTAATTACAACCTTGAAGACAAATATATCCTGAATCTCTCCGGACGCAGGGACGGAAGCAGCCGTTACGGCTCCGCGAACCGCTTTCATAATTTCGGTGCTGTGGGTGCTGCCTGGCTATTCTCCAGTGAGAAATTTTTCAGCTCTTTATCCAAGGTTATTGATTTCGGAAAAATTCGTATGAGCTATGGAATCACAGGGAATGATCAGATTGGAGATTATACCTATTTGAGCCTATATAATTATAATACGCCACCTGTTCCTTATGGGGGAGGTTCTTCGTTGATTCAGAATAAGCTTTCCAATCCTTATGTACAATGGGAAGAAACCAAAAAGCTTTCGCTAGGTCTTGATTTAGGACTTTTTTCAGATCGCATTCTTCTAACCGGCAATTATTTTTCGAATCGTTCATCGAACCTGATTTACTTTGCACAATTACCCTCAACGGCCGGTCCCAGATATTTGGATGTTAACTTACCTGCAGTGGTTCGTAATTCAGGGCTGGAGGTTCTGGTTAATACCGTTAATATCAGTAAAAAAGACTTTAAATGGAGCAGCACTTTTAACATCACCGTTTCCAGAAACAGGCTGAAAAGATTTGATGATTTAAGTACTTCGATTTATGCGACCGATTTTGTGATCGGGCAACCGATTAATATTCTTAAGGCCTATGCGTATAGAGGTGTTGATAGTAAAGATGGGTATTATCGGTATGCTGACCAGAAAGGTGATTTAACCGATGATCCTAATGCCGATCCCGCCAATAGAACGGTGGTGATTAACAGGGATCCAAAATTCTTCGGCGGGTTTGGAAATACCATCAGTTATAAAGGAATACAGCTCGATTTTTTATTTCAATTTGTTAAGCAGGTGGCTCCACGGTATTGGCCGGAAATACCGGGCGTTAATATGGTCAACCAACCGGCTTCGCTTCTTGACAGATGGCAAAAACCGGGGGACATAAAACCCTTCCAAAAAGTCACGGCTACTGATTTTAAGACAATAGGAGCTTATTATAATATGTTTAATAGCGATGCTTTTTATGTAGATGGGTCTTATATCCGTTTAAAAAATGTTTCTTTATCATGGACACTGCCAGCTTCATTCAGAAAGGGACTATCTCTGGAGAATGGAAGAGTATTTATCAATGCGCAAAATGTATTGACGATCACTTCTTATAAAGGGTTAGATCCGGAGTCGCAGTCTTCGGTTTCCCTGCCTCCTTTACGGGTACTTACTGCCGGTTTTCAACTCACCTTCTAAAATAATTAAGATGAAAAAAACATTTCATTATAAAAATAATATTCGTGTGGTTGGACTGGCTTTATTTCTTGCAGTTACTGGTTGTACAAAGCTAGTAGAGGTCGATCCTCCCTTAACCAGTATTAGCGGTGACGTGGTCTTTACCTCCGATGCTACGGCCATATCAGCCGTTAACGCGATATACACAACAATGAGTAGCCAGGGGATGAATAACGGCCTTACGTCCTTATCCCAGTTTGCAGGCCTTTCTGCTGATGAATTTAAAGTTGCTGATAATGTTTCAGACCAGTTGTATACTTCCTATTATACCAATTCGCTGACCAGTACCAATACCACCGGTAATGATTTCTGGATGAATATATATTCGTCATATCTGTTTATTGTAAACTCTTCTATCGAGGGCTTAACAGACAATGCCTTGGTTTCAGAGGCAGTAAGGAATCAGCTTTTGGGTGAATGCTTTTTTCTCAGGGCATTCAGCTACTTCTATTTAGTCAATCTTTATGGCGATGTTCCGCTGGTTTTAAGTTCAGATTATAAAAAGAACTCCAATATAGGCAGATCACCAAAGGCGAAAGTATATGACCAGATCGTCACTGATCTGAAAAATGCGGAAACATTACTCAATACCAATTACGTTGATAATTCGAAAGTAACCTCCACCAGTAAACGGGTAGTTCCTAATAAGGCGGCGGCGAAAGCTTTGCTGTCTCGTGTTTATTTGTATGGCAAAGACTGGGGGAATGCCGAAAATAAAGCGTCTGAAGTAATAGAAGATAAAGGCCTGTACGACACGGTACCTGTACATGCTGTTTTTTTGGTGGACAGTAAAGAAGTGATCTGGCAAATACAATCTGTGAGTGATATTTATACGAATGCTGCCGAAGCTTACCTATTTAAACTACCTCCGACAGGACCTGATCCGTATAGCTACCGAGTGTATTTGAGCGAAAATATCAACCAGTATATTTCTTATGATGACAAACGCCGGAGCTGGGTGGATAGTGTAATGGTTGGAAGTTTGGTCTACTATTTCCCGGTGAAATATAAGAATAACGAATCCTTTAGTCCTGTTACAGAGTATTCAGTAGTCATGCGGCTGGCTGAACTATACCTGATCCGTTCCGAAGCCCGTACACATCTGAATAAAACAATTGAGGCGCTCAGTGATCTCAATGTCATTCGGCAAAGAGCGGGTGTAGCTTCTATCCAATCTGGTAGCCAGGATCAGATTCTGAATAAAATCCTGCAGGAACGTAGAAGTGAGCTTTTTACCGAATGGGGACACCGCTGGCTCGATTTGAAGAGGACAGGAAAAGCCACGGCTATTCTCCAGCCAGTCAAAGGAGCAAGCTGGACCATCAATGATGAACTGTATCCCATTCCTCAGGCCGATATCAACATAAATCTTGGATTGCGGGGACAGCAGAACCCGGGATATTAAAGGCGGGGTGTAAGTATTTGGTTGAAGTAAAATAAAAAACAAACAATTCCTAATGATTAGTGTACGAAATTTTGCAAGGGTGCTGCTCATTGCTACAAGCAGCACCGGGTATTGCTTTGGACAAAAGGCAAAGGAATGGAGGGCAGCTGATGTGGCGGTCAAAACGATATGGGCTGATTCGGTGACTCCCGGTAACGTGTATCGGGAATATCCAAGGCCGCAGATGGTGAGAAAGGGAAACTGGACAAATTTGAACGGACTATGGCAAATCGCTTTTTCCGACACCTCTGCTCAGGAGCCTTCCAGGTATACAAAAGAAATCCTTGTTCCATTCCCGGTAGAATCGGCACTTTCAGGTATCAAAGAGAAATTGTCTCCGAATCAGTTCTTATGGTACAGAAGGAAATTCCGGCATTCTTTTCAAAATACCGATAAAGTCCTGCTGCATTTTGGTGCGGTGGATTATAAAGCCTGGGTATTTATCAATGGTAAGGAAGTGGGCATGCACGAGGGTGGATATACTTCATTTTCCTTTGATATCAGTAAGTATCTGGTGAAAGGAGATAACGACATCGTAGTTAAGGTCTATGATCCTACAAACATAGGTAAAGGGCCGCATGGAAAGCAAGTCCTTACTCCCGGTAATATCTACTATACGGCAAGCTCAGGGATTTGGCAAACGGTTTGGGTGGAGACTGTTCCGGAGAATTTTATAAATAGTTATACAATTAAGTCCCGTGTGGACGTCGGTACCGTTGAATGCAGCGTAAAGAGCCCGGAAGATGGTGTGGTGGAAGTGATTATTAAGGACGGGAATAGTGTTGTTGCAAGAGGCCGCGGTAAAAGTAATCAGCAGATTAGAATCCCTTTGGTGAGTCCAAAGCTCTGGTGGCCTGATGCTCCATTTTTATATACCCTCAGCATCAAACTCATTGGAAACCATAAGACGAAGGACAGTGTATCAGGCTATTTCGGATTCAGGGAAGTTTCAATTGCAAAAGATGCTTCCGGAATCAGCCGTATCTTTTTAAATAATAAATACATCTTTAATCACGGGGTGTTAGATCAGGGTTTTTGGCCTGAGGGACTATACACGGCGCCCACTGCCAGTGCTATGGAGTTTGATGTCAAAGCGATTAAGCAGATGGGGTATAATACCATCAGAAAGCATATCAAAGTAGAGCCGGAGCTGTGGTATTATTATGCAGATAAGCTTGGTTTGTTGGTTTGGCAGGATATGGTGAATCCGAACCAGGGATTACCGGAGGGTGCTAAAGCTGCATTTGAGAAACAATCCGTCGAAATTGTACATCAACTGTATAATCATCCGTCTATTATTATGTGGGTGGTCTTTAACGAAAGATGGGGACAGTTTGACCAAAAGAGAGTTTGCGATATGATCCGATCCAATGATCCTACACGAATTATTAACGGGCATTCCGGAGAATATTTATATGTAGATAATAAGCTGCGGGAAAGCAGCAAAGAACCCTATACAGGATCTGATGTGACCGATGTGCATAGCTATCCTTTTCCGAAGCTTGGTATGAAACTCGAGGGCAAAGCGCAGGTTTGTGGAGAATACGGGGGAACCGGTGTTTCCATTACGGGCCATCAGTGGGATGATCTGAAAGGGTGGGGATATATCCAGGCTTCAGTACGTGATCTCAAACTCAAATACTCAGCAATGATTGATTCTGTTAAAAGATTGGAATCTGAAGGCCTCTCAGGAAGTATCTACACTGAACCATTCGACGTGGAAGGTGAAGAGAATGGTCTGATGACCTATGACCGGAAAGTAATCAAAATACATCCTGCTGAATTATGGGAGATCAACCGAAAGTTAACCGGTGAGGGTACTCAAAGTCCTTTTACCTCGGTCTTGGGTTCAGTTACTTATGATGCTGATATTGAAGCTAAGAAATATGAAGTTCTTTCCAGGCTATATGAGAATGGCAGAAAAGATTCGGTTCTTCTCCGGCAACTGACTTTGAGAGCTTTTAGAGACAGCAATTGGGTAAAAGCAAGGCAGTTGACCGGTGAGTACCTGAGTATTATTAGAGATCCTTACTCAGTCGGCAACCTTACATTTTTAGTGTTTGTCACAGTATCTGTAAAAGATCCGGGTTTCAATGTCTTTCTCAACAATACACAGCAAATCAATGCTACCCTCGGCGCCAATTACGCGGAAGGGATGATTCGAAGGTGGGTATACAGAAGTGAAATTAAACCTGTAATAGATGCGGGTCATTCCGATAGTTTGGAATCAATGATCCCTGTTATTTCGAATAAGTATGGTGTTGTAGGGGCCGAAAAGCTATATGGTGAGTTGATGATGTATTACTTTGGAAAAAAGAACTGGGAGAAGTTTGGGAAATATTATTCCCTGTATTATCAAACGGCCATCACAAGGAGTGAATATCATATCAATAATATAAGCTGGCCGGTGGTAGAACATATTGAAGATCCACTTGTTTTACAAACCGCTTTGGTGACGATGAAGTATAATATCGACAAATTTTCACAGGATAATCCTTATGATGCCGACACCTACGCGGGTATCCTCTTTAAGATCGGGATGAAGAATGATGCCATCAGGTGGGCAGAAAAGGCGGTGAAGCTGTCTAATAATCAGGCTCAATTTGTCACCAACCGGGATAAACTGAGATTGGGTCAAAAGACCTGGTAGTGTTTTCGTCTGTTGTATAAGTAGAAGGCACTATAGCAGTATGGTGCCTTTTTTAATGAAGTCCGCCCTCCTACTGTTTACATGAAATCCTATAGCAGCAATGAGCGGTAATTTTTAACTGTTTACTCATACAAATATTCAATATGATAGTAACCCTTAACAGATTAGCGAAAAACTGGCATTTTCTGTTGTATATATTGTCTTTTTTCTGTGGTTCAGCTCAACATAAGGTTATCGAGTTCTCCGATATTAAAAACTGGCCGGTTTTGGATTATCCTTCACTTTCACCGGACGGACAGTATGCAGCCTATCTCATCAGATCGGATGCAGGCCCGACCAGCAGGCTATGTGTCAGAAGCTTTGATCAATCTGCTGCTTTTGAAATTGAAAACGTCAGGGACTTCAATTTTGCAATGAATTCTCGGTTTTTGGTATATAGCGTTGAAGGTAAGGAATCGATAACCATCGTTGATTTGAATACTCAAAATAGAAAGGAGATTGACAGTGTACGGAGTTACCAGTTCATCCGTGATAGAACCAATGACTGGCTGTTGATGTTAAAATCAGGATTATCGAATGTGATGGCAGCATTAAACCTTAGTACTGGTAAGCATTTTGAGTATGATTCAATCGCTAGTATTCGCTTTTGGGCAGAAGGCCGCAGGCTCATTGTCGAAAAAAAGAGTGATTCTGTCGTTACATTGGAGCATATTAATCTGAGAGATGGAATACAAAGAACGATTTGGAGCGGAAAAAAGGTTCAGTCTTTTGAATCTAATGAAAGAACGTTACAATTCTTTACCCGAACAGAGGATCAGTCAGGAAACCTGTATGTTGATGTTTACCAATTAACAGAGCAATCCGTAAACCATTTATTCAGGAGACGGCTGGATAGTCTCAATGTGAAGGTGGAACGGATCCAAGGTTTGAGTAAAGATTCCAGGTTTTTATTCTTTTATGCCAGAAATCCGTTGGAGACAAATGGGTATACCAAAGACACCCTGCAACGTTACGTAAGAATATGGAGCTATCTGGATCAGCAGCTTAAAACTGTTCGTGATCAAACTCATGGACGGATACAATATTATTTATATGCAGTCTCCCTTTCTGACGGGGCAGTCCACAGAATAGAACAGCCTAATGAGCAGGCTGCAGAGATTGGACCTGGGAAAATTCTGATCCGAAAGCAGGAAGGTGATTGTCATGTAAGTGATGCGAATTGGAATAAGGCATGTTCACACGGTTATTACCTTTTATCAACCACTGATTTTAAAAGAAGCCATATACCTGCACTGGATAATCAGCAGGTTTCTGCCTCTCCTGAAGGCAAATATCTGTTGTATTTTGATTACAGGTTGAAAGCATATTATGCATATAGTATTTCTACCGGCCAGATATATCCGGTCACAAAGGGTATCAACGGGGCAACCTGGACTTCTCACGCAAGTAAAGTGGTAAGAGGTGTGGCCGGGTGGCTTCCCGATGACCAGCTTGTTTTACTCTACGACAGGTACGATATTTATGCTTTTGATCCGACAGGGAAAAAGGATGGATATTGTCTGACTGACGGAATTGGGGAAAAAACAAAAACAGTTTTTGCGCTGAGCTTTAATCAGACCGGTCTTCGACCATTTAAAAACAGAAATGAGCTTTTATTAACGGCCCTAAATACGGTCAACAAAGACAACGGGTTCTATAAGGTTACCATCGGAGGTGATCTGCAAAAACTCTCTTTCGGACCTTATTTGTTTGATGTTTCGCAGGTAAAATCCGGAACCGATTTTCCTCCTGCGGAATGTAATTTCGTCCCTGTAAAGGCTCAGTTCGCTGATGTGTATCTGATAAAGAGAATGACAGCATCAGAATTTGGAAACCTTTACCTGACAAAAGACTTTATCCATTTAAAAAAGATAAGTGATTTGCATCCTGAGAGGGGATTCAACTGGTATACTTCAGAACTCCATTCCTGGCGAAGACCTGACAGTACTCTGGCACAGGGGATATTATACAAACCTTATGACTTTGATTCTACAAAGAAATACCCTGTTATCTTCCATTATTACGATAGAAAATCCGATGGATTACATGCTTATATTACTCCTGATGCATTATATTATGGAGCATCCATCAATATCCCCTATTATGTCAGTCGCGGGTATCTTGTTGCTTTGGTTGATATTGATTTTAAGACGGGATATACCGGAAAAAGTGCGCTTCAAACGCTGGAATCGGCAGCAGGATACTTTGGCGAATTTGCTTATGTTGACAGTACACGGCTTGGGATAGAGGGTTTTAGCTTTGCAGGCTACCTGACGTATTATTTGGTGACTCATACCAAGAAATTTGCAGCAGCAAGTGCAGGTGCCGGACTTACGGATTTGATCAGTCAGTTTGGAACGCTGAGTTTAAATACATTTTCGCAGCATGAGCTTAGTCAATACAGGATGGGGAGCATGTTATGGGAAAGACCTGATTTATTTGTAGAAAACTCCCCCGTGATGGTAAGCAGTAACATTGAAACTCCCTTACTCATGATGAATACTACCCATGATGGTTTAATTGGGATTGGACAATCGATCGAGTTATTTACTGCGCTTCGCAGGCAGGGAAAGAAGGTTTGGTTTTTGGAATATCTGGAAGGGATTCATGGGGTAGGCGGTGAAAGTGCGTTGGATTATTGTGTGAGACAGCAAGAGTTTTTTGACCATTATCTAAAAGGCAAGCCGATGCCGGAATGGATGACAAAAGAGAATTGATTTATACAAGAAATTAAAAGAAGGGGTTTATAGCAATATAGCCCCTTCTTTTTGTCGATTGAATTAATTGATCGTATACCAGGTCGTTAACGGGCATGATGTGTTGAGTCGAGTGGTGTAATATAAATTGGTTACGGTAAAAATGGGCTGTCCGGGGATCTGAGGCTGTAAGGTTAAGGGCAAAGTAGTAGGTAGCGTACAAATTCCGGCTGCATTATTGAAATAGAGTTGTTGTGGGATCCTTGTTGCTTTGAAAGCTACAGTACCGCCAACTACAGCCAACAGCACTGTGGCAAAGAGAATAATTTTGGCACGTTTCATAATCTTGATGCTTTTGTGGTAAAAGACAAATGATGAGCAGTTGATCTACTTTTGCCGGCAGAAATAATTAATTGGCGGAAGCGGCTTACTTTGGTCTTCTTGTGAAGACCTTCTGGAATTGTATAGGAGAGTCTGATACCGGGGTAGATAACAAGAGTGAACTGATTATTGTAATAAAAGAAAGGGGCTATAGCAATATAGCCCCTTCTTTTCATCAATTATATCAATTGATTGTATACCAGGTAGTGAGTGGACAGGATGTAGTGAGACGAGTTGTATAATACAAATCGGTAGTAGTAATTGGCAGCTGTCCAGGAGTTGGAGGAGTCAGCGTAAGGAACAACGTAGTTGGAACATTACAGATTCCTGCAGCGTTTTCAGTGAACAGTGGTTGCGGAACTCTTGAAGCTTTAAAAGCGAAAGCTCCACCGATTACTGCAAACAGGGCTACACCTGCTAAAACGATTTTGGCACGTTTCATAATTTTAAGGTTTTTTATGAATGATTAATGTTTTACCCGCGCTTTTATAGTAACAATGAGACTGCGGGGTCGATCTCATCATTTGTTTCTGATCAGAATATCTTTATGGAGAATTTTTACCATATTATTTGTTCGTACGTAAGAGATAGTGAGTGAGCTGAGCGTTTCTGAGAAAGATAAGATGATCATTGTCCATATTATCCTTTTGGGTTTTGTCATAGCTCAACTCATTTGTGGGTTTGTACCTTCTCAGGCAAAGCTTTACTGCCACCTATTGTGTCAAAATAAGAAACTGTGAATCCATATTATAGGCAGACTTCCTGCCCATAAAGCGGCGAATCATTTGTATGAATTTCAGCAAGGTATTCATAGTTAAAATATTAGCTAGTGATTGAACAATGAGAAGCATCATATAGCATGATCTTTTTTCTGTTCGGCTTTTATTATAGAAGTTTGACAAAGTGTATTTGATATTGTGACTTTCCTTCAGCATTACTTTTGAATGTATATTTTATGGTTAACATGGTACTTGATTTCTTGATAGAACAAAGATCGATTAATGGGTAGAAAACTACTTAGGAGATGGACGGTAAAACTTTGGAGAACCGGAATCGTCTATGTCGAAAAAAAAAATCAACCCTGTTTCGCGCAGGGTTGATTAAAAGCAAAATGATCCGGTTTTTACACCGGACGTTCGTTCTGAGTTGCAGTTCTTAAAGGTAAGATTGTACGGTAAGAAATTAATTAGGAGATCGGGAATATTATGGCACGCAGTGTGAGCTAAGGCATTTTCTGATGACTATTCTTCTATATAAGAGTTTTCCGGGAACTAAAGGGTAACTCTATCAGGCATAAACTCTAAACGATAAAAAAAAGTGCAACCCTGCAGAAGTAGGGTTGACGTATTTACACCATTAATATTGTTAAAGAAGAATTCACGCACTTTTGGGAGTGTGCTCATTCTATGCTGTAAAGGTAGCTTTGTATCATGGTTTTAGACTTAGGAGACAGCGAATTTGAATAATGGGTATATACGTTAGAATTCAGTGAATAACTGGAAAAAACAATAGCTTACAAATAAATATCTGAATTGTAGAAGCAGTAGAATATGACATCAAGAACGGAACTCCGAAAGTTCCGTCAAAATTTGCCGCAGCCTTTTGACAGAACGCTTTGGAGAAATAAGGAAGGTGTTCTGTCAAAGGGCTGCACCGTTTTTCGGGCAAAAAGACGGTTCCGACCCCAGTGAGGGAGGATGCGTCTTTTTGCCGCGCCGACCCCCGCTCAGGGGAGCGGGATCGGTTGGGAACGGAAATCCTTCAGATTCAGGAAAAATCCTCTGTAAAAGGTCAGACCGTTACGAAACAGCCCCCATAATAGAGAGCATCCTAATTGCGCTAACGCTCCATTGATGTAAAGATCTTGTTTTTCTAATGCTTCCGCAAGACTACAACTCGGTGTATCATCCTCTGCTTCGGATTGTTGCAGGAGGTCTGCAAATTCCTCGGTGACAAGGGGAAGGTTTGCCACTGTTTCATATTTTTTGGAGGTTGGCTGTCTGATATTCCCAATAGTAGAGAGAATAACCTGACCAGAATCCTTTGAGTTCCCAAAATCAATGAGGTATTTCAGTTTGGAATTATGCCTTCTTTTGGAGGTTAGCATATAGGCAATTTCGAAACGTGCTTTTACACTATCCACGCAGGAAATATAAATATCGGCTTCCACATTTTCAGGATAATAGTTTTGTCTTTCCCAAGAAAATTTTTTTGTTTCTGCTTTCCAGTTTGTCCCTGTCCATCGGTTAGCACGATTGATAAGGGCAACAGATTTATAAAGTCCCAATTCGCAGGATGCAAACCTTTGTCTCCCTATATTGGCTTCTGTTATGGTATCATCATCCCACAGGCGCACCGAAAGACCTGCATGTCCCAATGCTATGAGACTTTGGTGCATTTCTAACAGGGCGGTCAATACTTTAGAACCTGTACCGCCACTGCCTATAACATTAATGGTAATGGGATTGGTCGGGTTAATCAGGTCTGTGTCTGTAAAATGGACTTTCGTTATTTCGGGTATCATTGTAATAAAGATTTTAAGGGTATGATGCTTTTTTTAAGGACTTCTTTCGGAAATGCTTTACCTGTAGAGATAAGCTCTTCCCATAGGCTTACACAGTTCCCTTTAATGGGGTTATAATCTCCCATCAGGTGACTGAAATAGGAATTAAAGAAATACTCTTCCCATGCAGTAGTAAACTCTTCAAGGGATGCAGTTTTCTGTATTCGAATATCCACTGTTCCCATGCAGACATTCCCGCTTTCATAGACATTAAAAAAAGGAGCGTTGTAGAGTGTTGCCTTTAGCGTAGGTCTGCGGTTACTGATCAATGCAAATACTGAGAGGTGGTTTCTATCTGCTGACCATAATAAAGAAGGCAGGAAAGCTTCACCTTGTTGAATTCCCAGTTTTTCCGTAAAAAGAAGCTGTCTTTTCTTTGTGGGAGTAAACCATACCGCTTTACTTTTTACAGCATCCAGATACAGAATATGTTTCCCTATAATATCCTTTGGGGTAAGAAAGGTTTCCTTTTCTTGTTGTATTTTCAGTGCTTTGGAAAGCCTCCCTGCTTCCCTGATTGTTAAAGGGTGGGCATTAACCAGTGTTCCGTTTCTGTCTATATCAAAATGCTCTATATACGTGTTGGCACTGTCGTATTTTGCGACAGATTGATAAACAATCAGTGCTGATGTGGGGTGGTAGAGTGATGTGAATTGTTCAGTAATATCGTTCATGGGTTTGTATTTAATAGTGATTAAGCAGGAATGCCAGTTCTTCCATCAGGGCAAAAAGTCTTTTTTCAAAATCTAGGGAGCCTTCTGTGATCGGGTTTCCGTCAAATTTTTTTATAAGGGCAGGTTCTTCCAGTTCCCCGTATTCCTGCAATTCATTGTTTATCATCTGCTCAAGCTGTTCGCTGAGCCATCCCTTTGAATCCGCATAAAAGGAAACATACCTGTCCATTGCGACCATTTCGTCTTGTTCCTCTTCCTCTAGTTCTTCATTGGTGCTAATATTTCTGAAAACCGTTTCATTGGGATATTGCTGATAAAGATGAAAAGCTTTTTCGGCTACTTTCAGGCAATCCCAGTCAATAAGGTCTTTGGCTTTAAAAGAGGTTAGCCTTTTTTCGAAATAGGTTAAATTAGAAAGGTTGAAGATTTTCTTTTCCATATAAGTGCCAATCATTTCTGCCTGATCTATCTCACCCATATAGTCCGCATTTTCTTCGGGTTCATCTTGCATTATCCAATCTTTCAGTATATCGTATTGCCAGAAGAGATAAGAGTCTTCCTGACGGTAGTAGGGAATATCTGCAATATGATAGAGATAGGTACAAACTGACAGTAAAAGAATGGCACTTGCTCTATGTTTTGAATCGTTCAGCATTCTGTACAAGGGTACGACGGGAATATAATAGAGACATGCTCCTGTATCGTAATGTTCTTCAATGGTGAGATAGGTTTTTTCCTCATCCTTCAACAATCTTATTTTTCCAAATTCTTTTACTTTGCTTTTAAGCTTTTCTTCGGCATCCCGTAATGCCATTGCGACATTCATGGGATAACTCAAAGATTGGGTAGGTATTATTTCCATCCCGTAATGCTCGGATAGGTGGGAAAGGGATTTATAAAAATCCCTTTCCGTTATAACCATTTTATTAGAATCCTGTACGAATTCAGTTTCTTCCAGTCTGGGCAGAAAAGCTGTCCTTAGAAAAGCATGGGGAGCATTGAGACAGGGACGGACTGCTGTTTGTCCTTTTTGATCTCTCCCGCGTCTTTGGGTCTTTCCATCCATCGGATGAATTCTCCCAATTGGTAATGCAGTTTTCTTTGCTTTGGGTTTTGGGGAAGCTGTATCATTCCCGTTATAACAGGTGTCATAATTCATTGCTATTGATTTTAAGTTAACCTTTGGTTCCGATCACGCTTTCAAAACGATATTGTATGGTATCATCTTTGATAATGGGGGCTGATATTTTAGCCGTGGTCAGGATAGGATACGTATTGGAATAAAAATTCAGTACTGCCTGAGTACTCCATTTGGGTTCGGGGTCAGTTAAGGTTATTTCTTGATCTTTATCCTTGAAGATAAATACCCGTTCTAATTGTGTTGCCAGTAACATAGTATTTCTTTTTTATGATTAGACTCAATTATTCTGCTGTTTCCTGATCGAAGAAAGAGGGTGCAAACTTCCTTGCAAAATCATTTTGCCGTTTACGAATGATTTCGGCATGGTCGGGATACTCGGACGTTTTAGGAAGTGCCGTCCATGCTTCTTTGTATTTTCCTTCTTTTTCAAGGGCATCCGCTTTGGACATGGCTTCTTTGTACTTTTTCTCCTTATCATCTTGCACTTTTTTCTCTTTGTCTGTTTTTTCCTTTTCCATTGCGGAATTTTTTCGGGTTTCATCTAATTTTTTCATATACTCTTCCATGTTATCCAATAAACCCGAAGTAGTCTGCAAGGGCGTGGTAATTCTTTCAAAAAAACCGCTATCCAGTTCATCAGCAGTTCCTTTGAGGGTAAGTGGTGGGATGATGTTTTTAGCATCATCCCCGCATCCATCATTTTGAAGTGTCACCGATACAATAAGATTGTTTTCCACTCCTTTGGCAATGGTTAAGAGAATAGTTCCGTTAAGATTCATTTCTCCTATCTGATTAAAAAATTGTGTATTCATTGCTGTTTTATTAAAGGTTTTTTGGTGTTTTTGTTATAATTGACTTTAAAGCCGTTGCTATGGATAATACTTTCCAATAGGTTTCTGGCAAGAGTTGCATCAAAATCATCTATTTTGGTCATATCTAAATAATGAAGCCTTTCAAACTCCTTTACCATTCGGGCGATAATGTTTAGCGCCTTGTACTCTGTTTTATTGGCGAGGTTGCTCATTTTGATTTACCTTTTTTACTTTTAACTTCAATAATTTCTCATGGAAATCGCGCCAATATTCCTGTCTCTCTTTGTCCGTAGGATGCGGGGGTGAATGCCCTGCATCCTTGAAAAACTCTGCCATTTGTATGGCTCTATTGAGATCGGGTATTTCAATTTGATACCCGTTTAAATCTGTTATTTTCATTGCTTTTTGTTTTACATATTATCGATATTTGTGAACCAACTGTCAGAATGAATGCATCACTTCCATTTCATCCCAGTCGATAGCATTGAGTAAATCGTCAAAACTGTCATACCAGTCACTATCATAGAACTCTCCGACAATTTTAATTCCTCCGGTACGTTGCTCATTTATTCGCTCCACTATAATCTGTATCCTGCTTCCATTAGCAGTTCCACGTGGGTAGAAAGGACTTTTAAAGGTGATGATACTGCCTTTACTTTTCAGGAATTGTATTCTCTTCTCACGGGTATCATATCTCTTTTCGTTAGCGTTCTGTTTCATGTTGTATGAAATTTTAGTTTAGAAAAAATTGATAATCATAGAGTGACAGACTACCTGTCAAGCGCTTCGAGATAATCGTTATATCGATGGGTAATCTCTTTGCCTTTATGGAAAGCTTCCTTTCGGTAATTGAAGTTTTCTTCAAATAACCTCACTTCCTTAGTGGTAAGGTCTATGGTGTAGCGGTAGGTGGCATTGGCGCGTCTTTCATCCATTGTACAGTGTTCTGCAAGCAATTCCAGTTCTTTCTCACTGTCTTCCATTGAAAGAAGAGGTAGTATTACCTGTTCCACGATGTATCCTTGTTCGGGTGCGCTACTATTTTCAGCGACACAGATAATGGATTTTCCGTTACTTAATATAATATGAAGGTTTGCGCGTGTCATTTTATTGGGTTCACTGGTTAACGAATCAATTGTCGCGTTTTAGAGTGTTTCTGATGCTGTGTTATCTTTCGAATCGGTTTATTTCGAGTCGGTTGGGGTTATCAAACAGATAGTTGAAAATCTCCTGTATCTGCGCTTTTGATGGCTTATAGTAATAGTTTTTTTCCTCGTAAGCCTGCATGATATATATATCCCTTTTTGTCTGATATGCCCTTGCTACAGGTACTCCTTTATCTCCCTCGTCCACCCATAAAGTGAGTGTTAGTCTTGTTTCAGACAGCCTGTCTCCTATCATGTATACCTCATGACTTGTCAATTCCCCGTCTATTTTGTATTGAAAGATTGTTTTATCCTCAAACCATATTTTTGCAAGCCTGTTAAATGCTTCATGATTAGGGAATGTCATTTCTCTGGCAAAATGCAGGGCTTCAGGGGGAGCCATCATTTTTTTATTCTTGCCTTTGTAATACATCAGGTTTTCAATTCCAAACCAATTTATTTTTGTAATCATTTAATTTTAATTGTAAGGTTGTTAAAAGGCAACTGCCCGAAGGCAGTTACCAATAGGGATTACTGATTAGAATTACTTTCATCTGTTATATCTGTGTCCTGCCTGATTTCCAGCAGGTGCGTATTATCAAACAGGTAATTGAAAATTTCCTGTATCTGCTCTTCTGAAAGTTTTTTGTGATATTCTTTTTTCTTGTATACAGGTGTAATAATGGCTTCTTTGTCAGACTGAAAAGCCATTGCTACAGGTACTCCTCTCACTCCTTCATCGACCCATAATCCTAAATGCATGTCATTCTTGTATTGTGTGCCTATGATGAGGGTGTCATGACCTGTATATCCGTCACCCTCCCAATATTGGTGGATGGTTTCATCCTCAAACCAAACTCTTGCCAGCCTGTTGAATTTTTCATCTCCCAGTTTTGCCATGTCCTGCGCAAAGAGCATGGGCGAAGTGGGTGCAGATATAGTATCTCCTTTTTGGGAGAGAAGGTTTTGTATTCTGAACTGAAATTGATTTTCCATTTTTTCTGAGTTTAGTTGTGCATAATTTTTGAGAAGGCAACCACCCGAAGGCGGTTGCCTTGTGGTAGGTTAATTAAAATTCAGGGTGTCAGTACCTTCAAGGGCAAAAGCGGTGCAGAGTTCAAAAGCCTTTTGGGTCTTTGCCTGAGCTGTTCCTCCCAGTACGATGGATTGAAGTTTAGCTTCATCATTCTTGTAGTTGCGTACATTCTGATAGTAGCCTGTTACCGCATTGTACGCTCCGAATAACGTTCCTTTAGTGGTTTCCATCTGTTGCGTATCACTTGTCATGGCATAGGCGAAGGCATCTTCTACGGTATTTTTAAATAAGGTAGAAATTTCATCTTCAGCCCCTTTCGCCAGTAAGTCAAATGTTTCTTTATTAGGACAGAGAGCTAGTTGAATAAGTTTTCTGACTTCGCTGTCATTGATCTTTACTTTTGCCCAGTTGTTGAAAATGCCTTCTAACTGATTACTCATTGTGTTGGCGAGTCCCATGACCTTGTGGGCATCTTCCAGACGTTGCTTAGCTCCTGCGGTATGCTTGATACGTACCACATTGGTCATGTTTCTAAGCGAAGCGTTAAGGGTGTTCTGACAAACAATCCTGATGGGAGTGAATGCGGCGGTGATACTGCCACTGCCATCGTGAGAAGTAGTGAGGAAGATATACTTTTCTGTCACATCATCGCCATTTCCGACACGGATATAATCGGGCAGTTTTGCAGTAATGAATATACGTTCCCCTTGTCCCAATGCTCCTGCGGTTTCGTAGAGAATCCCCTCGCCACTGCCTACAATCGCATCGAAAAAGGAAAAGGCTTCGCGGTTTTGTACGATCTGGTAATCTTTACCCACCACGCCCAGTACGGTATTGTTGTCGGTACGGATATTGGCAAAGTAGTCGGGTACGTGAAGTTCATTCGATACTATTTCGATACCGCCAGCGGTTTCGATAATTCCTGAACCTTTGGTATAGAGTGGGGTTTTTAAAACTTCATAATCAAGTCCTGCGTGTCTGATCGCTTCCTCGCTTGTGGGGTATTGGTCTACAACCTGTCCTAAGTTGTGCCATGCTTTTTCTTTCACGCTGAAAAATGAATAGCGTCCTGTTCTTTCGTTGAAATTTAAATTATGTGCCATGATAAATGGATTTTAAAAGGGTTAAATACTATTTGGGTTCTACTGATTGGTAATTAAAAAGGGAGATCGTCCGTGATTCCATAGGCTACCACGTTGCTGTTTTCACTTCCTGCAGTATCCTGCGAGGTTTGTGATTTCTTAGAGCCTGTATAGAATTTTATTTCCGAAGTGTGGAAGTTGAGTCCTGCACGGATTTCACCGTTAGCGTTTGTCCACGCTCTCGCGCTTACTCTTCCTGAAAGTTCAACCAGTGTTCCTTTAGTAAGGTGTTGGGCAACGCCAGTACTGAGCCAGTACGCGCAGTCAAAAAAGGCGGTTTGTTCTATGCGTTCGCCTTGTTTGTTTCGATAACTGTCGTTCACAGCTAGGGAGAAGTTCACGACCTGTTTGTCCTTTGAGGTGGTATACACCTTCGCATCTTTTGTTAGTCTTCCGATGATGTTCATGATGTTGATTTTTAAGTTTGTGAATTTGTGTAGATTGATTTCTGCGCTATCCTGTGCGGTTTCGGTTACTTTCAGGCTCCCTGATTTTTCCCGATTTATTCGGTAATGAGAGGAGGTGCTGTTTCTTTTCACCTTTCTGCCTGTATTTGTATTGAACCGTTTCATAGCTGACATTTTTTTTATTCGTCTAAAGAGCCGGAGTATGCTTTGTTTTCTTTTCGGGAGCCAGAAAGACCCGTGCTTAGCAAAAGGCAAGGTTTTGGGAAAAAATACTACCCGTTAGGGTGGAGATTTTTTTCCAAACCATAAGGCCCCGACCTTGCCTGTGCGTTAAGAGCACGGAAATACTTTCGCTCCAGAAATGAGAACAAAAAGCATATCGGCTGACTTTGGATAAAGGAAAGTGGGGAAGCGATAAGCGGTTAATACAGGCAGAAAGGCAAAAAAGAGATTGCAATAACTAAATACCGTAAACAATAAGATCATTTACTAAGAAGATGCAATAATTAATTCCCTGAGTTAACAATGAATATTTATAGCCGGTTACAACCTTTATAAAGGAGATAAGAATACGGGTTTGTGTTAATTTTATTTTCGTGTTTTAATATGTCCTTACCCGTTAGTATGTAAAAGTTTGATATGTTGAAAAATTACTATATTTGTTAGCTTATTGTTTCTATATTGCTGTAAAAATCTTATTAGGGTTAATATTTTCATAGCTGAGAAGAAGTGTCGTTTATAAAGTAAAGGTTCTTGATTGATAAAAGAAAAACAGAAAATTAAGGCAGGACCTATCAATCCCTTATGAAAGTATCCTCATAGATTATATATTGACAACATATAGGCAGCACAATATAATTAACCCCAAAACTGATTGCCGGATGGTATTATAAAAATGTTCAGCTTTAGAAAAACATATGATAACTTCTTTAAGGAAGTATTTGAGCGCTACAGTCAGATGATATTCTCTTATATACTTGAAAAAGTGGGAGACCGAGTTGATGCGCTTGATATTGCCCAGGAAGTTTTTGTACACCTGTGGAAATACAGAAAGAGCATTAAGCAGGATGGAAAAGATCGGGGATTGATTATTAAGGCATGCCGGCAGGAAATTTATAAGTTTTATAAAAGCGGATATCAGCAAATGCGTACGCAGACCATTTCACTGGAGAATACAGAGTCTACTCTGATCGATTGTTCCGTGGAAGAATTGGAATATAAAATAGAGAAAGAAGAGAGGCTGGAACAATTGTATGCCGCATTAGAACTCATCCCTGCCAGACGGAAAGAAATTTTTTTGAAGAATAAGCTGGAAGGAAAAACGAGAAAGGAAATTGCAGTGGAGATGAAAATGTCCGGTTCAGCTATCGGAAATCAGATCGATAAAGCGATGCAATTTCTTATTGGTAAATTAAGACGATAGATGACCTCCTGTAATTTATAATCAAACAATTATAGTTTTGCTACCTACGACGTAAGAAAAGACTATCACACTCATAATTTCTCATTCAGTTTTTTAATATCCTTTCTAAGTTCCAGGAACATATCCTGGACACTCATGCTATCTGTGGAATTGTATTTTCTGTAATCCTCAGGCAGAAGCCCCCAAACATACAGCCATACTTCCAGAATATCAGATAATAGAATCTCATACGGATCGTAAAATGAATTGTCGGCACATACGGTTATTGATTTCTTATTTCCCGACATCAATGTTTTGTAGGTAATGCCCTCATTTCGGGTCACAAAAATGTATGCTTTGCCCGGTTTCAGATCCTGCAGCTTTTCAACATATTTTCCAATGATATAAGAACCGTCCATAAACGGGGGCATGGAATCACCGTCAGCAGGAAATGCGCGGTATTTTCCGTTGGATAAAAAAGGTAAAGAAATTCTCTGTAGGCTTTCTATATATCCGGGATCACTATAGCCTGTTAGGTATCCCATTGAAGCTTTATGCGGAATTATCTCGATAAAATTGTTTCCTTCAGGATCGACAATCACAGGCAGGACAATTCTGTTATCGGGAAGTTTTAATATATTTTCTAAAGAGTATTTTCGAATGTCAACGGTGAGAAGCAGGTCAATACTTATATTGACATATTTTGAAATTCTAATCAAAATCTCATAAGGCGCTTCAGAACGTCCGTCTTCATATTTAGAATAACGAACCCTGCTCATCGAAAGATCATCCGCAATTTCCTGTTGGGATAAGTTTTTCTGAGTTCTTAAAAACCTGATATTATCTGAAAAAATAGACATTGATACAATTTGTATCAGCAAATATACAAAAAGTGATACAAATAGTATCTAATTTTGTCCTGTGAACCGAGCGATTGTACATATGGATATGGACACATTTTTTGTGTCCTGTGAGCGTCTTTTAAACTCAAAACTCAACGGAATCCCCTTAATCATCGGAGGTGGCGACCGTGGAGTAGTGGCGTCGTGTTCTTATGAGGCCAGGAAATTCGGGGTTCGTTCCGCGATGCCTATAAGAATGGCACAGCGACTTTGTCCTGATGTCAAAATAATCAAAGGGGATCATGAAATGTATTCGAAATTATCGCATACTGTCACGGAAATTATCCAGGAAAAAGTTCCGGTAATGGAAAAGGCGAGTATTGATGAATTTTATCTTGATTTATCCGGTATGGATAAATTCTATGGCTGTTATCAATGGACTCAGGAGATAGCTTCAACAGTGACCAGGGAAACGGGACTTCCGATAAGCTTTGCCCTATCCACCAATAAAACCGTTTCAAAAATAGGAACCAGTGAAGCAAAACCTGTGGGAAGGCTTGAAATAAAAGAACATGAGGTAAAGCCTTTTCTAAATCCATTATCGATCCGGAAAATTCCTATGGTTGGAGATGCAACGTTTCGGCTTCTTTCAAGAATCGGAATACGGACCATACAGACCTTATCCGAAATGCCTGCAGAGGTATTGGAACAGATGATCGGTAAAAACGGGACGGAATTATGGAAGAAGGCTAACGGTATCGATGAAAATCCGGTTGTTCCCTATTCCGAGCGTAAATCCATTTCAACGGAAAGAACTTTTAGTACTGATACGATGGATGTTACAGCATTGCGAGTGCTGATATCGGGAATGGCAGAACAACTGGCCTATCAGCTACGAAAAGAAAAATGGCTGACTTCTACGGTGGTGATCAAGATCCGTTATGCCAATTTTGATACGGAAACTAAACAGTGCAGGGTCAGTTATACATCTGCAGACCACACCTTATCGCGGGTAGCGCTGGATTTATTTAATAAAGCCTATACACGGAGGATGCGGCTTCGCTTGGTCGGGTTACGCTTTACGGGTCTTGTTCATGGCTTGCATCAGATGAATTTATTTGAGGATACTGCTGAGATGATCAGTCTTTATCAGAGTATGGATCATATTAAAAACCGCTTCGGAAGCCAGGCGGTAGGCAGGGCTTCAGGATTTGATTTCGACAATAAGCATTAAATTATTACCTATGTTTCTTAACTGCCATTCATATCATAGCCTGCGCTATGGAACCTTGCCCCTTGAAGAATTGGTACGGCAGGCCCATGAATCAGGTGCCAGAGAGCTGGTACTGACAGATATTAATACGATTACAGGGATTTATGATTTTAAGAAAGAATGTGAGAAATACGGAATAAAGCCTATTGCGGGGGTTGAAATCAGAAAAGAAGACAGACTTCTTTATGTTGCCATTGCCAGAGAGTTTAAAGGAATTGGGGAAATAAACCGGATGATAACAGATTATCATTGTGAGGGAAAAGATTTATCGGAGACAGCACCCGTGCTGAAGAATGTATTCATTGTTTATCCTAAAGAAAATATTCCTGAACATTTACGGGAAAATGAGTTTATCGGGATTCGTGAGGAAGAGCTTACCCTTTTGATCCGTCCGGAACTTAAGAAGCTTATTCATAAAATGGTAGTATGGCATCCCATTACTTTCAGTACAAAAAAGCAGTATAACTTACATCGTATTTTACGTGCTATAGATAAAAATATACTGCTTTCAAAACAACAGGAAACAGATTATTGCAGGTATTCTGAGGTTTTTAAACCGGTTGATTCCATAAAAAGAGCCTATGAGAGTTATCCCGAGATCGTTGATAATACCTGCCGGATTCTCAGTGAATGCCGTTTTGATTTTGAATTTTCGACGCCCAGGAATAAAAAATATTACACCCGATCTAAGGAAGATGACCGTAAACTTCTGAGCAGGCTTGCTTTTAGCGGACTGGAAAAACGGTATGGATCGGATCATAAAAAGGCCAGAGAAAGAGTAGAGAAAGAGCTGAAAGTTATTGATCAACTGAATTTCAGTGGATACTTTCTCGTTACCTGGGATATTGTCAGATACAGCAACAGCATGGGCTTTATGCATGTTGGAAGGGGAAGCGGTGCAAACAGCATTATTGCATATTGTTTAGGAATAACCGACATCTGCCCGTTGGAGCTGGATCTTTATTTTGAAAGATTCCTGAACTTGAACCGGAAGTCACCACCCGATTTCGATATTGACTGGAGCTGGCAGGAAAGAGATACTATTTTACAATATATTTTCGATCGGTATGGTAAAGACTATGTTGCCTTTTGCGGCACCAATGTGGAATTTAAATACCGCTCTATCTTTCGGGAAGTCGGTAAAGTATTCGGACTTCCGAAAGAAGAGCTTGACGATTTGGCTACAAAGCCTATAGAATCTCACGATCAGAATTCCGTGGTAAGACTGGTACAGGAGTATGGTAAGCTGCTTGAAAAATTTCCAAACCAGAGAAGCATGCATTCCTGTGGGATACTGATTTCCGAAGAACCCATTACCAATTTTACGGCATTGGAGATGCCTCCTAAAGGATTTCCGATTGTTCAGTTTGATATGCATGTGGCAGAAGATATTGGGTTCGAAAAATTTGACATCCTTTCTCAAAGAGGACTTGGGACAATTAATGATACGGTCAAATTGATCAGAAAAAATAAGGGAACCATTGTTGATATCCGTGATACGACCTTATCAAAAAATGAACAAAAAACAAATGAATACCTTGCTCAGGGCAGGACTATTGGTTGTTTTTATATAGAAAGCCCTGCTATGCGGGGACTTTTAAGAAGACTGAAATGTGAGGATTACAGAACATTAGTGGCTGCTTCTTCCATTATCAGACCCGGCGTGGCACAGAGTGGCATGATGCGCGAGTATATTTTCAGGCATAATAATCCGGACAAATTTGAATATTTCCACCAGGTCTTTAAAGAGCAATTAGGAGAAACTTATGGTATTATGGTGTACCAGGAAGATGTGATCAAAATTGCCTTGTATTATGGAGGATTGGAGGCCGCCGATGGTGACATTTTACGAAGAGCCATGAGTGGAAAAGGAAGATCCTTATCAGCATTGCAGAAAGTAAAAGATCACTTTTTTGAATCTTGTAGCAGACAGGGACATCCTGAAGCACTTTCTAAAGAAGTTTACCGGCAGATAGAATCCTTCGCAGGGTATTCTTTCTGTAAGGCACATTCTGCATCTTATGCGGTAGAAAGTTACCAAAGCCTGTACTTAAAAGTATATTACCCGCTTGAGTTTATGGTTTCTGTTATCAATAATATGGGAGGTTTTTACCGTACGGAGGTTTATGTGCATGAAGCCCGGATGTCGGGGGGAATTATTCAAAATCCATGCGTGAACACGAGTGAATACCAGACTACGTTGCAGGGGAATGATATTTATCTCGGGTTTCAACACTTGCAGGGGCTGGAAACTGCAATTGCACAGGGTATTAGTGATGAGCGCAACAATAATGGGAATTATAAGTCGCTGGACGATTTTATCCGCCGTATTCCCATTGGAGTTGAAACACTACAGCTCTTGATTTTTATTGGCGCTTTCCGGTTTACCGGTAAACCCAAAAATGAATTGCTTGTCCAGGCCAGACTTCTGCAAAGCACTTTTAAACCTGAGAGTCGGGGATTAGTATTAATTGAGGAACCTGTAAAAGAGTATCAGCTTCCACAACTGAAAAGGGAACCTTTTGAAGATGCCTTTGATGAATTAGAACTGTTGGGATTTCCGGTTTCCTGCAGCCCTTTTGATTTATTGAAAACCGGCTATAGAGGTGATGTTTTGGTAAAAGACCTGTTGCAGTACCATAAGAAGCAGGTAAAAATGCTGGCGTATTTAATCTCCCGCAAGCATGTGCCAACTAAGAAAGGAACGATGTATTTTGGAACCTGGATAGATAGCAATGGGGATTATTTTGATACAGCGCATTTTCCGGATAATTTAAAAACCTACCCATTTCAGGGAGGCGGCTGTTATTTATTATTAGGGACTGTTGAAGTAGATTTTCATTTTCCAACCATTACTATTCAGAAAATGGCTAAGATGCCTTTTATTCCTGATCCAAGGTATGCCTATGATAAAGAAAAACAGTATGATATTCATCGCCAGATCAGAGAAGATGTGAGCATGACTCATCGTGAGCCCTATCCTCAGCAGCACGAAATTGGACTGCCGAGGAATAAGATGAACGGTCTAGAATAATAGACAATAGATTGTATTGATAAGTGTTAAATATTTATAATAATTGTTAAATAAAGTTAAATATCACCTCTTCGGGGGTGTTTTTTTTTGACATCATTTCCTATATATAAGTAGAGGCCTCTGTCAAGTCCTTCTTAATTAGACTATGAATAAAAAAGAAAAATTTAACGAAAAAGACCCCTTTCTGTTAACCCCACAAGAATCAGAGCTACTAAGGGAAACTGTTTCTGCCAGGATTCAGAAAATGGAAGAAAAGAACAGATGGAAACACCTGGGAGTTGCTGTATCACTGCTTTTGTTACTGGGTATTGCCGGCTTTGCTGGCTATGACAGATATATCAGCCCAGATGTTTATATGGCTCAATTTAGTCCGCTGGATATGAAACTCGCAGATGGTACTGTGATCCGTCTGTTTGAAGGCGGAAAGCTTACTGTAGAGAAATCTTTTCCCGGCGAAACCAGGGATGTATACCTGGAAGGAAATGCCGTTTTCAGAGTTGCCAAATCGAAAGAACATCCTTTCATTGTTCATGGTACCGATTATGCTACTACAGTACTGGGAACAGTATTTAAGGTAACTCAACAAAAAGGTGCATTTAAAGTTGATTTGTATGAAGGAAAAGTGTCGGTTACAAAAAATGGCGATAAAGAGGAAATCTATATCCTTAGCCCTAATGAAACGTTTACGAATTACGGAACACAGAAGATAGCAGCGATAGTTCCCTTAAAGCAAGCTCCATTACCTTCTGCTCAAAACGAAATAAAGGCTCCTGAAATTATTTCATTACAGTTTAAAGAATGCCGGTTTGCAGACGCCGTAAAGGTTATCGAAGAGGTATACCATATCAAGGTTCTATTCCCTAAAGAATACAGCGATAAGCTTGTTACTACCAGACTCACAGACATGTCTCCTGATATTGTTATGCAAAGTCTTGCTTTGTCTATGCGATTAGAATTACAACAACATGGAACAACATATCAACTGGAAAAGTAAACTCTGGCAACTGCTGGCTTTTACACTCATCACAGGAAACTGAGGACATTAAGGTATATCAGGAATGAATATCCCAAATGAAAAGACCGGCATTGCAGTGCCGGTCCGAAAAACTAACAACATCGAATGAGTTATTAATTTTAAGCAATGCAAAAATATGAAAAATGTTTTTGGCTGCATCGCGGCATTATTTTTTATGGACTTCTCAGTCCTATATGCGCAGCAGCAAAGAGTTTCCGAACATACGGTAAACTTTGAAATTGGGAAAACTTCTGCCAAAGACGCTGTGCAAAGGTTTTTCAAAAAGAGCGGTATACCTTATGTGTATACGGAAGAATCCCTTGGAAAATATACGATCGAAGGAGTAAAATGTAGGGATGAAGCAGCGGTGAGCTGCCTGAAACGAATACTGGAAGGACTGCCCTTTGAAATTTTCGTCAATGAGGATAAGGTCATTATTATCAGGTCGAAGGACAATAAGAAAACAGCAGATCATTCTCAAACTGTTTACAGCATTGAAAAAGACACGCTAAAAAAAGCTTTGAGCTTATCTGCTGAAAAAGAACAGAAAATTGAGGAAGTTATTCTCAATGGCGGATATTATACGGTCAAAGACAGGGAGCGCACAGGGAGTATTGTAAAAGTAAAGGCTCAGGCTATTGAAAACCAGCCGGTAACCAATGTCCTTTCTGCTATCCAGGGCCGCATGGCAGGCGTAAATATTACCCAGGGTTCGGGTGTTCCGGGAGGAGGCTATGACATCCAGATCAGGGGAAGAAACAGCTTGCGTAGCATTACCAACAGTGATATAGACGGCAACCAGCCGTTGTATGTTGTGGACGGCGTACCGATTGGCGGGAAAATGATCTCCCCTTACTCAGGTGTTATTCTGCCGGGAGCGAATATTAATCCCCTGAACAGTATTAATCCCAGTGATATTGAAAGCATAGAAATCCTGAAGGATGCTGATGCCACGGCCATTTATGGATCAAGGGGAGCGAATGGAGTAGTATTGATCACGACGAAGAAAGGGAAGTCGGGAAGGCTGGGACTGGATGTGAATACTTCATATGCGCTTAGTCACGCCTTATCCAACTTGGAACTTATGAATACCGCGCAGTACCTCGGTATGCGAAAACAGGCATTTGCCAATGATGGAATTTCTACTTATCCTGCCGCTGCGTATGATATTAACGGCGCATGGAACCAGAACAGGTATACCGACTGGCCCAAAAAACTCATGGGAAATACTGCCACTTTATCTAATACCCAGCTTTCATTACATGGAGGTAGCAGTACTACTACCTTTTTACTCAGTCTGGGACATAACGAGCAATCGACAGTGTTTATGAAGGATTTTAAGTACGTCAGTAATACCTTATCCAATAGTATAACCCATCATTCAGAAGATAAACGTTTCCAACTTAACATATCCAATCTTTTCTCATTGCAGAAAAATAATGTACCCCGAACGGATATGACGAGACAGGCGTATTTCCTTTCTCCCAATGCACCGGAATTATACCATGCTGACGGCGGTCTTAACTGGGAGAACAATACATTTGCCAATCCTGCGGCACTGTTTAACAGTACGTACTCCAATGAGAATAAACAACTACTCATCAACATTAATATGGGCTATGAAATTTTACCCCAACTACGTATTAAGCTGAATGGAGGACTTAATTATCAGGATTACGAAGAGACTGCGCTTCAACCTAATACCATGTATAATCCCACTTTTGCCCTGGGTCAGTCGAGTGCCACTTCTAGAGCCTCAAAAAGCAATCAGGATCGATTTTCCTATATCCTCGAACCACAGGTGAACTGGACTTTTAAAAAAAACAGTCATGAATTGGATGCCTTAGTTGGCGGAACTTTCCAAAGTGAGATTAATGAGCAAGGCACGATGACGGGAATAGGATTTGAAAGCAATGCATTTATTGGGAATATCGGTGCTGCGCAGACCAAGATCATCTCCGATCAATTGAGAACAGAATACCGTTACGCGGCGGTCTTTGGAAGAGTAAATTATCAATATAGAAATAAATACATTCTCAATATTACCGGAAGAAGGGATGGCAGCAGCCGCTTCGGTCCCAACAATAAATTTGCCAACTTTGGAGCTGTTGGTGCAGCATGGTTATTTTCCAAAGAAAATTTTCTTTCCGGAACCAAATGGCTCAGTTTCGGTAAGCTTCGTGGAAGTTATGGAACAGCGGGAAGTGATAATATTGGTGATTATCAGTATTTAGATACCTATACGGTTTCTTCCTCTTCTCTATATAACGGAATTACGGGACTTACCCCGTCACGCCTTTACAACCCTGATTACAGCTGGGAGAAGACCCGCAAGCTTGAAATTGCTTTGGAACTTGGATTCTTAAAAAATAAGGTGAATCTCACGGCGGCGTGGTACAGGAACCGTTCTTCCAGCCAGCTGGTGGGTTATCAATTACCAGCAATGACAGGATTTACCAGTGTGCTTGCCAATTTAGATGCTGTCGTACAGAATACGGGCTTGGAGTTTGAGGCTAGTGCCCGTCCTCTTTCCGGTAAAGGTCTTCAATGGGAAACAAGCATGAACATCAGTTTTCCGAGGAATAAACTGATTTCTTTTCCCGGACTCGAAGGTTCAACTTATGCCAATCAATATCTTATTGGACGACCGACTTCGATTATCAAAGTCTATCATTTGGAAGGAATCAACCAAACAGGCCAATACCAGTTTACGGACTTTAATGGAGATGGGAAGATCTCATCTCCCGATGACAATAAGGTCATTGAAAATATAGGCGTGAAATACTTTGGCGGTTGGAACAATACTTTAAGGTATAAAAATTGGGACTTTTCGTTTCTCATACAGTTTGTTACACAGCGAAACAGAAACTATAATAACATCATGCCTGTACCCGGAAGTATGAATAACCAGCCGGTACAGGTACTTGATGTTTGGTCACCTGAAAATCCAAATGGTTTTTATATGCCATACCGTTCGGGAAGCAGTGCCTCGCAAATATTGTTTCAAAATAGTGATGCTGCTATTTCTGATGCTTCATTTATCCGTTTAAAAAATCTACAGCTGGGATACCGAATTCCTTTACGAGACAGTGTATTAAAAGAAGTAAAAATTTATTTTCAAGGACAGAATCTTTACACTTGGACGAAATACTTTGGTATTGACCCTGAATTTCTGTTTATGGGCTTTCTGCCCCCGTTAAGAACCTTTTCCTTTGGAGCTCAGTTTAACCTTTAAAACCCCCAACCTATGAAATCTTTAAAAATTATATCAATACCACTAACTGCAATTTTTTTCGCTATTTGTTCTTCATGCGAAAAATTGATTGAAGTGGACGTTCCTGATAACCAAATTGAATCAGGATTGGTTTTTGAAAATGTTCAGACGGCAGATGCGGCTTTAGCTGCGTTATATGCTGGACTGAGAGACAGCTCCCCTATTGCTGGAGATAATTCAGGAGCAATACTTGGAACGTATACTGATGATTTAGATTTTTACGCTACTGCGAATTCCAACGGAGTATATGATTTGTACCGAAACCAGCATATTGCGGCCAATGTAGATATTTATTCATTTTGGAGTGGATCATACCAACAGGTCTACCTCTCCAATAGCATTATTGAAGGAGTCTCTGGTTCATCTTCATTATCAGTTTCAGACAAAAACAGGATCAAAGGAGAGGCACTGTTGGCCCGTTCTGTACTCTTCTTTTATCTCTGGCAGGTATTTGGGGATTTTCCATATCCTGTGACCACTAATTACCAGGTTAATCAAACTTTATCCAAGACTCCTACTTCGGAAGTGGGCTTGAAGCTCGAGAATGACCTTAATGAAGCGATAGGTTTTTTAAAAGACGAGTACAGAAATGTAGAACGGATCTACCCGAACCGTAAGGTAGCACAGTTGATGCTGGCTAAAGTTTATATGATCCAGCACCGTTGGGCAGAGGCAGAATCTATGTTGAAAAGTATTATTCAAAGTCCTTTATATCAATTTCAAAGTGACATCACGAAAGTATTCATAAAATCCAGTTCTCATATCCTCTGGCAGCTGAAGCCAAAAAATCCCGGTGATCCGACAAGAGAAAATCAGACCTATTATTTTAATGGCGTGGCACCTTATTCCTATGCGCTTACACAAAATCTAATCGGCAGTTTCTCTGGTAATGACCTGCGAAAGACAAGCTGGACAGCACTGGTTACGGTTGGGCCTAATACCTGGTATAGATCGGATAAGTATAAGAACGGGGCTAACAACAGTACTGAATACTCGATTATATTCCGATTGGAAGAAGCCTATCTTTTATTAGCGGAAGCGTTGGCGCAGCAGAATAAGATTGTGGAAGCACTGCCTTTTATTAATGCGACAAGACAGAGGGCAGGGCTTTCGGCCCTTAGCGGGATCACAAAGGAGGTTTTGCTCAATGAGCTTCTATTGGAAAACCGCAAAGAATTTTTTACCGAAATGGGACACCGTTTCCTCGACTTGAAACGCTTTGACCGTTTAACTGACCTTACATCAGTAAAAACCAACTGGAAGGATTTTCACAGGCTGTGGCCTCTGCCGCAGCAGGATTTGTTACTTAACCCTCAGCTTAACCCTCAAAATGCAGGCTATTAAAATGAAAAAGTTAATCTGGATCTACGTATTATTATTCACAGGTATCAGCATTCCTGCTCAAGACAGAAAAGATACGCTGCAAAGCTGGATGTCCAAATTTTACCGCCTTACCAATCCTGTTCTCTCAGAAGGAGGAAAATGGGCGGCAGTGAGGAAAAGATATGACATCTCGCAGGATACATTAATTGTTGTCAATACGAGTAAGCCCCGGGTTCCTGCCACTACGCTGGCACTAGATGGCACGGTGAGTTTCCTTAAAGATGATGGTCTTTTAATATCCGGAGCGGGTAAAGCAAAGTTTTTAGACCTGAAATCAGGAGCCGTAAAACACTATGATAATATCCGGTCTGCCTATCCTCTTCCTAAATCCAGTCAATATGCCTTACTCACAAAAGATGCTGTATTAAGCATATATTCAATAGACGGAAAACTACAGCATCGCATTACAGAAATACAGGGGCTGCCGGTTACTGATGATAAGGGTAACTTGTATATATGCAAGCTGTTTGAAAATAGCTGTGAAATTTGGATAATTTCAGGTAAAAAACAGAGGAAGCTTTATATAATTGAGTATGCAGTAAAAGAAATGGAGGTAAGCCCTTCGGGGCTGCAGGTATTTGTAATGGGGCAAGATAGCAAATCGAGCGATCCGAGAATGAGTATTATTGATACGCAAAATGGCAGATCAGTATCACTTACAGCTCCGCGGTTAGGAGATGAAAGTTTTTTTAATGTCACGAGAGTACAGAATGGAAAAGCCTTATTTATTGCCCTATATGGTGCGAAGAAAGCGGAAAGCGAGCTAGTGGACATATGGTATGGCAACGATGATAAATTAGATGCTAAGAAGAGAGGAAGCAGAAAGGGAAGATTCTGGCTCTGGAAATTGGGTTCCGACCACATTGATCCGCTGCCTGATGATGTCTATCCTGAAATAGCATCTCTGAATAGTGAGCGATATTTCTTAGCCTATTCAACACAAGGACATAATTTCATCACCCTTCAACCCCAATTTATGGATGCTTCTATTTATGATGCGAAGCAAAAGAAGTACAGTCCTTTAGGTGCTTTAAAGGGTGTCACGTACGGATCACCTGAGGTCATCTGTTCCAAAAACGGCATGTGGATCTTGTTTAGTGAGAAGCGGAAGAAATGGACAATTTTTGACCTTGCAAAAAAAGAAAAGCACCTGATTGATCAAACCGGATTGCGTAATCCTGTTTTCTCAGACGATAACCGCCTAGTTCTTTTTGAGAGTGAAAAGGGTTTGTGGGAGTACGATATAGTAAAGAAATCCTTTTTCCAATCTCATATTGCAGGAAACAAAGCGGTGTCAATGGTTAATGTGGCTGACTATAAAACTTCTTATAATTCGCAAATCGGTATAAGAAGTTTTGAAACTAAGAAGCCACTGCTGTTGGAGATTAAAGAGAGGGGTAGCGACACTTCTTATTACATCCTTAAAGGCAAGAATTTGGAAGTGATCATGCCGCCAATAAAGGACAAGGTAGGAAGGTTGACATACAATGACAGGTTAACCCATTTTTTAACACTCGAAGAAAATTTTAATAAACCTCCCCAATTGTATATAAAAAGTGAAGGTCAAAAGCAGCTGTTATTGGATGGCGGTAGTTCAGATTCTGAAGCTCCTCTACTCAAGCAAGATATTATTCATTATGCAACAACGGATGGGCGCTCTCTTAAAGGAATCTTATATTATCCTGTCGGATACAAGCCTCATCAAAAATACCCGATGGTCGTTTATATTTACCAAATTCAAAGTGAGAAATCTAATGAATATATGATTCCAGGGTACCATAACAGTGACGGACTGGATATCCGTACCCTGATCCAGAAGGGATATTTTGTTTTGTTGCCGGATACCGCAGTGGGACCTGCAGGACCGGGGTTGTCTGCATTGGATTGCGTTCATAAAGCGTTGGATGCGGTCGGGCAGAATCCGAATATTGATATGAAGAAAGTGGGGTTAGTGGGGCATTCCTTCGGCGGTTATGAAACTAATTTTATTGCCACGCACTCTGATCGTTTTGAGACCTACATCTCAGGCTCTGGTATTAGTGATATCACCCGGTCGTATTTTTCATACAACTATCACTTTCCGGGGCCTTATTACTGGCAGTATGAAACCGGGCAGTTTGAAATGAATTATCCGTTTTCGGAGAACAAGGCCATTTATTTTGATAATAACCCTATCATTCATGTGGACAAAGTGAAGGTGCCGATTTTATTATGGACAGGAAAACAGGATGAAAATGTCCCCTGGGACCAGACCACCGAGTTCTTTATTGGACTTAAAAGAAATGGAAAGCCCGTCATTGCTATATTTTATCCCAATGGAAGACATGCATTCGCATACAATTCTATTGAAAAGAAAGATTTATACATAAAGGTGATGGAGTGGTGGGACTATTTTTTAAAGGATAAAAAAAATGTTACTTGGATTGATAAACAAATGAAGAAGGGCGCGTTATAGCGCCCTTCTTATTGTTAAGGCTTGTATAACTCATCACCGCACATGGTTTGAGTTAGAGGTGCGTCGTGTAGGAAGATTGATGAATTTTCGTTCCAAGTACATGGATCTGATTGAACTGTACTACATTTTTGGTTAGCAGTTACGCATCGACCAGATACCGCATCAATACGATAAGCATCTACAAGAATTCTTTTACTGCTGTTCATTTTAGTTGCAAAAGCTGCGCCTGTACCCAGTAATAAAAGGGTTACAGGAAGGATTAGTTTTTTCATTTTTTTTTTAAATTTATTAGTTTTTGCCTACTCTGGATCAGGTTTTCGGCATTCCCTGCTTTAAAGTATTTGGAGATCGGTTCCCGAAACCGATAACGTTTAAGGTCATTTCTTATGAGGACGTATAAGTATCTATCGTCTGCTATCATATAGGACAATGCACTTTCTCCTTGCTTATCAACATAAAAGCTGCCAACATATTCTTGTTCGTCTGTCCGATAGATGTCTATCACACTTGCTTTCTTCCACATCTGTGAAGATTCATGTTTGCCTTTTAGGTTGGAATGAATAAAGAGCAGATTGTGGTTAGCAGCTATTGCGCCGTTCACTTTAAGCGGCGGTGCACTCATTTTATGAGTTCCGTCAGAAAGCCTGCGTGTCTGAATTTTGGCGACCGTTGTTGTATCGATGGTATGTAATTTCTTTAGGATAGTAAGTCGTTGATCCAAAACGATGAACTCGTTCCTGTAGGTATATGCATAGAGGATTTCTGAACTGTTATTTGCTGTAACGAGTTTTCCATCAGAATCAAAGACACCATCAATTTGTTTTTTAAGGATAGAAGGATGCATTTGTAGTTTAGGATTTTGCTGTAGGTTAAGCGCTGCAAGCATATACTGGCGGTTATGGCTGCTTTGGGTTCGGATAGCAAAATAGGAACTATCCAGGATAACCAGTTGGGTAAAAAAGGCATCTCGATAGCTGATGGTGTGAGCGATTGTGTTACCCAAAGTTCCGCGAAAAATAACTGGAATACTTCCATCGTATAGGTAATAGTTTGAATCTTTTACTTGTAGTTGAAGACTTCGGAAAGGGTAGTTCTCCCTATCAAGGTCTACTTTTACTGACCGGAGATTAACAAAGGACGTATCAACAGTTGTTAATAGAAGTGGAGCAGTAACGTTTCCCAAATAGATCTTTCCTCCATCCAAACCTGCAAAGTAATATGAGTTCATTCCAAGATCGAATGTTTTGTCTTCTAAAACCGGATGGAGCAAAAAACGCCGGGTAAAGTTGTTTTCTTTTTTTATGATATGCTCCGAAGTGATGAATAATAAAATAACGATGCTGGTGCTCATTATTATTAGTAACGCAGAGTAGAATAGAGGTTTGAGCAAACTGATTTGTTTGCGTTGGTAAAAGGAGGAAATTGCTAATAGAGCTATGATAATGCAGCCTATATTGAATATAAGATGCTCTGTCCATCCCAGCTTTTCCAAAATACCCCCACAGCTGCAGGGTACAAAATCGCTGTAGTACAAGATCAGGTAAATATAGATTGTGAAGCCTGCCATCAATCCAAGTGAAGCATACAACCCCCACAATCTTGTTTGGGGGAAACATAGTATAATGACAGTTACAATTTCTACAATAATGACAGTATAAGAAATAATTCCTGCATATGCACTTAAGAGTGGAGACTGGGCTAATTGCACCGTAAAGTTTTCAAAGTCCAGAACCTTGCTTACTGCTGCGTAGCAGAACAGAAGTACAAAGAAATAACTTAGTATTTGGGTTAAATGAGGGAATATCTTTTTCAACGGACTATGTTTTAGAATCTGTTGTAAAGTTCGGATTCCCCCTAAAACTAAAAGAGACAAATAATTACCATGTTATTGTAAATAGTACTTCACATATAATAAAAAGCAGCCAAAACATAGCATATAATTCCACTGGTACTAAACTCTAAAAATCTTGGAATCTGTTTTAAAGAAAATCGATACTGCTTGAATAACCTATACATGCTGCCATAGTCTGCAAAGTCGTTCTTATAAGCGATTTCTTTTAAGCTAAGATCCGTAAACATAATGTCCTCAACAGTATCGAGCATTTTGAGTTTCAAAATAAAGCTGTACAGTGTACTTCCAAAGTATGACTTCGAATCTTTCTGGACTTGTTTATAACTTTTTCCATACTGTGCTGCCAGCCTATGTACGGAGAGATTGGTATCTTTTTGATAGGATTTCAGGAGTTCTATGAGGTAAACCGGTCTGTACGTATTGAATTCGAATAGGTTCACCGGTAAACTCAATTGATGAAGGAGGCTTATTGCGGTCGATGCTTTTTTATCAATAATACTTAAACCAGTTACAAGTATTAATTCATCAGGACTATTGTAATGCTGATATATGGAAATAACCGGGTTCAGTTCATGCTCCGAATATTTATGAAGCATCAGGGTTACTCTATCCTTAATAGCAATAAGGATTTTTTCATTAATATCGCCCGATACCAGGTGTATTTTACTGTGGGTATGTGTGATATGAATTTGCTGCTTATAATATTCGTGTTTTTCTGGGAGCAGTCGTAGGGCTATTAACAGGTCTATATAATTTTTCAACATTAACGAGCTATGTTCAAGTATCTGTGCAGCAATGCTGAAGTTGGCGGCCGACAGCTGAAATGGCATCCTGGCGAATTTGCGGATCACTTCCTCTAATTTGCTGTCGAGAATAGTGACTAGTTGTACGTGCATGGTGCATTTGTTTTTATAACTAAAGGGTTATGATGAGGAATTACAGGGCTATTCTTTATGCTCTAGTTGTCCGGATCACTTATATTTACTCTTTAAGTCAAATGTTCTATACCAAAATAAATTATGCAATCGTAACAAATATATCACCATTTGGTGATAAAATAATACTATATTTATTGTATCATATTTTTTATCCATGCATTGAGAATTTATGAAAAGAAAAATTACCGATGGAGTTTTCAAAAATAAAGAAAGGAGTAAAAAGAAGTTTTTGGATGCGGTAGGGAAAATATTGAAGACAAAGGGCGTCTCAGCGCTTAAAGTAAATGACATAGCAGCAACGGCAGGACTGGATAAAAAGCTGATTTATAATTATTTTGGAGGTACGGAGCAGCTGATCGACCAGTACATAAGCACTCAGGATTTTTGGAGCAATGTAAAGCAGGAAGAGGACAGTCCGGATATCCGGGATGGCGGGCAGGCTATTTCTAAGGAACTTCTACAGTCCCAGTTTGATTACGTTTTTGAAAACAAGGAACTTCAGAAAATTATTCTGTGGGGGCTGACCGAAAACAGAAAATCACTGAAAAAACTTGCAGACAACCGGGAGAAAGAAGGTGAGGTGATTTTTAAGAATGTTTGTGATCCACATTTTGGTGATAAGGCGGGACGCTACCGGGCAATAACGGCTCTGCTTGTTTCGGGTATCTATTATCTCGATATTTATGCCACGACCAATAATAATACGTTTTGTGGGCTGGATCTTAAAAGCAAAGAAGGAAGACAAAAGGTGAAGGAGGCCATCTCTTTTATTATTGATAAAGCATATTCTGACATATAACGATGCTTTACATAAGAATAAGGTAGCTTATGTGCTTACATGCCTTCCTATAGAATTGTACGTCCTAAAAGAATCCTAAACGAAAGAGTATGAATAAATGTAATAGAGTAGTAATCCAGGGCTTTACTACACGTAACCTGATAATTATTTATTTCCCGATTTGTTTTGTGCGATCAGTCTCTTTTGATTAAGCCGTGAATTGGAATCGTGTAATGATAGTTTTGAGAGATCCATTTCCCATAGTGGGATATTATCATTAACCACAACCATTGAGGTGTCGTTCAGATCAAATTCTTCCACAAAGCAATGATAGAGTAGGCGGTGAAGTCTCATCGACCTTCTACGTATCTGTTCATGTAACCGAAAGCATAGATAAAGACTGTCTTTGAACTTATCTGTATTGATGGTCAAAATCTGCTCTTCAGCAAAAAATTGAATTCCCATTTTCCAGCCACTTAGTCGTTTTACTCTTCCTTTATTGGAAATAACATATTTCCCTTCATAACCAGGCAAGGGCTTCCAATGTTCATTAGGAAGATCCGATAGAGACAAATTCAGAATTGGTGGAGGATTTTTTTTTTTAACGTCTGGTTTGCCTAGTTTTTCCCAAAGAACATCGTTAAATGTTTTTTTTGAATTAAGTAGGATACGTATCGATTTTAATTTTTTCCCTTTGGGAATATCTTTGACAGATCGTAATACAAGCTTTGACAGATCTAATTCCCACTGGGGATTATTTTCATTGAGTACAATAAGCGTTTTATCATTGAGGTCAATAGCCTTGACAAAACAATGAAAAAGAAATCTAGCAATTTCAATTCGGCTTTTCTTCTTTTTATCATATAAATCATCTAATACGACACACATTGAATATATAGTATCCCCTTTAAACTCAACAAACTGGGGGACGATGCTATCTTTCTGAAAAAACTTTCTTCCGACTGGATTCCAGCTACCCCATCTTTTTATCCTTCCTTTATTGGAAATACTGAACCGTCCCTTAAAACCGGGTATCGGTTTCCATTTTTCGTTTGGGAGATCTTCAATAGAGAGATTCATACAAGAGGGTGGGCTCTTTTTATCAATTAGGGGCTTACCCAATCTTATCCATAGTTCTTCATTAAACCATTTTCCGGATTTATCAGAGACGATAAAATCTTCCTTTTTAGGAGGATTGCTTTGTAAGAACCAGCGATATGCTCCTGCGACTAAAGTTTGTTTAGTGGTTGCATGGTAAATAGCTGTTGCATCTATGCCGAAAGCTTTTTCTGCTGCATAAAAGCTGTCAAAATTAGCAACAAGCTCTCCTTCAGTGGTATATTGGCTGACAGTTTGCTGGTAAAAGACATGTCGATTTTTAGCTTTGTCCATACGAAAGGTCTTCAAACTTCTCTCACTGGCTGAATTTTTTTTTAAATTAGAACTATGCACGTGAAGCCTGTTACCGTCCTTAGCCTCAATGTGAATACGTTGGTCATAGAAATCAAATTCCTCAACAAAATGATAATATACGAGACGAGATACAGGTTTACTGGTTTTCTTGCCATCCCGTGATAATCTACAATTGATATTATAAAAATACTTATTGAGGTATTTGTTAAAATGTTTTACAAAACCGGGTTTCATTATCATCTCCGGGAGTGTTCGCTCTTTACCAAATAATGATAAAGTCTCACGTGCAAGACTTTTCACTCTTCCGTAATTCGAAATTTTATAACTTTCATAACCTTCTATGGGTTCCCATTTTTCATCCGGCAGGTTTTCTAATGATCTATTATAAAGAACATCTTTTACATATTGGTCTTCAAATTCACTAGGTAGTTTCACGGGGTCAAAATATATTTTATCAATTTGGCTTACATATAGGTTGATCCTAATTTATAATAATTATTTTTAATACCAAAACTAGATCTCAATAAGATGTCATTGATAATGTTTGTTACATTTTGTACTTAACTCATTAATTTTAATTATATTTATAACTCGAAATATATGCTCTTTGAATATAGTCGTTAGTATTTTGCAGGTATGTAAAATATGTGCTTATAAGGAGAATTGGTTTTAGAACATCCGATAGAAAGTTGTGGCGTATTCGTGGCTCTGATTAATTTTCACAAGTGAAAATCAGCACCACCACAGCGTTTATCAGTTAGGTTCGAATCCCTCTTTCTCCGCACCAAAAAAAAGAAAGTTCTTAAGATGACTTTTTAGGAGACAATTGAAAGTTGTGGCGCATTTGTGGCACTCTTTAAATCATCAACATAAAAAGTCAATATCCATCGCATATTGGAAGGTAGGGTTCGAATCCCTCACTCTCCGCTTAGGGAGACGTTTATTTTTTAACGTCTCCTTTTTTTGTGTTTTATGTGTGTTGATTTTCAGTTGATTACATTACTTTGTTGTTGTGTTAAAAAGTGTTCGAGTTTTCTACTGTTTTTTGACGAAAAAATATTTGTCTTGATAATTTTCGCATTATCCATTATTTTGTGTTCAATAATCCTTTACTCAATCAATCTCTCAATTCCAGATTAGTATCCTTTTTAAAAGATGCTGCTAACATATAGAGAAAATCTAAGATAATGATTGCCTCGTCATTATTAATACGTATGTCATTATCCCGTAGTATTCTTATTGCCTGATTGATAGAAACCATTCTTTCAGAAAAAGATTGTGTAATTCTATTAATATCCTTTTCTGTAATTTGTAATGGTTTTTTAGTCCTATCTTCGATTGTAGCATCATACATTACTATTTTTTTAGAGTTGGATTTATTTGTATTGATCTAAAATTTCTTTCAAATATGTCTATTTCAGAAGGTATAAACATACTTGCAATGTATCTTTTACCTACGAAATCTTGGATGTTATAGAATTGAAAAATATTAATTCCATTATCAGACCATATATCTGCATGTTCAGAATTATCTATACTTAGTTTACGAGTAAGATGTTGTAATCTGTCATTTAGATTATGCATAATTTGATTATGTTCTTTTTTTGTGTCCCTGAAATCTTCAAAATCTATTTTTCCTGCAAGTAGATATCTTCTAGCTTTTGCTAAGAATTGCTTATGCTGGGAAATTTCTGAAAAAATAGTTTTTCTTTCATCTAAACATTGTCTTCTTACAGAGAATATATTTTCTTCTTCCAATATAAGATTAAAAAGCTTGTATAGATTGGGGAGGAGAGTAATATTTTCTAAGTAATTTCCATATGAAGATTCAAGAATATCCGCTCTAAATCTGCCCTTGTATTTCGAAGTTGTACAATGGTAATATCTGTATTTTGCCCGTTTCCCCTTAGAGGTACTTCCTGTAAACTTTTGCCCACAGAAAGGACAGTCTATGAGTCCTCTAAGTGGGAATAAGAATTTTGTATAAAGCTTTGCTTCATTTTGTTTACGCCTGCTTTTAAGAAGAAACTGAACTGTTCGGAAAAGATCTTCAGATATAATAGGTTCATGGATTGCTTTTACAAATTGAACATCTTCATCTTTAGTGGCTTTAACCGTTATTATCCCGCAATAAATAGGATTGCGTAATATTTTCCAAAATTGTTCTTACTACACTGTAATCCTTTCTGAACAGTCATGATTCTAACTTGATTGATAGAATATGTACCTTTTACAAACTGTTCGAAAGCCCACTTAATCAAACCTGCCTGTGGTTGCTTTGGTACGATGATTTTTCTTCCTTCTTGTGTTGACTGGTTTATGTATCCCATGGGGGCTCTTCCTGCCCATCTGCCCATTTTCCGGGATCTACGTATCCCATCGGAAGCATTTCTACCTCTTCTGTTGTTTTCAGCTTCGGGTATTGAAAGATATACCGCAAGCATCACTATACTTTCAGGTACATCAAAATCAATTGGTTGGTCAATAGCCAATGGCTTAGTATTTAGCCCCCTTAATATACCAAGCATTTGATAGGCATATTCAATGTTTTGGCTAAAACGATCCCATTTGATGAAAAGTATATTTTCAGCTGGTCTTTTTTTATTACTTTTTAATTTCTTAATAATTTTCTTCCACTCGGGTCGGTTAAAATCCTTTGCTAAAAAATCTTCTCTGAAGATTCCTTTGACGACAATTTGGTTCTGTTCGCAATATTTCAGTAGTCTATCTTCCTGTTCAGGAAGAGAATAACCTTTTCTCTTCTGTTCGTCAGTGCTTACTCTGACATATAAATATGCTGTTTTCATAAATATTAAGATTTATGAAGTATGAACGTTTTAATAGCACTGCTTTATATTAGTTAAGAATACTTTTATACTCGTTTGTTTATCTGTCCTTCACGGATGTGTAAAATGATGCAGACATGTTTTTAATAATAACAACAGAATTGGAGAAGAATGTATACGTGCAATATGATAAGAATTTTCATCTAAGTTGTCTAAAAAAGAATGACTGGATTTAAAAATTCTTACAAAAATTTCAAATTATAATTTTAACACGACAAGTTCTGTCGCTTCCAGTTCAGATCTTTGCATTAAGAAAAAAAATAGAATGATAAAGATCTGAACTTTTACTTCATTATAAAAAATTAACGTGAGTATTTAAACTAATTAATACGATAAATAATAATGTATTTATATTAGTAAATATTTAGTTATATTGATTTATTTGGTTGATTTATTTGATTTTGTGTATTAATATACGTTAATATGTGAATTAATATTATGTATTTTTTATATATTTAACAAAACTGATAATATAATTTAATAACCATAAGAACCGATACTTTTTTTCCACAATAGTAGCAAATTACCTATCCGTATAAACGGAGAACTCACTAAAAAATAACCCAAAACAAGATTACCAAATGACAGAAAATGAAAGCGCTGCAGATCCAATTGCAGAGAACACCCCGACCCAGACACTTTTTAGATTTGTAAGCTTACGTAGCCCTCAACTTTCTGATGAAAAAGATCAGGATAAAAGATTTATTTTTTTTCCTGAACAAATGAAGTCCGATACCGCTTTTTATGAACCGGTAACGGAAGGTACAGGACCTAAACAAAAGCTCTTACGTGAGAGGGCTGAAGTTTTTAAAACAAACGCCGACCGTATTGAAAGCTTGACCGATTTTAAAGCCGGCTATCCTGAACTGTATACATTCGCCATTTGGCTGGCGGTAAATAAGACAAGATGTACTTACGAAGAATTTGAAGCAGCAAAACAAGAGATGTTACCGCCGGGCTACCTGATTCCAGAAATTCATGTTTTATGGAATAACTTAATTTACCAGGTAGTTACACAGGAAAATTTCTATCTTAAAGAAACCCTTATACAAATGCTTTTGGCACTTCATACTCTTTCTGTTACAGGGGAGAATGATGTTTTGTTGGCTCTTGCAGCAAAAGTAGTTCTTCCAAAAGAACTAATGTTGGATGATAATAACATACTAGCTATAACCTCCAGCTCTAAAGCTCTGGGTAGTGAAGTTATGCAAACCTTGCCTACTGATGATATGAAAAAACAGCAGGAAATTTCCGCTGCAAAAACAAAACTCAGTAGAATCGAACTGTTGAACAGGAATCTTTCTGCCGTCATTAAACAATATAAAAAGGATTATGAGACAGAATTTAAGATTCAGAATCAAGCACATCAAGAGAGAATAATTCCTATTCTTGAAGAATATAATAAGGCAGTTGCTGATTCTAAACAAGAATATTGCAGTACCAGACCTCCCGGAACAGAGTATAACCCTGAAGATCCATGCCAGCAGCTGCCGGTGGTTCCTTTTCCAAGACTTCCGGAATTTGAATTCAAGTTTAAGGATGAAGTAAGCGCAGAATCGTTAGTAACAGAACTAAAACCGGAAAATTTAGAAGCTTTACTCGATGTATTAGGATATACGTTCGATCCCGAAAGAGAATCATCTTCACGTTCTGTGGAAGAAAGCATTAATGACCTTGAATCTGTTTTAGAAGGGAGGAATACATTTGGAGAAATCAATACTGCAGTCGATAAAAATGTAGAAGAGCTGAATAATCTGATCGTTCAGAGTTTTCAGGGAAATGAAGAAGTTTATAAAAGTATCGGAGGTATTCTCATCCCTGCATCAAAAACTATTTCTGTTCCTTTTACCTTCCAGGTTTGCCCGAATTTTATTTATAAAGGATATACTCTTAATCTGGCTTTGAATGTTCCGGACTCTTCATGGGATGTAAATTTATTATCCTATGCTCTTACTCCCAATGGAACGCCATCCTCAATTGATGGGGTGTATTTTGTAAAAACCAGAACAGGGAATACCATTTTCCTAAATGATTTGTACAGTCCAGGTTTGGATTTTTACACTATTCAGGATTCTACATTAAGGGTTAAAGTGGTATTTGCCAATGGCAGGGTCGCCGAGTTTACCGTTCCCGGTGTTACGGCCAGAGCATGCAATACAGGAGATTTTGTCCTGCAGGTTGAAGAAGGGGAAGATCCTGTGATCATTGACGATGAAAACAACTTTATTCCTTCCGGGTTCGGGTTTAAAAATATTGGTGTGGCAGATTATTTAAAGGTAGAGCAAAGCACCCACGCTTATGTAGAAGGCGAAGTTGCCCATATCGAAAACGTAATGGCAAGAGAATACCGTGAAAAATCTACCAGAAGATTGAGAAGAAGTGAAAATACGACCACTACATCATCAGATACGGAACGGGAACAGCTTACGGATACCACTACTGCCAATCGTTTTGAAATGCAGAGCGAGATCTCAAAAATGGCACAGGAAGCTAGAGATATGAGTCTAAGCACTCATTTTGATGCCTCTTGGAAGACAGGAGGAGCAGGAATGGGAGCTAGTTTTAATACTGGAATTGCTGCAAATTTTGCTAATCATACATCGAAAGAAGAAAGTACAAGACAGGCAACTATACAAGCTCAGGATATCACAGCGAGAGCGATGGACAGGATCGTAACAAAAATTCATGAAGAAAGAATTGAAAAAATCATTGATGAATTTGAAGAAAGTAATTCTCACGGCCTGGATAACCGAAAAGGCGACAAGCATGTTGTTGGAGTATATAGATGGGTTGATAAGCTTATGAAAAACCAGATCTATAATTATGGCATAAGAACAATGTTCGAATTCATGATACCCGAACCCGCCAGGCTTCATTTATTAGGAATGAAAGAAATAAAAGATCCTGACCAAATTGATTTGATAAAACCTGTTGATCCAAGGGCAGAGGGTGATATGCAGATCAGTGATTACAGCGCTTTAGCCAATGAGGTGAAGTTGAAGTACTGGATGGGGAAATACAATGCAGAGCTTGATGAAAAACCAATGGAATCTTTTTCTATCACCAAAGCTTTTACGGGGCGAGATCCTGCATTTAGCGGTAAAGATGATGAAAAGATTCAAGTAGTGAACGGAAATGGTGAAGTTCTTATTCCTGAAGGATATACTGCTACTAATGTTGAGTATGTGTTCAATACCTGGCCTCATGGTTTTTATGGGAATCATGCTGCCTTCATGTCTATTGCAGGTAAAAGTTCGTCATGGATTATGAGTACTGCAGATACCCAAAAAAGCGGTACTATCGATGGATTAAATGTAAAAGATAAATTGGAATTCTCATTTGCCACCGGAGAGAGCCCAATTATTCAGGGCGCTTTAAATATCACCTGCAGACTTACTCAGAAGGCTAGAAATGCATGGCAGCAAAAAACTTTCAATGCTATTATCAATGCCTATGAAGACGCTCTTATAGCTTATAATAATGCTAAAGCTGAAGCGGATAACAAAGCGGTAGTGATTAAAGATTCAAATCCTAATTTCTACAGACAGATTGAAAATACAGTATTACGTAAAAACTGTATCTCCTATATGGCAGACAGAGCCACTGATTCTACTCATGGATATGGTTTATCAGGACTCACTCAGGGAAATTCATTTAATGATTATGAGACTGTGCTTTCTTCAAAACTAGATAAGTACACTGCTTTTGTAAAATTCATGGAACAGGCGTTTGAATGGGATAATCTTTCTTATTACCTGTACCCGTATTACTGGGGAAAGAAACAGAATTGGGTAGATCTCTATCAATCAGAAAATACGGATCCTTTGTTCAGAAATTTCCTGCAGAGCGGTATGGCAAGAGTGATTGTAACGGTTCGTCCCGGCTTTGAAGATGCAGTACAGTTCTATCTGGCAACCGGTAAAATCTGGAATGGCGGTGAAGTTCCTGTAATCGGGGATGAGTTGTATTTATCGATCGTAGACGAAATGAAAGAGCCAAAAGGAAAAAAAGAAGGAAAGGCTTGGCTAACAAGAATTCCTACAACATTAAATATTCTTCAGGCAGAAAGCATTGGATTGAAAGTAGCACACGCTTTACCATTTACTACGGAAAATCCTGATGATTTTGAAGTTCCATCTGAAGTGATTACTCCGGGGAAATTCAATTTTGAAAAGAATGACAACCTGCTTGGTATTCAGCCCGGAGAAGAAGAAAAAATCATTACGGGCGATTGGCTTTAAGAAAACTATTAACTAAAAAACAAGATTATGTCCAATATTGGAAAAATTATAAGAGTAAATGCATTACCTCCGATAGGAGAAAGAGAAACCAATGTTATTTACCAGGTAGCAGAACCGGGCGGAGCAACTTATACAGACTACGCGATTGATGTTAATGGAGATTTAAAGACCCATGCTGTTGTAGAAGGATCAATTCCGGTGGAACTTTCAGATAAACATGTAAGCATTTCTAATCCGGATTTAATTGCCGAAGGTATTGCAAGCCAGGCAGACTACAATGCAAATACACGTGAAAGATTAACCCTGAAATTAGATATTCCTTCAGTAGATGGCAATGCACAGGATTATCCCAAGATTATTGGTTTGAATGATAATGGAGAAGTGGCAAAACTTCCTGCGGGAGATTTGGGAAAGAATGTTGCCAATTCATCACTTACAACTGTAGCAGGAGCCGGACTTACTTTGGGAGCCAACTGGACGCTTAATACATTCGGATTGTATTATTCAATTACAGGACTGAGTGATGTTTCGAATGATTCCACATTCAATACATTTTTATCCCAGAATGCTTCAGGACGGGTGGGGAAAACTAATGGAAAGCAGCCTTTTTTAAGCTTACCGACAACCCTTTCTACTGCAGAAAAAACAGCTTGGAAAACAGCGATGAACGGTGGATGGACAACAGCTACGATGAGTGTAGCTTCTATATCCCCGCCTATTGTTGACAGGGCTAATAAACCCACTTGGATAACATTAAAGGGAGCCAATTTGAATTTACCTCCTACCAGTTTTAAAATTGAACTCTGTACGGAATCAAGCACCGATTTGAATCCTGTTGTAGTTGCTGAGATCCCTGCATCGCAGGTACAGCTGTACGACAACGGTATTGATCTTTCTTTTTGGTTTAATTTTTCAACCATTGCAGAAGGAAAATACAAAATACGATTGTGGAATGGTGTGGCATATTATTTAACCGGAGCCAATACAATGCTTCAGATTGTTAATTCAATTGTACCTTCTATCCCTCCACTAACCTGGACTTATGCAGAATATACGCCAGGTTCTAATACGATGATAGGAGGGAACAGTTCGGTTACCTATAACAGTAACCCTGCAAATAAGGCGTATCAAGGCAATGATTTAACAACTGTTTCGGCAGGGAAATCAAGTGAACTATTTGGTGAAGATGACAATTTCTACTTAAGAATAGGAATTAATATTACCAATGTTCAATCCGGAGCCGACAACAATACCCCTTTTGTCATTGGTCTTTGTAATAATGCTGATGCGGTTGCCCTTAGCGATTTATCAGTGATAAAAGGAAGAGGGAGTATCAACTACAGAGGAGGAGGAATTTCTATCTTTCCAGACTTAAGCTCACAAGGGGTTACCTTTTGGGGTATCTATACGGGTGAAATGCAGATCATACGCAACAATGGACTATTTACCATATCCGTTACGATGAATAATACCACGAGGATTTATACCAAATCAGCTCCGGTAATTGCATTAAGCTTATTTGCCATGATAGGAAACTCACCATCTGCTACTTCAGCATCATTTAACATTTTAGAACAATATAAATTTTAACCATGAACGATCATATAATAATACCAGAAAATATACAGGAAATCCTAAATAGTATCGGAAATACCTCTTTAAACCTTGCAGAATTGCCGATGCATGCACACCCGATCCTTCCCCAATTCAACAGAAGTATCCGTGTGTTAGATATCGACGCCAAATCTGAGCAAGAGTTTATCTATTTCAGATATGAGCAGGTTTTGAAAAATAAGGAAACCGGTGAAGAAGTTAAGATCTCTTTGCCGGCTCCGGAATGGATCATCTATAAAGAAACAGCCAGCTATCTCCTGGATGATTCCAACAGTCCCATCGAGCTTCCTTTAAAAGAGCCTCAGGGTGACCAGACAACAGATAAAGTAAAAGTGCCGAGCTATAAATACATGCTTTGGCTTTTGAAAAGTAATAAGATCAGGTTTTTAGAACTGTTAGACTATTACCTGCAGTTGTTTGTGGAAAACCACAAAGATGAACTGGATAAACTCTCATAAATTAATATTAGGCAGAGCCTGAAAAACTCTGCCTTTTTAATCTTAAAAATCACAAAATGAGTTTAGAAATATTAAATAGTAAAGGAAGTATCGGGTTATCCGGTTCTAAACTTCTTTCAGAAAATGATATCCAAAATGGATTACTCAACAAACAAAACTTCTTTAAAACCAAAGAGAAAACTTTTGATCAAATAAGTGCATTTAAAGACAGTCCTTTTGGGCAGTATTGGGAAAAAAGATTACCCGCGTTTGCAGTTTCAGATTATGGTCCCTCTCGAGTTTTAAACGAGTCCAATTTTAGTATTATAGATCTTTCCAAGAAGCTCAGTTCTGCATTAGCCTCATTATATAACAATTCCATAGAAGAAAATTGGGATGACATAAAGTTTGTAGTATATGCGAATCCTGATGGACAAGAAGTTTTAAAACAATACGCAAATCCTGATTTTAAACCCGAAGATAATCAAGTCATGTTTCTTATTGAAACAGACGACGGAAAATTCGATTTTGGAAAAATTGTAAGAGTCAAACTTGGGGAAAAAGCTATAGAAAAGCTACGTTTTAAATATCCTTTTTTAGGACAAACTGACGAAGATCATTTAGCCGAAGAATTTTTGAATAGATCTTTTGAAATAAAAACTGATTCAAGTCTTGCATTCTCAGAAGCGGAAAAAGAAAGAAAGCTAAATGCTGTGGAATTAAAAAATCTTTTAGCAAAAGCCATACAATATGATTATAAGAAGAAGAAATTCGATGACATGTTATTGTTTTTAATTCTTTTGCAAGGAGAAGAATTTTTAGGATTGAACACACCTAAAAAGCTTTTGGAAATCTCACAATGGATGAGAACAAAAAAATATAATGAAGAAAAATATTGGAATGCCTTATTAGAAAAAGATTTTACCCCGGCTTTTCTTCCAGATATTATAGCTCCCCAAAACAGAAAAAGTATAAAAGAAACCATAAAAAATGAATTCAAACAACATATTGATAATATCTCGAAGCCTGATAAAAATGATGCTGCTATAGATAAGATTTTCAAAGAAATTTTAGGCAATGTTTTATTATATTTGTTTGATAAGTTTTCTTCTTTATTGGATGAAGGTTTAAAAATATTAGATGATCTTTTACCTGAAGGAGAAATGCTTAATGAGATTTATAATCTCAATGCATTTTTAGTTGGTCTTTGGAATGGATGCATAGAGTTTGCTGCCGGAATTGTAGATTTAGTCTCTTTAATAATGATCATTGCAAGAGATGGAATTGGCTTTGCACTTACAGATGCATTAGGAGAAGCTTTTGAGGAACTTTTAAATGAAATCGTTTATAATTTTGAGGATTTTATAAAAAAGCTATGGGAAAAGTTTCGCATTGCAATAAAAGAAATTCCTAATTGGTATTTGAAATATGGCAGTAATCAGTATTATCGCTATAAAGAACTTGGAGAGCTAATGCCAGATATCATTACTCTTTTAGTTCCGGCATTGAAGGCTGGAAAAGCAAGCAAGGTTGCAGAGGAAATTTCTTTATTGAAAAATCTTTCCAAAGCAGAAAAAGAGTTGGCACTAGAAAAGCAAACTCAAAAATATCTTGAAGGTTATTATGAAACTTTGAGGAAAGAGTCTGATGATTTTTCTAAGAAACTGGAAGCGAAAACGGCTGAAAGTGAAGTTAAAGAATCTTTTGATAATGCTGAAAAAGAGATAGACAAAAAGCTCTCTAAACAAGAGATTGAAGAAGATCCACGAAAGATTTTAGATGAAAAAATTAAAGAAAGGAAAAAGTTTAGATCAACAAATCTAAACATACAGAGAATAGAAAGTCATTTAAAATACGCCAGAAAAAGCTTTCAAAGGGAAAGAGCGGGTTTGGACTTCAGAAAGGTAAGACATGAATGGTATTATGGTAAATTGTCTAATAGAATTAAGAAAGTAGAAATCTCATTAGAAGAAGTTAAAATTTTAGCAAAATTAAAAAGTGGGAAGGCTAGATTCACAAATATTGCAAATGCAGAATTAGAAATATGGTTTGAAGGCAAACTGCTTTTTTCCAAGCATGATTATTGGGCAAGTGCATCTAAAAAAGATCTAATGAATAATGGAAAAGGTATTGAAAGAACTTTAGAACCAATTCAAAAAGAAATGTTTGAAGATTCTGCATTAGATCCTTCGAGATCAAGAATTGATGACTCTGAGGTGAAAATTACTTCATTAATGGATGAAGACATTGCCAAAATTGCAACAGAACATAACATTGACCTAAATAAATTAGAAATAAAAATAAGAATTCTTACAACCTACGATCCGTGTAATGTTTGTAAAAGAGAGATTCTTAGCAGAGCTATTGTTTATCCAAAATCTGAAATCAAAGTAGTAAGGCCAATGTATAAGAATAATAAGAATATTATTGAGCCCGTGACTAATAATGAAACCTTCGTACTGTTTTTAAAACAAAATGGAATTAAAATATAATTTATTATGAATTTACAATACTTTCAAAATCTTAATGATTATCTCATTAAAAACAAATGGCAAAATAGCAATGTTGATCCTTCATTAATAAACGGTTTAGAATTAAAAATAAAAAAGAGCTTTCCTAAAGCATACAAAGAATTTCTAGAGCTAACGGGTATGCACTTTTATCCTCTTCATAATTCTAATACAGCCTTAGGGGGCGCATTTGATTTTTTAGAATCTGCCAATGCTGATGCTCTTGAACAATTAGAAGATTATGGTTTGAAAAACTTAATAAATAAAGAGTTTTGGGTAATCGCAGAATCAGATGGAGTTTATATACATTACATTTTTTTTGATGAAGGAGAGAACCCCCCTGTTTACGGGCTAGATATGGAAGGGTATACTGATGATAATTCCGACCCAAAAAGATATCACAAAAAGATAGCTAATAGTTTTACTGAGTATGTAGAAAGTTTTATTAATCAATATAATCATACATCTGATAAATAAAAATGAATTTCGATGGAACTTATGGAAGAAATAGCAATACTGACTTTTATGATGGTCTAGATTAGATAGAAAATTAAAATCATCATTAGGATTATCAAACTAAAAAAATTTGTAAAGATGGAAAGAAATTACAACAAAAATAAAGTAATGATATGAGTGCAATAAATTTTATAAAAATGATGGATAGCAATCCTAATATTGATTATTCGGAATTATATAAAGAATACTTCAAGCAATTCTCCAAAAGAGAAAGGATTGATGCTTTTATATATTCTATGACTTTATATAAGGTCACTAAAGGTTTATTTATATCAAATACGGAATTATGGATAGATTTTACAAAGCAGGATTGGCAAGAGGTTTTGATAAAAAACACTAATAGGCCAGCAATACCTGACAATCCGGATGGAAGGATTATCGATCTATATGAATATGATGATTTGATCATCTTGAATAAATTTTTAAAAATAAATCCGTTTAGTATTTTACTTGAAAATAAAGATAAAATCAGTAGGAATAATTTATTGAATTGCCTCAAATATGGATATTTTATGTCCACTTTTTTCTATCAGTCTGATGAGTTTTTAGTTGAAGATTTTGAAGATTTTTCTAACATATCATATGTTGAAGTTCAAGAATACTCCAAAAACTTAATTACACAAGGATGTGAAAAACGACTAAATACTCCAGAGGAATTATATTCTTGGTTGGAAGAAAAAATAAAAACATTCCAAACTTGATCTGTTCTCCTAATAGCATATTTTTTTGTTGAAGACTGCTCTTTCTATTTTATTGTTTAGTAGAATTATTAAAGCATATTATCTCCTTCAGAGATTAGTCTTGACGTTCAATTCTAAAAAATTAAACTGTAGAAAATAAAACTTTAATTTTAAAGATTATTAAGGAGAACCAAACCTCTGGGACTTCATAAACAGATAGATTATTTCATAAAGATATTGAATCTCCGATTACCTATGGGTTTTGAAAAATTATAACATATGACAAAGGAAGAATTAATAGAATTAGGATATAAAATTGTAAATGCTGAAGGAACGGAAGAGCAAATAGATGAGTATTATGAACTATTCAGTAAAAACGTTCCTCATCCTAATGGAGCAAATCTATTTTTTTACCCTGAAAATTACAATGCAAGAACAGATGATTTATCTAAATACAATCCATCTGTTGAAGAAGTAGTTGAGCTTGCGTTATCCTATAAGGCGAAAGAAGTATAAGACCATATATCTTATATAGAGGATGTCTTAAAAGGTAAAATAATGTTTTAGAAATCTCTTAAATAAGGAGTCTGAGACAGTGATTACTTTTGAAACAACCTCTTTTTTTGCCTGTTTTGCAACTGAAGAAGAAGAGATAATACTTTTTTTATGGCACCCGTACTAGAGACAGGTGGAAAAATATTCTTGTTTTTGAAATGAAGGAGAACTTATAGTATACAATCATCATTACAAATTTCAATAAATAAAACCACCACATTTTGTAGTGGTTTTTGTTGTAATACAAAAGCCAGAGGTGAAGGTTTGCTTTACAAATTACTAAATTTGAATCCAGAGTTATCGATGAGGCAAATTTCACAATAGATGTAGAATTGAGCCAAATGGGTAGATGCGGCGGTAAGACAGAAAGTGGAAGTCGTGATTATGTCGGATTTAATTAATTTAAGAAATCCAATAATGGAAAATGGAAATGTAATTGGTGAAAAACTTACAGGTTTCGGCAAAGAAGTTCATCGTTTTGAATGGAAGCACGGTTATCGATTTGATCCAAAAACCAAGCGGATGCTTTTACCGAGCGAACTTAACCGAAGGAAACTTCCTACATTAACCCAATTTGAGGAGTATAAAATAGTAGATTAATCATAAAATAATTAAAACAATGGAAATAACAGGATATATAGATTTTATAAAAGAACAGTTTAAAGAAGTAGCAACTGCAAATAATATGATATTCGAAAATAGAAATGCGGGCATAGTGGCACTGAAAAATCAATTTTTAGAAATTTATTTTTCAACTGAAAAATATGATGATGGAATGAATGCATATTTTAGAAATGTTAAAAAAGGAACTTATTATAGTTTATATCAATCCATTATAAAAAAATTAGGGAATCCTGATTTTTTAACAGAAGATGAAATAACAAAATCCATTGAATTTAATGATGATAATAAATCCTTAATATTTAATGTAGCAATATTTGTTAAAAATCATTGTCAAGATTTATTAAATGGAGATTTCAATTCTTTGAAATAATTTTAAGGTCGTCAGCAATGGCGACTTTTTATTTTAACAGGCTTTGGAAAAGAATTTAATCTTTTTGAATGGAAACATGGGTATCGATTTGATCCAAAAACCAAACGAATGTTTTACCAAGCGAACTTAACCGAAGGAAACTGCCTACATTAACCCGATTTGAGGAACATAAAATAGTAGATTAATCATAAGATAATTAAAACAATGGAAATAACAGAATATGTAGATTTTATAAAGGAGCAATTTAAAGATATTGCTAAAGAGTATGGATTTAGCTGGAGACAGCAAAACTCAGATATTCTATTTTTAGAAAAAAACAAATGTAACTATTGAATTTTCAACTATTTACAGGGAGGAGGGTGCTATAATTGTCGTTAAGTCTCCATCTGGAAAATCATATGATGCCTTAGACTTAATTGAAAAAAAGAAAATATTTAATAATTCATATTTAACGGAAGAAGATAAACAAAAATGCAAATCTTTCGATGACCAAATTAAAATATCTGTTTATGTATTTTATTTGATATTATCAAAATATTGTCAAGATGTATTAAATGGAGATTTCAATTCTTTGAAATAATTTTTCTTTGATATTTCAAAAAAAGAGATCAAAACAACAGGAGAGGATTGTTGTTCATATAGGTTGTTAGCAATTATTTTATCCTTATATACAGGAGATTTTTTCAACTTTTGGAAAACTTTAAAACTTGTCCCGATTTTGTATTTGAAATTTACAATTTTGAGAAATTTTGGATCTTGGCTCGAATAATTGTAAAAAATACACGTCTTAAAAGTACGTATTTTGACAGAAATATTTGTTTTTCTTAATGAATTTCTAAAAAAAATCAATAAAAATTAAAATTTTCTTATCATAAGATATATATAAATAAATATTATTTTTTTTAAGTGTTAATTTTACATTTAAATAACTATCTATTAAGCTATTCTGAAATATTAATCATTAAAAATATGATAACCTTATCATATTTTTTATATCATTCTTATCATAAAAAATAGATATGTAAACTATTGATATATAGTCTGTAGTGTAGATTTTATTTTTTTTTCTCGATTGAATTTTTATATTTGTCATGTTACGTAAATGTTAATAAAAAATGAACCAGGATTTTATTCATACTTATGTCTCTGTCGATTGTGTGGTATTTGGATTTGATCATGATAACAGACTCAATATTTTACTTGTGCAACGATACATAGATGATGTACCTGCAGATAAGCAAAGAAAATTGCCAGGTAGCTTGATTTTTAGTAACGAAGATGTCGATGATGCAGCCCATAGAGTTCTTCACGAGTTAACGGGAATAAAAAAAATGGTTCTGAAACAGTTCAAGTGCTTTGCCGATCCGCTTCGTGCAAGCAATCAGAGCGATATCAAGTGGATGGGAACCGAGTATATGCATAATATTGATAGGATTATTACAGTCGCCTACCTTTCTTTATGTAAAATAGATCAGAAAATCAACAGTACCAAGTATGAGACCGTAGACTGGCATCCTATCGATCAGGTACCTGCATTACCTTTTGATCATAATAAAATCATCAACGAATCTTTAACCGAGATAAGAAGATGGATTGAGACAGATTTTTCAATTATTTTTGAATTGCTGCCGAAAAAATTTACCATAAGACAGCTGTATCAGCTGTACAGCGCATTAAGTGAAAAACAGATCGATATCAAGAATTTTCATAAAAAAATTTCATCATTTAATTATATTATTCCTTTAGAAGAAATAGAAAAAAATGTATCGCATCGGGCAGCAAGATATTACAAGTTCGACGCTAAGATCTACAAGAAAAACAACACTAAACTAATTAAATAAATTCCCCCTTTTATCAAATTATGTATTTGCTAGGATATGACATAGGCAGTTCTTCTGTAAAAGTTTGTCTCATTGAGGCATCCAGTGGAAAAATTATTGCATCAGATTTTTCTCCAAAAAAGGAAATGAAAATTATGGCCATCAACTCAGGCTGGGCCGAGCAGAACCCCGCTGAATGGTGGCTGAATCTAAAACTGGCACATGAGTCGGTGATGCATGAATCTGGAATCAACCCTGAAGACATCAAGGGAATTGGCATTACATGGCAAATGCACGGTTTGATTTTAGTCGATAAAGATCAGAATCTGCTGCGTCCGTCGATTATCTGGTGTGACAGCCGTGCTGTTCCGTATGGTGAAAAGGCTTTTAAAGAAATTGGAGAAGAGAAATGTTTATCACATTTATTGAATTCGCCGGGAAATTTTACCGCTTCAAAATTAGCTTGGGTTAAAGAAAACGAACCTGAAATTTTCGAAAAAATAGATAAAATAATGCTTCCCGGAGATTATATCGCCATGAGACTTTCCGGAGAAATCGGAATGACGGTAGAAGGATTATCAGAAGGGATTTTCTGGGATTTTAAAAATAATTGTATCTCGGAAGATGTTATCAATTATTATGGGATTCCGAAAAGCTTTTTCCCTGAAATCATCCCTACTTTCGGGATTCAATCAACAGTTTCTGCAACGGCAGCTCAGGAATTAGGCTTAAAAGAAGGTACACCTATTTCATATAGAGCCGGAGATCAACCTAATAATGCATTATCATTAAATGTTTTCAACCCGGGAGAAATTGCCTCGACGGCAGGAACTTCGGGAGTAGTCTATGGAGTACTGGATAAATTGGAGTATGACACCATGTCGAGGGTAAATACCTTTGCCCACGTCAACCACAGTCCGGAGGAAACGAGATTAGGCGTATTGCTGTGTATTAACGGAACAGGAATTTTAAACTCATGGCTGAAACACAATTTTGCAACCTCACTTTCTTCCTATGGAGATATGAATGATCTGGCATCACTTTCACCAATCGGCTCAAAAGGATTAAGCATTATTCCTTTCGGAAACGGAGCAGAAAGAGTATTGGAGAACAAGGATACCCGCTGTTCCATACACGGAATTAATTTTAATATTCATACAAAAGGAGATATTTTGAGGGCGGCACAGGAAGGAATCGTTTTTTCCTACGAATACGGAATGAATATCATGAGAGGTATGGGAATGGATATCCAGGTGGTTCGCGCAGGCAATGCCAATATGTTTTTAAGCTCGATTTTCCGTCAGACACTTTCCAGTGTGAGTAATGCAGTGATTGAGCTGTACGACACAGATGGAGCCGTAGGTGCTGCAAGAGCAGCCGGAATGGGAATAGGATTTTATGCAGACTCTAATGAAGCCTTTTCATCACTTGAGAAATTAGCGGTCATTGAGCCTGAGAAAGAAAAAAGAGAACAGTATTTCGAAGCATATTCAAGATGGCACGAGCATCTTAAAGAAATAGTATAAATAGAAATTTTACAATAACATAAAAAATCAGATATATATATGAACGTTTTAAAAGGAACAAAACAGTTTTTTCCTGGTGTTGCACCAATAAAATTTGAAGGTAAAGAAAGCAGAAATCCATTAGCATTTCGTCATTATGACGCAGAAAGAGTGGTGATGGGTAAGCCAATGAAAGAGTGGATGCGCTTTGCAATGGCTTGGTGGCACACGCTATGTGCAGACGGAAGTGATCCGTTTGGTGGTCCCACGATTCATCACCCTTGGAGTCAGGGTACTGACGCTGTTTCCAAAGCGAAATACAAAATGGATGCAGGATTTGAATTTATGAATAAAATGGGCTTTGAGTACTATTGTTTTCATGACATTGATCTGGTAGACCCTGCAGACAACTGGAGAGACTACGAGAAAAATCTACAGACCATTGTAGAATATGCCAAAGAAAAGCAGAAGGAGACGGGAATCAAGCTTCTTTGGGGTACAGCCAATGTTTTTACCCATGAAAGATACATGAACGGAGCATCTACCAACCCGAATTTTGATGTTGTTGCCTGTGCGGGAACTCAAGTTAAAAATTCCATCGATGCAACGATTGCATTGGGCGGGGAAAATTACGTTTTCTGGGGCGGAAGAGAAGGATACATGAGCCTTTTAAATACCGATATGAAACGTGAAAAAGAGCATCTTGCCCGTTTTCTTACCATGTCCCGTGATTATGCAAGAAAGCAGGGATTCCAGGGAACATTTTTAATTGAGCCTAAGCCAATGGAACCTACAAAACATCAGTATGATTATGATGCTGAAACCGTAATTGGTTTTTTAAAAAATTACGGATTGGATAAAGATTTTAAACTTAATCTTGAGGTTAATCATGCAACATTGGCAGGACATACTTTTGAACACGAACTGCAGGCAGCTGTTGATGCAGGTATGCTGGGAAGTATAGATGCCAATAGAGGTGATAACCAGAATGGCTGGGATACCGACCAGTTTCCGGTAGATTATTTCGAGCTTGCACAGGCATGGCTGGTAATTCTTCCTAATGGAGGACTGGGATCGGGAGGTATTAATTTTGATGCCAAAATCCGCCGAAATTCAATTGATGCAGAAGATCTTTTCATAGCGCATGTTTCCGGTATGGATGCCTTCGCAAAAGGATTGCTTGTAGCAGCTGATATTTTGGAAAACTCAGATTATAAAAAATTAAGAACAGAGAGATATTCATCTTTTGATAATGGAAATGGGAAAGCTTTTGAAGATGGTAAACTTACATTAGAGGATTTACAAAAAATAGCACACGAAATAGGGGAGCCTCAGCCAAAGAGCGGCAAGCAGGAACTATTCGAGGCGATTGTAAATATGCACATCTAATAAAAAATAAGAAAGCCGATAGAATTTTTAGAAATGATATTGGCTCTCTTAAACACTAACTTTAAAATAATAATTATGAATGTATTTTTATTAAATAAAACCAACAGAGCAGCCCTGTTTTTTGCTATGGCTCTTTTGCCTTCTGGCTTAATGTACGCACAGAGTAAAAAAGATACCGTTACAAAAGAGAAGAAGATTGAAGAAGTTGTGGTAATTGGATACGGAACTCAGAGGAAAGAATCCGTGACAGGATCCGTGGCTAGTGTAAAGGGGGATGTACTTCGTGAGGTGCCTTCTGCAAACATCACACAGGCATTGCAAGGCAGAACGGCGGGTGTTGATATTTCTCAATCATCTACAAAGCCGGGTGCTGCGATGCAGATCCGTATCAGAGGGACACGATCTTTATCGGGAGATAACAATCCTCTTGTGGTTCTTGACGGGATTCCGTTTGCGGGCTCATTATCAGACATCAGCTCAAGTGATATCAAAAGTATTGACATTTTGAAAGATGCTTCTGCAACGGCCATTTATGGTTCCAGAGGTGCCAATGGTGTTATTTTAGTAACTTCAAACAGAGGAACAAGAGGCCAAAAACCGCGTTTTTCTTACAGTACTTTTACAGGAGTTCAGACATTGTTTTCGAAATATCCAATGATGGACGGGCCAACGTTTGCGAAACTCCGTGCAGATGCAGGAATATATACAAACGGAGCAGACGAATCTAATGATACCAATACAGACTGGCAAAGCTTATACTATAAACCGGCGATGATGACCAATCATGATATTAGTGTTTCCGGTGGAACAGAAGGAGGAAATTACAGTGCCGGCTTATCTTATTTCAAACAGGATGCATTGATTCCTCTACAAAATTATGAGCGATTTTCTATGCGTCTGGCTTTGGATCAGCAGGTTGGTAAAAAATTCAAGTTTGGTTTTACAACAAATACAAACTACACAAAAACAGAAGGTAATGGCGTAAATTCGGGAGCGGTCGTAGGATATTCTCCTCTTGTAAACCCTTATAATGCCGATGGAAGCTTAAGATCTTTGATGAATACCGCAGGTGGTAATGACAATACATGGATTTTTACTCGTGAAAGATTAAATAACCTTGATGAAAAATACGTTGACGAAAGCAAAATATTTGCATCATATAATAATCTATACGGAGAAGTGAGTTTGCCTCTTAACGGCCTTAAATATAGACTTAATGTAGGTTTGGATTACCGTACGACCAATAGTGGAAATTACGTAGGAGTAGGTGTTTTCAGTACAAATCCCGCTACGGCATCGTCTGCAGGAAGAGGAAATAACCAGAACTACCACTGGGTGTTGGAAAACTTACTGACATACGACCGCACCTTTGGCAAGCATAAGATCAATGCCGTTGGATTATATTCAGCGGAGGGCAACAGATATATAAGTACTTATATGAGTGCAAAAAACGTTCCCGCAGATTTTTTCCAGTATTACAATTTAGGGCAATCTCCACAAGCTGATATTTCAGTTAATCCGAATGATCAGATCTATTCTCAGACCGGTCTTATATCTGCCATGGGAAGGGTAATGTATACTTTTGATAATAAGTATATGCTTACGGCAACATTACGTGCAGATGGAGCATCAGTATTGGCTCCGGGAAACAAATGGCATACCTATCCCGCATTATCCGTAGGATGGAATATTACCAACGAATCTTTCATGAAAAATATAAAAGCTCTTAATCTTTTAAAAATTAGAGCAGGTTGGGGGCAGACTTCAAATCAGGCAGTTTCACCGTATTCTACATTAGGTTCACTGACGGTTGTTCCGTATAACTTTGGTACAACGAATGGTACCGGAGTGTATGTAAATCAGGCACCCAATGCCGATCTTGGATGGGAATATTCTAAGACTCAGAATTATGGAGTTGATTTCGGATTGTTTCATAACAGGTTGACTGGTACTGTTGAATATTACAAAACCCATACTTTTGATCTCTTATCTAATAAATCTCTTCCAGCTTCATCCGGTCTTTCATACGTAACTAAAAATGTTGCCGAAACAGAAAATAAAGGATGGGAATTTTCATTAAACGGAATTATTTTCGATAATCCCGACGGCTTTTCATGGGATGCGGGAGTTAATCTTTATACCAACAAGAACAAAATCTTAGCGCTGGCCTCTGGAATTGACAGAGATATCAATAACCTTTGGTTTGTAGGACATAACATCAACGCACTATATGATTTTCAGTATATAGGCTTATGGCAGGCAGGTGATCCCTATCAAAGTATTTTAGAGCCGGGAACTCCAGCTGACGTTATAGGATCTATTAAAGTTCTTTACACCGGAGGCTATAATGCAGACGGTACTCCTGTAAGAGCTATAGGGGAAGCAGACAGACAGATTTTTGATACGGCACCTAAATTCCAGGGAGGGTTTAATATGCGTTTTGCTTATAAAAATTTCGAACTTAGTACTGTAGGAGCATTCCAAAAAGGAGGAATTCTGATCAGTTCATTATATGGATCTGCAAGTTACCTTAACAGATTAACCGGAAGAGGAAATAACGTGGATGTAGACTATTGGACAGAAGACAACACCGATGCTTACTATCCAAGACCAGGTCGCCATTTGAGTGGTGATAATCCGAAGTATTCTTCAACATTAGCAATGTTTGACGCTTCATACCTTAAACTACGTACCATTACTTTGGGATACAATTTTGATAAGGAACTTTTAAAGGATATGAAAATTACAGCACTGAAAATATACTTTACTGTAACGAATCCTGTTGTATTATTCTCTCCTTATCATAAATTTTCAGGAATGGATCCGGAACCAAATTCCGTTGGCGATCAAAATCAGGCGGTAAGCGGCTATAGACCGAGACAGTTAATTATTGGAACCAATAATCCATCTACCAGAAACTACTTAATGGGACTTAATTTAACCTTTTAAAACTATAGAGTCATGATAAAATATAATAAAAAAATGATAGCAGGAGCAATCTTCTTATCATTAACTTTCACCGGATGTAATGAAATATTGGATGAAGAGCCAAGAACAAGTTATACTGTTGATTATTTTAATACAGAACAAGGCATCAACCAGGGAGTTACGTCTTTATACAGACATCTCCGTATGTTGTATGGGAATGGATATTTTATGAGCAATTGCCAGAATGGTACAGATGAATCAACTTTTGGGCAACAGGCTGATGGCAATTTTAAAGAATTGGATATGTCAGGAAATGGAAATATTACTCCATCAACATTTCCTCCGAGTATGATTTGGAATTCTGTGTTTCCGTACATCAATACTGCCAATGGAATTATTGAAAAAGGCCCGTCTTTCGGAATTTCCGAATCTCTTATTTCCGAGGCCCGATTCTTCAGAGCATTTGATTACTTTTTATTGGTGCAGACTTACGGTGGTGTTCCATTAGATCTTGGTTCCGGGGAACTGGCTTTTAATATTAATCCGTCTGCAACGTCAGTAAGAAATACAGTGCCTGAGGTGTATAGCAAAGCTATATTTCCTGACCTTAAAAAAGCTATAGATAATCTACCAGCCTCTCCACGGGTTACGGGTGGGGTTACCAAAAATGTTGCAAGATTGTTTTTAGCAAAAGCATACCTTACTTATGGCTGGTGGCTGCAAAATCCTAATGATATTCCCACCTATCCGGAAGCTGCAAGAACGGATCCTGATGGTCATAATGCCCAATGGTATTTCCAACAGGCTTATGATATTGCATTAGAGGGAATTAACAGTCCTGGGCCATATGCCCTGCAGCCTACTTACTATGATTTAAATGTAGGCTCCAATGACAGAAATAATGAATGTATGCTGTATGCAGATCACACATCGTCTAGCTCATATTATAATGAAAGTGATCCTATAGGATTTGGTTCCGGCTGGAGCCCGGACAACTTTGCAGCCTGGATGCAGACCTGGAATTATACCAATATTAAAAGCAGCAAGTCTTCTACCACCTGGGATGCCGGTAGCTCCGTTCAGCGTGCTGCTACCCAGACATTAGGTCGTCCTTGGGTACGTATGTGTCCTACCATTGGAGTAATAAAAAATACCTTTGCAGACAAAACAAATGATTCTCGCTATGATGGAACTTTTGTTACAAGCTATAGAGGAAATTGGAATAAAGAAGCAACAGGTCTTACCACTATACCGGTATTATACAATGCAAATAATTTACCCGTTCAGCCGAATGATGCCATTCTTACTTTTCTGAATGATGATTCTCAAACACCAACCTATCCTTCAGGAGCAGGGCAAAGTGGTGTAGGAGCCGGTACATTACCGGGAAGAGCAGATTGGGTTATTGCGCCCAATGGTATTAGCAGAATGGTTTTCCCTGGTTTATGGAAAATAGGAACTTACCGTACAGATAACGGTAATGGTTTAGGATTTCCTAATGCAGGATTAACACGTCCATTTAATGCAGCTAAATTTTCAGAATTTTATTTCATCGCGGCAGAAGCTGCTGTAAAAGGAGCTTCAGGAGCGATGACTGCAAGAGATCTTATCAATGTAATTCGTGCAAGAGCCGGAAAATGGAAATTTAGTAATGCCCAAAATACTACCTATATAGCGGATAACAGTGCTGCGATGGTTGCTGCCACACCTTCAACCATTACAATTGATTATATTTTGGCAGAAAGATCCAGAGAATATTATGGCGAATTTTATAGATGGTACGATCTTATTAGAACGCAAAAGTGGCAGGAATATGCATCTTCTTATCAGATAGGAGGATCTAATTATGGAGATCATACGCCTCAGACGGTTACACGTAATATTCAGAAATTCCATTATTTAAGACCTATTCCTCAAAGTCAGCTTGATGCGATGGAAGTTTCTGCAGATATCAAGGCTAAATATCAAAACCCAGGATATTAAAATTTGGTTAATTTCACATTTATATATAGTTGGCAGGGCAGATCCTAAAATATCTGCCTTGTTTTTTAATTAAAAATTTAAAAGACGATGGAAAAAACCTGGCGTTGGTTTGGTAAAAAAGACAAAATAAAGCTGGATATGCTTCGCCAAATCGGAGTAGAAGGGATTGTTTCTGCACTTCATGAAATCCCTAACGGGGAAATCTGGTCGCTGGAGGCAATTAATGATTATAAAAATTACATAGAAAGTTTTGGACTTCGCTGGTCGGTCGTAGAAAGTCTGGCAGTAAGTGAAGCGATAAAATATGGAGGGGAAAACAGAGATGTATTAATAGAAAATTATATCCAAAGCCTTGAAAACCTCGGTAAAGCTGGTGTAACAACCGTTTGTTACAACTTTATGCCGGTTCTGGACTGGGCTCGGACAGATTTGTTTTATCAGTGGGAAGACGGATCGTCGTCCTTATATTTTGATAAGGCCAAATTTGCTTATTTTGAAATTCATATTCTGCAAAGAGAAGGTGCAGAAAACGATTATAATTCTGAGATTCTTCAAAAAGTAGAACAATTAAAAAATACTTTAACGCAGGAAGACAATGATGATTTAATAGACTCTATTATTGTAAAAACTCAAGGTTTTGTTAATGGAAATATTAAAGAAGGAGATCAAAATCCGGTAGCTATTTTCAAAAGCTTATTGGCTTTATATGATGGGGTTGATAAAAACCAGCTTCGTGAGAATATGAAATATTTCCTGGAAAAAATAATGCCTGTCTGTGAAAAATGGGGTATCCAGATGTGTGTACATCCCGATGATCCGCCATTCTCATTGTTGGGCTTACCGAGAATTGTGACCAACGAAGAAGATATAGACTGGTTCTTAAATGCTGTCGATAATCCTCACAACGGACTGACTTTCTGCGCAGGTTCTTTGAGTGCCGGTCTTCAGAATGATGTTCCGAAACTTGCCCGGAAATATGCCTACCGAACAAAGTTTGTCCATTTAAGAAGTACCAATGTTTTTGAAAACGGAGATTTTATCGAAGCCCATCATTTGGGTGGACGGGGAAAACTGATTGAAGTCATCCGCATATTTGAAAAAGAAAACCCGGATTTGCCGATGCGCATCGATCACGGAAGATTATTGACGGACGATATTGATAAAGGTTACAATCCCGGATACTCATTTTTAGGAAGAATGCTCGCTTTGGGGCAAATTGAAGGGGTAATGGCAGCCATACAAAACGAAATGTCAAATTAATGAACACAACCAAAGGGTTCAATATTATCATGTATAAATCATTATTGATCAATTATAAGTATGAACGAAATATTCAGCATAAAAGATAAAGTGGCCGTCATTACAGGTGCTTCAGGCGTACTCGGCGGAAGTTTGGCTAAAAGTTTTATTGAAGCCGGAGCAAAAATTGTTGCATTGGGAAGAAATCAACAGACAGTAGGCGCAAGGGTAAAAGAACTGAAAGATCTGGGTGGCGATGCATTAGCAGTGGAAGCCAACGTGATGAATATTGAAAGTCTTGAATCTGCTTCAAAAAAAATCCTCGAAAAATATGGTAAAATCGATATTCTTCTCAATATTGCCGGCGGAAATATTCCTGCTGCGACATTAGCTCCTGACCAGTGCTTTTTCGACATGAAAATGGAAGCCTGGAACGAAGTGACGGATTTAAACATCAACGGAACGGTTTACCCGAGCTATGTCTTCGGAAAAGTAATGGCAGAACAGGGAAGCGGTAGCATTGTGAATATCTCTTCAATGGCAGCATATTCCGCAATCACAAGAGTGGCAGGATACTCGGCAGCCAAATCTGCAATTACCAATTTTACACAATGGCTGGCCTCTGATTTAGCTTTAAAATACGGTGACAAAATTCGTGTAAATGCCATTGCTCCGGGCTTTTTCATCGGAGATCAAAACCGGGCGATTTTACTAAATCCGGATGGTTCTCTCACTGACAGAAGCAAAAAAGTAATCGCTAAAACACCCATGGGACGTTTCGGAAATGCTGATGAGCTCAACGGTGCCGTCCAATTTCTATGTTCAGATGCCGCAAGCTTCATCACTGGTGCATTATTGCCTATTGATGGTGGTTTCAGTGCTTTCAGCGGGGTGTAAGATGAGTCTTAGGATTAATTTTTAAAGACCAAAATCCGAAAATTAAATATATTAAAAACTAAATAATAATCTAAAATATACTATGAGACAGAGAATAATGAATCCGGTATTTTTAAAAAAGAAAACCATGCTGACGGCTGCTGTAGCTCTATTATTTTTTGACAGCATTTCAGGGCAGACCTTTTCAGACTTTTCTTATCGTGGAAATGATAAAATATATACAAACAATCCTTTGAAAGAGGATGAATTTTACTCTCCGATTCTCCAGGGATGCTATCCGGATCCAAGTATTACCAGAAAAGGAGATGATTATTACCTTGTAAATTCTTCATTTTCAATGTTTCCGGGTGTTCCCATTTTTACATCTAAAGATTTGGTCAATTGGAAGCAGGTGGGTCACGTTCTGGACAGGCCTTCACAGCTGAAAGTGGAAAAATCAGGCGTTTCACAAGGAATCTACGCTCCGGATATTAAATATAATAAGCATAATGATACTTTTTATATGATCACCACGCAGATTGCCAGTGGAATCGGGAATATGGTTGTGAAAACCAAAGATCCCGCAAAAGGCTGGAGTGAAGTGCAAAAGTTGAATTTTGATGGTATTGATCCTTCCATTTTTTTTGATGATGATGGTAAAGCGTATATCGTTCACAATGATGCGCCGCCGAAAGTAACCGAGCAGTACAACGGTCATCGTGTCATCAAGATGTGGGATTATGATTTGGAAAAAGACCAGGTAGTGGCAGGTTCAGATAAAATTATTGTGAATGGCGGTGTCGATCTTTCTCAAAAACCAATCTGGATAGAAGGGCCACATTTATATAAAAAAAACGGAAAATATTTTCTGATGTGTGCAGAAGGCGGAACTGGCGGTAATCACAGCGAAGTCATTTTTATGTCAGATTCTCCGAAAGGCCCATTTGTTCCTGCAATGAATAATCCTATTTTGACGCAGCGATATTTCCCCAAAGACAGAAAAGATAAAGTGGATTGGGCGGGTCATGCCGATCTGGTAGAAACTCCGAACGGTCAATATTACGGGGTCTTTCTGGCCATTCGTCCTAATGTAAACAACAGGGTAAACAGTGGTCGCGAGACTTTCATTCTTCCTGTTGACTGGAGCGGAACATATCCTGTTTTCCAAAACGGACTGGTTCCGATGAAACCAAAATTAAAAGTACCGGAAGGCGTAAAAAATCAGACCGGGCAAAACGGATTTTTCCCGAACGGAAACTTCACATACTCTGACAAGCTGACCGATAAAAATCTGGATTACCGATGGATCGCCATGCGCGGACCACGTGAAAATTTCATCAATATTTCTAAAAACGGGGTAAAAATAAATCCTTTTGAGACCAATATTAAAGCATTGGCACCGGTTTCGGCACTATTTCACAGGCTGCAGCACGAAGACTTTGAAACTTCTGTAACGCTGGATTTTAAACCGAAATCAGAAAAAGAACTGGCAGGAATTACCTGCTATCAAAGTGAACGATTCAACTATGTATTCGGAATTACAAAAAAAGATAAAGATTATTATATCGTTTTGGAGAGAACTGAAAAAGGAGAATCCAAATTGATTGCCAGCGAAAAAATTTCACTTTCAAAAACGGTCAGATTACAGGTAGTTGGTGAAAAAGATGAGTATAATTTTAATTATTCTTTAGATGGCAAAAACTTCAAAAACCTTGGAGGTTCAGTCTCCGGAGATATTCTTTCTACCGATGTTGCAGGTGGATTTACCGGAAGTCTGATTGGTTTGTACAGCACTTCGTCTAATGATATTGTACCTAATTAATATTAAAAATGATAAACAATCATCTGCCAAATCAGTAAAATAGACAAGAGAAAAAAATTAAATAACCAATCAAAATAGTAAAGCTTTGAACATTAAAAAATCATTTTATATAGTTTCTTTTTACGGATTTATCGGGCTGAATCTCCTTTCAGCCCAGATAAATCCTTCTCAGAAACAGCAGACAACAGCATTTACCAATCCCATTATTTGGGCAGATGCCCCGGATTTGTCGGTGACGAGAAGCGGTGATGATTTTTATCTCATAAGCACCACAATGCACCTGATGCCGGGAGCTCCGGTAATGCATTCCAAAGATCTTGTACATTGGGAAATGTCAAGTTATGTTTTCAATACACTTAATGACAATTCCAAATATGATTTGCTTAACGGTACGGTCTACGGTCGCGGACAATGGGCATCTTCCATCCGCTACCATGAAGGGAAATATTACGTTTTATTTTCGCCGAATGATGAGCCTTTCAAATCGTATTTTTATGTAACAGACAACCCTGAAACGGGCAAATGGAAGCTGATCACCAGAACCAGACATTTTCACGATGCTTCTTTGTTTTTTGATGATGATGACAAGGTGTATGTTTTCACTTCCAATAAAGTTTTTGAATTAAGTTCAGATTTTAAAGAAGTCATCGGAAATCCTGAAGGAACTGTAGTTTTTCAGAAAGATTCTACGGAAACCGGACTTTTAGAAGGCAATCAGATTATTAAAAGAAACGGAAAATATTATATGATGATGATTTCCTGGCCTAAAGGTGAAAAACGCCGCCAGGAAGTATACAGAGCAGATAAAGTGACTGGTCCTTATGAGAAAAAAGTTATTCTTGAAGACAACTTTTTAGGATTTTCTTATGCCGGACAAGGGGCTTTAATTGATGATAAAAACGGCAACTGGTATTCGCTTATTTTTCAGGATAGAGGCGGAGTGGGACGTGTTCCGATTTTGATTCCCGTACAATGGGAAAACGATTGGCCGGTTTTGGGAGATAACGGGAAAATCCCTTTGCATGGTGAAGTTCCGCTTCCTCCGTTTAAGCCTAAAAATAATATCGTAGAAAGTGACGAATTTTCAGATAAAAAATTGAAAATCCAGTGGCAATGGAACCATAATCCTGTAAACGAAGCCTGGTCTTTATCTGAAAGAAAAGGTTTTATGAGATTGAAAACGAGTCGGGTAGTGGATAATATGTACGCTGCTCCGAATACTTTAACGCAAAGAATGACCGGCCCGAAATCAAGTGCTGTTGTTGCTTTGGATGTAAAAGGAATGAAAGACGGTGATATTGCAGGTTTCAGCGCGTTCAACGGTGATTCGGGGTTGCTGTCTGTTGTAAAAGAAGGCAGTCAGAAATTTCTTACGTTTTCTACCAATGAAGTGAGTCTTGATAATAAAACAAAAGCTATTTTGGGGGTAAAAAAAGAAGAAAAAAAGCGTTTTCCTCTCACTTTAGACACAGTTTATCTTCGTATTGAAGCCGATTTTAACCTTGGAAAAGATCTGGCGGATTTTTCTTACAGCACCGACCAAAAAAACTGGACTGTCATCGAGAAGGGCTATAAAATGATTTTCGATTACAGAAGGTTGTTTATGGGATCTAAATTTGCGATTTTTAATTACGCCACAAAAAGTAGAGGAGGTTTTGTAGATGTTGATTTTTTCAGAATATCGGATTCCTCAACTGGAAAATAATACGTAAAGTAAAAATTGGATAAATATTTTTTTATCTAAATTAATAAGTGTAAAAAATACAAATAATAAAATTTATGAGAAATTCTGTCATATTTACATTAGGTTTAATCTTGTCAGGAATAGGTATTTCTGCACAAACTTTTGATAAAAAAGCTCCGCAAGGTTTTGATGTTGAAAAGAAAGAAATTCCCCATGGTAAAATTGATACCGTAACATACGAATCAAAAACGGTAGGAACCCAAAGAAAAGCTCTGATCTATACACCGCCGGGCTTCAAAAAAGGAACTCAATATCCGGTTTTGTACCTGCTTCACGGCATTGGCGGAGACGAAAAAGAATGGTTCAGGAACGGAACACCCCAAATTATTCTCGACAATCTTTACGCTCAGGGAAAATTAACTCCGATGCTTGTCGTTTTACCCAATGGAAGGGCGATGAAAGACGACAGGGCGACGGGTGATATTATGGCAAAAGATAAAGTGGAAGCTTTCGCGACTTTTGAAAAAGATTTGCTGAGTGATCTTATCCCTTTTATTGAAAAAAAATATCCTGTAAAAAAAGACAGGGAAAACAGAGCGATTGCCGGATTGTCTATGGGCGGGGGCCAATCCCTGAATTTTGGATTGGGAAATATCGACAAATTTGCCTGGGTCGGTGGTTTTTCTTCCGCTCCCAATACCAAAGAACCTCAACAGCTTCTTCCAAATCCAGCCAAAGCTAAAGAATTAAAACTCCTTTGGATTTCCTGCGGAGATCAGGACAGACTGATGTCTTTCAGCAAAAGGACAAGTGATTATCTCACAGAAAATAATATTCCTCACATTTTTTATGTAGAACCGGGCGGTCACGACTTCAAAGTCTGGAAGAATGATCTGTACCTGTTTTCTCAATTGCTTTTTAAGAATATCGACCAGCAGCAAATTTCTGTTCAGCTAAGGTCTGAATAACAAAAGCAGCCGGAAAAATTAATTCAAACCATGATAACGAGAATGAATGTTAAGAAAATAAAAGCATACATCATCACGGTCACATTAGTGTCTATGATGAACCAGAATATCAATGCGCAGTCATACAAAAAAACGGACACAGGATTAAGTTTTTCTGCGTCTACTATGAATGTGGAAGTGAAGTTTTATGGTCCTCACACAGTACGGGTTATCAAATATCCTACGGGAAAATCTTTTATTAAAAACAGCCTTTCTGTCATCAAGGAGGAGCAGAAAACAAAATTCTCTGTTACAGAAAATAAAGAAATTTTATCAATAAAAACAAATGATTTACAAATATCTGTTAATATAAAAAACGGGGAAATAGCTTATGCCACAATATCAGGAAAACAGCTTCTGAAAGAAAAAGGAAGTGATATTAAACCTTTTGATGATGCAGGAAATCCCACTTATTCTGTAACACAGTCTTTTCAGTTGGAAAAAGACGAACCGATTTATGGTTTGGGTATTCTTCAAAACGGAAAATTATCCCAACGTAATCAGGACATCAGGATGGTGCAGAACAATACCTGGGATTTTGTGCCTTTTTTTCAGTCTGTGAAAGGGTATGGTATTTTCTGGGACAATGTGTCTCCGACTCAGTTTACCGATACTATTCAGAAAACTTCATTTTCTTCTGAAGTGGGAGAAGGGGTGGATTATTATTTTATGTACGGAGGAAATGCTGACGGCGTGGTTGCTTTAATGCGCAACCTTACCGGAAATGTCCCGATGTTTCCATTATGGACGTATGGTTTCTGGCAAAGCAAAGAACGCTATAAAAGTCAGACTGAGATTGTGGATGTTGTAAAAAAATACCGTGATTCGAAAGTTCCTTTAGACGGAATTATTCAGGACTGGCAGTATTGGGGAAATAATTATCAGTGGAATGCGATGGATTTTATAAGTCCGGATTTTCCTGATGCCAAAAAAATGATTAATGACATCCACGGAATGAATGCGCATTTGTCTGTTTCCATCTGGTCGTCATTCGGGCCGATGACCAATCCTTACCGTGAAATGGATAAAAAAGGAATGCTTTTTAATTTTAAAACCTGGCCGGAATCCGGCAGAGAGGTCTGGCCTCCCGATATGAATTACCCATCCGGAGTTCGGGTTTATGATGCCTACAATCCGGAAGCCAGAGATATTTACTGGAAATATCTGAACAAAGGGGTTTTCAGTCTCGGAGTAGACAGCTGGTGGATGGATTCTACAGAACCTGACCATCTTAGCCAAAAACCGGAAGATTTAAACACAAAAACATATTTAGGATCATTCAGAAAGGTAAGAAATGCTTATCCATTAATGGCTGTTGGTGGTGTATATGATCATCAGCGGGCAACAACGAGTGACAAAAGAGTATTTATTCTCACAAGATCGGCATTCGCGGGTCAGCAGAGATATGGTGCGAATACATGGTCCGGAGATGTTAATTCTTCATGGGAATCTTTACGCAACCAAGTTCCGGCAGGTCTGAATTTTACCCTCACCGGAAATCCTAATTTCAATTCGGACATCGGCGGATTTTTCGCAGGAACATATAAAAAAGGCTGGAATGAAAGTTCAGGGTCAAAAAATCCGATGTTTCAGGAGCTATATGTACGCTGGCTGCAATACGGAACCTTTACCCCGATGATGCGTTCGCATGGAACTGATGTACCAAGAGAAATTTATCAGTTCGGGAAAAAAGGAGATGTTGTGTATGATGCGATAGAAAAATTCATCAGACTGCGTTACAGTATGCTGCCTTATATCTATTCCGTCTCATGGGATGTTTCCAAAAATCAGTCGAGTTTTATGCGGCCGCTTGCAATGGATTTTTCCTCAGACAAAAAAGTTTGGGATATCAATAATGAATATATGTTCGGAAAAGCATTTTTAGTTGCACCGGTTCTGAAGGCTCAATACACTCCTGAAAAAATAGTAAAAACCGATGAAAATGAAGGCTGGAATAAAAAAGATGAAATAAAAAAAGAGAATTCGGTTTCCAATATAGATTTTACTGAAAATAAAACCGTCAAAGTCTATCTGCCGTCCGGAACCGTATGGTACGACTACTGGACCGATGTAAAATACAACGGGGGGCAGGAAATTGAAAAAACAGTTAATATTCAAAGTATGCCTTTGTATGTAAAAGGCGGAAGTATCATCCCTTTCGGTCCCGATGTTCAATATGCTACTGAGAAAAAATGGGATAATTTAATCTTGAAAGTCTATCCGGGTTCAGATGGTGATTTTGTCTTGTATGAAGATGAATTCGACAATTACAATTACGAAAAAGGAGATTACACCGAAATACCAATGTATTGGAACGACAAATCACATACACTTACCATTGAAGCCCGAAAAGGAAAATATAAGGGAATGATTGACAAAAGAAATTTTGCGATTGTCCTTCCAAATGGTCAGCAGAAAACAGTGGATTATTCGGGTAAAAGTATGAAAGTAGTGATGAAATAACTGTAACTAATTGATCAGGTATCAATACGGACAGAGCAAATCATTAAATATTAAACTCAAAAAAACTAATTATGCTTAAGAAAACAGTTTTAAAATATACTTTAAATATAGGATTACTGGTTACAGGATTATTGTTATCTGCCCAAAATCCTATCATTCAAACCAAATTCACGGCCGACCCTGCTCCAATGGTTTACAGGGATACCGTTTTCCTCTACACGAGCCACGACGAAGATGATGCGTTCGGATTTAAAATGAAAAACTGGCTGCTGTACACCTCAACCGATATGGTCAACTGGACTGATCACGGTATTGTGGCTTCCCTAAAGGATTTCAAGTGGACTGATCCCGAAAATGGAGCCTGGGCGCCTCAGGTTATAGAAAGAAACGGCAAGTTTTATATGTATTGTCCGATGCCCGGGCAGAGAGGAATCGGGGTTTTGGTAGCAGACAGCCCTTATGGACCTTTTAAAGATCCTATTGGCAAACCGTTGGTGAAAAATTCCAGTGACGATATCGATCCTACGGTTCTCATTGATGATGATGGACAGGCTTATCTGTATTGGGGAAACCCTAATTTATGGTATGTAAAGCTCAATAAAGATATGATTTCTGTTGACGGGTCTATTGTAAAAGATCCATCGATTGCCAAAGTGAAAGGTTCTCCCGATCCTTTTCATTATCAGGAAGGTCCCTGGGCATGGAAACGAAACGGAAATTATTATATGGCGTATGCCTCAACGTGCTGTCCGGAAGGAATCGGGTATGCAATGGGCAAATCGGCAACTGGGCCGTGGGAATACAAAGGAATGATAATGGACAGCGACAAACGTTCCAACGGAAATCATCCCGGAATTATTGATTATAAAGGAAAATCTTATGTTTTCGGTTTCCATTACAATTTAGGGAAACAAACAATCAGCAAGCACTATGAACGCCGCTCTGTCTGTGTGAGCGAAATGATTTACAATGCAGATGGCACCATTCAAAAATTGCCTTTTTGGAATCCTGAAGGCGTAAAAAGAATTGCAGTTTTAAATCCATATCATAGGGTTGAAGCGGAAACCATTGCTTACAGTGAAGGTGTAAAAACAGAAGAAATGACCGAATGGGAAAGAAATAACCCTTACGATACCGGTAAAAAAATTACCGACCGAATCGTAGTTTCATCGATTAACAATGGAGATTATACCAAAGTTCAGGGTGTTGATTTTTCCAAAGGAACGAATCTCCTGGAAATATCGGTTGCCTCAATCAACGGGGGAACTATAGAAATTCATACCGATGCTGTAGATGGAGCGTTATTAGGAACTGTTCAGGTAACGGGAAAAGGCGAAGGTGACCTCTTCAAAACGATTAAATCTCCAGTGAAAAATATAAAAGGCATTCACGATTTGTACTTTGTATTCAAAGGAAACAAAGACCTTTTCTATTTCGACTGGTGGAAATTTAGCTCAAATTAAAGTGTTCATCATAGAAATATTTAAAATGAAGAATAATACCATAAAATGTATAATAAGTAGCTTATTGATAGGCTGCACAGGAATTTTAACTGCCCAAAATCCCATTATTCAGACCGCTTATACCGCAGATCCGGCTCCGATGGTGTATAACGATCGTTTATATGTCTATACAACGCACGATGAAGATGATTCTACATGGTTTACCATGAACAACTGGAAGGTATTTTCTACTAATGATATGGTCAACTGGACAGACCACGGCATTATTCTTTCCTACAACGATTTTGATTGGGCAAAACGTGATGCATGGGCAGCACAGTGCATCGAAAGAAACGGAAAGTTTTTTATGTACGTACCGATGATTTCTAAAACCAATAACAAAGGCGCAATTGGAGTTGCTGTTGCTGACAGTCCCTTTGGTCCGTTTCATGATCCGTTGGGAAAGCCATTGGTTCAGAGCGAATGGGGTGATATCGATCCTACGGTTTTTATTGATGACAATGGTCAGGCGCATATGTACTGGGGAAATCCCAAGCTTAAATATGTAAAATTAAATGAAAATATGATTTCCTATTCCGGCGATATTGTTGAAGTTCCGATGACCGAAGAATCTTTCGGTAAAAGAGAAGGAAATCCTGAAAGACCCACCAAATATGAAGAAGGTCCGTGGCTGTACAAACGCAAAAATTTATATTATCTTTTCTGGCCGGGCGGTCCGCTTCCCGAGTTTATCGGCTATTCTACGAGCAAAAGTCCACAAGGTCCTTGGAAATACGGCGGAATCATAATGCCTGCGGAAGGAAAATCCTTTACCAATCATCCCGGAGTTATTGATTTCAGAGGAAAAACATATTTCTTCTACCACAACGGTGCATTGCCGGGCGGAAGTGGATTTACAAGATCAGTAAGCGTTCAGGAGCTTAATTTTAATAAAGATGGTTCTATTTCACCTTTTAAAATGACCAACGGTATTACGGATGCCATTGGAACCATTAATCCTTATTCATTCAATCAGGCGGAAATGATAGCCTGGTCAGAGAATATAAAATCTTATCAGAATAAAACAGCGGGAGTTTTCATTAAAGCAAAGAAAAATGGCGCTTACACCAGTGTAAAGAATGTTGATTTTGGAAAAGATGGCGCATCATCTTTTTCTGCCCGTGTTGGAACTACACATAACAGCGGTGTCACAATGGATGTTCATCTAGACGGTTTAAACGGACCGGTTGCCGCCACCATAAAAGTTCCTCTTACCGGTGGAGATGATCGATTTGAAACAGTTACGACTAATCTATCCAACAAAATTACAGGCATTCACAATCTTTATTTCGTGTGTAATGGTAAAGCGGAAAAAGATATCATGTTTTTCGATTATTGGATGTTTTCAAAATAATTTAAAATGAAAAAAGGAACACTTATATTTCTATCATTAATAATTTTCTGTCTTTTATCAGAAATTAAAGCTCAAGTTGCTGAAATTTCCAGTCCGGATGGCAAATTGAAGCTGAATGTATTTTCAGAACAAGGAAAAGCATTATACTCTGTAAGTTTTCAGGGAGAAACAATGCTCGACAAGTCTCCGTTGGGGTTGATCACCAATGAATCTGATTTTTCTAAAAATTTAAAATTCATCAACAGCAAAAAAGATGTTGTTTCTAAAAAATACAGCAACAAAAAAATAAAAAAATCTGAAGTTGAGTATAAAGCCAATACTTTGATGGTCAGCTTTATGAATGCAGATCAGTTCGGTCTTGAAATTGAGTTTCAGGTTAGCGATAATAATATTGCTTTCCGTTATGAGATTCCGTCAATGAAAGACCGTTTCAGTGCGGTGGTAGAGTCGGAAGTTACCGGATATAGATTCCCGACACAGACTACGACATTTCTCTCACCGATGATGAAGCCGATGACCGGTTTCGCCCGAACAGCGCCAAGCTACGAAAGCGGATACAAAGCGGATGCGGAATTGGGAATTAAAGCCGATTACGGTTACGTTTTCCCCGGACTTTTCCATGTCGGAAGCGGTAACTGGATTTTGCTTTCGGAGACTGGCGTGACGAGTTTGTACTGCGCTTCACATCTCAGCACTACTTCAGAAAAGAATCTTTATCAGGTAGCCTATCCAAATATGGCGGAAAACAACGGTTTCGGAAGTTCCGGAGCAGCACTTTCTTTGCCCGGAAAAACACCGTGGAGAACCATTAGCATTGGAGATTCGTTGAAACCGATCGTGGAAACTACGATTCCTTTTGATGTGCTGGAACCGCTTTACGAGCCTTCGCAGGAATATCAGTTTGGGCGTTCTACCTGGAGCTGGATATTATGGCAGGATGCAAGTATGAACTATGATGATCAGGTGAAATTCATAGATCTTGCTTCTTCTTTACAATATGAATTTATTTTGATCGATGCACTTTGGGATAAAAATATAGGGAAAGAGCGGATGAAACAACTCGTTCAGTATGCGAAATCCAAAAATGTGGGTGTTATGCTTTGGTACAATTCCAACGGAGCTGCCAACGATGCACCGATGGGACCAAGAAACAAAATGAGCAATGCCGTAGAAAGGAAAAAAGAAATGAAATGGCTAAAGGAAACTGGCGTAAAAGGCCTGAAAGTCGATTTCTTCGGCGGAGACAAACAGGAAACCATGCGTCTGTACGAAGATATTTTGTCTGATGCTAATGATTTCGGATTAACGATTATTTTCCATGGCGCCACTTTACCGCGAGGCTGGGAAGTGATGTACCCGAATTATGCGGGAAGTGAAGCCGTTTTAGCTTCGGAAATGCTCTATTTCTCAGAAGATGTCCGTAAGCAGGAAGCGTTCTTTGCAACCTTACATCCGTTTATCAGGAATACGGTCGGAAGTATGGAATTTGGCGGCACTTTTCTCAATAAATTTTTAACCCAATCAAACAAGGATAAAAATAAAAGACATACAACAGACGGATTTCAGTTGGCTACTGCCGTGTTATTTCAAAATCCCGTTCAGATGTTTGCAGTAATGCCGAATAACCTGGCCGATGCTCCAAAATTTCAGATTGATTTTATGAAAGATGTTCCGACACTTTGGGATGAGACGATTTTTATCGACGGCTATCCGGGGAAATATTCGGTCATTGCAAGAAGGCATCAGGATACATGGTATGTTGCCGGGGTGAATGCAGAAAAAACGGTTAAGAAACTTAAACTCAATCTCCTGATGTTAGCAGGCAAAAATGTCGAACTTATTAATGATGATAAATCCGGAACCACATTTACAAAACAGATTTCTATCAATAAAAAAGGAGTATACGAAATTGAAATTCAGCCGAATGGCGGTTTTGTGTTGAAGAATTAATGCAGGAATAATTTGGGCAGCTTTATCCGCCCTCCGTTCCCGCTTTTTTGTTCCGCTTCGCTCCACAAAAAGAGCTCCACTCAGGTCGGGCTGCGTGCGATTCGCAACTGATAAATGTTAAACTTAAACCTTGAAGGTTTCAATCAGATAAAGATAAGATTATGAACAGATTACCTATACTATTTTTCTTTGTACTGTTGTTGGGTGCTTTTGGTAATGTACAGGCAACCGAACGGTTTATCACGACAGAAAAAACCAATGATGTTATTCTTCTGAAAGACAAATCTGTCAGAATTTCCCTGTATGCAGATGCTCAGATGGATGCAGGAATTATGAGAGCTGTAAAGAACCTCCAAGCAGATTTTCAGAAAGTTACAGGCGAACAACCCAACATTCTGAATCAGATTTCCGGAATGACTTCTCCTTTAATTATTATCGGAACTGTCGGAACAAAATCTGTGATCGATGATTTAATCAGACAAAAAAAAATCGACGGGAAATCATTAATCGGTAAAACAGAAAAATATATTATCCAGAATATCAGCAATCCATTTCCCGGAGTTTCAGAAGCTATTGTGATTGCCGGAAGTGACAAAAGAGGAACCATCTACGGAATTTATGAAGTTTCGCAGCAGATTGGCGTTTCACCCTGGTATTACTGGGCGGATGTTCCGGTTGAAACGAAAGAAAATTTATATTTTAAAAAAGGAATATATACCGATGGAGAACCTGCTGTAGAGTACCGCGGGATTTTCCTGAATGATGAAGAACCATCTCTTGGTGGTTGGGCTAGAGCCACTTTTGGCGGTATTAATTCAAAATTTTACGAAAAAGTTTTTGAATTGATCCTTCGCCTGAAAGGCAACTACCTTTGGCCAGCCATGTGGGGAAAAGCATTTTATGACGATGATGCTTTGAGCGGGCCATTAGCCAACGAAATGGGTATCGTAATGGGAACTTCTCACCACGAGCCGATGGCGCAGGCGCAGACCGATTGGCACCGGTATATCAAAAGAAATAACCTCCCGAATGTCTGGGATTATTCCAAAAATCCCAAAGTATTGCAGGAATTCTGGAAAGCAGGAATCGTAAGAAGTAACAGCTGGGAAAAACTCATTACCGTTGGAATGCGTGGCGATGGCGATGAAGCAATGGGAGAGGGAACCAATATTTCTTTACTCGAAAAAATCGTAAAAGACCAACGCAAAATTATTGCTGAGGTAACCGGTAAGAAAGCGGATAAAACACCTCAGGTTTGGGCTTTATACAAAGAGGTTCAGGATTATTACGATAAAGGCATGAGGGTTCCGGATGATGTTATTTTGCTGTTTTGCGATGATAACTGGGGCAATGTGAGAAAGCTTCCGGATCTTTCAAAACCCTTGCATAAAGGCGGTTACGGAATATATTATCATTTCGATTATGTAGGTGGACCGAGAAATTCTAAGTGGATTAATATCAGTCCGATTCAACGGGTTTGGGAACAGATGAATCTTTCTTACGAACATAAAGTCGACAAAGTCTGGGTAGTGAATGTAGGCGATCTAAAGCCGATGGAATTCCCGATCAGTTTTTTCCTTGAAATGGCCTGGAATCCCAAACAGTTTAACGCTAAAAATCTTTTGGAATATACCGAAAAATGGGCTGCACAGCAATTTGGCGAGAAACATTCAAAGGAAATTGCCCGAATGATTAATCTTTATGCCAAATATAATCGAAGAGTTACCCCTGAAACACTTGACAGCAAAACATTCAGCCTTGAAAATTATCATGAATTTGAGACGGTACTGAATGACTACAGAGCACTAGCAGTGGATGCATTACGTTTAAAAGACCAGATTCCGGAAGAATATCAGGATGCCTATTATCAGTTGGTTCTGTACCCAATCGACGCATGCAGTAATTTATATGAAATGTATTATGCAGTGGCCAAAAATAAAGAACTGGCTGGCAAAAATGATATTCAGGCGAATTTCTACGCAGATAAAGTGAAAGAATGTTTTGAAAGAAATGCTTATCTCGACAATAAATATAACAATGAAATTGCCAAAGGAAAATGGACGCATATGATGGATCAGATGAAGATAGGATACAAAGCCTGGTTCGACGGAAAAGTAAATGTAATGCCTGACGTAATCTATATCTCCGAAGCAACTGCCACTCCGAAAGATAAAATATTTGCAGAAGAAAACGGCTATGTTTCCATTGAAGCGGAAAATTTTGCGAGGATGAATAATTCCGACAGGATTCATTGGGAAGTGATTCCTGATTTCGGGAAAACAAAATCCGGGATAACGACTTTTCCCCAGAATGCCTACCCGAAATCCGATGAAAATATCTATCTGGAATATGATATTAATTTTAAATCTAAAGGTGAATTTGAAGTTCAGCTGCTTTTAGCTCCGACTTTAAATTTCAACCATAACAAAGGATTGCGTTATGAGATTTCCTTCGATGGAGGAAAACCTGAGACCGTCAATTTCAACGGACATTACCGTGGAGAATTGGGAAAATGGCAGTCGGAACACATCATTAAATCAGTGACAAAACATCAGATTTCACAACCGGGCAAGCATACACTAAGATTCAGGGTTCTGGAGCCGGGAATTGTGTTAGAGAAAATACTGATTGATACGGGAGGCCTTAAACCAAGTTATCTGGGAGCTCCTCAAAGTGATTATTCAGAAAAATAAATGAAGATGGTAATTGTTGAAAACTGATGACTGAAAGGTATAATGAAGCAGAGAATTTTTCAGTGAAAAAATGGAATATTAACCTATTCATTAGACATATTTTACATCAAATTTAAAACAACTTAATTACTATGAAAAAGATCTTCAAACGTATACTTGTAATGATTACAGGTATTGCCATTTCAGTGCAGCTGAATGCCCAAAATGTGCAGGCAAAAGTGAAAATTGACAAGAGTATTGCTTATCAGAAAATAACTGGCTTTGGCGGTTTTGTCTGTAGTCCTCAATTCGGCTACAACCACATGACTACCACAGAGATCCAGAAACTCTGGGGTGCAGGCAGTGTAGGAGGGTATAATATCATGCGCCTTTATATTCCCGAGCAAAGCAGCAACTGGGGTGTGGCTCTTGCAACGGCTCAGTTGGCAGCATCTATGGGAATTAAGATATTCGCCAGCCCTTGGACCATGCCCGCAGAATGGAAAACCAATAACCATGTGAACGCAGTATATACCGATACAAACGGAATACAGCAAATCGGGTATCTTAAGCCGGAAAAATATCAGGATTATGCTCTTTATCTCAATAGTTTTGTGACCTATCTGCAGGATAATGGTGTGACATTGGATTACATATCCATACAAAATGAACCTGATGAAATGGCACAGTATCAGGGATGTATCTGGACGCCGACGCAAATTGCAAATTTCGTTAAAAACTACGGCCACCTTATCAACTGTAAGGTAATCGCGCCGGAAAGCGTTGGTTTTACAGATAATTTTGCCAATGCATTCTTAGATCCTGCAGTAATGGCGAATTTTGAGGTGTACGGAGGGCATCAGTACGGTTCGATGCAGTCTGTTTACAAGCAGTTTCAGAATTATAATAAAGAAATATGGCAGACAGAATATCTGATTAACTGGAATTCTTCAAGCAGCCAGACTCCAAGAGATTTTATCTGGAATACCGATGGCTTCACTTTTGCAAAAAGTGTCAATAATGCATTGCTTGGAAATGTAAATGCGTGGATTCATTATGCCTCAAAAAGATTTTACGGACTGATGGGAGATGGCTCGTACGGAACAGTTGCCGGGGAAATGACCAAAAGAGGATACATTTTATCCCAATATGCTAAAAATACCACCGGAAAAACCAGAATTGATGCCAAATGGGAAACCTCAGGCGGAACTTTGGAAGGCTCTTCTTATATTTCACTGGACGGAAACCAGATCACCCTTGTTGTTATCAACTCTTCTGCAAACACCTTTGATCTTAAAGTTGATCTGCCGTTTTTTACTGCTTCAGGAGTACAGACAACCACGTCTCAGTCCTTGAATATGGCTTCATTACCTTTTTCTTTCAGTACGGCGAGTTTTCGTCCTACGGTTCAGGTGAGCCCTTCGAGTGTAATGACTTTTGTGTTTAATAAAAGTGGCGACAGACCGGTATCATTAATGACGGGAGGTGATGTTCATTATAATAAAATTGAAAGTCAAGTTCCGACCAATTCGGCGTTTGGTACTAATTATCAGCTGAGCGGAAAAACAGTTACCTTCTATAATTCTACTCCATTGATAAGTTCAAATACCGATGCCAACAATGGATATTTAAATCTTGATGACCGTTACAACAAATTAATTTTTAATGTATTAAATTATACAACAACCAACTTGCCGACTTCATCCAATACAACATTATATTATGTTGATACCAACGGTACGGTAAGATCTCATAATTATGGAAGTATAGCATTTCCTGCTCCGGGTTCAGGAAGTTTCAATCTTGTGTTTGATATTTCCAGAACGGTTCTTCCGTATGGCTGCAAAGGAATTATTGGGCTGAGAAGTGGAAATTACAGTTCTATACTGACCCTTACTTTAGGCGATGTTTATTTCAATGTAGGCAATGAAAGAGCTTCAAAATTTGCAGCGGCATATTCGCTTACGGACAGCAATCTTATGGATGCGCTGGAAAATGAATTCTATACATCCATTGATTTCCGGGATGTTACAGGAAACACATCGGCAGATACCTGGAACACTGCTTCTTCCAACCGCAACAGTATTTTTTATGTGAACGGAAGTGTGAGCAACAATAATGTAAATGTAGTTTCCGGCAATTCTTGTCAGAATCTTAGTCTTTCAGATTTAGGTAAAGATTTTCAGGTTCCGTTTGCTTTTACAGCAAGTTCCGCAACATATACAAGAACTTTCAATGGATACGGGATCGTTCTTTTACCTTTTCAGTCGGCCATTCCTTCGGGAGTTACAGCGTACATGATGCAGCCCGGTTCTGGGACTGTGGTATGTTCACCGATTTCCAATGGGGTAATTCCTGCCAATATCCCTGTGCTAATCAATGCGACAGGAAGTAAAACATTCACAGGATCGGGTGCTGTATCTACCCCAAAAGCAATTACTGTTAATCAGATCAACGGTGTTTATCAGTCTATAAAAGTTGCTGCGGGAGGATATGTACTGAAAACAGAAAGCGGCGTTACAGGATTTTATAAAGTAACGGCAGGAAATGAACCGATAATCAGTTCGTTCCAGGGATATCTTACTGAAAATAATACATATACTGATAATTTTCTTCCTTTGAGTTTTATGACGCTTAAAGTTGACAATGCAACAGTGACAAAAAATGATATTATCCTTTATCCAAATCCTGCAAAAAATGAAATTTTTATTGATTGGAAATGGTCTGACGGAGTATATTCAATTGTTGATGCAAAAGGGAGTACAGTTTCTTATAACGCAAAATTGACCAATGGTAAAAACAGAATTGACATTTCAAAACTTCCTGCGGGGATGTATTTTATTGAAATTTCCGGGTTAGGAGAAAACATCAAGACAAAATTTATAAAGCAATAACCTTAATCATATTCAATTAAAACTTGCTTTTAATAAGGTTACCGGTTCATTCCGGTGACTTTTTTTCTTTATAATTTATAATTAAGTGTAATTTGTACATTTATTAAAAATAGAATCTTATATTTGTCTTTATCACATGGTAAAGAAATATTCGATAGTAATATTTAAGTTAATTTAATTTAAAACTGCTTTAATATCAATTATATGAACAAAATTTTATTAACGGTATCAGTAATAATCTATGCTTTCAGTTTTGGTCAGAATTACAAATATCCGTTTCGGAATCCCGATCTTCCGGTTGAGAAAAGGATTGAAAATCTCTTAGGATTATTAACTGTCGATGAAAAAATCGGCATGATGATGGATAATTCCAAAGCTGTTCCCAGACTCGAAATTCCCGCTTACGGATGGTGGAATGAGGCACTTCATGGTGTCGCAAGGGCAGGAACGGCTACCGTTTTCCCTCAGGCGATCGGATTGGCAGCAACCTGGGACGTTCCGGAACATCTCAAAACTTTTGAAATGATCTCTGACGAAGCCCGTGCAAAATATAATAAATCTTTTGAGGAAGCCAACAAAACCGGACGTTACGAAGGTCTTACTTTTTGGACTCCCAACATTAATATTTTCAGAGATCCTAGATGGGGAAGAGGCCAGGAAACGTATGGGGAAGATCCTTACTTAACTTCTGTTTTGGGAGTTGCTGCCGTAAAAGGCCTGCAGGGCAATGATCCGAAATATTTTAAAACCCACGCCTGCGCCAAACATTTTGCCGTTCACAGCGGCCCGGAATGGAACCGGCATTCTTACAACGCCGAAATTTCCAAAAGGGATTTGTATGAAACCTATCTTCCGGCCTTCAAAGCATTGGTTTTGGAAGGAAATGTAAGAGAAGTGATGTGCGCCTATAATGCATTCGATGGTCAGCCTTGTTGCGCGAACAATACGTTGCTTAATGAAATCCTTCGTGGTAAATGGAAATACGACGGAATGGTCGTTTCAGACTGCTGGGCTTTGGCCGATTTTTACCAGGAAAAATACCATGGAACGCATCCCGACGAAAAAACAACCGCTGCAGATGCCCTAAAACATTCAACAGATTTGGAATGCGGAGATACTTACAATAATCTTAACAAATCTCTGGCAAGCGGATTAATTACCGAAAAAGATCTCGACATTTCGATGCGCAGAATCCTCAAAGGCTGGTTTGAATTAGGAATGCTTGATCCTAAATCTTCCGTTCACTGGAACAATATTCCTTATTCTACGGTAGATTCTAAAGAACATAAAGAACAGGCATTGAAAATGGCTCAAAAGTCTATTGTACTGATGAAAAATGAGAAAAATGTTCTGCCTTTACATAAAAATATTAAAAAAATTGCCGTTGTAGGTCCCAATGCCGATGACGGAATTATGCAGTTGGGTAATTACAACGGAACACCTTCTTCCACGGTAACGATTTTAGACGGAATTAAAACAAAATTTCCAAATGCTGAAATCATTTACGAAAAAGGAACCGAGGTGGCAGATCCATCATCCAGAACATCTCTCTATCAGAATTTTGTAAGCCAGAAAAACGGTGAGAAAGGAATGAAGGTTGAGTTTTTTAATAATAATGAATTTAAAGAAAAACCAGTCAATACTTCGGTCAATACAACGAGGATTACCTACAGCAGTTTTGGGGGGACTCAACTTGCGCCGGGAGTTGCCAGAGAAAATACGTCAGCAAAAATATCAGGTATTTTTAAAAGCAGTTATTCTGGTGAAGTGATATTTTCTGCTGCAACATCGGATATTTATACGCTTTTGATTGACGGAAAAGAAATTGCGACAAGAAAAGGGCCGGATGCAAGACATCCTTCTGAATTTCCGGTGAAAATGGAAAAAGGGAAGGAATACCAGATAGAGCTTCGACACAGCCAAAAAGGAAAATATGTAAGCATTGATTTCGATGTGTACCGAAAAGATCCGGTGAATTTTAATTCAGTAAAAGAAAAAGTAAAAGATGCTGAGGTAATTGTTTTTGTCGGCGGATTGTCCCCGAGCCTTGAAGGGGAAGAAATGATGGTTAATGCAGAAGGTTTTAAAGGTGGTGATAAAACTTCAATAGAGCTTCCGAAAGTTCAGCGTGAACTGTTAGCAGAATTAAGAAAAACAGGAAAACCTGTTGTGTTCGTACTGTGCACGGGAAGTGCGCTCGGTTTGGAGCAGGATGAAAAAAATTATGACACTTTGGTGAATGCCTGGTACGGAGGACAATCCAGTGGAACCGCTGTTGCCGATGTTTTAGCGGGAGATTACAACCCATCCGGAAAATTACCGATTACTTTTTACAAAAATCTTGAGCAATTGGATAATGCACTTTCAAAAACAAGCAAGCATCAGGGTTTTGAGAATTATGATATGAAGGGAAGAACCTATCGCTATATGACCGAAGATCCTTTATATGCATTTGGTCATGGTTTAAGCTATTCAAAATTTACCTATGGTAATGCTAAATTGAACAAAAACAGCATTAATGCTAATGAGAATATCACGATAACGATTCCGGTTAATAATGTTTCGGAAAGAGATGGCGAAGAAGTGGTGCAGGTGTATGTGAAAAGAAATAATGATCCTTTAGCGCCCGTAAAAACGTTAAGAGCTTTTGAAAAAGTTTTGATTAAAGCAAAAGAAACAAAAAATATCCAATTGACTGTTTCAGAAGATTCATTCAAATTTTATGATGAAAAAGCGGATGATTTAGTTTCAAAATCAGGAGATTATACCATTTTCTACGGTGGAACTTCAAAAAGCTCAGCATTAAAAAGTATCCAGTTGAAAGTTAAATAATGACGGATTACCATCATTAAAATTTAGCATTAGAAATATTACACTGAGTGTAGCCGAAGTGTCTGTTTTGGACAATCAAAATAAATTATCAATGAAAACTAAAAATAAAATCTTTACCCTTCTTCTTTCAAGCTGCGTTGCGTTTTCAACAGCGCAAACCTCAAAATTTACTTTAGATCTGGATGGAACTTCTACCAACATTAAAATCCAGCCAACGATGTATGGGATTTTCTTTGAAGATATCAATTTTGCAGCCGATGGCGGTATTTATGCTGAATTAATCAAAAACCGAAGCTTTGAATTTGATGAACCCTTGACGGGCTGGAAGCAAAAAAATACACAAACACTTTCTCATAATCTGGATTCCGGATTTTTGACGATTTATTCTGATCATTCCAAAACCAATAAAAACTACGCAAGAATTACCGTTCACAACGATAAAAAATACATATTGGAAAATGAAGGCTTCCGGGGAATCGGGCTTCATAAAGATGCCGGATATGATTTCAGCTTCGATCTGGAAAATGCATCAGGAAACATTTCTGTCGTCAATGCAAGCTTAGTCGACGAAAACGGAACCGTAATTTCTACAGTCCCGATAATCATTAAAGGAAAAGGCTGGCAAAAATATAAGGCTGTTTTCTCGCCCTCAAGAACGGTTGAAAAAGCAAAACTACAGATCACTTTCACAGGAACCGGAGTTGTGAATATAGACATGATTTCCCTCTTTCCGCAAGATACGTGGAAAGGAAGAAAGGGTGGTTTACGCAAAGATTTAGTTCAGAAATTATACGATTTACAGCCCGGATTTTTGCGTTTTCCGGGTGGGTGTATCGTGGAAGGCAGAACATTGGCGGAAAGGTATCAATGGAAGAAAACATTAGGAAATGTAGCAGACAGAGAATATCTCATCAACAAATGGAGCTCTGGTTTCCCGCATCGTCTGACTCCCGATTATTACCAATCGTTCGGATTAGGTTTTTACGAATATTTCCAGCTTTCCGAAGATCTGGGAGCCGAGCCTTTACCGATTCTAAGCTGCGGAATGGCCTGCCAGTTTAACACGGGTGAGCTGGTAGATCTGGAAGAATTGAACCCCTTCGTTCAGGATGCTTTGGATTTAATTGAATTTGCCAACGGCGATGCCAATACGAAATGGGGAAAAATTCGAGCAGAAATGGGGCATCCAAAAGCTTTTAATATGAAATATATTGGAGTCGGAAATGAGCAGTGGGGCGAAGATTACATCGAACGCTACAAAATTTTTGAAAAAGCCATTCATGCCAGATATCCTGATATTAAAATCATTTCAGGAAGCGGACCTTCGCCCGACGGTGATTTTTTTGATTACGGCTGGAAAGAACTTAAAAAACTCAACGCACAAATCGTGGATGAGCATTATTACAATTCTGCAAAATGGTTTCAGGAAAATGCAGCGAGATATGACAAATACGACAGAAACGGACCTAAAGTTTTTGCGGGTGAGTATGCCGTTCAGTCAGTAAAAGTAGTAAGTCCGGACAATAAAAACAATTGGGAATCGGCACTGTCTGAGGCCGCTTTTATGACCGGACTGGAAAGAAATGCAGATGTGGTCACCATGACTTCTTACGCACCGTTATTTGCACACGCCGATGGTTGGCAATGGACTCCGGATTTGATTTGGTTCAATAATCTGCAATCCTACGCAACACCCAATTATTATGTTCAGAAATTATTTTCGAATAATAAAGGAAGCGACTTATTGAGAATGTATCACAATAAAAAATCAGTCAGCGGACAGGACAAACTCTATGCAACCGCCGTAAAAGACAATAAAAATGATGAAGTAATTATCAAGATTGTGAATACAGATTCTAAGGAAAAGACAATTGAAATCAATCCTAGAAATATAAAATTGGGGCAAAAACTAATGAAAATAATTTTAACAGCTTCCGCCCTTTCTGACGAAAATAATTTTAAAACAGAAAACATACAGCCTGTTGAAGATAATTCGATCATTAAAAAAGGGAAATTTTCAGTTGAAATTCCTGCCAATTCTTTGGTTGTTTTAAAGATTAAATAAACCTTAAGTACAATAAATAAAAGAAAAGTTAAAATTAAGTGTATTTTATACATTTATTTAAAATAGAATCTTATATTTGTTTTATTCTCCGATTAAGGGAAATATAAATATTTATTAAAACTAAATTCATTACAAAAATGAAGAAATATGTTATCGGACTGGATTATGGCACAGATTCCGTACGTGCAGTGCTGATCGATACAGAAAACGGAGCAGAACTTGCAACATCCGTCAGTTACTATCAACGATGGAAACATGGGAAATTTTGTCAACCCGGAGAAAATCAATTTCGCCAGCATCCGTTAGACCATATCGAAGGCTTACAACAAACCATTTCTGATGTAGTAAAAGAAAGTGGAGTGGCACCGGAAACGATTGTAAGCATCTGTGTTGATACTACCGGATCATCGCCGATTCCTGTGAACAAAGAAGGTATAGCATTATCTTTGACTCCGGGATTTGAAGAAAATCCGAACGCGATGATGGTGTTGTGGAAAGATCATACTTCCATTAACGAAGCCGAAGAAATCAATCAGCTTGCCAGAAACTGGGGTGGTGAAGATTACACCAGATTTGAGGGCGGAGTCTATTCTTCCGAATGGTTTTGGGCAAAAATTCTGCACATCAACAGACAGGATGAGAAAGTGAAAAATTCCGCTTACAGCTGGATGGAGCACTGCGATTATATGACTTTTCTGCTTTCCGACCATCAGGATTTGGAAACTTTCAAAAGAAGCCGTTGTGCAGCCGGTCACAAGGCAATGTGGCACGAGTCGTGGAACGGGCTGCCGTCAAAAGAATTTCTCAAGCTGTTAGATCCATCTTTGGCTGAACTTCGTGACAGGCTATACGAAAAAACATATACTTCAGACGAAGTGGCGGGAAATCTGAATCAGGAATGGGCTGCAAAATTAGGACTAACAACCGATACCGTCATTACAGTGGGCACTTTTGATGCGCATTCCGGTGCAGTCGGTGCAAAAGTGGAAGAAAATACACTGATCCGCATTATGGGAACGTCAACCTGCGATATTATGGTCGCACCCAACGAAATTATCGGAGATAAAACGGTGAAAGGAATCTGTGGTCAGGTAAATGGCTCCGTTATTCCGGGATTAATTGGTCTTGAAGCCGGACAATCCGCATTTGGTGATGTATTGGCGTGGTACAAAGATATTCTGAGCTGGCCGGTTCACAATATTCTGTTGAATTCCAACGTGATTGATGAAAATCAAAAACAGCTGTTAAAAGAAGAAATAGAAAATAATCTCATCCGCAACCTTACACTGGAAGCAGAAAAAATTCCTCTTTCCGAAGCCCTTCCTATTGCCCTGGACTGGATCAACGGAAGAAGAACGCCGGATGCCAATCAGGAACTTAAGGCCACTATCAGCAATCTTTCACTCGGTACAAAAGCGCCGCATATTTTCAAAGCATTGGTCAACGCCATTTGTTTCGGGGCGAAAAAAATCGTCGACCGTTTCGAAGAAGAAGGCGTAAAAATCGAAAAAGTCATCGGAATTGGTGGGGTAGCCAGAAAATCCCCGTTTATTATGCAAACGTTGGCAAACGTCCTCAATATGCCGATCGTCGTAGCAGCATCCGACCAGGCTCCGGCTTTGGGAGCAGCAATTTATGCGGCAGTTTCGGCAGGCATTTATCCAAATGTTCAGGAGGCAAGTCAGAAAATGGGTTCCGATTTCGAAGCAGAATATTTTCCTCAGGCAGATCACGTGGAAAAATACGCAGAATTAATGGATGAGTATCAGATTCTCGCCGACTTCACAGAAAACAACATAAAATCAAAAAAGAAGTTGATAGTTGACAGTTTGTAGTTAATGGAAACCAATAGAATTTCTATATAGCTCCGTAGGAGCGAACTGTTAATAGCCATCGTAGAGGCGACCTGTTAAATAATTATAATTATTAAAAACCATCAACTAAAAAACCATCAACTAAAAACCAATAACCAAAAAAATTATGGCAGCTTTATCCGTCTTCCGCTCCCAATCTTTTTTGCCCACGCTTTTGCTAATGCAAAAAAAAGGATTTCCGCTCAAGCCGGGCTGCGTGCAATTCAACTTTCCAAAAAGAACCTGAAGGGTTCAATATGAATAGCCATAGGTGAAACCTATGCATTGTGAAGAAAAGAAAATATCAAAAAATAATAAAAAATGAGCATCTATAAAGAACTTCAAAGAGAATGTTACGAAGCCAATATGCAGCTGGACGCATTGAAGCTTGTCGTTTACACCTTCGGAAACGTGAGTGCTGTCGACCGTGAAAAAGGAATCTTTGCTATCAAACCAAGCGGGGTTCCTTACGAGATCCTGAAACCTGAAGACATAGTCATTCTGGATTACGATGCCAATGTGGTAGAAGGAAAATTAAGACCGTCTTCCGATACCAAAACCCACGCTTACCTCTACCAAAACTGGGAAAACATTGGCGGAATTTCTCATACACACGCGATCTATTCCGTTGCCTGGGCGCAGGCTCAGATGGATATTCCGATTTTCGGAACCACACATGCAGATCATTTAACGACAGATATTCCCTGTGCACCTCCAATGCGCGACGATTTAATCGAAGGAAATTACGAATACAATACTGGAATCCAGATTCTAGATTGCTTCAAAGAAAAAAAACTGTCTTACGAAGAAGTTGAAATGGTACTTATCGGAAACCACGGACCGTTTACCTGGGGTAAAAATGCTGATAAAGCAGTCTACAACAGCAAAGTTCTGGAAACCATTGCTGAAATGGCGTATCGAACAAGACAGATCAATCCTGATGCACCACGCCTGAAAGACTCTCTCATCAAAAAACATTATGAACGCAAACACGGCAAAAATGCCTACTACGGACAGTAATTAAAATTAAAAATAAAGTTTGTCATTGTGAACGAAACGTAGTGTAGTGAAGAATCACATTTAAATATAACAAATAGAGATTCCTCGTTCTTTGGAATGACAACGCAACAGTAAAAACAAACAACAAACAACCATCAACTAAAAATATGTTAACACCTCTCAATACAAAAGAAATCTGGTTCATCACCGGAAGCCAACATCTATACGGTCCTGAAACCTTAGCTCAGGTTGCAGAACATTCACAGAAAATTGTTGAAGCTTTTAATCAATCTTCATTAATTCCGGTAAAAGTTATTATTAAGCCAACCGTAAAATCAACCGAAGAAATTTTTGAAACATTAACGGCAGCTAACCGTGCGGAAAACTGCATCGGAATTGTAACCTGGATGCACACATTTTCACCTGCAAAAATGTGGATTCGCGGATTGACGGCTTTGCAAAAACCAATGCTGCATCTACACACACAGTTCAACCAGGATATTCCTTGGTCTACCATGGATATGGATTTTATGAACCTGAATCAGGCAGCCCACGGTGACCGGGAATTCGGTTTTATGGTAAGCCGTCTTCGCAAAAACAGAAAAGTAGTTGTAGGGCACTGGGCAGAGGAAAGAGTTCAAAAACAAATCGGAGACTGGAGCCGTGTTGCAGCTGGCTGGGACGATTGGCAGGGAGCAAAATTTGCCCGTTTTGGAGATAACATGAGATATGTTGCCGTGACAGAAGGCGACAAAGTAGAAGCAGAAACAAAGTTCGGATTTTCGGTAAATACTTGGGGAATCGGAGATTTGGTAAGCGTTGTCAATTCTATTGGTGATGGTGAGATTAAAACTTTAATGGAAGAATATGAAGCTTCTTACAAGATGGCTGAATCTCTTCTTTCAGGCGGAAGCCATAGAAAATCGCTTGAAGCAGCAGCAAGAATAGAATTAGGCTTAGAAAAATTTTTGAAAGACGGAAATTTTAAAGGTTTTTCAGATACTTTTGAAGATCTTCACGGTCTGGAACAGCTTCCCGGAATTGCCGTTCAGAGGTTAATGCAAAAAGGCTATGGTTTTGCCGGAGAAGGCGACTGGAAAACAGCGGCTTTGGTTCGTGCCATGAAAACGATGGGACAAGGTCTGGAAGGCGGAAATGCTTTTATGGAAGATTATACTTATCATCTCAATCCTTCGAATCCTTCGGTTTTAGGCTCTCATATGCTGGAAGTTGATCCTGTTTTAGCGGTTGACAAACCTTCTTGTGAAATTCATCCGTTGGGGATCGGTGGTAAGGCAGATCCTGTTCGTCTGGTATTCAATTCAAGAGGGAATATTGATTCTTTAAATGCTGCTTTAATGGATTTCGGAAATCATTTCAGACTGTTAATCAACAAAACAAAAGCATTGGAAATTACAGAGGAACTGCCAAAACTTCCTGTTGCAAGAATCCTTTGGAAGCCGTTGCCGGATTTGTACACGGCCGCAGAGGCTTGGATTCTGGCTGGTGGAGCACATCACACGTGTTACAGTGAAAATATTACGGCAGAGCAGTTGGAAGATTTTGCAGAAATTGCGGGCATCGAATCATTGGTTATTGATGAAGATACAAAAATCCGTGATTTTAAGAACACATTACGCTGGAATGAAATTTATTATCGTTAATCTTGTAATATCATTCAAACTATGAAAATAATAAACTATAACCTTATTATTGTTGGACTTTTATGTATTTTCGGATGCAATAAAAAAGAAACCACTAATCAGGTTCAAAAAGAAAATATGGCAAACATACAAGTTTCAGACTACGCGGTAACGGCAAAAGGCGATTCTATTAAGAAATATACCTTAACCAACAAAAACGGAATGACCTTGGAAGTCATCAATTTTGGGGGTATTATCACATCGCTCACAGCACCTGACAAAAACGGTAAATATGAAGATATTGTTTTAGGTTTCACAAAACCTGAAGATTATTTTAATGGAAATCCTTATTATTTCGGCGCTTTGATCGGTCGTTACGGAAACAGAATTGCCAACGCAAAATTTACTTTGGAAGGTAAAACTTACGACATCGATAAAAATGACGGACCCAACAGTCTTCATGGAGGAAAAGAAGGTTTTCATACCAAATTCTGGAATATCGAGTCTATAAAAGATGCAAAATTTCCGACTCTTAAGTTGACTTACACCAGTGCAGATGGCGAAGAAGGCTATCCGGGAAAACTGTCGACAACGGTTTTATATACTTTGACAGATGACAATGCTTTGGAGATTTCTTACGAAGCGACCACGGATAAGGCAACGGTTGTCAATCTTACACAACATTCCTATTTCAATCTCTCAGGAAACTTCACAAAAACGATTACCGATCATGAACTGCAAATCAATGCAGATAAATTTTTACCTGTAAATGAAACGTTGATTCCTACAGGCGAACAGAAAGCGGTAAAGGGAAGTCCGTTTGATTTCACAGTTTCAAAACCAATCGGGAAAGATATCAATTCAGATGATGATCAGCTTAAAAAAGGAAAAGGATATGACCACAACTGGATTCTAAATGGAACCGGAATGAGAAGCATTGCCAAAGTGTATCATCCTGAATCTGGAAGAGTGATGGAAGTTCTTACGGATGAGCCGGGCGTTCAGTTCTACTCCGGAAACTTTCTTGATGGAAAATTTGACACAAAAACCGGCGGAAAAAATGAATTTCGAACAGGATTTTGCTTGGAAACCCAGCATTTTCCAGATTCTCCGAATCAGTCTTCTTTTCCTTCAACAGAGCTGAAACCGGGACAAAAATATCAAACTAAAACGATTTATAAATTCTCAGTTAAAAAATAGATTATGGGAAACTTATCAACGATTGATATCATCATATTTCTTGTTTATTTTGTGGTGGTAGCGGGGTACGGAATTTGGATTTACAATAGAAAAAAGTCTGCAGCGACAGGCAGCAAAGATTATTTTCTGGCAGAAGGTTCACTCACTTGGTGGGCAATTGGAGCCAGTTTAATTGCATCCAATATCTCAGCGGAACAGTTCATTGGGATGAGTGGGGAAGGATTTTTCGTGGGAATTGCTGTTGCAGCTTACGAATGGATTGCAGCGATTGCATTGATTATCATTGCGGTTTGGTTTATTCCGATTTATCTTAAAAATAAGATTTACACCATGCCCCAATTTCTGGAAACCCGCTATAATAAATCGGTTTCTCTGATTATGGCTGTTTTCTGGCTGTTTTTGTACGTTATTGTAAACCTTACTTCTATTCTATATCTCGGTGCTTTGGCGATCGATACTTTGCTGGGCGGAGATAATCTTCATATTATCATGGTTGGATTGCTTCTGATGGCTTTGCTTATTGGCTTGGGCGGAATGAAAGTAATCGGATATACCGATGTTATTCAGGTGGCAGTTTTAATTATCGGAGGTTTTGCAACGGTTTATATGGCACTTCAGATTGTTGACCAGAGAATCAACGGAGCCGCTGTAGGAAATGCTTTTGCAGGTTTCCAGACGTTAATTCATGAAGCACCGCAACATTTTAAATTAATTCTTGATAAACCAAAGACCACAACGACTACTTTGGCAATGCCGGAAAATCTGAATGTTCAGAAATATGTGGTTCTACCGGGCTTGGCGATGTATTTTGCAGGGCAATGGATTGTAAACCTGAATTATTGGGGATGCAACCAGTATATCACGCAACGTGCTTTGGGAGCTGATTTGAAAACCGCAAGAACCGGAATTTTATTCGCAGGATTTTTGAAGTTATTCATGCCGATTATTGTGATGCTTCCGGGAATTGCAGCCTATGTTTTATACACAAAAGGACATTTGCCTGGTTTCAATGGGGTGAAGGACGGTGCCTATTCAGCTATTTTAGGATTTTTGCCAACCGGACTTAAAGGTCTTGCAGTGGCAGCACTTACCGCAGCCATTGTAGCTTCTTTGGCTGGAAAAGTAAACAGTATTTCCACGATTTTCACTTTAGATATTTATAAAAAATACCTGAAAGCAGATGCGACCGAAATTGAGATGGTAAGAACGGGGCGCTGGGCGATTATTGTTGCAATGGCCGTTGCTTTGGCATTTACCTGGACGGATGTTTTGGGAATCGGAGGAGAAGGAGGTTTTACCTTCATTCAGAAATATACAGGATTTATCAGTCCTGGGGTTTTTGCGATGTTCCTTTTGGGAATGTTCTGGAAGAGAACGACAGGAACAGCAGCTTTGGTCGGTGTTCTTCTAGGGTTTTTACTGGCGATTTTCTTCAACAGTTTTGCCGTAGATATTTTCGGGAAAGAAACCTGGCTATACACTGCTTTTACCTATGAGAAATTAGAAAACGGTGTCGTTCATACGATTACAGAAATTCCGTTTTTGATTAATATGGGATGGTCATTCGTTATCACGGTTGCTGTGATGGTAATGATAAGTCTTGCTGGCCCGAAAGTGAATCCGAAAGCTTTTGCAATAGATGTCACAATGTTTAAAGTAGATTCTAGAACTTTGGTTATGATTGTAGTGACGGTTCTTTTACTGACCGCACTTTACGTAAGATTCTGGTAACTTAAAAATATTTAAAAAGGGATGTCATTATTGGCATCCCTTTTTTAGTTTGTTTAAATTAAAGGCTGCAAAGAATAAAAATCAAATATTTTTTTAACTTATGTGTTCTTATTTTCAGTTTAATAATGAACTTAAATAACCAATGTGTTAGATCTTTTGTCTCTTTTAAAATAAAAGTTTAGACAAGTTCTTTGTTAAAAATTCTAATGATTTTGTAATTTTAAATAAAATTTTGAAAAAATATCTTCTTTTTATCGATACCGAAACCACGGGAATCCCGAAACGCTGGGATCTGCCTTATTCTGACACAGACAACTGGCCGTCAGCGGTTCAGGTTTCGTGGATTTTGTATGATGAATTCGGTAACCTGGTTAAAAAAGAAAATTTTTATATTAATACTGGAAATTTGAAAATCAGTGTGGCATCCTTCAGAGTCCACGGAATTACCAGGGAATTTTTAAGCAAAAACGGAGAAACACGAAGCTTTGTTTTAAAAAAACTTTCAGAAGACATCCGAGAATATCATCCGCTGATTACGGGACACTTCACAGAATTCGATATTCATACATTGAGCTGCGATTTTTACAGAGCAGGTTTGGAAAATCCTTTTCAGCAGAGCCATTTTTACTGCACAATGCTCAAAAGCAAAGACTATGTTTTAAACCCTGACGTTGATTATTTTCGCCTGCCACAGCTTTACGATTTCCTTTTTAATGAAAAGATGGAACGCTCTCACGATGCTATGATTGATGCAGAAATGACGGCAAAATGTTTTTTTGAAATCCGTTCCCGAGGAGAAATATCGGAAGACGAACTTCAGAAAATTCATCACGAAATAGAATGTAAATTAAAATTTTTAACGAATAAGATGAAATAATCATGATGGAAGAAAAAATTATTTCACTATTAAAAATAACAGAGCCTTTTCATCTTTTACCCGAAACAGTGCTCGCTGAAATCTCTGAAACACTTATTAAAACCGAGTTTTCTAAAGATACGCTGGCTTATCGTCAGGAAGTTACCGAGATGAAAGGTGTGGATATTATTTCATCGGGGGAATATGAAACGTTCTTTTTCGATGCTGCCGGAAATAAAAGATGCGTAACCAGACATCATTCTCCTTATTGTTTCGGCGGGATTTCGGTGGTTCTGAACAGAGTGCGTGCGCTGAAATCTGCCATTGCCAAAAAAGGAACTGTGGTTTACACCTTACCCAGAAAAGAATTTTATGAATTGTGCGATGCATATGAGGATTTTTTTCATTATTTCACTTCAGATTTTGGTAAGAAAATGCTGGATGAAGAGTTTTCACATTTTGTAAAAACACCCGCAACTTTCGAAGAAAGTTATTTTGCAGCCGATCAGCTGTATTCTAGGAAAATTGAAAGTATTGCCTATAAAAGTATTGTTTTCTGTGAGGAAAATACACCCGTTTTTGAAGCTGCCAAACTGATGGCTGCCAATAAAGTAAGCTGTATTTTTATTAAAAAAACGGGAAGTGACGAGATTATTGGCTATGCTACCGATATTACTTTGCGGGATAAGGTTATTGCCCGTTGTCTGCATTCCGGAATAGCCATTTCGGAGGTGATGGATAATCCGATTGTAAGTATTTCCAGCGATGCCTATTTGTATGAGGCGGTTTTAATGATGTTTAAAACCAAATCAAGATATCTTTTGGTAAAAAACAATGAAGAATACCTCGGTTTTCTAAGCCGAAACCGTTTGCTGAGCGAACAGGCGCAAAGTCCGCTGGTGTTTATCCAGTCTGTAAAGCAGGCAGAAAATGCCGAAGAGCTGCGCAAAAAATGGAAACAGGTTCCGGATATCATCAATCAGCTTTTGGGAAGGGGAGTGCATGGCGAAATTGCGAGTCAGGTCATTACCACGATTGCTGACACGATAACCGTAAAGGTAATAGAAAAAGTCATCAGGGAAATAGGAGAACCGCCTGCAAAATTTGCCTTTATCGTCACCGGAAGTGAAGGAAGAAAAGAGCAGACGCTGAGCACCGATCAGGACAACGGAATCATCTACGAAGACAAAGCCAACGAACAGCGGGAATTGGTAAGAGAATATTTTCTGGATTTTGCCAAAAAAGTTTCGGATGATCTAAATATGATTGGTTTTGAGTACTGTAAAGGTGGTTTCATGGCCAGTAATCCGAAATGGACACATTCTCTTTCTCACTGGAAAAGAAATTACAGCCAATGGATTGAAGAATCTGTGCCGGAAAATGCAATGAAATTTTCTACTTTTTTTGATTTTCGCTTTATTTACGGTGATGAAAGTATTGTCCGTGAGCTGAAAACATATATCAAAGAAAAACTGGTTTCGCCCAATCAGCTGTTTTTGGCACATATTGCAAAAAATGCACTTCAATATGAGCCCCCTTTAACTTTTTTCAAAAAAATAAAGACCCAGACCATCGGAAAATCGGAAGTTTTCGATATTAAAACGGCGATGTCCCCAATCGTAGATCTGATTCGTGTCTACGCACTGAAGAATCATCTGGAAATAGAAAATACAGGCGAGAGAATGAAAAAACTTATGGAAATTGGTATTTTCACACAACAGCAGTACAACGAAATCCATCAATCGTATTATTATTTGATGGCACTTCGGCTAAAAAATCAGGCGACCCAAATTACCATTGATAAAAAAAATCCCGATAATTATATCGAAATCAGTAAACTGACCAAAATAGAACGTGTAACTTTGATTGAAATCTTCAAGACCATTGCCAATTTTCAGTTAGGCATCAAAGTGAAATTTACCGGAAGCCTCTAAAGCCTAGATTTTAAACATAAAACCTTCAGAAATTTTCTTATTATATTTTTCTTCATCAAAAGTGTAAAGAAAAGACCCCTTTTTAGATGAGCTCATATCTTTTTCATTGGTTTTTACCAGAACGTCCAAAGCGTTTATCTTGCTGGTAAAATTTCGCTTGTCGTATTTTTCGTCAAAGATCGCTTCGTAAAGATTCTGAAGATCTTTCATCGTAAATTTTTCCGGAAGCAGCTCAAAACCGATAGGTCTTGTGGTTGCTCTTCTTCTCAGTCTGAGAACTGCATCTTTTACCATCACATTATGGTCAAAAATAAGGTCGGGACGATCTTTAAAGTCAAACCACTTGGCACTGTATTTTTCATTGATCTGAATATTATCCTGAATATTAATCAAAGCATAGTATGAAATTGACATAATTCTGGCGGTAGGTTCACGATCAATTTCTGTGTAGGTGTTGAGTTGCTCGAGATAGATGTTTTCAAGCCCGGTCAATGTGTTGAGGACACGATTGGCAGCCTGGTCAGAATTTTCTTTATCATCAATAAAGCCTCCCATAAGAGACCATTCTCCTTTCTTCGGTTCAAAATTTCTTTGCACCAGAAGAATTTTCAGGTCATCCCCGTCGAAACCGAAAATAATGCAGTCAACTGCCACAAAATGTTTAGGATAAGTAAGATAATTTTCTTCCATCAAAATGAATTTATGCAAAGTTAAAATTTTTTAGAATAAATTTTAGTATGAAATGTAAAATAAATGTAAATACTACACTTTATCTTTCTCTTTTAATTCTTTTTGAAAAATTATCGGTTCCGAAGCATGTTTTGGAGAATTATTTTTATCAATAAGACGATTTATTTGCCAGATTTACTATAAATCCTATATGAATGCAATGTTAAAAATATGTTAAAATTTATATAACTGATTTCACTCAAATTATTTCGGGGGATATTATATAAATACGATAAGTCCCTGTATAAATTTTATAGGTTTGTTATAAACAAATGATATTTATTTTGATTCTGATGAAATTATATTTATTTAATTGATCTTCTATTGTTTGTCTATTCTTGTTTTTTATGATAAGGTAGCGTTTTTTTGAAATTTTTTCACCTGTTCAAAATGTTTTTTTTAATGGTAATATTTCAAAATGATGAAAATTGTTTGCTATCTGGTTACTTTCTTTTATTTTTATAAATGTAGAAATAACATTTATTAATGAACAAAACATCAGTGATATTACTTTTTGGCTTTACTACCATTGTCTTTGGGCAGGTAAAGAAAAATGTTAGCTACTTTTCGCTTAATAAAGTTCATTTGTCTGAAAGTGTATTCAGTAAGGCGATGCAGACAGATGAGAAATATATCCTGTCGATGGATGCCGATCGTCTTCTTGCACCCTATTTGAAAGAAGCAGGGCTAAAACCTAAAAAAGAAAATTATCCGAATTGGGAAAATACAGGACTGGATGGTCATATCGGAGGACACTACCTATCAGCTTTATCGCTGATGTACGCCTCGACGGGTGATCCGAAAGTCAAACAGCGTCTGGATTATATGATCGATGAGCTGGAACGTTGCCAGAATCTTTCAGGAAACGGCTATCTATCAGGAGTTCCGAACGGTAAAAAAGCCTGGAAAGAAATTGCCGATGGAAATATCAGGGCAGCAACTTTCGGGTTGAATGACAGATGGGTTCCGCTGTATAATATTCACAAAATATATTCAGGTTTACGCGATGCCTATTGGTATGCAGGCAGTGAGAAGGCAAAAAAGATGCTGATAAAACTCACTGATTGGATGGCAGATGAAGTTTCCGGACTTTCCGATGAACAGATTCAGGATATGCTTCGCAGCGAGCACGGCGGTTTGAATGAAGTTTTCGCTGATGTTTACGACATCACAAAAAATCCGAAATACCTCAAGCTTGCCCATCGTTTTTCACATCTCGCCATTTTAAACCCATTGCTTAATGGTGAAGACAAACTCACAGGAATCCACGCTAATACACAGATTCCGAAAGTGATTGGTTTCAAAAGAATTGCAGATTTGGAAAATAATAAAGAATGGAGTAATGCTGCCGATTTTTTCTGGACGAATGTCACGCAAAAAAGGTCAGCAATTATCGGAGGAAACAGTGTGAGCGAGCATTTCAATCCCATCAATGATTTCAGCGGAATGATTAAAAGTATCGAAGGTCCCGAAACCTGCAATACGTATAATATGCTGAAACTTTCCAAAGAATTGTATGCGACCAATCCAAAATCGTCTTACATAGATTATTACGAAAGAGCTTTATACAATCATATTCTTTCTACGCAAAATCCTGAAAAAGGTGGTTTTGTGTATTTTACACCGATGCGTCCCGGTCATTACAGAGTATATTCTCAGCCGGAAACCAGCTTTTGGTGTTGTGTAGGTTCAGGAATGGAGAATCACGCCAAATATGGTGAAATGATTTATGCATATTCTGATGAAGATTTGTATGTGAACCTTTTTATTCCTTCCATTTTAAAATGGTCAGAAAAGAAATTGGTTTTGAGACAGGAAAATAATTTCCCTGAAAATCCATCGACAAAATTAGTTTTTGACGTTGCTTCAAAATCAAATATAAATTTAAAATTAAGAGCACCGGAATGGGCAAATGCCTCTCAAATTACCATTTCATTAAATAATAAAAATATTACCGTTCCTGTAGATGCTGAAGGGTATTTTACCATCAAAAGAAAATGGAAGAAAGGAGACGTTATCGAAATGAAAATGCCAATGCACCTTTCCGCAGAACAGCTTCCTGACCATTCGGATTATTTTGCCTTCAAATATGGTCCTGTCGTTTTGGCTGCCAAATACGGAAAAGAAAATCAGGACGGACTTTTCGCCGATGACAGCAGAGGCGGACACATTGCGCACGGTCCGCAGATTCCTTTGAATGAAATTCCGACTATTTTGGGAAGTTCAGATTCTGTTTTAAGCCATTTGGAAACGATTAACGGAAAAGATCTGACCTTCAGATTAAAAGGATTGTATCCTCAGAATCAATTCAATGACGGATTAGAATTGGTTCCGTTTTATAAAATTCAGGAAGAACGTTACATTATTTATTTTCCGCAGGCGAATCAGGATAAAATTGAAATGATTCAGAAACAGAAAATCAAAGAAGAAGAGGAAATCAGAAAACTGGACAACATTACGACTGATAAAATTCAGTTGGGTGAGCAGCAGCCGGAATCCGACCATTTCATCGACAGCAAAGATTCCAATACCGGATATATGGAAGACCGCCATTTCCGTGAGGCAAAAGGCTGGTTCAGCTATCAGATGAGGAACAAAGATAAGAATGCAAAATACCTTTATCTTCTTTATTTCGATGCCAATAACAACCGGACTTTGAATGCGGAAATCAATGGAGTGAAGGTGATTTCTAAAAATTTCGAAGGAAAACTGGGCAGTTCTCCGCAAATATTATTAATCCCGATTCCTGAATCTGAGAGTCACAAGGAAATTCTAAATGTAAAATTTAATACAAATGAAAAATCTTTGACCCCGAAAATCATTGAAGTAAGATTATTGACCCAAATGCCAGATAAAAACTAAAAATAAACTGCAGAATTCAATTTACTATGAAAAACAGAATCTTTTTTAAAATATTAATTTTATTCGTAGGCTCATTATGCATTTCTTTTATTGAAGCCAAAATTACACTTCCGGCACTGGTTTCAGACGGAATGGTTTTGCAGCGTAACCAAAAACTGAATGTTTGGGGAAAAGCTGATGCAGGAGAAAAAGTGGAAGTGAAATTCCTCAATAAAAATTACAAAACCATCGCTGACCCAACCGGAAACTGGAAAATCACACTTCCCGAGCAGAAAGCCGGAGGTCCTTACACGATGACCATCAATGAAATCACATTGAAAGACATTCTCATAGGCGACGTCTGGCTGGCTTCCGGACAATCGAATATGGAGTTGCCGATGCGCAGACTGACTCCTCTTTATGCTGACGAAATTAAAAATGCAAATAATCAGAATATCAGGTTTTTTACGGTTCCTCAAAAATATAATTTTAAATCACCTCAGACCGAGCTTGATGGCGGAAAATGGGAAGCGACAAATCCACAGACGATTCTTAATTTTTCGGGTGTTGCTTATTTTTTCGCAAAAGAATTAAGCCAGAAAAATAAAGTGGCCATCGGTATTATTCACGCTAGTTTGGGTGGTTCTCCGATTCAGGCGTGGATGGATGAAAATTCTCTGAAAAAATACCCTGAATATCTGGATGAAGCGAAAAAATGGCAAAATGATGAGCTGATAAAGTCGACGGAATCTACCGAACAGGCAATGAGCAAAGCCTGGTACACAGAACTTAACCAGAGTGATATCGGACTGAATCAATACTGGGAAAACTTCGACCTAAACGATTCTGATTGGAAGACGATGCAGATTCCCGGTTCTTGGGAAGATAAAGAAGGTTCTTTTGAAGGTTCGGTTTGGTTTAGAAAAGAAATTAATTTAACTAAAAATCAGGCAGGAAAAGCCGCTTTTTTAAATTTAGGAAGAATAAAAGATGCCGATGTTACCTACATCAACGGAACAAAAGTAGGAAATGTAACTTATGAATATCCGCCACGTTGGTACGATATTCCTGCAGGCGTTTTAAAAGAAGGCAAAAACATCATTGCTGTAAGGATTACCAATGGAAGCGGGAAAGGGCAGTTCATCGCTGACAAACCTTATTATCTTGAAATTGAGGGAAATAAAATAGATTTAAAAACCGAATGGAAATATAAAATCGGAGCTAAAATGGAAAAAATGGCTCCAGGACAAACCTTCATTCGTTGGAAACCAACCGGACTGTACAATGCAATGATCAATCCTTTAATTAATTATAATATCAAAGGCGCCATTTGGTATCAGGGAGAAAGCAACACCGGAAAACCAAAAGAATACGGCGATCTGCTGACCACAATGATTTTGGATTGGCGAAATAAATGGAACCAGAAAGATATGCCTTTCTTCACAGTACAATTGGCAAATTTTATGGAACCAAAAACGCAGCCTGTAGAAAGCAATTGGGCAGAATTAAGAGACCAACAGCGTCAGGTTTCGCTATCAGTTCCGAATACCGGACTTGCCGTAATTATTGATTTGGGAGAGTGGAACGATATTCATCCTTTAAACAAAAAATCGGTTGGCGACAGATTGGCTTTGCAGGCATTGAAGGTTGCTGATAAAAAAAATATCATCGCAGACGGACCGATGTATCAGTCAATGAAAGTGGAAGGAAATAAAATTATTCTTTCCTTTAAAAATGGAACTGATGATTTTGCACCTGTTTCAGAGCTGAAAGGCTTCGCCATCAAAGGACAAGACGGAAAGTATGAATGGGCAAAAGCCAAAATCGAAGGCAACAGAGTTATCGTTTGGAATGACACCGTTTCAAGTCCTGTTTCAGTACGATACGACTGGGCAGACAATCCCGACGGAAACCTTAAAAACAAAGCCGGACTTCCCGCATCGCCATTTACAACAGAATAATTATTAAAACATAATAAAAATAAAGACAGAAGATTTTAATCTATTATCTATTTGTCTATCATCTAATATCTAATTTATATGAACAACTCATCCCAAAAAATATCCGTTGTTGAGAAAATCGGCTACAGCTTAGGAGATCTGGCAGCTAATCTTGTTTTCCAGACGCTTGTAACGTATTTAGCTTATTTCTACACAGATATTTACGGATTAAAACCGGAAGATGCCTCCATCATTACACTCACCGTCGGCTTATTGGCTGGTTTTGTCTTTAATCCTTTAATTGGTGCTTTGGCAGACAGAACGCGCACAAAATGGGGAAAATTCCGTCCTTGGATTTTATTAACGGCCATTCCTTTGGGTGCAGCGGCGCTTTTGGCCTTTAGTACACCCGATTTTTCGTATAAAGGAAAAATGATTTACGCGGCAGTCACTTACTCTGTTTTATTATTGCTGTATGCCGCCAATAATTTACCTTATGCTGCTTTAAGTGGCGTGATTACAGGTGATATGGGTGAACGTAACAGTATTTCATCTTACCGTTTTGTAGCTGTAATGTTTGCGCAGTTTTTCGTTCAGGTATTTATGCTGCCTATTATTTTATCTGCAGGACACGGCGATAAAGCAGCCGGAATCGAGGTTGTAATGACCTGGCTGGCGATTATTGGAACGGTAATGTTGCTGATAACATTCTTCACCACAAAAGAAAGAGTCATTCCAAAACCGGAACAGGAATCTACTTTAGGTGCTGATTTAAAAGATTTAAAGAAAAACAAGCCGTGGATTATTATGTTAACGGTTACGGCGTTGATTTTCATTACATTGGCGATGAAAGGCGGTTCGTATGTTTACTATTTCAACAATTATGTAGACGAAGCTTCACTTCAGCAATTTATATCACCGATCACTAATTTCTTCAATTCTATCGGAATGAATTTCTTCGGAGAAGACCCTCGTTCAGCAGGTTTCGGATTGTTTAACGCAGGGGGAATCATTATGATGATTGTCGGGATTACTTTTTCCAAAAAATTTGCTGACAAATATGGTAAAAAAGATGCGTTCATCGCTTCATTGTTTATTTCAACTTTATTTGTACTGGCATTTATATTTTACCCGCCAAAATCAGTGGGATTGATGTTCTTGTCACAAATTTTACACGGTTTCTTCTACGGAATCGGAACACCCTTGCTTTGGGCTATGATTGCCGATGTTGCCGACTATTCCGAGTGGAAAAACAACAGACGCGCTACCGCAATTATTTTCTCGGCAATGATGGTTGGGTTAAAAGTTGGTTTAAGCATCGGAAGCTCATTAGTTGCCTATATTATCGGTCAGTACGGTTACATTTCCTCAGAAGGTGCAATGAAGGTTGTTCAGCCGGAAAGCGTGTCAGCCGGAGCAAAAATGCTGGTCAGCGTATTTCCGTCCATTCCGTTCTTTTTAGCGTGCGGATTGCTGATGTTTTACGAAATCAACAAAAAAATGGAAATCAAAATCGAACAGGATCTTAAAGAAAGAAGAAAAGCGAAAGATTAATAATATAATAAAAATTTGGGCAGCTATTTCCGTCTGAATTTATCCTGAGCTAAGTCGAAGGGCTCCCGCTTTTTTGTTCCGCTTCGCTCCACAAAAAGAGCTCCGTTCAAGCCGGGCTGCGAGTGATTCGTCGCTAAAGAAGAAAATTAATAAGAACGGACTTTACTTTTTTCAATAAAGGCAAAAAAAAGCTTTAGCCAAAATTTATAACAAGTTTCATCTGAAACCGAATGAAAATAAAAATCTTATGAAAAAAATAATAGCATTATTAGGAATTTTAACCCTCACTGTCTCATGCAAGACAGCAGGCACGGCGACTTCTGACGATACTCTGAAAGACGCATTCAAAAATAAATTCTACATCGGAACAGCGATGAGCCTTCCGCAGATTTATGAAAAGGATGTAAAGTCTGTTGAGATTATCAAAAAACAGTTCAGCTCCATCGTTGCCGAAAACTGTATGAAATCAATGTTTCTGCAGCCAGAAGAAGGAAAATTCTTTTTCGATGATGCCGATAAATTTGTTGCTTTTGGAGAGAAAAACAAAATGTTTATCATCGGTCATACGTTGATTTGGCATTCGCAGTTACCCAAATGGTTTTTCGTAGACAAAGACGGAAAAGACGTTTCTCCGGAAGTTTTAAAACAAAGAATGAAAAATCACATCACAACGGTGGTTACGAGATACAAAGGCCGTGTGAAAGGCTGGGATGTCGTCAACGAAGCCATCATGGAAGACGGAACTTACCGTAAAAGTAAATTTTATGAGATTCTTGGTGAAGAATTTATTCCCTTGGCATTTCAATATGCTCATGAAGCGGACCCAAATGCAGAACTTTATTACAACGATTACAACGAATGGCATTCAGGAAAAGTTCAGACCGTCAGTAAAATGGTTCAGAACCTGAAATCCAGAGGAATCCGAATCGATGGAGTAGGAATGCAGACTCACGTTGGTCTCGATACGCCATCACTTGATGAATACGAAAAAGCAATCGTAGCTTACGCAGCAAACGGCATAAAAGTAAATATTACCGAAATGGAAATCAGCGCACTTCCTTCACCTTGGGGAACTTCTGCCAACGTTTCAGATAAGGTAGAATACGAAGCAAAAATGAATCCTTACACAGCCAGACTTCCCGAAAATGTAAAAACAGAATGGGAAAACCGTTATCTGGATTTTTTCCGGTTATTCATCAAACATCAGGACAAAATCAGGAGGGTGACCTTGTGGGGAACTACCGATGCCCAATCCTGGAAAAACGATTTCCCGGTAAAAGGCAGAACCGATTACCCTTTACTTTTTGACCGTAACAATCAGACAAAACCTGTAGTGGAAAAAATTATTCAATTAACAAAAGAAAAATAAGTCTATCATCTATCAGTCTATCATCTAAATATCTATATTAAAACAATGAAAAAAGCAAAATATCTATTCCCTAAAGATTATATGGCAGACCCTTCCGTACACGTTTTTGAAGGCAAATTGTACATTTACCCCTCTCACGACTGGGAAAGCGGAATGGAAGAAAATGACAACGGCGACCATTTTGATATGAATGATTATCATGTTTTTTCTTTAGACGATGTGGAAAACGGTGAGATTACGGATCATGGAGTTGTGCTTTCTGTGAAGGATATTCCCTGGTCGGGAAGACAGTTGTGGGATTGCGACGTGGCATATAAAAACGGCAAATATTATATGTATTTTCCTTTAAAAGATAAAAATGATATTTTCAGAATCGGTGTTGCAGTAAGCGATAAACCTTACGGACCGTTTGTTCCGGAGAAACACCCGATGATGGGAAGTTACAGCATCGACCCTTGTATTTTTGAAGAAAACGGAAAACATTATATGTATTTCGGTGGAATCTGGGGCGGACAACTACAACGCTACAGAAATAACAAAGCCCTTGAATCGGCCATTCTTCCTAATGAAAATGAACCGGCAATCCCTTCTAAAGTTGTTTTATTAAGCGATGATATGCTGGAATTCGGAGAAGAACCGAAAGACGTTCTGATTCTGGATGAAAATGGAAATCTTCTGCTTCACGGTGACAAACACCGATTTTTTGAAGCCTCATGGATGCACAAATACAACGGCAAATATTATTTTTCATATTCTACCGGCGACACGCATTTGATTTGTTATGCAACAGGAGACAATCCTTATGGTCCATTTACTTTTCAGGGAGAAATTTTAACACCTGTCGTTGGATGGACAACCCATCACAGTATTGTTGAATTTAAGGGGAAATGGTATCTGTTCTTCCATGATTCTGTTCCAAGCGAAGGAAAAACCTGGCTCAGAAGTATGAAAGTTATTGAACTTGAGTACGACAGCGACGGTAAAATTAAGACCATTGAAGGTTTGGAAGAATGATCAATAGGAACGGGCTTTAGCCCGTTTAAAAAAAAGATATACAATTTGGCTTTAGCCAAAATTTAAATAATTGAAATATTTAACAATGCAACATTTCAGGCTGTACATCATATTATTTTTAATAATTCCGTTCACGGTTTTTGCAGAAGACGGAAGTCAGCTTTGGCTTCGGTTTCCCGCGAAAAATGGAATTTCAGCAGATAAGATTTTATCCAAAGGAAACAATCCAACTTTACAAATTGCTAAAAAAGAATTAATAAATTATTGGCAAGGTCAGGAAATTGAGCTTCGTACGGATAAATCATTGAAAAATTTAAAAGGAGGGTATACGATAAAATCGGTTCAGAACAAATTGGTTATTTCTGCCGAAAAGGAAATCGGATTGCTTTACGGAGTCTATCATATTTTACGTTTACAGCAGACGAAATCATCCATTACCAATCTTGATATTACGGAAAAACCTTCGTATGACGTCAGAATCCTTAATCATTGGGATAATCTGGACGGAACAATTGAGCGTGGTTATGCCGGACATTCGCTTTGGAAATGGGAAGATTTGCCAAACACCATTTCGCCGAGATATGAAGAATATGCTAGAGTTAATGCTTCGATTGGAATTAATGCGGCCGTTCTCAATAATGTGAATGCATCTCCGAATATGCTCAGAAAAGACTATCTGGAAAAAGTAAAGGTGTTGGCAGATATTTTCAGACCTTACGGAATCAAAGTTTATTTATCTGTTAATTTTTCATCACCCAAAGTTTTAGGTGGATTGGAAAATTCTGACCCTTTAAATAGAGAGGTTCAGAAATGGTGGAAAGATAAAGCTGCAGAAATTTATAAATTAATTCCCGATTTCGGAGGATTTTTGGTTAAAGCCAATTCCGAAGGACAACCCGGACCGCAGGATTATGGAAGAACGCACGCAGACGGCGCCAATATGATGGCAGATGTTCTGAAACCTTACGGTGGAATCGTGATGTGGAGGGCTTTTGTTTACAGTCCAAGTAAAGAAGACCGTGCAAAACAGGCTTATCTGGAGTTTGTACCTCTTGATGGTAAATTTAGAGATAATGTCATTATTCAGATCAAAAATGGCCCCGTTGATTTTCAGCCCCGTGAAGCGTTCAATCCGCTTTTTGGAGCATTGAGAAAAACACCCGAAATGGTTGAATTCCAGATTACTCAGGAATATCTGGGGCAAGCTAATCATCTGGTTTATCTTGCACCATTGTTTAAGGAAACTTTAGATAGCGATACCTATTCTGATGGAAAAAATTCTACCATTGCTAAAATTACGGACGGTACTTTAAGGCCACATACATTAACAGCAATTGCAGGTGTTGCCAACATTGGAGAAGATAAAAACTGGACAGGTCATCATTTTGCACAGGCCAATTGGTATGCATTCGGACGTTTGGCGTGGAATCACGATCTGACTTCTGAACAGATTGCTGATGAATGGTTAAAAATGACGTTTAACGATGATGAAAAATTCCTCAAACCTGTAAAAGAAATGATGCTCACTTCAAGAGAAACAGCGGTAGATTACATGATGCCGCTTGGTCTTCATCATATTTTCGCAGGTGGACACCATTACGGGCCTGAACCGTGGGGAGATTACAAAGGCGGCAGACCAGACTGGTCGCCGGTGTATTATCATCAGGCGAATCAACAGGGAATCGGTTTCGACCGTACAAAATCAGGAAGTAATGCAGTGGCTAATTATTTCCCTCCATTAAACGACATCTATGGAAATATCAAAACCTGTCCGGAAAACCTTATTCTGTGGTTTCATCATGTTCCGTGGAATTATCAGATGAAAGACGGAAAAACCTTATGGGAAGAATTATCTTACAAATATGATACAGGCGTAAAAAACGTACGCGAATATCAAAAAGATTGGGACAAAGTGCAGCCTTTTGTTGATGAAGAACGATTTCAGCACATTCAGGCAAAATTAAAAATTCAGGCAAGAGATGCCGTTTGGTGGAAAGATGCCTGTCTGTTGTATTTCCAGACGTTTTCAAAAATGCCGATTCCTTATGACATTGAGCGCCCTGTTTATGAATTGGATGATTTGAAGAAGATTAAATTAAATATGGGACATCATAACTAAAACTCTTAACTAAAATCACTTACATTCTTATTTCCTGATTTTTTAGTTTAAAATATTAGATAAAAATTGTGTGGATAAATTTATAAGTGTATTTTTAACACTTAAATGAATTAACAATATATTTTATGAAATTTTTTATAGACACAGCCAACCTTGCTATGATAGAAGAAGCCAATGCTTTGGGTATTCTTGATGGCGTTACGACCAATCCTTCTCTCATGGCTAAAGAAGGAATTTCCGGAAAAGAGAATATTCTTAATCATTACCTTACAATCTGCGATATCGTAGATGGCGACGTAAGTGCCGAAGTTATCGGAATCACTTATGATGAAATGATTAAAGAAGGAGAAGAGTTAGCAGCACTACATCCTCAAATTGTAGTAAAAGTTCCCATCATCAAAGACGGAATTAAAGCGATCAAATATTTTTCCCAAAAAGGAATAAGAACAAATTGTACCTTGATTTTTTCTGCGGGACAGGCTCTTTTGGCAGCTAAAGCCGGAGCTACGTATGTTTCACCCTTTTTAGGCAGATTGGACGATGTTTCTACGGACGGATTAAATTTAATTGAAGAAATCAGAACCATTTATGATAATTTCGGATTCGAAACACAGATTTTGGCAGCTTCCGTAAGACATAGCATGCACATTATCAATTGTGCAAAAATAGGTGCAGATGTTGTTACCTGTCCTTTGCCACCCATTTTGTCATTGCTGAAACATCCCTTAACAGACAGCGGTCTGGAGCAGTTTATAAAAGATTCACAAAAAATGAAATAATATGCAGCACGATATTACAAAGCTCAAAAATATCGCTTCACAGGTGAGGAGAGATATTGTAAGAATGGTTCACGCCTGCCAGTCGGGTCATCCCGGAGGTTCGCTCGGATGTGCAGATTTTTTGGTCGCGCTTTATTTTGATGCGATGAAAAGAAAGGAAGGATTTGATATGAGTGGAAAAGGGGAAGATGTATTTTATCTTTCCAACGGTCATATTTCTCCTGTTTTTTACAGCGTTTTGGCGCATGCAGGGTATTTTGATAAATCGGAATTGGCAACTTTCAGAAAATTGAATTCAAGATTGCAGGGACATCCGACTACCCATGAGCATCTTCCCGGTGTGCGTGTAGCATCAGGTTCTCTTGGGCAGGGTTTGTCGGTGGCAATCGGTCATGCGGTTGGTAAAAAGCTGGACAAAGATGAGAATTTAGTGTTTACGCTCCACGGTGACGGCGAATTGCAGGAAGGGCAAAATTGGGAAGCCATCATGTATGCCTCCCACAACAAGGTCGATAATCTGATTGCGACGGTAGATTATAACGGTCAGCAGATTGACGGACCCACTTCAAAAGTCCTTTCTTTAGGTAATCTTAAAACCAAATTTGAAGCCTTCGACTGGAAAGTTCTCGAAGTTGAAAACGGAAACGATATGGAAAAAATTCTCAACGTTCTGGACGAAGCAAAATCATTGACAGGAAAAGGAAAGCCAATCTGCATTCTCCTGAAAACAGGAATGGGTCATGGTGTCGATTATATGATGGGAAGTCACGCCTGGCACGGTAAAGCACCTAATGACGAGCAACTGGCAAAAGCATTAGACCAGCTCGAAGAAACTTTGGGAGATTATTAATTTTAAATATTTGGGCAGCATAGCAATGTAAAATCTACATTAAAATCATTTCAACAAGTCACACAATGAAAAAATATACCTACACAGAAAAAAAAGATACAAGAAGCGGGTTTGGAGCCGGTCTTGCTGAATTGGCAGACAGAAATCCGAATGTTGTAGCACTTTGCGCCGACCTTATCGGTTCATTGAAAATGGAAAAATTCATAGAAAAAGCACCGGAACGCTTTTTTCAGATCGGAATTGCGGAAGCCAACATGATTGGTATGGCTGCAGGTTTGGCAACAGAGGGCAAGATTCCGTTTACGGGAACATTTGCCAACTTTTCCACCGGAAGAGTATACGACCAGATTCGTCAGTCGGTGGCTTATTCTGATAAAAACGTGAAGATCTGTGCTTCACACGCTGGGTTGACTTTAGGCGAAGACGGTGCAACACATCAAATTCTGGAAGATATCGGTTTGATGAAAATGCTTCCGGGAATGACCGTTATCAATACCTGCGACTACAACCAGACCAAAGCAGCCACCATTGCGATTGCAGATTACGAAGGTCCGGTTTACCTGCGTTTCGGAAGACCTGTAATTCCTGTTTTTACGGATGAAAATCAAACATTCGAAATCGGGAAAGCCTGGATGGTAAACGAAGGAAAAGATGTAACAATCATAGCAACAGGACATTTGGTTTGGGAAGCGATAAAAGCCGGAGAAATCCTGGAAGAGCAGGGAATTGATGCTGAAATTATTAATATTCACACTATCAAACCTTTAGACGCTGAAGCAATTCTTAAATCAGTTAAAAAAACAGGATGTGTCGTTACTGCCGAAGAACATAACAGATTGGGCGGCTTGGGCGACAGTGTTGCCCAGCTTTTGATCACAGAATATCTTGCGCCGCAGGAATATGTTGCTGTAAATGACAGCTTTGGTGAAAGCGGAACACCCGATCAACTGATGGAAAAATACGGGCTCACAGCCAATGACATTGTAGAAGCTACAAAAAAAGTGATGAAAAGAAAGCAAATCGATTAACATAAAATATTTGTGTTTTGTAATAAGACTCAATTCATCTAAAAAGTATAAATTGCAGTCATTTATGATGGAAAAATTAATTAATTATACAACAGAAGCATTCCAATCTGTCTTCAAGTCAGAGCCGGAAAGCATTTTTCTGGCCCCGGGAAGAATTAATATTATTGGTGAACACGTCGATTACAGTGACGGTTTTGTGCTCCCTGCAGCTATTGACAAACATATTTGTTTTGCTGTGAAAAAAATTGATGATTCGGAAACCTGTACTTTTTTTGCTATAGACTTTGACGATTCTTTCAGCTTTAACATCAACCAAAAACAAACTCCGGTTTCACAGGTTTGGGTTAATTATTTACTGGGTGTATTTAATGCTATTCAGGAAAAGGGAAAAAAGATCGGCGGCTTACAGATCGCTTTTAGCAGCACCATCCCAATGGGCTCCGGTTTATCGTCTTCAGCGGCTTTAGAATGCGGATTTGCCTTTATTCTCAACCAAATTTTTGATTTAAATTTAACAAAGAAAGATCTGGCATTGATCGGGCAAAAATCCGAACATACCTTTGTTGGCGTAAAATGCGGAATTATGGATCAGTTTGCCTCTGTTTTCGGTAAAGAACATCAAGTGATCATGCTGGACTGCAATTCTCTGGAACATCAGTATTTCGATGCGAATCTGGAAGGCTACAGCCTGGTGCTTTTCGACAGTTGTGTAAAACATACGCATCTCACTTCCGGTTACAATGACAGGAGAGAAGATGTTGATAGAGGAAAAAAGAAATTATGGGAGAAATTCCCTGAAATAGAGAAGTTCAGAGATTTCAGTTTTTCAATGTTGGAGGAAGTGAGGGCAGAAATAGGAGAGACATCCTACAAAAGATGCCTTTACCTTTTAAAGGAGATCAAGAGGGTTGAAAAAGCTGCCAAAGCTTTGTCAGAAGGCGATGTGAAATATCTGGGTGAGCTTCTTATCGAAACACATGCCGGGCTTTCGACTGAATTTGAAGTAAGCTGTAAGGAACTGGATTTTATGGTAGAGGAAACTTTAAAGGAAGAGGGTGTTTCAGGCGCAAGAATAATGGGCGGAGGTTTTGGCGGATGCAGCATCAATCTTATTAAGGATGAAAATGTAGATGAAGTGATTAAAAATATCAGTACGAAATACAAAACGTATTATAATATCGAAATGAAAGTGTATCGTGTAAAAATATCGGATGGAATCAATGAATACAAAAGAAATAAATTCGTCATTTAATCAAAAAAAGCATCCTCACAGAAGATACAACCCTCTTTTGGATGAATGGATTCTGGTGTCTCCGCAAAGGGCAAACCGTCCCTGGCAAGGGCAAACCGAAAAGGTAGCCGAAGAAAAACTTCCTGCTCACGATCCGAATTGTTATTTATGTTCCGGAAATCTACGGGTAAATGGTGAAAGAAATCCCGTTTACAAAGGCGTGTATGTTTTTGATAATGATTTTGGCTCTCTGATGAAAGATGATATTGAATTTTCGGAGGAACAGTCGGATTTTTTTACATTAAAACCAGAACGCGGGATTAACAGAGTTATTTGTTTTTCTGAAAACCACAGTCTCACTTTACCGGAAATGGAAGCAGACGACATCAAAAAAGTTGTGGATGTCTGGCAGGAACAATATGAAGAGTTGGGTTCTGAAGATTATATCAGTCACGTTCAGATTTTTGAGAACAGAGGAAGTGTGATGGGATGCAGCAATCCGCATCCTCACGGCCAAATCTGGGCACAGGCTTCAATTCCGTCGACGGTTTTGAAGACGCAGGAAAACATGAAGAAATATTATGAAAAAAATGGAAGCTCGCTTCTTGAAGATTATATCAAAAAAGAACTGGAAGTAAAAGAAAGAATCGTTCTTGAAAATGAGGATTTTGTGGCTTTAGTTCCATTTTGGGCAATCTGGCCTTACGAAACGATGGTTGTCAGCAAAAGAAAAGCTGAAAACATTTTACAGTTTTCCGATGCAGAAAAGCTTTCTTTCTCAAAGATATTGAAAGATTTAACCACAAAATACGACAATCTTTTTGAGATTTCTTTTCCGTATTCAGCCGGAATTCATCAATCGCCAACAGATGGGAAACCTCATCCTGAATGGCATTTTCATATGCATTTTTACCCGCCTTTATTAAGGAATGCAGAGGTGAAAAAATTTATGGTTGGCTATGAAATGCTGGCAGAACCACAACGTGACATCACGCCGGAACAGAGCGCAGAAATACTGCAGAATCTTTCGGTTGTACATTACAAAAGCGATAAATAAAAAGAACTTAACTTTGCATCATACATTTTAATTGAATTACCCTCAAGAGACTTTAGGGAAATTATGCGTAAAGATTACTATTATGAAAGATATTAAACTGATTGTCACAGATATGGATGGCACCTTCCTCAATTCACATTATGAAGTAAGTCCTGACTTTTCTGCTGTCTTTCAGGAGTTGAAAAAAAGAAATATCCTGTTTGTACCTGCAAGTGGCAGACAAATGTCGGGTATTACCCAATATTTTGAAGACATTAAAAATGACATCGGTTTTATCGCAGAAAACGGAGGATATGTTATTTATAAAAATAAAGAGCTTTTCGCAGATAAGCTAGAACATAAATTTATTGTTGACATTACTGCGGCCATTCGTGAAATTCCTGGTGCGAGAGCTGTTTTGTCTGCAAAAAAGAAAGCTTATTATGAAAGTGATGATCAGCAGTTTGTAGATTATTTTACAAGATATTATACTGAAAATCAAAAAGTAAACGACTTGGGAGAAGAGGTGGATGATGATGTATTCAAGATTGCGGTTTATCATCCTGAGGGGTCTGAAAAAAATCTTTACCCTTTCCTTGAAAAATTCCGGGAGAATAATCTGGAAGTAGTGGTATCCGGGAAATACTGGCTAGATATCATGAATAAAGACATCAACAAAGGCAATGCACTGCAAAAGTTGCAGAATCTTTTGAATATTTCACCGTCCCAGACAATGTCTTTCGGAGATTACATGAATGATATCACCATGCTGGAAAAATCAAAATATTCTTATGCCATGGAAAATGCTCATCCTTCTGTAAAGGTTGCCGCCAGCTTTTCTACACTTTCAAATGATGATTTTGGTGTCTTAAAAACGATCAGTGAATATCTAAGTATCTAATTCTAAGAAGTAATTACATTTGAAGAATAATCCCGATACATTAATATCAGGATTTTGTTTAAAAATATTGTAAAATAAACAGCTTATCGCTTAGCTGTCAATAGAATCTAACAATCGGTAAAGTTCTACACCATCTGCAAATGTAGGAGCAGTTCTTGTATTATTTCTAATATCCAAAGCAAGCAATTTATAGATTCTTGCTATATTTCCACTTACCGGATCTGCCGGCAAACTGTCATATAATTCAGGTGGAGGCATTAAAGTTATCATTTCTTTTTCTGCCTCGCTTGCTCCTTTTATAGTTAAAGGTGTCAATTGGCCGTGACCTAGAGCCCCTGTTATTTGCAGATCGCCTTTTGTGCCGTTGATTTCCCATAACAGATTCGTTCCTTTTGAAATCCCACCGCGGTAATGTACAGAAATGGCAACATCATTTTCCAGCGTTCCTATGATCATAATCTGATCATCTGCCGTTTTATCTTTAACATGACCAGTGTCTTGAAGAGTCACTGTTTTAAAATGATTAATGATATTGGATGAAAATTCCTTAAAACCTCCCAAAACTTTAGTCACTCCAGCCAAAGTATGGGCTAATGGAATTGTAAGCATCGTTGCACCATTTTTTTTGTCGTACAGATAATAATTTTCTGATATCGTTTCATCCCGCCAATGACCACCGGAACCAATTAAAGTGGTTGATAGAACTTTACCAACATAACCTTCGCTGATCAATTGTTCCAGATAGCGCACTTCGGGAGAAACCGTCATCTGCAAGCCTGTCACAGCAACGACACCTTTACTTGCTGCCAATTCTGCCAGCTGAATAGATTCCTGCAAACCATTTCCCAAAGGATGTTCACAATACACATGTTTGCCCGCTTCCAGTGCAGCTTTTACCAATTCAAAATGATAAGGAACTTTTACCGTAACGACGACAAGATCTATATGTTCAGAATGAATCAACGCATCTGCATTCTCGAAAGCGTAAGGAATTTTAAATGCTTCGGCTGCAATTTTGGCGCTTTCGTAAGATGTATTGGCTACACCAGTTATTTCAAAGTCATCTTTTAGAAGCTCTAATGCCGGCAAATGTGCTGTTGATGCCCACTGTCCTTTGGGATTAAGACCTATAAAGCCTATTCTAATCTTTTCTTTCATTATTTAAAATTAATTGTCAATTTTTACTACTTGATTATTTTCTCATAATCTGCTTTTCATAATAAAAAATTGAATTTGATTTCTGCCTACAAAATTATTGTTACATTTATGAATAAAATAACCGTAAATAATATTAAAATAATCGTAAATGAAAATTTCGATCACGGATAAACAAGGTTCAGACATCATCACAGGATTTGCCAAAGCACTGGGAACGGTAATGACCGGAAGATATGTTTATATTCCAAAAGATAAAGGGGAGGGCTTCATCACAGGATTTTCTTGGAATGACAATCAACTGCGTGTTATGCTTAGGAACTATTTCCTGCACAAAGATATAGTAGTAGAGTGCACCAATGGATTTGCAGAGGATCAGGATGATATTATTTTTATTTTGAATGGTATTTTTCCCGATTCACTTTCATCTGAAAAGCAAATAGTTCCTGAACAACCCAGTGTCACTATTTGTAAGCAATCGGTAACATCAATTTTGGATATGCCTTCGAATACATTTTTCAGAAGCATCGTAGTTGCTGTTTCAAGAAATTATCTGCAAAAGTCATTTGGAAACATCAATCATCCTCTGGTAGAAAATATTTTGAATACTCAAGATAATTTTGCCTTTGATACAGCTTTATCGCCGGAAATGATAAAAGTAGCCAGCGAAATGCTCTATCCGAATGTTCCGGAGATTATGGAAAGCCATTACTGTAAATTAAAATGTGAAGAATTGCTTTCCTATATTTTCAGTTTGCTTGTCCAAAGAGAATCTGTACCAACGAGTACTTTACATATTGATGATATTAAAGCGATCTACTCTGTTAAGATCAAATTGCAGAGCGATTTGGATAATCCGCCAAACATAGCAGTTCTCGCCAAAGAGCTTGGAATGAGCGAACCTAAAATGAGAAAACTCTTCAAACAGACTTTTGGAAAAGGTATTTTCGAGTTTTTCCAATACAATAGAATGCAAGAAGCTGCACGATTATTAAAATTTGAAAGATTGAATGTTTCCGAAGTCGGTTATCAATTGGGGTTTACCAATCTGAGTCACTTTTCAAAAGTTTTTGAGCAATATATAGGACTGAAGCCAAAGAAATACTCTTCTGGTTTTAATTCGTAAAAATGTAATAATTATTGATTAAGGATATCAACTTTTTAGATCCTTTTTTGGACGTATGTTTTTTATTACCTATATGACTCGTAATTCCGTACTTGTCTACAAATTGTATATCATAGAAATTTACGCCGGTTGATCCACAGCTGAAATGAACTTTGCCTTGTACAAAATCTGCATTATTTCATATTAGGGAAAAATGTACCATAAACTCATCCAATAGTCCATTTTAGGAAATGACTGTTTTATAGATCTTTGCAGTATAAATAACTAAAGATAATCCTAACAGTAATTAAAATCAAAATCAAATGAAAACATTAATTTTAACATTAAGCCTTTTATGCACTTTTGCTTTCGGCCAACCGCTATCTGCTCAATCAATTAGAACTGCTGCATCAGCCGGAAGATCCGAATTCATTGAAGTTGAACCGAATGTAAAACTTCATGTAACAGACCTGGGAGTAGGACAACCAATCGTATTAATACATGGATGGCCATTAAACGATGCGATGTATGAATATCAATATCAATACTTTGTAGAAAAAGGATTCCGGGTAATAGGAATATCGATGAGAGGGTTTGGGAAATCAGACAGACCTTATGGTAAATATGATTTTGATGTTTTCTCCGATGACATCAAAGTTGTAATGGAAAAACTTAAAATAAAAAATGCGGTTCTAGGAGGTTTTTCTATGGGGGGTGCGGTTGTACTACATTATATGGCCAAATACAATGGAGCACATGTAAGCAAGCTGGCACTTTTTGCTGCTGCCGCACCGTCCTGGAAACAGCGTGAGGGTTTTCCTTATGGCGCTTCGGATGAAGCCGCTGCAGGTTTGATCAATACTACAAGAACCAACAGACAACAGTTGATTGAGGATTTTGGTAAAGCCTTCGCTGCAACTGAGGACGGTATCTCCAAAGGAATGTCCCAATGGCTGGCTGATATCAATGCCGATGCTTCACCTTATGCCACCACCCAATCTATAATCGCTTTAAGAGATCTTGATCTACGTCCGGAATTATCAAAAATTAATGTCCCTGTAGCAATATTTCATGGAACGAAAGATAAATTATGTGATTTTGCGTTTGCAGAACAATTACACAAAGGGCTTAAAAATTCTTACATCGTGAAATTTGAGAAAAGCGGACATGCATTGTTTATCGAAGAAATGGAGAAATTCAACACAGAACTTGAAAAGTTTGCAAAAAAATGATTGATAGCAGAACTGATTACATCCGGGCAAATTTTCTTCTGATAAATCAAAAAAAAATAGAGAAAATGATAGGCTTAAAAGTGTAAAAAATATTTCACGGCAACATATGCGAAATTGATTATTTATCCCCATGCTTCGGACTTTACAATTATCAGCCATTTGATAATGACACGTATCACTTAAAACTCTGATCAGGATCAGGTTTTATAATGATTCGTGTCATTTTATTTTTAATAAAGTATATGGAGCTTTGTAATGCTTTTATAATGAAATGGTTACGTAATCTTATTGTATAAGTAAAATTAAAAATCAACAATTGTCAAACCGGAGATTGATTGCAAGCTGTCTTTTCCTGTTGTCAAAGCCAAAGCATTGTGATTTCAATTTCCAAAATTAAAATTTAGATTAAAAATGAAAACAAATTCAGAATTACAGAGAGACGTTCAAGAAGCAATTGAATGGGAGCCACTGTTGAAAGCCGCAGAAATTGGAGTTATCGCAAAAGAAGGTATTATTACCCTTACGGGCATTGTAGACAGTTATTCAAAAAAGACCGAAGCGGAAGAAGCCGCTAAAAAGGTTGCCGGAGTTAAAGCCTTGGTTGAAAATATCGAGGTTAAATTGCCGAATTCCTGGTTCAAAACAGATGAGGAAATCGCCAGGGATGTTTTGAACGCATTGAAATCTGACTGGACTGTCCCGGATGATAAGATAGCTGTAAAAGTAGAAGACGGCTGGGTAACATTGGAAGGCGAACTTTCCTGGAATTATCAGAGAGAGGCTGCAAAAAATGATATTAAAAATCTTACCGGAGTTACAGGAATAAGCAACAAAATTAAGATCAAATCTGAAATACACGATGAGATCGAACAGAAAAACGTTAAAAGAGCGCTTAAGAGAAGTACAATTGATGACAGTAACATCGAAGTATCCGTATCGGGAACTACAGTCACTTTAACAGGGGTCGTAGATTCTTTATATGAAAAAGAAGAAGCAGGACGCATTGCTTGGAAAACTCCCGGTATCTGGCATGTGAAAAATCAATTGGCCGTTGACTACGAATATGCTCTCTAACAGTAATTATTAAAAAAAAATAATATAATGAGAACCAAGGAAAATAAACAAAAAACGGAGTCCCAGGATATTTCTAAAGCCCAAAAACAGAAAAATACGGAACTCCGAAAAAAAACAGATAGTCATCACCAATCTGTCGGCAAAACCCCCAAAGATGACGCAAAGCATCACTAAAGAAAACTTTAATTCAGATACTATAGGTAACAACAAAGGCCAGCTATTTTAGTTCGCCTTTGTTGTTTTATTTAAAAAATAAAAAATTAATTCCGTGTTAAATTATATATAGTCAGTAAATTTATATTCCGGAGTTTAAAAAAATTACAGAAGATAAGATGATGCATTTCAGATTACATATGAGATCTGTTCTTTATGGTGGAAATTTGAAATTATCAGAAGTGGTGTTTCCCGGAAGATTGGTCGCAACCCTTAAAAATTTTGAGAAAAAATAAAATGAAAAAGACTATTTTAACAATCACACTGAATCCGTCGGTAGACAAAAGCAGCAGTGTACAAAATATAATTCCTGAGAAAAAATTACGTTGTAATTCTCCTAAGTATGAAGCAGGGGGAGGAGGAATTAATGTATCCAGAGCATTAAAAAGATTAGGGATACTTTCAGATACTTTTTTTACTTCAGGTGGAAGAACCGGCATGCTACTGGAGGAGTTGCTTCATAGCGAGCAACTGGATGCATTATCCTTCCACGTTGCTGCAGAAACACGGGAAAATTTTACTGTTTCGGATATTTCTGATAAGAAGCAGTATAGATTTGGATTCCCTGGAGAATCGCTAACACAAGAGGAGCAAAAGGAAATTTTGAATAATATTGATGTAATGAATCAAGTCCCTGATTTTATAGTAATCAGTGGAAGTCTTCCGATTGGGGTTGACCGGAAATTTATGAAGCAGCTTATCAACATATGCAAAACCAAAGGCAGCAAGCTAATTGTAGACTCTTCTGGGAAGCTTCTCAAAACAGCTGTAGAAGAAGGAGTGTTTTTATTAAAGCCCAATATTGGAGAGCTGGCTTCTCTGGCAGGAAAGGAAAAGCTGGAAGACAGTGAGATACATAAAACAGCCCAGCTTATTATTTCCCAGGGAAAAGCTGAGGTTGTGGTCGTTTCATTAGGATCTCAAGGAGCTGTTTTATTTTCAGCAACTGAACAAATTCAAATTAAAGCACCGGCTGTTGACGTAAAAAGCACTGTTGGTGCAGGAGACAGTATGATTGCCGGGATGCTTTCTGTTTTGATACAAAGAGGAAATTATAAAGAAGTTTTGGCAATGGGTGTAGCATGTGGTTCAGCAACTACAATGGCCGAAGGGTCAGGGCTTTTCGCCAAGGAAAATGTGGAGCATTTATTTGAAGAAATTCAAAAACAGCAGATCAAGTAAATTTTGAAGATAGTTTTAATTTTCATACCGGCTACGATGCTTCCTTATCCTCAGGAATATATTTCCTACAAAAAGCTTACGGCTATTTCGTGACAGATTACTAATGCATAGAGTAAATAATGCATTCTTATCTTAGATATTGCCGTTTGAATAGTTAAGAGTTTTATTAATGAATATTGTTAGGTAACTATAAGTAGAAGAAGTTTGGTAAAAAACTCAAATGTTATTAAGCAACTGGATTTTGATAGTCCAATTATTAAACGATCAGATTTCATTTCCTGTTTTAGATAAGATTTCAGGAAGATTGTACATACAATCGCAGATTTACATAAAAAATGATACAATAAAAAACATCAAAAGCCTTTGAACTTCAAAGACTTTAGTATTTTATAAACAAAGAAAAATTACTGAAATTTATTTCCGCTAAACATACCTGTATCACTATATTGGGCGTCTTTTTTTATCTGAAACAAAACAAGGTCACTTTCTGTAATGGCTTCGAGAGGTAGATTTTCTTCAAGAATTACGCTGTCTCCTTTTGTAATCGTTTCATTTCCAATTCTAATATCCCCATTAAAACAGTACACAAAATTGATTACATCCTCATTCCAATCCGGGATTTCTACAGAATTGTTTTTTTGTAACCGGATGTCGAAAATATTGGTGTCAACCCTTAGTTTTAATGGTGAGTCAGCTCTGTTTCCGGCAGCCAGTCTCCAGATATTTTCACTATACATATTTTCAAAATGATGGAACTGAACCTTTGGTGGCAAGTCATTTTCAGAAGGCCGCATAAAGATTTGAAGCATTTCTACATCTTCTTCGGCGCTTTCTTCGTGCGAAATTCCGCTTCCGGCATTCATCAGCATCATATAAGCATTGTTTAGATGCTCTGTATGTCCGGTGCTGTCTTTATGAACCATCTTCCCCGAACGGATGTAAGAAAAAATCTCATCATCCTGATGCGGATGCATCGGAACCAATCCGGGGGGCTTAAATAAAGCGTGGTCAATTCGTCCGATGGTAAAAAATCCGGTATCATTTTTTCCAAGATTTGTTCCCGGATAAAGTATTTCAATGTGGAATGTCTGATTTCCATGTGTATGTTTTTCTGAAGCTCTTATAATTTTCATAACATAATTTTTAATTGTAAAAAACAAAAGAAACACCGTGATACATTCTGATACGATGTTTCTTTTATAAACCGAATTTTAGTGATAGTTTAAAATTCCCACCAGTTTTTGTCCATTAGGGCTTGTCCAGTCAATGGCCAATTCCGAAATAATCTGGTCTACCGTTGTGATAATTGCCCCTGCCTGTCTCATTCTTTCCAACGCCAGGTTGTCCCCATATTTTGTGTAAGAAGCCGAAGCATCCGCAGAAACCTGTACTTCATACCCTTCATCCAGCATCTGTAAAACAGGGAAAGTCACACAAATCTCAGTCGTAACTCCCGCTACGAAAAGTTTTTTTCTGCCTAAAGCTTTTACGGCCTCATTAAAACCTTCGTGGTGCATCGCGTTAACGATTCCTGGACGTTTGATGCGGGCTTCATAAGCTTCCGGTAAGATTTCCTGTAATTCCGGAATCAAAGGCCCCTGAATCTGATCTTCCATACTTGATGTTAAAATAACAGGCAGATGAAGTGCTTTTGCAATTTTTGCCAGTTTAATGGCGTTTTGTTTTACCAGATTGATGTCGTGGGAGTGTGTCCACGCCATTGTTCCTGTTTGGTGGTCAATCAGCAGTATTGCTGCGTTTTCTGGGTTGAATGCTTTTGTGTGCATGATTAAATGTATTTAAGTTAATATTATTTTATTCTGTACTTCAGCGATTGTAATTGCTTTTATACAGGACAAAATTATGTTGAATGGCTTCCGGAAAACGGTGATATTTGATACAAAAAATCTGTGACAAATGTCAATGTGTGTTTTTAAGTTTTTGATTATTAAGTAATTTAATTTTTATTTAAAAAAATGAAGTAAAGGATTATTTTTAAATCGTCCTGGGAACTAATTAGGGTGATTTTATTTAATCATTAATATTTTATTTAATTAAAAAAGTATTCAAATAGTGAAAGGATAAAGAAAATTTTTAAATTTGATTGATGACGATTTTTATCCCAAAAAACTAAAAAATGTACCAGCCGCTTTTTGAATATATAGAACGCTACAGCAATTCCAGCCTTTCATCTGAAGAAAAAGAGAAGATAGAATCGTTATTGCTTCCAAAGAAATTAAGGAAAAAACAGTATTTTCTCGAAGAAGGCAATATTTGTGCATACACAGGTTTTGTTCTGAAAGGAGCAATACGGCAGTTTAGTGTGGATAGCCATGGGATTGAATATATTCTGCAGCTGGCGTTAGAAAACTGGTGGATTGTTGACCGGCAGAGTTTTATGAATCAAACCCCTTCAAAATATTATATCGAAGCTTGGGAAAACACGGAATTATTGATTTTGCCAAGACCAAATCTTGATGCTTTTCTGGAAATTCCTTCGGTTAGAGATACGTTCTGGAAAATGAGTGAAAATAATCATATTGCTTCACAGAAACGGGTTGATGATGCCATCAGCCTCAGTGCTTTGCAACGGTATGAAAGCTTCGTTGAAAATCATCCCGAAATGATTCAAAGATTTCCTTTACATCAGATCGCCTCTTATTTGGGAATTTCCCGGGAAACGCTTAGCAGAATCAGGAAACAGAGTTTTCGATAATTACTTTTCATGCTGCATCGATTGTGATAAAAGTCAACGTTTTGAATTTATTGCTGGCGTAAATTTGTACTATTAAAATATAAATCACATAAAATCTATATGATGGAGCAGAAACATCCTTTACCTCCGTTTACCCGTGAAAGAATTAGCGTCGTTATGAATACGAATATCATAACGCAGAAGGACAATGGTTCAGGGCATATGGCAATGAAAACTGGGAATTTGATGAAAACGGACTTATGCAGAGATGGTTTGCAAGCGTAAATGATTTACCTATTGATGAATCGGAAAGACGACTTTAATAAAGTTTAAAAAAAACGAAAAATTATGGACTCAAATATTAGAATTATTGAGAAAGAAAACGGGAAAAGATTAGGCGTTGCAGGTGGAAACTACCGCATCGTTATTTCCGGTGAAGAAACGGATAATACCTATGCCGTTATTGAAATGACGGTTCCGCCGGGAGGAGGCCCGCCGCCACATTCTCATCCCAATACACACGAAACATTCTATGTTTTGGAAGGTGAGGTGGAATTTAAAACAGAAAAAGGAAAAATAATTGTTTCCAAAGGTGGTTTCGTAGAAATTCCTTTTGGTGGCGCTATTCATTGTTTTAAAAATACTTCAGATTCTTTTGCGAAATTGCTCTGCACCGTAATGCCTGCTGGACTGGAAAAAATCTTCGAAGCTGTCGGACAGCCGGTTTCCGAAGGTGAATTTTTGCCGGTTCCGGAAATGACGGAAGAGCGAAAAAGCTTATTACAACATCTCGATGAAATCCATGGACAGAAAACTTTTCCTCCCGATTATTTAGGGTAAAATCAATTGTTGTCCGATTAAAATTAGAAGAGGGAGGATGATTTTTATGAATAATTCTCAGGAGATTTTGCAGATCTATAATTTAGATCAATCCAATTCCAAGGTTATTTTTGAGGTTAATAAAACATACTTTACCGAAAGTATGGCTAGGGAATTTAATATTTTCTGGGAAATTTTGCCTTTTTTACAAAAATATGCAAAAAAGCATTAAAAAAATTGTGAGATAAATAACATTAATATCTGCAAGGAAGTTCATGCCAGGCAGCGTATTACTTGAACGGAACAGGAATGCATTAATTGAGATATTCATCGTAATGTGTTGATTAGCTTTCCCTTGTTTTTCTTTTGATCCGGTAGTACTTGAATAATAATGTATCATACCACAGGGCAAACAATAATAATGCGAGAGGGAAAAGAAGGGTTTTCAGCTGAAAATATAGGTAAAGAAGAGATCCTAGGATTCCACCTAAAAAGAAAAAGCTGATTATCATCAGTTTTAAAAAAATACTGCGGTTTAATTGTGTTTTCTTTTCTTTTTGATGGTGGAAAAAAAACTGTGACAATTCTATTCCCAGATCTGTAAACAATCCGGTGAGATGCGTGGTTCGTACCACAGATTGGGATACACGTGTCACCAAAGCATTTTGCAATCCCATCGCAAAAAGCAGCGCTGAAGAAATAATTATTGGGACAGAAGGCGTATTGGGGAGTATTTCAGAGGAGAAGCTTGTAAGAAGCATGATCATCATTTCGATAGACAGAGGAATAATATAGGACGTATGAGATTTGTGCTTTGAAGCCCATTCCATAATAAGCCCCGAAATGAAAGCTCCGGATAAAAAGAATAGAATGTATAACAAATAGATGGAGGCCATTTTGAAATTCCTCAAAAAAAGCTGCTCCGAGAAGTAGGCAAAATGTCCTGTTACATTGGTTGTAAGCGTGCTTACAGCAAGGACACCAGTAATATTTACCAATCCCGCGACACAGGATAAGATAGAAGCCAGTTTTAAATTGTGGGAATATGTACGTCCTTTCCCTTTATGCCTGAACATGAGTGATTTTTTTTAGTTAACAGATGATAAATTCATGATCAATACAGAAAGCTGCATTTGAGTTATAAATTTGCGATACGGCTTAATTTTTCTACATCCATTATCTGTATTTTTCTACCTTCCATAGCGATTAGCCGGTCTTCCCGGAAGTCATGAAGTATACGGGCTAAAGTTTCGTTGGCCGTGCCGACCATGCTGGCCAGGTTTGCTCTTGATAAGGTAATATACACTTTGTCGTCCATTGTATTGGATGTATATTTTTTATGCAAAATCAGTAAACTGAGTGCTACACGTTCTCTTACAGTTCGTTGTGATAAGACCGTCATCAGATTAGCCATCACACTGAATTCATGACTTAAACTTTTTAAAAGCAATCTTGAAAACACAACCGACTGATCGAGAATGCGTAAAAAATCTGTTTTTGAAATAAAAGCAATAGCAGAGTTTTCTATGGCTTGAGCGGTATCGCCGTAGGTGTCATCACTTAATATAGCAGAATATCCGAAAAATTCTCCAGCATTATAGATGTATATAATCTGCTCTCTTCCGTCATTATCGACCTTATATTTTTTTACTTTACCACTTTTTAAGTAAAAAATTCCATTAGGGGTAGTTCTTTCGGTAAAGATTGCTTCATTTTTACGGTAATTTTTAGCTTGCATCACCTGCCGAAGCAGCTCCTTGTCGCGGTCGGGGAGTTCATCAAAAAGGTACTGATTGTTAAAAATAAATTTTGAAATCATGGGTTACTAATTTACGTATTTTTAAGCTTCTATAAATTTGACTTAAATCAAGTTTATAGAAGAGATACATCATTTATTCTTTCTTGTAAAGCCCCTATTTTTGTCATCTCATTAAGTCTGTTATTATTAGCAGAGACCTTTTATGCAATAGACGAATGAGATTAATATAAATAACAGTTATAATGAAGATTCCTGAAAATCTCCTGTATACAGCGGATCACGAATGGGTAAGGATGGAAAATGATATTGCTTATATCGGAATTACAGATTTTGCCCAGCGTGAATTAGGAGACATAGTATATGTTGAAATTGAAACCCTGGGAGAAAATTTAAAGCAGCATGAAGTGTTCGGAACTGTAGAGGCCGTGAAAACGGTATCCGATCTTTTTCTGCCAATTGGTGGGGAAATATTGGAGATCAATACAAAATTAGAAGCAAATCCGGAGCTGGTGAATTCTGATCCTTATGGAGATGGATGGATGGTCAAAGTGAAAGTTGACAACCTTCTTGAAGCAGAAAGTTTATTAGCTTCCGATTCATATGCATCCATAATAGGCTTATAATATGGAAGTTATTACTAAAATAAAGAAAACGGCTTTTAATGCCATACATCATATTCTTGGGGCAAAAATGGTGGAATATGCGGGATATGAAATGCCTATTCACTATAAAGGTGTTATTCATGAGCATGAAGTGGTACGAAACGGAGTTGGCGTCTTTGACGTTTCGCATATGGGAGAGATCTCAATACAAGGAGCGGGTTCTCTGGAGCTCATCCAGAAAATAACTACAAATGATGCCTCAAAACTTTATCCCGGAAAAGTACAATACAGCTGTATGCCTAATGATACGGGAGGAATTATTGATGATTTGCTGGTATATCAAATAAGCAAAAATGATTATCTGCTTGTTGTTAATGCTTCCAATGTAGAGAAGGTTCTGGATTGGATTAGATGCTATAATTTATTTGGAGCGGAAGTGACCAATATCTCCGATTCAGTTTCTTTATTAGCCGTTCAGGGCCCTAAATCTGTAGAAGTTTTACAGAAATTGACTGACGTTAATGTAAAAGAAATGAAATCTTATACATTCACCATCGGCGAATTTGGACATATTCCGAATGCTTTGATCTCAGCAACAGGATATACGGGAGAAACAGGCTTTGAAATTTATGTAGAAAACAGATATGCGGCTCATCTGTGGGAAGCCCTATTTAATGCCGGAAAGCATGAAGGTATCGAACCGATCGGGCTGGGCGCAAGAGACACATTACGACTGGAAATGGGATATTGCCTTTACGGGAATGATATTAATGATTCTACATCACCTCTGGAAGCAGGTCTGGGATGGATAACAAAATTTAATAAAGATTTTGTTTATAGTGGTTTTTTAGCTATTCAAAAAAATAAAGGAGTCAGTAAAAAACTGATTGGTTTTGAAATGGAAGGCAAAGGCATACCCCGTCATGGTTATGAAATCTGGGATTGCCATCAGCAAATTATTGGGACAGTTACCTCAGGAGCATTATCTCCCACACTTAAAAAAGGAATAGGGATGGGGTATGTTTCGGTGGAAAACTCCTTGGCAGGAAACGAAATTTTTATAGCAATTAGAAACAAACCTGTTAAAGCAATAGTTGTTAACACTCCATTTATAAGAAAATAATTAAAAGAATGCTTCCTTATAAAGATCTATTGCTAAGGTCAAGAAATCTTTTAATGCATGAAGACGATCTACAATTTACGAAATGATTTTTACACAACTCAGACAGAATGTGGATGTTAAGGATCCTGTTTTTGATCAGATATATCCTCCCCATGTAAAGGCAGTGGCAGAAAGACACTGGACTCCTGTTGCAATAGCAAAAAAAGCCGCTGAATATCTGGTAGAGAAACCAGGAAGGAAAGTTCTTGATATCGGAGCAGGGGCGGGAAAATTTTGTCTGGTGGGTGCTGCTTCCACCAAGGGTTTTTTCTACGGGGTAGAGCAACGGGCTTCCCTCACCAGAATATCAAAGAAAATTGCAGAAAAAAACAATATTATAAATGTAAAATTCATCAACTCCAATATCAATGAGGTTTCATTTGCAGACTATGAGGCATTCTATTTTTTTAATTCTTTTTTTGAAAATATTGATACCTCTTTTCCCATTGATGATGCAGTGATTCCGCATAGAAATCTATATGATGAATATTCGAATTATGTAAAAGAACAATTGCATACAACTCCTGTAGGAACACGCTTGGTGACCTATTGGAGCAAATGGGACGAAATACCCAGAAGTTTCGAATTGGTAGATTCTGCCTGTAACGGATTATTGAGTTTTTGGAAGAAAACATTTTGAAATTATGTTTTGGCTCTTTAACAGAAGAAACTCATGTAAAAAGCCTTTATCAATAAAAATACATAGGTCTGAATATTATGTATATTTTTTTTTGTATCCCACAATTTGTGGGATACTTTTTTGTAACTTTCGTATCAGGTTTACTTTTTACTATTTGATAATGAACTTTCATGAAATTTTAGATCCGGAATTCAGAAAAGAGATTGCTTCCAGCGGTGACTTAAAAAGGTTCCCTGCAGGATCCGTAATTTTAGATATTGATTCGTATGTAAACTATATTCCTCTTGTGATGTCAGGAAGTGTTAAGGTAGTGCGAACAGAGGAAGATGGGAGAGAGATTCTCCTGTATTACCTGGCTCCCGGGGAGAGCTGTATCTCATCAATACTTTCAGGATTAACACATGATACTTCTAAAGTTAAGGCCATAGTAGAGGAAGATGCGGAAATTTTGATGTTATCTCTCGTCAAGGCCAAAGAATGGCTTATAAAATACCCGGAATGGTCTACTTTTGTCTTTGAACTTTATCACAAAAGATTTGAAGATCTTGTAACGATGGTCAATTCAATTGCTTTTCAGAAAGCAGATACAAGAATTCTCTATTTATTGAATCAGAAATCCCGGTTGTATAAATCGAAAGAACTTAATGTAACCCATCAGCAACTGGCAGATGAACTCGGGATTACACGGGAAGCCGTAAGCCGTGTTCTGAAACAGATTGAAACAGACGGCAAAATAAAACTTTCCCGAAATAAAATTACCCTATTGTAACCTTCATCACTGACAGGCATTTATCTGCACCTTACATTTGCACTATCAACTTAAAAACAATAAAAAAATGTTAGATGCAATAAAAAACCTTTTCGGGATGGATAAAACCGATTATGCAGATCTTGTAAAACAAGGTGCAGTGATTGTAGATGTGAGAAGCAAAAGAGAATATGAAGAAGGGCATATCAAGAATTCTCTTAATATTCCTGTAGACCAGCTGGATAAAAATCTTTCAAAATTAAGTAAAGACAAGACTATTATTACATGTTGTGCTTCAGGGATGAGAAGCGCTTCCGCAAAAAGTATTCTTCAGAATAACGGCTATAAAAATGTACACAACGGCGGAGGATGGATGAGTTTAAACAACAAAATCTAAAACAATGGAAGCACATTATTATAACGTAGATATTGAGTGGAAAAACGAGCGTAAAGGCGAAATGTCTTCTCCTGAACTTTCACAGAAAATAGAAGTCGCAACGCCTCCGCAATTTCCAAAAGGAATGGATGGTATCTGGTCTCCTGAGCATTTATTTACAGCAGCCGTAAGCAGCTGCCTGATGACCACATTTCTGGCCATTGCAGAAAACTCAAAGCTTGAATTTTCAAATTTTGAATGTAAGTCTAAAGGAAAACTCGAACAGGTGGAAGGTAAATTCCTGATGACCGAAGTTATTCTGGAACCCATTGTTACCATCAAAAACGAATCCGAAAGAGAGAAGGCAGAAAGAGTTCTTCAAAAATCCGAAGCCAATTGTCTGATATCCAATTCTGTGAGGTCTAAAATAACAATGATTCCTCAGATAAAATTAATATAGTTTTTAATGGAGGAAACAACCTCATGTTGAAGCTACTTTTGTTTATATAGATCAATTAAATTCAATCATTTCAGGGTTCTGAGTTAATAATGTTTGTAGAACGTTTAACTTGTTATGTTTTTTAACTAGAAAATAAACAACAGGCTATTGTTCAAGCCATTTCTTAAACTCTGCAACCCTGTTTTTGCTGATTAATATTGTTTCTTTGCTTTCAGGCATGGTGACGATTTTCAGCTGGTTTTTGCCGTAAAGAAGAATATTACTAATGGCTTTGATATTAATAATAAACTGGCGGTTGGCCCTATAAAACATTTTCTGATCTAAGGTTTTGATCAGTTCGTCCAGGCTTGAAGTGATTGGATATTGATTTGCTCTTGTGGTTTTAATATAAACAATATTATTTTCCAGAAAAAAATATGCAATTTCAGAAGTTTCCAAAGAGATAAGCTCGTCTTTTTGGTAAGTGATCACCCTTCTCTTAGAATTTTCGGCAGGATCTTCTTGAGACGGGAGAGCAGCATGTAATTTTAATCTTTCATGAATGCTGTTAAGTTGGGTATTAATGGCTGTTAGCATATTAATTTCATCATTAAGATCATTAATTTCACTGTTTTTTGCTGCTTCATATTTCCTGTATATCATTCGGATTAACAGAAAACTTACCACAAGAATTAAGAGGGTAGCAAGTAAAAAAGCGATTGAAAAATTTAGATATAAGCTGCGGATTTGTTCGTTGATTACTTCCAGGTTAGCATGAGAAGCGACCATCCAGTCACTTCCTCCGACGGGAAAAACACTTACGATTTCAGACCTCCGATCCCTACTCTGAACAAGATGTCGTGTCCCTGTACTTTCTTTTCCTGAGTTTAAAATTTCAATAAAATCAGAATGTTTACTGCCCGAAGTAAACGTGGAATTGTCTTTATCAATGATCTGCCCAACTAACGCAGGATTCGGATGACAAAGTTCGATGCCTTTTTGATTATACATACAGATGAAACTGCTTTGGGTATCGGTATTTACAATGCTATTTTGAAGATTTTGGATAACGGTTTCTTTGGGAATCCCTTGTTTTAACTGCATCTCTAAAAGCTTGCCGATTTCCCGGGCTTCCCTTTTTCCTGCTTCAAACTTTGCATTGAAAAGATCTTCTTTGGATAAAGAATATATATGCTGAAAAGAAAAAAAACTGATCAGTAAAACAGTAATACCGACTGCAAAAAATGTAATGGTATAAAGGCTGAATTTTTTCATAGAAAGAGTGAAAGGGGTTATTTCTGTCAAAAATAGAAAATTATTCAGAACAAAATATTCGCTTTTAAGATCATTTTTTTCCGTTTTAGACTTAAATTTAATCGCTAAAACATTGAAAGTGATTACTTTTGGAGAAGTTTTGCAATAAGCTTTAAACTCATTCTTTTATGAAAAATAAGAATATATTTGTCTTGGTTTTGTTTGGGATATTTATCGGATTACAGTTTTTTAGTCCTGAAAAAATTGATCATGGAACGAATACTCCCAACCTTATGAATGTCCCCCAAGATGTTAATACCATTTTGAGGACTTCATGTTTTGATTGCCATTCTTCGGAAACCCACCTTCGATGGTATGATAAAATTACTCCGGCTAATTTTTTGGTCAACTCTCACATCAAAGAGGGCAGGGAGGCACTGGATTTTTCAAAATGGAATACATGGCCGAAGGCACAGAGGATTTCAACAATGTATTACTCTATGAATAAAATTCTCTCCGGCGAAATGCCAATCCCGAGCTACTCGGCGGTACATTCGTCTGCAAAATTAGATGATAAACAGATTGAAATTCTTAAAAAGTATGTACTGTCACTTTCCCCAAGAAAACCTGCAGAAAATCTGCAACTACAGTCTGCAGAGCAGCAGTATAATTTATGGATTAAAGGAGAATTAAAGAAATCTGCTGTAAAACCTTCACCGAACGGACTCAATTATATTCCTGATTACAGAAACTGGAAAGCCGTCAGTACGACAGATCGTTTTGATAACGGAACCATGCGCATTATTTTCGGAAATGATATTGCCGTAAAGGCGATCCGGAATAAAAACACAAATCCATGGCCAGATGGAACGGTTTTCGCAAAAACAGCCTGGAAACAATTGATAAAGCAGGATGGTAGTATTTCAACAGGTGAATTTCTTCAGGTCGAATTTATGGTAAAAGATGCAGAAAAGTATAAAAAGACTAAAGGATGGGGATGGGGAAGATGGAAGGGAAATGATCTTAAGCCTTATGGAGAAACACATGACTTTGATAATGAATGTATTGAATGCCACAAGCCGATGACGAATCGGGATTATGTTTTTACTTCACCTTTATACTTGATTTCTCAACTTACAAAAATTAAGAAACAATGAAAACACTTTTGAAATTGGTATTTATATCCGTCATAATAGTTTCTTGCGGTCAAAAAAAGACGGGAACACTAAACATTCCGGCATCTGTACAGCAAAATGATGAATTGCCTGAAAATCCTTTACTGATGAATGCAATTACATCATCAGTCCAGCCGAAAGAAGGTACTATGTCAACTTTGTATGGAAATGAGATCGCTTTTAATTACGCTCAGAAAAACACAGGTGCAAACTACCCTCCCGGTACGGTTCTTTACGAAGTGACCTGGAAACAAAAGCCTGATGAGGTCTGGTTGGGAGGAAATATTCCTAAAAGTATTTACTCCGTGGAAAGAATTGTTTTTAATGATTCCGGTGTGATTTATGAAAAATATCAAGGTAAACCTTTAAAGCGGATTACAGGAAACATAGCCGATAAGGATTCAAGGAAAGACTTTATTATTTCACAGAAAATGGCAGTCTCACCATAATAGGAGATAAAAGTAACTCCCATGAATGTGCACATTGAGGTTTTTCATAATGCTTAACAGTCATTTGTTTTGAAATTACTTTATATTATTACCGCCTCTGCAGGCGGTTTTTTATGTTTTTTTAGAAAAATCCCCTTATGTGATAAAGGTTACTGTACAAGAGATTCCATCCATCTAATTTTGCTTTAAAATTAGAGAAATGAGAAAAATAACCATACTTATTTTATTATTCACAGCATATTCCGAAGCTTTTTCACAGGAGATTATTCCTATTTCCAAAGCGGATCTGGAAAATAAACTTATTGATAATAATCTTCAGGTAAAAATGGTAAAAAAGGAGGCCGAGCTTGCCAAAGCCGAACTTTTGGCAACCAGAGCAATGTACCTGCCGAATGTGAATGCATCATACACTTTTTCCAACACGAATAATCCGTTGTATGCATTCGGTTCAAAGCTCAATCAGGAAAGAATAACGATGATGGATTTTAATCCTGATCATCTGAACAATCCGAAAAGTATCTCCAATTTTGCAACAAAAATAGAAGTGCAGCAGCCGATCATCAATATGGATGCGGTGTATCAGAAAAAGGCAGGACAGGTAAAAGCAGATGTTCTGAACATCAAAACGGAAAGAACCAAAGAATATGTTCAGTTTGAGCTGAAAAAATCGTATATGATGCTTCAGCTGGCGTATAAAATGCTTGAAACTCTAGAAAACGCAAAGCAAACAACCCTCGCCAACAAAAAAGTCATCGACAACTATTACAAAAACGGAATGATCCAGAAATCTGAAGTTCTGTATATGGATGTGCGCATCAGTGAGATAGAAAGTCAGATTCAGACGGCAAAATCCAACATCAGAAACGCTTCCGATTACGTATACTTTCTTTTGGATGAAAACTCAGAAAACAAAATTCTGAAACCCACAGAAAGCCTGGAATACACAGAAGGCATTTCAAATTCTGAAACCAGGCTCAATCAGAACCGTAAAGATTTGCAGGCTTACTACAAATCACTTGAAGCTTACGATTGGTTGATAAAATCATCAAAAGCAAAATTTCTTCCCAAGCTCAATGCGTTCGGAAGCTTTGAAATGTATGACCATAAAGTGGCACAGTTCAATGCCAACGGATACTTAGCAGGAATTCAGCTTTCCTGGAATGTCTTTGACGGGCTTAAATCAAAAAGTGAACAGGAAAAATACAAAGCAGAGCGTTCAAAAGCACAGACCGAAATCGAACAGTATTCCAAACAAAGCCAACTGGAACTTAATAAAGCCAGCCGACAGATTGAAGATGCCATCTCTAAGGTAAATTTCACAAAACAAGCCTGGGAACAGAGTAAGGAAGCATACAGAATTCGTAAAAACCGTTATGATCAGGGCTTGGAAAAATCGGCCGACTTGCTTTCTGCAGAGACTCTGATGTCCCAAAAAGAACTTGAGTACCAGCAGGCTGTTTTCGAGTATAATGTAGCTTGGGAATATCAGCAGTTTTTAGAAAAATAATTTTTAGGAGCAATTCCCGCTGTCCACTGTATCTTTTTTGTCATTGCGAACAAAGTGAAGCAATCCCTTAAACTTTCAGTCAATCGCAATAACAAAAAAGGATGCCGTTCCCATCGGGGCTAATGATCATATTCCGCCAAAAAACCTATAGGGTTTGAAAAAAAATAATCTAAAGAGTTTAGCAACAATCATCGCAGGTGAAAACTGTGGAAACAAATAAAAAGAAAAAATTTAATAATGAAAACATACCTTTATTCAACCTTGATTCTCAGTGCGATTCTGATGGGAAGCTGTTCCTCAGACGAAAAAAAATCCGCTCAGAATTCCGATGCGCCAATTGCAGTCACAGTAAGCCGTACGACAGCAGGTTCAGAAGGCTCATCCGCTACAGCAAGCGGAAAACTGGTTGCCAAAAATTCAGTCAATGTTTCTACCCGAATGATGGGATATATCACATCCATGAAGGCAGAAGTGGGACAAAACGTAAGTGCAGGTCAACTTTTGGTAAGCATCAACGCAGCAGATATTCAGGCAAAAGGCGGACAGGCTTCTGCACAGATCTCCCAGGCGCAGGCCAGCTATAATATTGCCAAAAAAGATTATGAAAGATTCCAAAATCTTTATAAATCCCAAAGTGCATCACAGAAAGAGCTTGACGATATGAGAGCCCGTTACGAAATGGCACAGGCAGGATTGCAGGCCGCACAGCAGATGAAAAATGAAGTCAATGCACAATATCGTTATACCCATGTTACAGCTCCTATTTCCGGAACTATTACGGAAAAATTTGCAGAACAGGGTGATATGGCAAGTCCCGGAATGCCTTTACTTACGATAGAATCAGCATCGTCTTTACAGGCACAGGTTCTGGTTTCCGAGCAGAATATCGCCATGATTTCCAACGGAATGCCTGTTGATGTCACTTTAAAATCGATGAACAGAACTGTTTCAGGAACGGTGTCGGAAATCAGCAAATCGGCAGCGAATACTGGCGGGCAGTATATGGTGAAAATCAATATTCATAATGCTTCGGATCTACTTCCGGGAATGTTTGTCAACGTACAGTTTCCTTTCAAAGCATCAGGAAAAATCAATCAGAATTTCCAGGAAAGTATGATGATTCCTAAAACTGCTTTGGTGGAAAACGGCCAGCTTACAGGTGTTTATGTGGTAAGCTCACAAAATACGGCCATTTTAAGATGGCTGAAGACAGGGAAAACAATTGGAGATCAGATTGAAATCCTGTCAGGCTTAAGTTCAAAAGAATCGTACATCGTTTCTTCAACAGGAAAATTGTATAACGGAGCAAAAGTTCAGGTAAAATAGTGTAACAATATATCAGTGTAGCAATTTACCAATGAAAATCATTGTTACACTGTTAGATTGGTTCATTGTTACATTAAAAAAATATTTTTTATGGAAAAAGGATTCGCAGGACGTATCGCAGAATTTTTCATCAATTCAAAATTAACTATTCTGTTGATGGTGGGTTTAATGATTATCGGAGTATACAGTTCCACATTAATACCAAGAGAAGAAGAACCGCAGATTATCATCCCAATGGCGGATGTAATGGTCGGTTATCCCGGAGCTAGCCCCAAAGAAGTGGAAAGTCGTGTGGTAAAACCTCTGGAAAAAATTATTTCCAATATCAAAGGGGTAGAACACATTCACTCGATGGCAATGAACGGACAGGCCATGATTATCGTTCAGTTTTATGTAGGAGAAGACACGGAACGTTCTTATGTAAAGCTTTATGATGAGCTAATGAAGAACAAGAATATCTTTCCGAAAGGCGTAATGGAACCGATGGTGAAAACCCGTTCCATTGATGATGTCCCAATGCTCGGACTGACTTTGTGGAGTGATAATCCCAATTATAATGATTTTCAGCTCCGCCAGATAGGAGAGGAATTATCTTCTGAAATCAAAAAAATAAAAGATGTTTCCCTCACCAAAACAATCGGAGGAAGAAACCGCCAGCTGCAGGTGATTTTAGATAAAGATAAAATGGCTGAACTGAATGTAGACCCACTTTCTGTAATGCAGATGATTCAGGCCAATAACGGAAGTTCCCAATCCGGGAAATTTGATTCAGGCGATTCGGAATATCTTTTGACAACAGGGCAATTTCTGAACTCTGCTGAAAATGTGGAAAACCTCGTTATCGGGACTTCACAGAATATGCCGGTGTATCTGAAACAGGTAGCTGCTATCAAAGATGGTGCTTCTGATCCTGCCAATTATGTAAGCTTCGGATATGGAAATGCGGTAGAAAACGGTAAAAAATTTAAATCAGAATATCCTGCGGTTACCGTTTCGGTTTCCAAGGTAAAAGGCGCTGATGCCATGAAAATCTCTGAACAAATTCTTACGAAAGTGGAAGAACTTAAGAAGAATCTGGTTCCAAATGATGTACATGTAGAAGTCACCAGAAATTACGGAGAAACTGCTTCCCACAAAGTTTCAGAATTATTGATGCACCTTGGCGTTGCAATTCTTGCGGTAACCCTTCTGGTAATGCTGGCAATGGGATGGAGAGGCGGTTTGGTTGTTTTCTTTTCTGTCCCGTTGACCTTTGCTTTAACCTTATTCAGTTATTATATTTTAGGATATACGCTCAACAGGATTACGCTTTTTGCATTGGTTTTTGTGGTAGGGATTGTGGTGGATGACAGCATTATTATCGCTGAAAATATGCACAGGCATTTTCATATGAAAAAGCTGCCGTTTAAACAGGCGGCAATTTATGCCATTAATGAAGTGGGAAATCCTACAATTTTAGCAACATTTACGGTAATTGCGGCGATTCTGCCAATGGCTTTTGTAAGTGGGATGATGGGACCTTATATGTCGCCGATGCCGATCGGGGCTTCTATTGCGATGCTGCTTTCACTTTTTGTGGCATTAACGGTTACGCCGTATCTAGGGTATCATTTATTAAAGGTAAAAGATGAGCAACATCATCAAGAAGAGCAGGGGCTGGAAACTGGCAGGATTTATAAGATCTACAAGAAAATTGAACAGCCGCTTTTAGATTCAAAATCAAAAAGATGGACGATGATGGCGATTACGGTTGTTTTGCTGCTGATTTCCATAGTTGCATTTTTCACCAAATGGGTGGCTGTAAAAATGCTTCCTTTTGATAATAAAAATGAAATTCAGGTGGTGATCGATATGCCGGAAGGAACAACGCTGGAAAGAACTTCGGCTGTTACGCAGGATATTGCACAATACCTGAAAACCGTTCCGGAAGTGGTGAATTACCAGAACTATATTGGCTCTTCGGCTCCGATTACATTTAACGGATTGGTTCGTCATTATGATATGCGTGGAAACAGCAATACTGCTGATATTCAGGTGAACCTTCTACATAAAGAAGACCGTGATGCGCAGAGCCACGATGTTGCCAAGAATATCCGTCCTGAAATTCAGAAAATAGCTGCAAAATACGGAGCTAATGTAAAAATAGTGGAAGTTCCGCCGGGACCGCCTGTTCTTTCAACGATTGTAGCAGAAATCTACGGACCTGATTATAAAGGGCAGATAAAAGTAGCCAAACAGGTTGAAGATATTCTGAAGAAAACCGATGATGTAGTTGATATTGACTGGATGGTAGAAGCGCCGCAGAAAGAATTCAAGCTCGTTCCTGATAAAGAAAAAGCAATGCTGAACGGGGTTGCACCACAGCAGATTGTAGGAAATATGACCTATCTGATGGGCGAGTATCCGATTGGAAATCTGTACGACGAAAAATCCAACGATCCTGTGGATATTGTCATGAAACTGAAAAATGCTGATAAGACGAATATTCAGGAGATTACAGGATTAAAAATCAAAGGACAGATGGGGATGGTTCCAGCAGGTGACCTTGTAAAAGTAGAAGAAAAAGAACTGGATAAAACCATTTACAGAAAAGACCAAAAGAGAGTAGTGTATGTTCTTGCTGATATGGCAGGAAAACTTGAAAGTCCGGCTTACGCCATTCTTGGAATGGAGGAAAAGCTTAAAAAAATCCAGCTTCCAAATGGTTATTCGATGAACGAATTGTATATGAATCAGCCTGAAGATGAAAGCAATTATACCGTGAAATGGGACGGAGAATGGCAGATTACGCTGGAAGTTTTCCGTGATCTGGGAACCGCTTTCGCTGTTGTTATCATTATTATTTATATGCTGATTGTCGGATGGTTTCAGAATTTTAAAACACCGATTGTCATGATGGTTGCGATTCCTCTTTCACTCATTGGAATTGTATTGGGACACTGGTTGTTAGGCGCATTCTTCACAGCAACATCTTTTATCGGAATGATTGCTCTTGCAGGTGTAATGGTAAGAAATTCCGTTCTTTTGATCGACTTTATAGAAATTCGTCTAAAGGAAGGTATTCCTCTGAAACAAGCCATTATTGAAGCGGGAGCAGTAAGAACAACCCCGATTTTATTGACAACAGGAGCAGTAGTAATTGGAGCCGTCATTATCCTTTTTGATCCTATTTTTCAGGGACTGGCCATTTCACTGGTGTTCGGAGCGATTGTTTCAACCTTGCTTACACTGATTGTGGTGCCGTTGGTTTACTATATTACAGAAAAGAAGAAATGGGAGAAAAATACACTGAAATGACTTTTAATTGATGTTAATGATTTTAAATATTAAAATAAAAATTTTGCGCCTTTAAATTAGAAAAAACAGCAATTCAAAGAAATTTATACTACATCAATAAAATGTAAATAAATATTTTTTAAATTTTTTTATTAATGAATTTTGAAATTTTACAAAACTAAAATGCATAAACTTGATAGATAATTCATAAAGTGTTGAAATATTAAAAAAAATACCAGACTTTTAATGAATATTATTAAATGTTTTATGTTTAATGTTATGTGAAAATTTTTATCAATTTATTTTGTTATTAGGTAAATATTTATATTTTTGTTATTAAACTAATTAAATCATTAAACAAAATTAATATGAAAAAACCAGATTCTTTGGAAAAAACAAATGAGTTCAACATTGAAGAACTTGAAGAAAGACTAGAGCTAGGCAGCTGGGTTGGAGGTGATGGTGGCAGCGGCGGAAATGGTGGAAACGGCTGCTGTCATAATGACGGCTGTAACTGCGGAGACGGGCCGAATACCGGTGGAGATGGCGGAAGCGGCGGAAACGGCGGAAACGGCACCATTGGAACATCTACAACCACGACAACTACAACAATACAACCCGCCAACATAATCAGATCAATATAATTACAAAACATATTATTAACTAATAATTTAAATTAATTACTATGAAAAAAGAAATTAAAATTCAGGAACTAGAAGAAAGATTAGAATTAGGCAGCTGGGTAGGCGGCGAAGGCGGTAGCGGAGGACAAGGCGGAAATGCCGGGACACAAACCGGAAATGGCGGAAACGGAGGTAATGGTGGAAGCGGAGGAGATGGAACAATTGGGATCGACGTAGGTGGAAGTCCTAAACCATCAACACCGGCACCCACTACAACTACAACAACAATACAGCCAGCAAACTAATACATTAAATTAATTAATACTATGAAAAAAGAAATTAAAATTCAGGAACTAGAAGAAAGATTAGAGTTAGGCAGTTGGGTAGGTGGAGAAGGCGGACAAGGAGGAAACGGAGGCCAGGCCGGAACAGTAAGTGGTAACGGTGGTAATGGTGGTAATGGAGGTAACGGTGGAGATGGTACTATTGGTGTAGATATAGGTGGGGGTACAAAGCCAACAACACCGGCACCAACAACTACTACAACGACAATACAGCCAGCTAATTAAAAAATATAATTTTAATTCTAAACCACTTATTTTTAATAATAAGTGGCTTTTTTATGAATATAGAAAATCTAATACCTGAAATCCATAATTCTTTTTCTGTGGTAGAAAAAGAGAAAGGAAATGTTTTACTGATAATCACTCTCGACAAAAGCCACAATGCGTATTTGTATTGTGATGAACAGGTTTTGCATATATTAGAACTTATTGACGGAAGCAATTCTTTGTTGATGATTCAAGAAAAGTTAAAAGCTATTCATGATATTGACCTGTCTGTAGAAGCATTAAATGATATCATTTTTAAAAAACTGGCAAAATTAACTTCTGATGAAGTCTATAGAAAGTCTAAAAATTCATATCTGCTTCTGAAAATAACTTTAATCAAATCAAAATATGTAGAATTTATTTCTAAGTATTTGTCATTTATATTTAAAAATAAAAACTTTGTCATATTTTCTTTCATTTTCAATATCATATTTTGTGTAGGGTTTTTGTATAGTGGAGTGCATAATTTTAAGCTCGATTCTCAAAAAATATATATTTTACCCCTGACAATGGCTGTTACACTCTTGCTTCACGAATTCGGGCATGCCATTTCCTGCCGTTCTTATGGTGCAAAGCATGGAGATATCGGTTTCGGATTCTATTTGCTGACTCCGGTTTTGTATGCGGATGTGACGGATGTGTGGAAGCTGTCTAGAAAAGAAAGGGTAATCGTGGATATTGCAGGAATGTATATGGAAAGCCTATTGGTATTAGCCTTAATCTTCCTTTATATTATTACAGGAAATCCCCTGTTTTATTATTGTTCTTCTGTGATTGTCTTTAATACATTGGTTAATATTAATCCGTTTTTAAGATTTGATGGATATTGGATTCTTTCGGATATTACCAATACGTACAATTTACGGGCAAAAGCCAATGAACAATTATTTAAGTTTATTTCATTAAAAGATGTAAAACTTACGGCAAATAAAGCTTTTTTAGTAGTGTACGGATTATTGAGCAATTTATTCCTGCTTTGGTTTTTATATTATGTTTCAAAATATATGTTTGTGGATCTGTTTAAGTTTCCGCTTAACTTGTATTACTACATTAAAAACTGGTTCTGGCAGACAGAAAATCATATTACTTTTTGGCAGATTTCGTTACCGTTGGCTTTTTATTTCATTGTTTTCTCACAAGTGAAATCATTATCCAGATATATAAAATTAAAAACTAAAAAAGCATAATGGAAGTACAAACTCTTGTATTATCAAAATATATAGCTGCTACGGAACATGATGACGGAATAATTGTTTTCTCTACCAAAACCGGGAAAATAATAAAGATTTCTGAGATTGTATGGGAATACCTGAACAATGAAAGCATTCATAAACTGCCGGCTGACATAAGAGAATATCTGGAAAATAATCAGATTCTGGTAGACGCTGGACGAGATGAATTTACTGAAATACTGAACCAAAATGAAATGATAAATAGTAACATTACGACGCTTTATGAGGTTATTCAGCCTTCGGCTTATTGCCAGATGGGATGTTTCTATTGTGGGCAAAATCATCAGAATATTAATTTAAATGAAAAAAATATCCTAAGTATTGTCAATAGAATAGAGGAAAAAATAGAAACCAATGCATTCAAAGCCCTTAAAATTGGATGGTTTGGAGCCGAACCTCTGATAGGCATGGCCAGTATGCGTGAGATAACAAGTCGCCTGAAAGAGATCTGCGAAAGAGCTAATATCGGGTATAGTGCAAAAATTATTACAAACGGATTAAAATTAACTGAAACTGTTTTTACCGAATTATGTAATACCCTCTTTGTGGATTCTATAGAAATTACAATAGACGGCACTGAGGATACGCACAATGAAAGAAGAAATCTTAAAAATAGTGACAAAGGAACTTTCAGTACAATTATTAGAAATTTAGAAAAGATCTTACAACTGAGGTCAGAGAATAATTATAATGTTAAAATCAGTATCAGATGCAATGTTGATCAGGTAAATCAGGATACGGTGATACCATTGATCAATTTTTTAAATGAGAAGCAGATTTTGCAGCATGTTAAATTTTACACGGCAAAAATCCATGAGTGGGGTGATAAAAGTAATGACGAGGTTCTCACTTTTGATTATCCGAATCAGGAAATATTTTGGCTGAAGAAATTAATAGAGAACGAAAAAGCGGTTCCCTTGCTGCCGAACAGAGTGTATAATGTTTGTTTGGCTACGAGAAAAAATTCATTTGTATATGATGCTTATGGGAATACTTTCAAGTGTACGGAAATCCCATATATTAATAATGATACGCAATCTGAGTTCTTTTTAGGAAAACTGAATCAGGATACAATTAATGATCTGGATTTTGCTGCGACTTGGGAGTCAGACATCAAAGCTGGGAAAAGTTATTGCCTTACATGTAATTTTTTTCCGGTATGTGGCGGCGCATGCCCAAAGTCATGGATGGAAGGAAATATTCCGTGCCCATCTTTCAAATATAATATGCCGGAACGTCTAAGGCTATATTATGACACAATTAAAAAAAACTAATCACATGGTAGATAAAAAGATTATAACTAAATTATTGGATTCTCTGAAGGCAGAGGTTTATAATTCTGAGATATTGAATCTGGAATATATCTATGAGCAGTTTAAGAAAAACCCTTCCATATATTTATTTTATCCATATCTCTTTACACAATCTTTTGATGTAAAGGATAGTAAAGAGCTTGAAAAGCTTTCCGTTGCGGGTTTTTTGTATTATTTGAGCTTGTTGCAGTCTGATTATTTGATTGATAATAAAAGAGAAAAAGACAGCAAATTCATCAAAGAAAAGATTTTTTTAATCGAGGCACTCACGGAACAATCTATAAAGATTTTATCGGATCTTTTTGAGTATCATTCTGATTTCTGGAGTTTCTGGAATAAAAGAAAAAAAGAATATCACGAAAGTATTTTAGAAGAATCGGCCGGTTCCTACGATGATTTTGATGTAGAAAATTACCAAAAAATCGCGGCCAATAAATCGGCTTTTGCTAAGGTAGCGATCGATTCCTGCTATCTGATGGGCGATAAAAAAAGTGATGATTTGTATGACAGACTTTTAAAGTCCCACACCTTTTTTTCCATTGGCTTTCAAATTTTGGATGACATCTCGGATATTAGAGAAGATTTTAACAATAATCAGATCAATTATGCTATTTACGTTGCAAAGAAAAATAATCTTTTAATAGATTCTGAACAGATTGAAAGCGACATCAAGTATTTTTATTACAGTGATTTGATTTTAAATATTTTTGAGGAAGCTTTTAATTATTTTGATCTGGCAATAGAAAGTCTGGGAAGCTATAAAGATAAATGTGAACTGTGGATTAATGTAATTAAATACAAAAAGCTCGAAAATGTACAAAAGATCCAGACCATCAAGCTTTATCAAAATGTTAATGCACAATTAGCAAATCAGTCTGCCGTTAAAATTAATAATGTAGGAAATGACTTAAAAACTAGTATTGATACAGCTATTGATAACTCGATCAATTATATTTTGTCGAGTTTTAATTCTGAGTATTGGGAAGACTATATTACCCAGGCTGGTGTCAGCTCTTATTGGGCTACATCATTTATTGGAACACACTTGAAGCCCCTGGAAAATGAATATCCGGAAATCGGTAAAATTTTAAATAAGGCTAAAAATTATATACGGAATAATAAAAGTCCGCTTTGGTCTTTTAATGAACAATGGAGTGTAGAAGACGCTGATACAAGCAATTTCTGTTTTCTTTTCCTGGGAGATGAGCTCAAAGAGGAGAGTGCCGGTAAGCTGGAAAAATGGTTTACTTATCAGAATGAGGATGGAGGATTTTCAACGTATAATGATGATAATAATCTTCGCAAATACTTTTCTCAGGAAAATTACTTTTCCTACGACGGGTGGACTCAGTCACATTTTTGTGTAAGTTCTGTTGCGCTGCATGTGTTGTACGATCATAAAGATACCTACCAGGATAGATGGCAGAAATTAAACAGCTACATAACAGATAAATTGAAAAAAGATTCATTTGATTCATACTGGTGGACGGATGAAATCTACAGTATTTATTATATATCCACGATATCTCATCTTGTAAATTTTCCGGATGATGTGATTAAAAATAAATTAAAAAAATTATCTTTATGTCAGAATGAAAACGGTAGTTTTTCAGATTTTTTCGGAGAAAATTTATTTTATACAGGATTGGCTCTGGTAAGTTTATCAACAGCCGGTCTCTTCCAAAAAAATGTAGAAAACGGTATCATGTATTTGCTGCAAAATCAATATACTGACGGCTCATGGGAAAACAGCAATTCCCTGAAAATTCCCAGACCGGAAATTGTGACTCCTGAAATTTCTAATTTTGATCATGTTAAAACTTTCGGGACCAATGTAAGAGCAATGGAGTTTAAAAGATTATTTACGACTTCAGTGTGTCTAAATGCTTTATACAAACTAAAAAATATTATATAATTATGAAAACAATTAAAATTGAAGAATTAGAAGAAAGATTGGAGTTAGGATCATGGAATTCCTCTAACGATGGTAAAGACGGCGAAAAAGGCAAGGACGGTGAGAGTGGAAAAGATGGCGAAAATGGAAAAGGAGGACAGGGCGGAAAAGGTGGTGACGGAGCTAATGGAGGAAGAGGAGGAAATGGCGGCAACGGAGGAAATGGTGGTAACGGAGGAAGTGGAGGCAACGGAGGAAATGGGGGGAATGGAGGAAATGGAGGAAATAGTAAATAATTTTACTGTAACCTGCTGTTGAGAATAAGCATCATCACAAATTTATTTGATTGTTTAACATATAGAGAATAAGCTTTTATTCTTTAATAATTTTATTAATGCCAATTAATTCCGTATTTAAAAATATTCTTTTATTATCGCTGATAATTACAGGTATCACAACCTATTCACAGGATCTAAAAGGATCTGATACCGAATTTGCCATAGCAATTTCTAATTGTAAACCGGATAATACTGAAACAAAGGTGTCATATATGGAGGATGATGGCGTCCTCCATTCTCTGTTTTCTTTTTCAGGATGCTCTCATCATGAAAAAATTTCTTTAAAAAACGGAAAATATAAAATTTATATCTCCAAAGCCAATTATCAGCCTGTAATAAAGGAAATTGTTGTTTCTGAAACTGATAGGAAGATTGATGTAAATGCTTCCTTGGAACCTGTCAAAACGATTGAAGGAGTTACGATATCAGGAGTACAGAAGAGGTTTATTAAATCTGAATCGGATAAAACCACTGTCTTTGTCGAAGGTAATGATATTTTGAGCAACGGTTCAGCTTATGAAGCCCTTACCAAAATCCCGGGAGTTATTGTAACGCCAAACGGTTATATTGCACAAAATGGAAAAATCTCTGCGATCTACATGGATGGCGAACCTTCTTCTATTTCAGGTGAAGATCTGAATAATTATTTAAACAGTTTACCCGCAAATTCCATTGAAAAAATCGAGCTGATTTACAGTCCGGGTGCAAAATTTAGCGCCAATACTTCCGGCGGAATTATTAATATTATTACAAAATCAAAGAATACAAAAGGCATTAATGGAAGTATAAATACGGTTAATACTGTCAATCACAATTATAAAAATGCAACATCACTACAACTAAACGGAAAGTACGATGCTGTGTCCTGGCAGTTTTTGACCGGATATTACTATAACGAAGGTGACCAAAGAACGAATGTGAAAAGTATTTACAAATTGCAGAACACAACGCCAGCAATCAACCAGGAGGCTTTAAATCTCTTTTTGTACAGGGGAACTTATGCCAGAACAGGTCTGAAATATACATTCAAGGATAAGTCTAGTATCAACTTAAATTATAATTTTTGGATAAACGGGCATAACCCGTCTACCCATGTGAATATTTTTAGTGAAAATTATACACCTGAAATCAGTAATTCTTCATTGTCGAGTACACACACTAAGAATACCAGCAATGAATTGATTTTAAAATATAAACAGAATTTAGATTCTTTGGGTAATAATTTTCAGTTGACGGCATACGGCCAGGAATTTAATTCTAAATATTTCGGAAATGTTCGGCAATTTAGCACGACCGATTTATATAGTATCATTCAATCTGATAAAAATGTACAAAACTATTATGTGAAAAATGATTGGGAATTTAAGATTAAAAAATATGATTTAAATATATATTTTGGAGGGCGTTATGGTGATTTTCAGGCTGAAAGATTGGGGAGATATAATTTAAATAATCCTGACCCTGTAATTTTTGAAAATATTAATTTTACTTCAGAAATTCCTTTCAACTACAACGAAAAAAATCTCGCGGCTTATATTTCCTTAAACAAAAAAGTCAAAAAATTTGAATTTGGCGGAGGTTTAAGGATGGAATATTATGATATCAGAAGCAAAACAGACCCCAATGAATATATTGTAAAAACAAACTATTTGAAGTTTTTCCCTAATCTTAATATCTTCTATAAAATAAGTACGGATATTAATGTATCCTTGAATTACTCTAAAAAAATCAATCAGCCAAATTATAATGACTTGGACCCAAATATTAATAATTTCAACAATTCTTATTTTCAAACAGTTGGAAATCCTTTTTTGAACCCTGAATTAGTGGATAATTATCAGGCTAAGATCTCCGCATTTGATTATGCGTATCTGTCTTATAACTATTCATTTGAAAGGTCTAAAAACTTAACTGTAATAGAAAATGACGGAAACAGTTTGAATTCCGTACAGACTTTAAAGAGTTTTAGTAATGTAAAAACCTACTCTTTAAATCTGGGATTGCCGATACCTTTTGCACTGTTTACCAAAGGATTAGATTTTTTCAAAAGCGGAAATATCAATCCGGATAAGGTGAGTTTCTTATTTGCTAATTTCGGTTATAATAAAACTGTTTTCGATGATTCCTCTACCTTAGTTCCGTCTAATAAAGCAACATGGAATTTTTATGCGTACTCTCAGATAGTTTTGCCTAAAAATTTTAAGTTTAATGCTTATTACAGCTATATGTCAAAAGGTGTTTTTACTATTTATGATATTAGAAGACCTGTTCAGTCTTTGGAACTTACGCTTTCCAATAAATTTTTCAATAATTCCTTAAACTGTATTTTTTCTGTGCAGAATGCTTTAAATAACAGTGGCTTAAATGCTATGCTGTATAACCGGAATTTAACAACTTCCTATAACAGAATCGACGAGAAAAGAATGTATAGGTTATCTTTAACATATACCTTTGGAAAATATAAAACAACTAAAAATGATGATGTAGACATCAATACGGAAACCAAAAGTGTAGATTCCAGTAAAAGTATTGGAAAATAATAGGAAACAGCAATTGATTTAATCCAGCCACTAAGTTCTGTAAAGGTCAAGCCCTATAATTTTTTGGAAAAGACTTTTACGTATAAAATATACACAAAAACATTTTCCAAAAACCTTGACAGAATAACAAGTTCAGTTCCGTTCAAACCTTCATATTTTAAAGGTAAAACAGATAGATTTAATTACATTATCTAATACAAATTAGTACAGTAAAGATATTTTTAGCAATTTAATAAATGTTTGTCTTTTACAATTAAAACCTCCTTAATATATAAAATTTGGGAGTATTTCAATGTTAAATTTTGTTAATAAATTCCGTTTTGACAAAATTTTACCACCATTTTTCTTGTATTTTTTAATTTATTCGTGTTTTTAAAAATATTTGTATTTTATTGATTATAAATAATTTATCATTAAATCAATACTTGTTTTTCAATATTTTTTGTAACAAAATGTAATTTTTTTTAAAAATGTATTGTTTAATCGGTTAAACAATATATATTTATCCCCATAAGTTTTTAAAAAAGAAACAATCTTGAAAAATAAAGTTCAACTAAAAGATATTGCTCTTGCCGCGGGTGTTTCACCGGCTCTAGCATCTTATGTCATGAACGGCCGCTATGAAAACAGGATAAAAAAAGAAACTGCAGACAAAATAAGAAAAATTGCTGAAGAAATGGGATATGTCCCAAACCAGATTGCCAAAAGCCTTAAGATAAAAAAGACATTTACTATTGGGCTGATGCTTGGGGATATTATGAACCCTTTTTCTTATCATATTGCCCGCATTATAGAAGACGAGGCGAAAAAATACAATTATACCGTAATTTTCGGGAGCTGCGATGAAAACAAAGATCAGTCTAAAAAACTTATGGATACTCTTATTAATAGACAAGTTGACGGATTCATCATTGCGGCAGCAGCAGGTACACAGTCTCAGCTTAAAAGTCTTCAGCAAATGGAGATTCCTTTTATTTTAATAGATCGATATTTTCCTGAAGAAAAATTCAATTATATCACTATTGACAATTATGGTGCGTCCTTCCAGGCGGTTGATCATCTGGCAAAAACCGGAAGGGAAAAAATTGCCATTATAAATTACGAATCAGAGTTGGTGCATTTACAGAACCGTACAAAAGGTTACGTTGATGCTCTAAAAGCCAATAAAATTAAACCTAAACAGGAATGGGTTTGTAATGTGAAAATGCGGGATAATCCTGAAAATATTAAAAATGAGATTGCCGAATTTTTAAAGAACAGAAAATCAATAGATGCATTATTTGTTTCTACAAACGGATTGACACTGCAAACCTTGAAGCTTTTAAACAAACTTGAGATAAAGGTTCCTGATGATTTGGCAATAGTGTGTTTTGACGAGACGGACGCTGTAGAATTATTTTATTCTCCTCTCACTTTTGTAAAACAGCCAATGCAACAGATGGGAAGCCTTGCAGTGCAAACATTGTTAAAACAAGTTGAGAAAAATGACAATCAACTTCATGAAATTGTACTTGAAACAACATTCGTTGTTAATAAATCTTCAGGGGTAGCTTAATTTTTTATCAATTTGTTTAATCGATTAAACAAAATAAAGTAAATATTAAATTTTAAATAAAAAAATAAACTTATACAGTAAAAAGAAAATAAAACTTTAAAAAAAAACAAAATGATGACAAAAAAACCGCTACTCTCTGGCTTATTCGCTTTGGGGCTCTGCTTATGTACACAATCTTTAACGGCACAAAATACCGATTCGGCAAGTGTGGAACCCAAGTACAGACCTTTCGATGTAAGTGCAAGTATTAAAAACAAACACTTATGGCGAGGATATATTGTTGCAGATGTGCCTGTACTCACGGCTAGTGCAACAGTTACTACTAAAGATAAAAATCTACAATTCGGACTTTGGAGTGGAAACGGATTCAATGGAGAATACAAAGAATTTTGTTATTTCCTGAATTACCATATCAAGAATTTCGACATTACGCTTTTGGATAGTTTTAACTATACGGGCTTTTCCGATGCGAAAATTTTTGATTATAACAAATCTTCCACAAGACATTTTATAGATGTAAATCTGGCTTATCATTTCAGCGAAAAATTTCCACTTACCGTTTCTCTTGCAACAGTAGTGCAGGGAAGGGATACTTTTATTGATTCCAACGGAAAGTTGAAAAACCGTTTTTCGCATTATGCAGAATTAGATTACAAAGTATATGAAGAAGGCGATACAAATGTACATTTATATATGGGCGGAGCTTTCTCATTTGTAACGCATGATACGTTCTATAGCTCTTCTCCGGGTATTGTCAATGTGGGCGTGACTGTAAATAAAAAGATACATTTCGGAAAATATGCAGTTCCGGTATTCGTACAAGGAATGTGGAATCCAAATCACAACAAAGCTACTCTTGGCTTGGGTGTTCAACTATTTTAATTTAACCTAATAAAGAACGTCATGAATTTAAAAGCAAATACTACAGAACTGCTGGAAATGAAAGATATCGTTAAATCTTTTGATGGCGTAAGTGTTTTAAAGAAAATCTATTTTTCTCTGAAAAAAGGTGAAGTACATGCTTTAATGGGAGAAAACGGTGCCGGTAAATCAACACTTATGAAAATTCTGGCAGGATTATATGTCCCTGATAAAGGTCAGATTTCCCTGAACGGAAAACAAATCACGTATAAAACACCACAACATGCTTTGGAAACAGGAATTGCGATGATTTATCAGGAACTGAATCCGATAGGGGATATGACGGTTGCTGAAAATGTTTTCCTTGGAAAAGAGCCCACATTCAGTTTTCTTAAAATTATCGATAGAAAGAAACTGAATCAGATGACGATTGATCTTTTTCAGGATGCAAATATTTCCATCGACCCAAACAAATACATGCGCGACCTCAGTATTGCGGAAAAGCAGCTCGTGGAAATTATGAAAGCCGTTTCCTGCAATGCTTCCATTATCATCATGGATGAGCCAACGTCTTCACTTTCTGTTCGCGAAGCCGAAAAGTTATTTGCTATTATTAAAAAGCTGAAAGAAAAAGATGTATCGATCATTTATATCTCCCACAGAATGGATGAGATATTCCGGGTTTGCGACAGCATTACTGTAATGAGAGATGGCAATACCATTATATCAGACAGCGCAGAAAATTTTACAAACGAAAGCCTTATTAAGCATATGGTAGGAAGACCTTTGGGAGAGTTGTTCCCTGAAGTTTCCAAAAAACCGGAGGCAGAAACAGTGCTTGAAGTCAAAAATCTGAACCTTAAAAATAAATTCCAAAACATAAGTTTTAAATTAAATAAAGGAGAAATATTGGGACTGGCAGGTTTGGTAGGAGCGGGCAGAACAGAAATTCTGGAGACTTTATTCGGGCTCAGCAAAGCTTATTCCGGCGATATCATCATCAATGGTAAAAAGGTAAACATCAGCTCCCCAAGTTCAGCAGTGGCCAATAAAATGGCATTTATTACGGAAGACCGGAAACAGCAGGGAATTTGTGCAGACAGCTCTGTAAACGATAATATGACAATAAGCTGTCTGAAAAATATTTGCTATATGGGTGAAATTATTGATATGAAAACAGAAAAGAAAGAGGTAAACGGCCTTATTTCGAAACTGAATATCAAAACTTCTCATCGTTCTAAACCTATCGGACTTTTAAGTGGTGGAAATCAGCAAAAAGTAATATTGGGGAGATGGCTTCTGAATGGCCCTTCCATTATACTTCTGGACGAGCCCACGAGAGGTATTGATATCGGTGCCAAACAGGAAATTTATAAACTCATCAGAACACTGGCAGAATCCGGGAAAAGCATTATTATGATTTCCTCAGAAATCCCCGAAATTATAGGACTCTGCGACCGTAGTTTAGTCCTTTGCAACGGAAATCTCATCACAACCCTGGATCGATCAGAAATTACCCAGGAAAAAATTCTGGAAGCTGCTATGACATTCGAAAATCGAAATCCAGAAATGAATTTACAAGAATCTTAGCTTAATTAATCTTTATAAAACGTTATTATGAATTTTTCACAAATCTTCAATAAACAAAGTTCGGGGTACAGCAGAGAGCCCCAGAACTTAAAGCAATTTTTTTCCACATACGGAATATACATTGCGCTACTCTTAATAATATTAATACTTTCTATATTATCACCTACTTTTCTAAAGCCGGGAAATATATTAAATGTTTTAAGACAGTCTTCCATCAACGGAATTATTTCCATAGGAATGACCTTAATTATCATCAACGGATCCATAGACCTTTCAGTAGGGGCAATAGTAGCCGTAAGTGCGGTAATAGCTTCCTCTTTCGCACATACCGACAGCAATTATCCGCTTGTAGTTCCATTAATAATTGGTATTGGTATGGGAGCACTTTTGGGCGCAATTAACGGTTTCATAATTTCCCGTACAAAAATCGCCCCTTTCATTGTTACGCTTGGGATGATGACGGCTGCAAGAGGAATTGCATTGGTGTATACATCAGGAAAGCCGGAAATTAACCTTAGTGATTCTTATAAAAGCATCGGTGGCGGCTTGATTCTAGGAATTCCGACGCCTGTTATTATTTTCTTTTTGATTTCGCTGTTTGGGATTTTCTTACTGAAATACACCCGATTTGGCCGCCAGGTTTATGCAACCGGAGGAAATGAATTGGCTGCGAAAATCTCCGGAATCAACACCAAAAATGTAGTCTGGAAAGTTTTCATCATTGCCGGAGCTTTGGCAGGATTGGTAGGTATTATCGTTTCTTCCCGTGTAATGGCCGGTGCGCCTTCTGCGGGTACAGGTTATGAGCTGGATGCTATTGCGGCGGTCGTAATTGGAGGAACAAGCCTTAAAGGAGGTTATGGAAGTATACTAGGAACACTTACAGGTGTGCTTATCATTGCGGTAATGAATAACGGATTAGACATTTTAGGAGTCTCTTCCTATTGGCAGCAGATCGTAAAAGGAGCCGTGATTGTTATGGCAGCCATGCTGGATAAGAAAAAATAAAAATAAAATTTTAACTAAAATAATTTATGTCATGAAAAAAAATAATTTAAAAATTGTACCCTCTAAAAAAAGGGTGATCTCTTTATCATTCTTCGTAGTAGCATTAATCTTTTGTATGCTTACATCTTGTAACGACAAATCCAAAACAGATGCAGGTGGAAAAAAGAAATATGTAATCGGAGTAAGCTATGAAAGTCTTCAGAGTGAATTTACCATCAACCTTCAAAAAGCACTTCAGGCGAAAGCAAAAGAACTGGGTGTGGAAATTATTGAAGTTGATGGAATGGGAAGCGGCGAAAAGCAGGTAGGACAAGTTGAAAATTTCATTACACAAGGTGTGGATGCGATCATTCTGCAACCCATAGAAAAAGATGCAACCGTACCTGCCGTGGAAATGGCCAATAGCGCTAAAATCCCAATTGTAGTGGTAAATGCAATGACTGCAAATATACAAAAAGCAAATGCCTATGTTGGAAGTGAAGATGTAGTTGCCGGTCGTCTGGAAATGGAAGAAATGGCAAAAAGAATGGGAGGAAAAGGAAACATCGTCATTATACACGGGCCTTGGGGAAATTCTGCAGAACAGCAACGTACACAAGGGATAAAAGAAGTGTTGAAAAAATATCCTGACATCAAAATCGTATTCGAACAGACAGGAAATTGGGACAGAGCACAAGGTCTTTCTGTAATGGAAAATGTATTATCTAGCGGTAAAGTGGTAAATGCAGTAATTTCACAAAACGACGAGATGGCCATTGGTGCTTACAAAGCCATTGAAGCAGCCGGAAAACAAAAAGAAATCCTTGTTTCAGGGATCGATGCTATTGCTGATGCCTTAACTTTTGTAAAAGAAGGAAAACTTGCATGTACCGTTTTTCAGGATGCAAAAGGGCAGGGTGCACTTTCCGTAAAAATTGCAGCAGATCTAGCAGCCGGTAAAAAATATCCGCATGACAATTTTATTCCATTCGAATTGGTAACAAAAGAAAATTTGGCTGAGTTTTTAAAGAAACATCCATAAAAATTATCGGTATTGTTAATTTAAAACATTTCAGCTAAATACAATTCAAAGATTGATTTTCAGTCTGTTTTAAGACTTTATAGGTTCTAAATTAACAATACCAAATTATTAAACTAAAATTAAAATTTAAAAGTAAGAAATCATAAAATGAATAGTCATAAAACAATTCCTGAGGTAATGAAAGCTATCGTAGCTTATGCTCCGCACGATTACAGACTTGAAGAAGTTCCAGTGCCAAAACCGGGACCGGGAGAAATCTTGGTAAAAGTAAAAAGTGCAGGTATTTGTGCAAGCGATATAAAATGTTATACCGGAGCTCCGCTTTTCTGGGGTGATGAAAACCGAACTGCATATTGTGAAGCTCCCGTAATTCCGGGTCATGAATTTGTCGGTGAAGTAGTAGAATTAGGAGAAGGTGCAAAAGAATTGTATCATCTTGAAATTGGTGACCATGCCGTAAGCGAGCAAATTGTTCCTTGTGGAGAATGCCGATACTGCAAAAACGGACATTACTGGATGTGTAATGTACATGATATCTATGGCTTTCACCAACGTACACAAGGCGCATGGGCAGAATATATGCTTTTCCCGAAAGGGGCATTCAACTTTAAAGTTCCGAAGTCTATTCCATTACACCATGCTGCATTTATAGAGCCTTTGGCTTGTTCTATACACGCTGTGGAACGTGGCGATATCAAATACCAGGATACCGTTGTCATTGCAGGTTGTGGTCCATTGGGATTAGGAATGTTTGCCGCAGCAAAAATGAAAAGTCCGGCAAGAATTATTGCCCTCGATATGCAGGATGAAAGATTAGAACTTGCCTTACGTTCCGGTGCAGATATAGGGATTAATGTAACAAAAGAAAATGCAGTAAAGAAAGTTTTGGAACTTACAGATGGGTATGGATGTGATGTTTATATTGAAGCTACAGGCCATCCTTCTGCAGTTGAGCAGGGATTGAATATGATCCGAAAAATGGGAACTTTTGTTGAGTTTAGTGTAATGCGCGAAAAAGTTACCGTAGACTGGACGATCATTGGTGATACCAAAGAATTAAACATTCATGGTTCTCATTTAGGACCCAATTGCTATCCGGTTGCCATTCGTATGCTGGAGCAGGGTTTACTGCCTATGGAAGAAATTGTCACCCATAAATTTCCTTTAACCGATTATCAAAAAGCAATAGATCTTGTTGCAGACGGACTCACTTCCGTTAAAGTAACCCTTGAACCTTAAATCTAAGATATTGTTTTAAAATAGTTCTTCTGAATGCAAATTGAGAAGATCTGAGAATTGATTTAAGCTATTTTAATGCCTTATAGGTTCACAAAGCCTATAAGGTTTATCTATCATAATATACAAGACCAACCCTAAAACTATAAACACCATTTCCATTATTAAAAGCTTATGTTATTATTAGGAATTGACATCGGAACATCGTCTATAAAAGTTTCCATTGTAGATGCTCACAATAAGCAGGTTTTAGCATCTGCACAATATCCGGAATCAGAATCTCCCATTATTGCCGTAAAACCCGGTTGGGCAGAACAGTCTCCGAAAATGTGGTGGGAACATACAAAAATGGCCATCCTTAAATGTAATGCCACTGGAAATTATAATCCTTTAGATATTCAGTCTATTGGGATTGCTTATCAAATGCATGGTTTGGTGGTGGTGGACAAAGATCAGAAAATTTTGCGCAACAGTATTATCTGGTGCGACAGCAGAGCTGTGGAAATTGGTAATAAAGCATTTGCTGAACTGGGAGAAGAATATTGCTTACAACATCTTCTGAACTCACCGGGAAATTTTACGGCATCCAAATTGGCATGGATAAAGGAAAATGAACCCGATATTTTTGAAAAAACAGATAAAATAATGCTCCCCGGAGATTATATTTCAATGGAATTGACTGGGGAAGTTACGGCATCTGCAGAAACATTGTCCGAAGGAGTGTTCTATGATTTTGTTGAAAACAGGCTGTCACAAAAAATACTAAACTATTTTGGATTCAGTGAAAATATCATTCCTGAGATAAGAGAAGTATTTTCTGTACACGGCACTTTGCTTGCAAGTATAGCAGCAGAATTAGGATTAAAAAAAGGAATCCCCGTTTCTTACAAAGCTGGAGATCAGCCCAATAATGCACTTTCTCTGAATGTGCTGCAGCCGGGAGAAATTGCTGCAACGGCAGGAACATCCGGAGTTATTTATGGAGTCAGTGATCAGCTTATTTATGATGATGAATCTAGAATCAATACTTTTGCCCATGTAAATCATTCGGAATCCGAGAGAAGATTGGGAGCTTTACTCTGTATTAATGGAACAGGAAGCATGTATCGTTGGATGAAAAATATTTTAGGCGAAAATACAACTTACCAACAACTGAATGAAGAAGCGTCTCATATACCTGTCGGAAGCAATAATCTCCAAGTTCTGCCTTTCGGAAACGGTGCAGAAAGAATGCTGAATAACAAGCTGATCGGTACACAATTTATAAATATTGACCTTAATCTGCACACTCGTGCTCATCTTGTAAGAGCGACACAGGAAGGAATTGCGTTCGCATTTCGATACGGTTTTGATATTATGAAAGAAAACGGAATGAATGCTAAAGTGATAAAAGCCGGAAGAGCCAACCTCTTTTTAAGTGATGTATTTGTAGAAGCCTTTGTCAATACCATAGGAGTACCTTTGGAACTTTATAAAAATGATGGAAGCGTTGGTGCTGCTTTAGGGGCGGGAATTGGTTCCGGTGCTTTTGCAAATTTTGAGGAAGCGTTCGAAAATACGGAACCTATTAAAACGGTAGAGCCTACTCTCAATACCTATGAAGCCGAATATTCCAAATGGCTGGAAAGCTTGAAAAGTCATCTGAGTAAGTCTAAATAATTTAAGTTTGAGATTCACTCAAAATTTTTAAATAAACACCAGTATCACTAGACTGGTGTTTATTTTTTAATAATGATCCTTTCAATTACGGCATTTCATTTTCAAGATCAATTCCAATTTTTCCGTAGAAATTTTCGTTTCCGACTTTGCTAGGAATTTTATTTTCGAGAGATTAAAATTTTTTTAATAAATAAAATCTACTATTTACCGCCTTCGTCATTTTGGCTACAACCTGACTCAATCGAGCAACAAAAAGGTTTCAGCTTCTACGGAATTTTGCATTGTTAAAATTAAAACAACAAAAATATGCAAAAGACAATTTTCATTACAGGTGCTTCGGCGGGTTTAGGAAAGGCAACGGCAAAACTGTTTCAATCGAAAGGTTGGAATGTCATCGCAACAATGCGTAAACCCGAAAACGAAACGGAGCTCAACAAACTTGAAAATGTTACCGTTCTGAAATTGGACGTAACAGACCTTACACAAATAGAAGAAACAATAAAAAAGGCGATAACCAACCATTCTATAGATGTAGTAGTAAACAATGCCGGTTACGGCTTAATCGGTGCTTTGGAAGCATTGACAGACGAACAAATAAACCGCCAGTTGAACACAAACCTTTTAGGGGTTATAAGAGTAACAAAAGCATTTACCCCTTATTTTCGTGAAAGAAAGAACGGAATGTTTATCAATATCACTTCAATGTTCGGTTTGATTGGGTATCCAACGTGTTCTGTGTATGCAGCTACAAAATTTGCAATTGACGGTTTTTCAGAAAGTTTGGCTTATGATTTGGCTCACTTCGGTGTGAAGGTCAAAACAGTTGCACCAGGCGGAATACAGACCGACTTTACAGGGCGTTCTATGGACGGTGGACAACATGAAGCTTATAATCAATTGGTTGAAAAAGTAAGTGAAGGTTACAGTGAAGAACGTGTAAGTAACTTTTCAACCCCCGAAAGCATTGCAGCCGTGATTTTTGATGCGGCAACCGACAACAAAGATCAACTGCGTTACATTGCAGGACAGGACGCTGTTTCACTTTATACGGAGAGGGAAGAAATCGGGGCGGAAGCACAATATCAAAAGATACAGAAAATGTTTGCTTATTAAACATTTAGTACATTTGTAGTGATGAAAAGTGCAAACGCCTCACCACAAAAATTCAATTCTATATCGGAGTTGCATAAGGCTTTAGGCTTCCCAAAACCAGTGCATCCATTGGTGAGCCTGATAAACTATGCAGATATAAAAACGCCCGCGGATGAGCTGCCAAAAGCATTACTGCTGAACTTCTATAAAGTTTCATACAAGAAAAGTTTAACGGCAAAAATAAAATACGGACAAAGCCATTATGATTTTAATGAGGGAGGATTGTCCTTTGTTTCGCCCAATCAGGTTATCCAAAGTGCCGGGGAAGACAAAGATTATTCGGGCTACACGCTACTTTTTCATCCTGATTTTATTCGCGACTATCCGCTGGGTGCCAAAATAAAAACATTTGGTTTCTTTTCGTATTCGGCTAATGAGGCCTTGCTTTTATCTGATAAGGAAAAACAAACCGTTTTTTCTGTTTTTGACAATATAAAGGAAGAACTGACCAGCAGTATGGATGATTTTAGTCAGGACTTAGTAGTGTCACATATTGAAGTTTTATTCAATTACAGCAATCGTTTTTACAAACGCCAATTCAGTACGCGAATAGACGTTAATAATGATCTGCTTACACGGATGGAGCAGATTTTGAACAATTATTTTAAAGAAGGACAACCCCTAGAAAGAGGGCTTCCAACTGTTGAATATTTGGGAGAGCAGTTACATGTTTCTCCAAGATATTTAAGTGATATGCTTCGTTCATTTACTGGTCGAAGTGCACAGCAACACATACACGACACCCTGATCGACAAAGCAAAAGAGTATTTGACATCCACCAATTTGTCAGTCTCGCAAATTGCATATGAGATAGGTTTTGAGCATTCACAATCCTTCAGCAAATTGTTTAAAAAGAAAACAAATTTGACACCCTTACAATTTAAACAATCATTCCATTAAAATTTCGAAAGAACGTAATCTGCCAATCTTCCGAATAATGGAAGGAATGCATTAATTTGATTTTTTAAATCTTTGTAATTCTACACCCAAAGCCTTGCAATAAAATATATTACAAGGCTTAACGGTTTTAATGCGCAAAAAAATCAGGAAATAGATCTTGTTTCAATGATCAGAAAATGAGCAACACGGTCTTTGATAAACCATTTTTCATTTTGTTTCACATAGTAGTCGTCATATTTTACACTATAATCGGTCAATACATTTTTTCCATCAGCTTCCCGGATCATTTTGATCTGAGCAAAGGAAATACCGGTAGCAGTATCACCATCAATTTTAGTCGTGTGCTGCCCGTTCAGGGTAAAATATGTTTTAACTTGAGAAGCATGAAAATTGAAATCCTGCTCCATGTTTTCCCTTCCCGATACGTCTGCTACCAAAGCACCATTCATATGAACTTTATAGGTAACATCGGGTGTGAACAGATTCATAACTTCGGAGATTTTCCACTCGTCACTTAGGTACGCATACTCGTCGATCAGGTTTCTTAGGTCTTCCTTGGCCTTTAAAATTTCTAGTGTCATAATTTTGTTGTTTAATGAATATTTAAAATTACTTTCTGTAATTATTGTTGACAAAATTATATTATATTTGCTTACAATTTGTTAGTCGTTACTAAAAGGTTATCGGCTAATCAAAATCAAACTCATGGCAAAAACAGAAAAAAATCAGCTGGACAATAAGGCATTTACAGAAGATTGTCATAAAGTTTTAATGGCTATGTCCGATGCTTTGTATGCGATCGGGGGCAAGTGGAAATTGATGATCATCATCGCTATGGCGAGAGGAAATAAAAGATTCACCGAGATTCAGAGACAGGTCACCGGAATTTCTGCACGTGTTCTGTCAAGTGAATTAAAAGAACTGGAAATGAATGGCTTCATCATTAAAAAAGTAGAGAACGGCTATCCTGTTACCATCGAATATGAATTGCTTCCTTACAGTCATACATTAGAAGAAGTTGTAGGCGCTATGACAAAATGGGGAATGCAACACCGCGAGAAGATCAAGGCTGAAATGGCATCCGGTAAATCAGAGAAGTAAAACTTAAACTTAAATGATTAATGCTTAATGATATACTAATTATTTTTTTGCTGAGGCAGTTGTCATCCTTCTCCAAATGTGATTAAATTATCATTCCGATCTGGTATTGAAACCCTTTCTGCCGGGTAATTTCGACGTTGTTTCCAGATACGTTTCATATATTACACAATGTCTGACAACGGATAGAGATCTGTCCATAATTTCAGAAAAGATAATGATCTTGAATTCGAAAAAATAATCTTTAAACCACTTTTTTCAACATAAGATAGCCTTGAAATTATCTTAAGAAGATTGTTTTGCTTATTGCGTATTGGTAATGGGTAGCATAACTGTATGGTATTATTTTAGTATAATATTATATTTTAATTATTTATTTTAGTATATTTGTATACTAATTTATTTTTTATGAATTACGAACTTATAAAAGAAGTCATAGAATTAGTTCAACAATTCGAGATTCAAAATGAAAATAAAAACCATTACAGCAATGATGTAAATGGTTTTAAAGAATGGATAGCCGCATCCGCTGAAAATACAGATTCTGTAAAAACTCCCGACTGGGAAGGAAAAGAAAAGGGCAGAAGTCCCGAAAGTGTTATCAGCACTTTGATCGTGCATATGAACAGGTACGCAAAATCTTACTCCAAATCTGCCATCAATGATTCGATGTTTTCTAGCCAGGAGGATTTTATTTACCTAATCACCCTGAAGTCTTTCGGATCAATGTCGAAAACAGAATTAATAAAAGCAAATGTACATGACAAGCCGGCAGGAATACAGATCATAAACCGGCTGATTCATCAAGGATGGGCAGAGCAGACCGATTCTGATACCGATAAAAGGACAAAAGTTATTAAAATAACCGAAAAAGGCCTCAAAACTTTGGACGACCAGATGGATAAAATCCGTAAGGCGACACAGATCGTAACGGGAGATTTAACACACCGGGAAAAGATGGAACTTATCTTTCTGCTTTCTAAACTTAATGATTTTCACCATTCTATATACTGTAAGAATTTGGAGCCTAAAGAGCTGTTGGATATTGCTTATGATCAGTTGAGCAAAAATTAATTAAAAAATAAGTCGCTAAATCGGAAATATGGGAACAGAGAAAACAAAAAAGAAAATTGCAGTTATTGGTTCGGGGTTTTCCGGGATTTCAGCTGCTGCTTATGCCGCAAAATCAGGGAATGAGGTACATGTTTTCGAAAAACTTTCTCAGCCGGGCGGCAGGGCAAGGCAGTTTACCACTGAAAACGGCTATACCTTTGATATGGGGCCTTCATGGTATTGGATGCCGGATATTATCAACGGATTTTTTCAGGATTTTGGTCGTGAAGCTGTTGATTTTTTTAAGCTTGTTTCTTTGGATCCTCAGTTTGAAATGGTTTTTTCCGATGAAACGATTGGTGTTCCTTCAAAATATGATGAAATCAGGGAATTATTTGAAAACATAGAGAAAGGAGCAGGTAAGGAGTATGATAAATTCATGCAGTCGGCACAATTCAAATATCAGGTGGGAATGCAGGAATTTGTCAATAAACCCTGCCACAGCTGGCTGGAATTTGTTTCATTAAAAATAGCTTCAAGTGCATTAAAACTGGATCTTCTTACCAATTTCAGAAGTTATGTAGCCCGGTATTTTTCAGATCCGAAACTTAAAGCTTTGATGGAATTCCCTGTGATATTCCTGGGTGCATCGCCTAAAAATATTCCTGCCTTATACAGCCTCATGAATTATGGCGGCTATGCATTAGGAACATGGTATCCGATGGGCGGTTTTTATCAGCTGGTTTTGGCGATGCAGAAAGTGGCAGAAGATCAGGGAGCTGTTTTCCATTTTGATCAAACTGTTCATAAAATTAATGTTAAAAACGGGAAAGTTAATTCATTAATAATCAATAATGAAGAAATCGGGTTTGATGCTGTGATCGCCTCTTCAGACTATCATCATACCGAAACCCTCCTTTCCGAAGATCTTAGAAACTATGACGAAGAATACTGGAAAAGCAGAACATTTGCTCCGTCCTGCCTTATTTATTATCTGGGAATAAAAGGAAAAATTGATAATATAAAGCATCACACCCTGTTTTTTGAAAATGATCTGGATGAGCATGTGGAATGTATTTATGGCACTAAAAAATGGCCCGACAAACCTTTATTTTATTGTTGCAGTCCATCGGTAACGGATCCCGGCGTGGCGCCTGAGAATTGTGAAAATTTATTTTTATTAATGCCGTTAGCTCCCGGAATAGAAGATCACGAAGAGCTTAGAGAAAAATATCTCAAAGAAATGTTGTCAAGAATTGAGCAGCATACCGGAACACAGGACATATTTTCAAGAATAGAATATAAGAGAAGTTATTGTGTAAATGATTTTATTGCTGATTACAATGCTTATCAGGGCAATGCCTATGGTCTGGCCAATACCTTGTCGCAAACAGCCGTATTAAAGCCTAAAATCCGGAACATGAAGGTTGACAATCTTTTTTATACCGGACAGCTGACGGTTCCCGGACCGGGAGTTCCGCCATCCATTATCTCCGGAAAAATCGCAGCCGCTGAAGTGAATAACCCTAAAGTAAAAAAGTATGAAAAAATTGTTTGATGAATTATCTCACGACGTGAGCAAGCGTACGACTCAAAAATACAGTACAAGTTTTTCGTTGGGAATTTTGGCTTTAAGCCCTTCCATACGGTCTGCCATCTACGCGATCTATGGCTATGTGCGCTTGGCAGACGAAATTGTTGATAGTTTTCATGGCTTCGACAAAGAGAAGCTGCTCTTAAGCTTAAAAACAGAAACAGAACATGCTTTGGAAGAAGGGATTTCTCTTAATCCTATTTTACAGTCTTTCCAGGATACAGTACGCAAATATAAAATTGAAAGAAGACTCATTGACCAGTTTTTGCACAGCATGGAGATGGATCTTCAAAAAATCAATTATAATTCAGAACTATATAAAGAATATATCTACGGATCGGCGGAAGTCGTAGGGCTGATGTGTCTGCAGATATTCACCGAAGGAAACAAACAGAAATTTGAAGAGCTGAAGCCTTTTGCCATGAAATTGGGCTCTGCTTTTCAGAAAGTGAATTTTTTAAGAGATCTTAAAGATGATTATCAGGTCTTAGGACGCACTTATTTTCCGGGCATCAATATGTCTGTTTTCGATAATTCTGTAAAATTTGAAATTGAAAAAGAAATTGAATCCGAGTTTAAAGAAGCTTTAATAGGAATTAAAAAACTGCCCGGCTCATCCATGTTCGGGGTTTATCTGGCTTACCGGTATTATCTTTCATTGTTTGAAAAAATTAAAAGAACGAGTTCCCAGAAGATCATGAAAAAGAGAGTGAGGATTCCTAATTCTCAGAAAATATTGGTAGCGTTTAAAAGCTATATCCGTTACAAGTCGGCTTATTTATAACAAGTTTTGATAAATTTAATATAAAAAATCGCATGAATCTGTTAATCGTAATATTAGTATTTATCTCGATGGAAGGTGCTACCTGGCTTATCCATCGGTATATTATGCACGGTTTTTTATGGATACTGCATCGCGATCATCACGATCACAGTAATGAAGGATCTCTGGAAAGAAACGATCTGTTCTTTGTAATATTTGCCACTCCTGCGATTGCTTTATTGTACGTTGGAGTAAGGCAGGATTTCAGCTACGTATTTTTTATCGGTCTGGGAATAAGTTTATACGGGATGGCGTATTTTTTTGTTCATGATATTTTCATCCATCAGAGAGCGCAGCTTTTTAAAAAGACCCGCAATTCGTATTTGCTTGCGATTCGTCGTGCTCACAAGCAGCACCACAAACACCTCGGAAAAGAAAATGGGGAATGCTTTGGATTTTTGTGGGTTCCTGTTAAGTTTTTTAAAATGTATATGAATAAGAAATGATAGCCTATACTTATATTTTAATTAATTTTTTTACTGTTGTCATCTGCTTTTTGGCTTCTTTTGACAAGAAGATTTTATTCAATCGCTTCTTTGGTACTTTTCTGATATCGAGTACTATTGTGGCTGTTCCATTTATAGGCTGGGATATCTGGTTTACGGAAAAAGGAGTCTGGTGGTTCGATACCCGTTATACATTGGGCTTTACCTTGGCGGGTTTACCGATTGAAGAATGGCTGTTTTTTTACTGCATCCCCTTTGCCTGTGTATTTACATATTATTGTATGGATAAATTTTTTGACCTGAAATGGGTGAATTCATTCAATAATATCATTGTATTTACCGCGACTATTTTTTTAACAGTAGTCGGACTTCTTTACCATCACAAAATTTACACGTTTATTACGGTGATCGTGACCCTTTTGACGCTGTCATACCTACATTTTATAGCTAAAAAAGAATGGATCGGACAAGCCAGCCTTGTTTATCTCATCCTCATGCCTGGTTTCTTTGCCGTAAATGGAATATTGACAGGCTCCATTATCCCTTCTCCCATCGTGAATTATAACCCTGATTCCTTTCTGGGAATAAGAATGTTGACCATTCCTGTAGAAGATGCGGTGTATGGTTACAGCCAATTTTTACTTAATGTTTATTTTTTTTCACTTTTAAAGAAAAAGCATAGAGAAAATTAAAACTGTACCTCAATTTTTATCATTTATTTTAATAACGATACGATGCACCGATGAAATAATGTTTTTCCGCGTGGTGCTGTAATCCGTAATTAATTCCGGCATCCAGTTGAAAATCTTTTGCAACTTCCATTTGAATGGCCGCATTCAGGTAGGTGGATATTTCATGAGCTTTAAAATCATAGGTATAATACGTTTCTGCGATCGCTTCAACACCTTTTATAATCGGATGACTGATCGCTAAAGTCTGTAAAAACTCTGTATGCATTGTCTGCTGATCGCGGTCTTTTAACCTGTCGACTTCCACCTGCATTCCCAGGTTCCATTCTCCCGGCAGCTTGTAAATCATTGGTACGATTAAACCTCCCTCAAAACGGCTGTCTTCATAATTGGAAGTCGGAAATTTCACATAGGGCAAAACCGCCAAAGCGAAGTTACCTTTGTCATTTCCTATTAAATTTTGTTTGATTCTGAATGTTATATCACCAAAACCATTGCTCGTTGTCACACTTCCAGAATTCAGGTCTTTTTCCTTTTGGTTTCCGTACGTTTGAAATCCGATCTGTATCGCTGTAGTACGGGTAAGCCCAATCTTAAAATTTCCCTGATTGATCAATAATGTGCGGGTCTCCTGTTCATCCGATTTTTGTCTTGTCAGCCTTACCAGATCCGTTTCGTATTGAAAATGTGCTGCGTCTACGGTATAAGGAGACTCGGTGACATCGGGTCGGTCGGTTTCCATTTCCCGCATTAAATCCTTCGGAACAGGGTTGAAGAGCGTGTAGTTTTGTTTAGATTCCTGCTGCCCGAAACATATGCAGGGCAGAAACATGACCCCAAAAAATAATGTTGAAATAATGGTGTGACTATTATTCATGGCTTTTTGGTTAATGTTAAAATGAAAAGGATTTTATTTCGTACCGCAATAACAAAGCCAGAGTCGGAATAGGTGAAGAATTTTTGTCTTAATTTGTAGTTTTAATTCTACAAGCCTCCGATAAAAATCTACAGAATATATTCTTTTTGAGACCTTTAGTCTTCTTACATTTAATCATAATTAAAAAACACAATTTTGAATTAATTTAGTTTCCATTTATAATATTTATAAAAACTAAATTTTTATAGTGGAAATACTTATTTTTTGCAAATACCTAAGAATAATATTTAAATGGTTAGGTGGTATCATGGTTAGTTGGAAACTTGTCCTTTGACAAGTTTCTTTTTTTATTTTAGTTTTGAAATAAAAAGCCTTCCACAAGAATGCGAAAGGCTTCATTGATCTTAATTATATTATTTTTAATGAACTATTTTCACCAGACTGTTCAGATAGTTTTCCAGATTTGTATAACCTGTTTGCGTTAGAATTGCCGCATCTGTGCGATCCGCAGCATTCAGATTATTTTTATTTTCCCAGTTATCGGGTATGCCATCCGAATCTGTATCTTTTAGTTTTGAATTTTTTTGTTTAATTTCCGGTTGTCCGCCGGCAGCAGCTTCAGTTTTAAAAATCTGACCTTTCTTACCAAGACTTTTAAAGTAGCCGATAATCCTTTTATCTACGGCATCCCGGCGCAAAGAAGAGCCAGCTTCTGCCATTACTATTTTTAAAGCATCAGCTGCAGCATCGATTTTCACACTATTTGACAATGTCGATGGTTTTTTTACCAGGGTGGCTGTTTCTTTGATAAAATCTTCATCAGTTATCAATCGGCCGTTTACTTGGCCGTCTTTGTTGAGGTCTGCATAATTATCTTTATGGTAAACATGATCTGTAGCCGTGAACATATCTAAAAATTCATCGGTTGAGCTAGGTCCTGCAATAAAATAATTTCCCACCAGATCCTGATAATGATCCGTACTTGAATGCCCTCCTACGAAAGCACTTTTCCCCCAATTGTAAACTACATTATTAAGGTATTCAATTTTTGCTTTGGCTTTGGGATTACGGCTTTGATTTCCTGTCCATAAGCTATGATGTACGGTTATATCCACAGGATTTTCCAATAAAGCCCCAAAACGCTGAGGATCTATACCTTCACCAATAAGGCAGTATTGAAAGGTAACATGGGTGCTGTTTTTTACATGCAGATTATCCCATCGTCCCCATTCTATAGAAACATGGTCAAAGATAATGTCCTTCAGGTTATCCGCTACTACAGTGCATGCTCCCTGAGGCATATCGATGCTTCCTCTGAATCTCATATACCTCACAATGGTATTGCTTTTAAAGGATATGCTGTTGCCATAAACGGTAATACCGGTTCCCGGCGAAGTCTGACCAGCAATGGTAATCCCGGAAGCTGCAGCAATCTTTTCTTTGATTCTGATCACCCCGGAAACATCAAAAATAATAGTTCTGTCGGGCTTGCTCACCGCATCTCTGAATGAACCTGCACCTGTATCATTAAGATTGGTTACATGATAAACACTTCCGCCGCGTCCGCCGGAAGCAAAACGCCCAAAGCCTTCAGCGCCGGGAAAAGCCAGTTGTTGTGCATAAGCCATCCCACAGCATGAACTTAATAATAAGGATAAATAGAGTTTCCGAAACATAATGATGATTTAATGAGATTTATGGTAATTTATTCATGTTTTCCACTTTTATATGCCAGTTTCCGTCTTGAGGAAATCCGGGAGCATTGGTCGACGGTCCGTTGTCCCATCCTGCAGCCTAGGCAAAATCTCCGTTACCTACCGATAGCGGTGCCAATGGGTCGATTTCTTTTAAAACTATATTGTGCCGGTTCACCAGATCAAACCGGTCAATAGCTTGTGCTTTAATTTGTAGTGAAAAAATAACGCATACAGTCGTAAGAAGAATTACTGTTCTTACTTTTAAAAATGCTCTGTTTACATTTACATTCATTTCAAACCTTTTTAATGGATCATGTGATTTACTCATCGATTTGATTTACAGCTAAATTAGTATGATCGCTTTAATAGAGTGTCCTGCACTTTAGGCTCCCGGAAAAATGTTTCAAAGTGTTGATTGTTAGAATGTTTTATATTTAAAGTAAGTCTTAGTTAAAGGTTCGGCAACGGCTGAACAAATCCGTCAATAGCCATCGAAATTAAAAATGAAAGTGAAGTCAATCTTGCGCTTTTTACCATATGTTAATTGTATCCAGAATAATGATAATTACATTTACTATATGGAAAAAATGATTGAATATATTTTACGGTTTGGTAATTTGAACAAGCAACAGATCGATTTTATTGAAAGCAAGGCAACAGTGCTTGAGCTTCGTAAAGACGAATATTTTTCAGAAGCCGGAAAAGTTCCGAAATATGCCGGGTTTATTCTTGAAGGTGTATTCCGTTTTTGTTATTACAACAATAAGGGAACGGAGGTTACCCATTTCTTTGTTGATGAAAATAATTTTGTAAATGATTATCAAAAATTCACCGACCGTGCAACTGCTTCCGAATATGTACAGGCGGTGACGGATGCTAAGCTGCTTGTTTTTTCGAGAAAAGATTGGGAAGACATCGCAAATACCATCATTGACTGGGATAAAATTGAAACGAAAATACTTAATAAATGCCTTACCGAAGCCATAGAACGAAGAAGCCCTTTGATTTCCGAAGATGCTACCACCCGTTATTTGTCTTTCATTGAAAAGTTTCCGGCGCTGGTTAACCGTATTCCTCTTTCATATATCGCTTCTTATCTGGGAATTACACAGCAGTCATTGAGCAGAATAAGAAAAAATATCCGGTAACATCATTTTTTACCAATTGGTAAACGGTTCGTCTTTTTTAACACCGAAATTTGTAGCATTAAAATTCATAGAGAAAAATAAAATGAACAAAAAAGTAGTATTAATTACAGGAACAAATAGTGGATTTGGATGGTTAACAGCTCATAGCGTTGCAGCTTTAGGACACAAGGTTTACGCTACCATGAGGGATACCGCCACAAAAAATGCAGATAAAGCACAGGCTCTGGAACAATTGGACAACGTAACTGTTTTGGATGTTGAATTAACAGATGAAGCAAGCGTGAAAAAAGCAATTGATACCATCATAGCCGAAGAAGGAAAAATAGATGTATTGGTAAACAATGCCGGTTTCGCAAGAAATGGGGTGGCAGAAAGCTTTACCACGGCTGATGTGCAGGAAATATTCGACATCAATGTTATAGGTCCATGGAGATTGATGAAGATGGTACTGCCGTCTATGCGCAAACAATCAGAAGGGTTGATTATCAATGTAACAAGCGGTTTCGGGAGATTTTCCTTTCCTTTTTCTACCATGTACAGTGCCTCAAAATTCGGTTTGGAAGCAGTAAGCGAAGGTCTGCACTATGAGGTAAGACCTTTAGGGATTGATGTTGCGATTCTTCAGCCGGGAGCTTTTCCTACTGAAATGGCACAGAAAGTAAAATTCGGATCCGATAGCTCAGTGGTAGACGGATATCAAGCCATTGCTGATTTTCCGCATAAAATGGGAAAAGCTGTGGGTGAAATGTTCGAAAATGTAAAGCCTGATCCGCAGAATGTAGCAGATGCAGTGGTAAAACTGATCGGTTTATCAAAAGGACAAAGACCTTTAAGAACGGTAGTCGATCCTACGACAGGTGAGTTTGTACAAAGAGCTAATGAAGCTGTAGAAGCTGAATACGCAAAAACATTAGTTAAATTCGGAATGGGAGACCTTTTAAAGTAGATCGTTTTTAAAGTTGCAGGTTGAAATAGCATTTTTAACTGCTTAACTTATTTTTAAACTAAAAAAGAAATTCAAAGCTTTTGTTAACCAAAAATTAACAAGGCTTTTTTTGTTTTTATGTGCTGTAATTCTTCAAGTTATGGTGTAAATTGTAGTGAAATATTTTACTTATTTTAATTAATATTAATGAAATGAAATTAAAAAATTAATATACAAGATTAAAAATATTAATAATAATTACTACATTTGCCTAATAATAAAAACCCACCAAATGTTGAATTAATTTTAAAAAAAGATATTTATAGGTTTTTGTAGTATGGGGAATGTTTTTAAAATCACAGAATTAAGGTATATACCTAGATGGTTAGTTTTTTTTATCGATATTTCAATCATTTCTTTTTCTCTCTTAATTTCTAATCTGATCCTAAAAAATCTGAATACGGAAATTAATTTTATCGAATACCATAATGAAAAAACAGTGGCCGTTCTTGCGGTCAATATTCTGTTTATGGTACTATTCAAAACGTATGCCGGAATCATAAGGCATTCCACTTTTTTTGATTTCTTTAGAATTGTCTGGTCTTCAGGAAGCACGCTTGTTGTTTTGCTGGGGTTCAATTTTTTAGCAGAATCGGTATGGGGGAAATCCGTGTATGTAAATCCCGTGCTTTTTTTCTTTTTTTTCATTTCCACTTTTCTGATGTTCTTTTTCAGAATGGCTACCAAGCAGCTTTTTAAGATGCTTATGGATCCTAAAGATTCTTCCTCTAAAATAAGAATTGCAGTGGTAGGAGTGGATGAGGAATCGGTGTCATTAGCCAATGCCATTATTCACAATCGTCGTCATCCTTATCAGCTTACAGGATTTCTGAGCACCAGGCTGGATTCCAAAAAAGCGCGATTACTGGGACATACAATCTATAATAAAAGAGAATTCATTAAAGCTAATAATCTGTCAAACCAAATTGATGCGGTATTGATTAAAGAAAATATGCCCAAACAGGAAATGGAAGAATGGACAAATCTTACCTTAAATAAAGGATTGAAAATACTAAAAGCTCCTGTTATTAATAAAATGAATGAAGGTGGCATCATCGGAGGTATCCGTCCGCTTCAGATCGAAGATTTGCTGAACCGAAAGCCCATTAAAATAGAAAATGGAGAGGTGAAAAAACGCCATTTCAGCAAAAGTGTTTTGGTAACAGGTGGTGCAGGCTCTATTGGAAGTGAAATCGTAAGACAGGTGGTTCAGTTTAATCCATCGATTATTGTGGTGGTTGATCAGGCAGAATCTCCCCTGTATGAGCTTGAACTCGAGTTGTTGGAAAGGTTTCCGGAACAGAAGTTTGAATTTGTGCTGGCCGATATTTCAAATATTTACAGACTTGAAAAATTATTTGAAGATTATCAGTTTTCAACTGTGTATCATGCGGCGGCTTATAAGCACGTTCCTTTAATAGAAAAGAACCCTCACGAAGCTATTTTTGTGAATATCGGAGGAACTAAAAATCTGGCACTTTTATCCAAAAAATATAATGTCAACCGTTTTGTAATGGTCTCTACCGACAAAGCTGTGAATCCCACCAATGTGATGGGAGCTTCTAAAAGAGCTGCAGAACTGTTTGTACAGTCGTTACAAAATTCATCAGATAATACAACAAAATTCATCACCACAAGATTTGGAAACGTACTGGGATCCAATGGTTCAGTCATTCCGCATTTTAAAAAACAAATCGAAAAAGGAGGGCCTGTGACGATCACCCATCCGGAGATCATCCGTTATTTTATGACGATTCCTGAGGCGTGCGAACTGGTTCTACAGGCAGGAACAATGGGGCAAGGAGGTGAAATTTATGTTTTTGATATGGGTACACCCGTTAAGATTCTTGATCTGGCAAAAAGAATGATAAAATTATCAGGATACACGCCGGATGTAGATGTTAAAATTGATTTTATCGGATTGAGACCGGGTGAAAAACTGTATGAAGAACTGTTGACAGACAATTCCACAACAATTCCTACGCATCATGAAAAAATCATGATTTCAAGAGATCCGGTGATGGAATTTGAAGAGATAGAAATTTTATGTAATCAAATTATGCGGGCAGCAATAAAAAAAGACAGGCTACAGGTTGTAAAAATATTGAAGACCATTGTGCCGGAATTTATCAGTAATAATTCAGAATTTGAGGTTCTGGATAAAACACCGGAACATGAAGTATATCAATAACATAGTTTGAATTACGTTAAACTTAAACTAAAAATAAACAAATATTTTTACCATTTTATCCTCAATCGGAATAAAAATTGCTACAAAAAGAATTGATCTTAAAAATAATATATATCATAAATTCTCGTTTCACTATTATGTGAAATCTATTAATTTAATGAAAAATATGCAATATTTATGGTTTAATTGATGATTTTATTACGATTTAACATAAATTTCAGTAGAATAAATAACATATGAAGAAATCTATTATTACATATATAATCCTGTTGTCGGTTATTTTATTATCATGCAAACCCAAGCAGAATATGGTGTATATGTCAAAGCATAATATGGAAGAGGAAGTTACGAAAGCAAAATATCAGGGACTACATATCCAGGAAGGAGACGTTCTCCTTATTCTTGTCTCTGCATTGGATGAAATTGCTGTAAAACCCTTTAACCTTAATACTACAAATAAAGTCGGAAGCGATTCCGGTGCCGGTATGAACCAATATGTACAGCCCAGCGAATATGTCGTAAATGAAGAAGGATATATCTACTTTCCGGTCATAGGAAGTATTTATTGTAAAGGAATGACACAGGTACAGCTAAAGCAGGATTTGGAAGCCCGTCTGAAGAAATACCTTACAGATCCAATGGTATCGATTACTTTAAAAAACTTCAATGTCAGCATTTTAGGAGAGGTAAAAGATCCGGGGCAGAAAGAAAGTGTTTCTCAAAAGATCAATGTTTTCCAGGCTTTGGGTCTTGCAGGAGATATGACCGATTTTGGAGACCGTACCAATGTAAAACTGATCCGTACCGGTGAAGACGGGGTAGATCAGGTGGTGAATATAGACCTTACCAGATCGGATATTGTAAGCTCGCCTTATTATTATATGAAGCAGAATGACATTCTCTATGTGCAGCCGGATAAGAATAAGCAGGTTCAGGCAAATAGCAACCCGAACAGAGCGCTTACATTCCAGATCATTGGTGCTTTACTTACGGCAGGTACTCTTATTATTGCTTTAACTCGACGATAAAATAAAATATGCAGCAGACAGACTTTCAGGCAAAGGAAGAAAAATTAAATATAAAGAAAACGATTTCTAAATACCTGTATAAATGGCCGTGGTTTATTGCCTCTATTTTGGTATTTGTAACGGGAGCTTATATTTACCTAAGGTACAGTGTACCCCAATATCAATCGAAAACCACCCTTAAATTTGATAAAAAGCAAAATGATCTTTCCTCAGCTTTAGCTGATCTTGATAATCTTGGGATAGGTCTCGGTAATGCTGATGAACTGAAAAGTGAGGCGGCAGTGGTAAACTCACGTCCGATCCTCACGCAGGTGGTAAATAACCTTAATCTGAATGTAGAATACTTCACTGCAGGAGAGATTAAAGACTCGCAATTGTTTTCAAAAGCGCCTATTACCGCAAAGATATTAAGTTACAAGGATGAAAAATTTGCACCCTCTCAATGTACGGTAACAGACATAAAAGGTGATCAGTTTACCCTTGAGACGGAGAAAAAAAAGAAAATTACAGGGAAATTCAATATGCCTTTACAATTGGATTTCGGAACGGTTGTATTGCAAATAAAACCTCAATTTGTTTTAAAATCAGAATATAAAATTGTTTTTTCGAGTCCAATGGACAAAGTAAAGAAACTGGAAAAGACAATTCGTGTCAATCTTCCGGATGAGAAAGCTATGCTAATGGACATTAGCCTTATCGGATCTCTTCCCGAAAAATCCGAAGCTATCCTTAATGAAGTTACCAAACAGTATAATCTGGACGGGCAGAGAGATAAAAATTTACAGGCTGAAAATACTCAGAAATTTATCGATAAAAGACTGGAAGTAATTACCAAAGACCTTTCCGGAGTAGAAAACCAGAAAGAAGATTTCCAAAACCGCAATCGTATCGTTGATTTGCAGGCACAGGCAGAATTAGCACTTCAAAATACGAGTGAAAACACCAAAGTTCTTCTACAGCAGCAAACACAACTAGATCTTCTAAACTCTCTTACAGCAGAAGCTTCAAAAAATAATAATCAGCTTATGCCTTCTAATCTTGGGCTTAACCCTTCATTAGAGCAATCGATTTCTCAATATAATCAGCTTCTTATTACCAGAAACAAGACTCTGAGGCAGGCAACTAATGAAAATCCAGCTGTTATAGAAATGAATAGAGAAATTGCCTCATTGAAGGAAGTCATTCGTGATAATATAAATGAACAGAAAGCAACTGTACAGAAGGGTATTGCTCAATTACAAAATCAAATTTCAACTAGCAATACTGTCATCGAAAAGGTTCCCGGGCAATCTAAAGTATACAGAGGAATAGAGCGTCAGCAAAATCTTAAAGAGCAACTCTTTTTATTTCTCTTACAGAAAAGGGAAGAAAATGCGATTAATTTATCAGTAGATGTACCAAAAGCCAAAATTGTAAATCCTGCATTTACAGAAGATCTTCCTGTATCACCCAAAAAAGATATTATTTTTGCAGGAGCTTTGTTCCTAGGATTATTGCTTCCTTTTGCAGTTTTCTACATATCATTCACTCTGGATGACAAAATCTACAGCCGAGACGATATTAAAGAACGTTCCGGGCTGGGAGTATTGGTTGATATACCTTCACTTAAAGACAATGAAAATCATCTGGTACAGAAAAACGACTTTTCGGAGTTGGCAGAAGCATTCAGGGTACTTGTTTCCAATCTTAAATTTATTTTACCAATAAAAGATTCTGCCAAAGTAATTATGGTGACATCTTCGGTAAAAGGAGAAGGGAAGACCCTTGTTTCTGTGAATCTTGCCCTTACTTTAGCCAATAAAAACGGAAGAGCTCTTCTTATCGGCTCAGATATTCGTAACCCTCAAATTCAGAGGTATGATAACGAACCGACGAAAAGAAAAGGTCTTACAGAATATTTATATGATGATTCGGTAGATGTAGAAGAACTTATCCATACATCAACGACCAATCCTGCATGTGATGTGATATATGCAGGAACAATTCCTCCCAATCCGCAAGAATTGCTTTCTAATGGAAGATATCAGAAGCTTATCGAGCAGATGTCTTCTCAATACGCTTATATTATTATAGATTCTGCACCGCTTATGTTGGTTTCGGATACGCTAAGTATCGCAGATACCGCAGATGCTACATTATATGTGGTGAGATCCGGAGAATCGAGAAATATATTGATAAATTTTGCTAATGATTTAGTGAAGGATTCAAAATTAAATAATGTGTCTTTTGTCATTAACGATGTTTCAAAACGCGCAGGAGGTTATGGATATAACTATAGCTACGGTTATGGTTACAGTCAAACGAATGATAAGAAAAGTTGGTGGAAGAAAATGTTTAAATCATAGAAATGCAGAAAATTTTAATTACAGGGGGAGCAGGATTTATCGGTTCCAACCTTACAGAGTATTTTTTAAATAAAGGTTATTATGTTGTCTGCTTAGATAATTTTGCAACAGGACACCGTCATAATATCGAGCCTTTTCTTCAAAATCCAAATTATAAATTAATCGAAGGAGATATACGTGATTTGGAAACCTGTCAGCAGGCAGTGGAAGATGTAGATTATGTACTGCATCAGGCTGCATTAGGCTCAGTTCCAAGGTCGATTAAAAATCCTATTACGAGTAACGAAGTGAATGTTTCAGGGTTTTTGAATATGCTGGTTGCCGCGCGTGATGCTAAAGTGAAACGTTTTATCTATGCCGCTTCATCGTCTACATACGGTGATTCTGCATCGCTTCCAAAAGTGGAGGATGTCATCGGAAGACCGTTATCACCTTATGCCATTACCAAATATGTCAATGAATTGTATGCTGATGTATTCGGAAAAACCTATGGGATGGAATGTATCGGATTACGATATTTCAACGTATTCGGGCGCAGACAGGATCCTAACGGAGCTTATGCGGCTGTAATTCCGTTATTTATAAAACAATTAATAAATCATGAATCTCCTAAAATCAACGGGACAGGAGATTATTCACGTGATTTTACTTATATCGATAATGTCATCCAGATGAATGAACTGGCGATGCTGACTGAAAATCCTGAAGCGATCAATACAGTTTATAATACAGCAGTCGGTGATCGTACGACATTAAACGACCTGATCGGATATCTTAAACAATATTTAAGTGAATTCGATGAAAAAATTGCCGGTATTGAAGCGACTTATGGCCCAAACCGTGTCGGTGATATCCCGCATTCGCTGGCGTCGGTGGAAAAAGCAGGAAAATTATTAGGATACAAACCTACCCATACTATAGAAAAAGGCTTACAGGAAGCTATAAGTTGGTATTGGGAAAATTTAAAATAATAAAACATTTCTAAAGTAAATCTTTGTGGAAAAACAATATAAAATAGCCGTTATCGGCTTAGGATACGTAGGTCTTCCTTTAGCCCGATTATTTGCAACCCGATTTCCGGTTGTAGGTTTTGATATCAATCAGAAAAGAATTGGTGAATTGAAAACAGGAACAGACAGTACACTGGAAGTAGAAAACGATGTGTTGGAATCTGTATTGATACAGGAAAATCCTTTTCATCAAACTGATAAAAACGGATTGTTCTGCTCTCATGATATCAGCGATATTCAGGATGCGAATATTTACATTATCACGGTTCCGACTCCGGTTGACCAACATAACCGCCCCGACCTGACACCTTTGTACAAAGCTTCGGAAACGGTAGGGAAGGTTTTATCTAAAAATGATATCGTAATCTATGAATCTACGGTATATCCGGGAGCAACTGAAGAAGAATGTATTCCCGTTCTGGAAAAGGTTTCAGGATTAAAATTTAATCAGGATTTCTTTGCAGGATACTCGCCGGAACGTATCAATCCCGGAGATAAGGAACATACGGTAGAAAAAATATTAAAAGTAACTTCCGGTTCAACACCTGAAATTGGTGAAATCGTAGATGGTTTATATAAATCTGTGATTATTGCAGGAACCCACTTGGCACCGACAATCAAGATTGCGGAAGCAGCCAAAGTAATTGAAAATTCACAGAGAGATATTAATATCGCTTTTGTTAATGAATTAGCAAAAATTTTCAATCTTCTGGAAATTGATACCCATGCGGTTTTAAAAGCTGCCGGAACGAAGTGGAATTTTCTACCCTTCAAACCAGGATTGGTAGGTGGTCACTGCATCGGAGTAGATCCTTATTATCTGGCTCAAAAGGCTCAGGAAAACGGTTATCACCCTGAAATCATATTGGCAGGACGTCGTCTTAACGATTCAATGGGGCAGTATGTGGCTTCACAGCTGGTAAAAACCATGATCAAAAAGAAAATTAATATAAATGATGCCCGTGTTTTAAACTTAGGGATAACATTTAAAGAAAATTGCCCTGACGTGAGAAATACCAAAGCAGTAGATGTCATTCAGGGGCTTGAAGATTACGCTTTACAGGTGACTACTTTTGATCCTTGGGCTGATCCTGCAGAGGTACAGCATGAGTACGGTCTTACGGTTGTCAACGAGGTTCCGGAAGAGAAGTTTGATGCGATCATTCTTACCGTAGCACACAATGAATTCAGGAATTTAGACCTACGTAAGTATTTAAAAGAAGAAGGGGTAATTTATGATGTAAAAGGCGTGCTGGAAGTATGTGATTCCAGATTGTAATATGGTAAAGTTGAGGATAGAAGGTTTTTAAGCTTTTCTATAGTTCATCCGAATTTGAAATTGTAATGCATTAGTATTTATTTAAGTAAGAAGGAAGCATTGTATTGAGCATGGAGGTAAATAAATCATTCAAATTAGTTTTATTCGCTTTTAGTTTTTTGTTTTTTTTCATAGGTTTTTTAATCTATGGAAAGGTGAATAATGCTTCTTATCAGGATGTTTATTTTTTACCGGTGGGGCTGGGCTTTTTCACATTATTTATCTCAAATATATTTGTTAAGCTCAAATCTTATTTTATTTTCTGGATCATTACAATTCAGCAATTGATACGGTATATTGTTATTCCATGTCTTTTTTTGACTACTGATAAACTGAGATTTGGAAGTACGACAATTAATGAGCCTTATGCTGTTGCTATGATGTTGGTAGAGCTGTTGTTTGTATTAATAGCTTATCATATCTGTACGTATTCAAAGGAAATTAAAGCAGAGAAAAACCAGTTAAAATTTTTACCGCTTAATACCGTGAATACCGGCTTATTTGTTCTGTTTATATTAATTATTGCTTTAAACAGGAGCTTTTTGCAGAAATTAAGTTTCGTATGGGATATTTCAACCTATTTGAAGCTGAAACTTTCCGGTGACCTCGAGGCTATTTCTCCGTTGGTAAGTATCATGTTCCCTGTGATGAGGGCGTATATCGTTCTTTTTATTTTTTCGGCAATAGATTCGTTTAAGATAAAACAAGGAACAAAGCTTGCCCTTTCAATACTCGTTGTATTGATGAATGCGACGATAATTGTGGGGATCAGCCGATTCAGTATTGTGTATGCTACTTTTCCGCTGGTACTTTTATTAATTTATTTTTACCCGGTTTACAGGAAAAGAATCCTTACCTATACTTCTGTGTTCTTTGGAATTATATTGTTGCTGGCTTCAGTGGCTAAATTCTCAGAAAATACAAAAAAGGCGGATGTCGGTGGGTTTTTCAGTCTTCATGATCTGAATGCTTATTTTGGAGGGGTGGCCAACTATGCGATAGGATATGATTCTTATAAAAAAAATCAGGTGAATCCTTTTGAAAAGTATTATTATTTTGTATCGGATATTACGCAGAATATTCCTGTATTGTCAAGGTTTTCCAATGATAATTATAAGACAAATATTAAATTCAATAATGAGATCTACGGAGCGGGACGTTCCAGAGATCAGATTGTTCCGGTTTCGGTAGCAGGATTGTATCATTTTTCGATTTATTTTTTTTATATCTATATATTTATTTTAACGCTTTTAGCCTTTAGATTTGAAAGAAAAGCTTATTCTACCAATTCGGCAGTATTGTTTTTTTTATACATCATTCTGGCTTTTGGCTGTGCGACTTCCATGATGATTAATATAGGTTCTATTTCTGCTACATTATTTATCAATTTAGTGGTGTTTATACCATTCTTTACAATGATTAACAAATTAAATGTAACAAAATGAAAAAGGTAATATTCTTATTTTTTGCGTTAATGTATTTTTTGGGAAACAGTCAGCAGTATGTACAAGACCGTTTTTCAGGCTATGCAACCGTTAAAAGTCAATATTTTAAAACAACGAAAGATCTTACGTCGTACCTGCCAAAAGGCTATTCTAAAAACGGGGACACAGATTATACCGATTATATACAAAAAGGGATCAACGAAAATACTGTGTTGATCATGCCTGATTTTCCTGTTTTGGTTAATGAAAACGGATTGGCTTTAAAATCAAATCAAAAAATTCTGTTTCAGAAAAATTCAAAACTGATCATGAAGCCCAATGCAAAAGACCGCAACGGTATTCTTAATTTGTTTAATATTCAAAACGTAACGATTTATTATCCAACACTTATCGGGGACAAACACAAACATTTGTCGACCACCGGAGAATGGGGAATGGGAATTTATATTTTGTCCGGAAGCAATATTAAAATCATCGGAGCTTCCATCGAAAGCTGCTGGGGCGACGGAATTTGCATCGGCGGCAGAAATAATATCAGTTCTTCGGATATAACACTAAAAAATACCATCTTAAAAGACAACCGCAGAAATGGTCTTACCATAGGAGGAGTTACCAATTTGGTGGTAGAAAATGCCTACATCGCCAATACGTCCGGACATAATCCTCAGGCGGGGATTGATGTTGAGCCGGACAGTAATAATTACGAAGTAAAAAATGTAAAGCTTACCAATATAGAAACCCAGAACAACGGCAATTACGGAATCGTAATTTCTCCCGGAAGTATAGTTGGAAAACAGCAGAAAGCCATTTCAATTGCCATCAATAATTTTAAAGATAATGGATCTAAAATAGGCTTCGGGATGGCGGTTACCAGAGATAAGCCAAATGCAGGATTTCCTCAGCTGAGCGGAAATATCAGTGTGAATAATTTTTCTTCACAAAACAATGCAACTGCGAAATTCAGGTCATTTAAAGGGGCTCCGCATCAGGTAAATGTGAATATCGATCTGCAGAAAATAAATCCAGCTTCAAAAAATGCCAACGGCTTTGGTCAGAAGTTTAAAAATAACGACGAAACGATTACCTTAAAGTAATGATTAACAGGATAAAAAAGATTTTTAACACCAAAGATAAAAAAGCATTGTTGGAAAACTTTGTTTCATTATCTGCATTGCAGCTCATAGGAATGGTGCTGCCTCTGATCACGTTGCCTTATATTTTAAGGGTAATTGGGTTCGAAAAATATGGAGTTATTGTCTTTTCGGCATCGTTGATTGCTTATTTTACGGCACTTACGGATTATAGCTTCAAGATTACGGCGACCCGCGATGTGGCTATCTACAGAGACAGCCCGAAAAAACTGAATATTATTTACAGTAAAGTTTTAACAATTAAGGCTTTGTTTCTATTGCTTTCATGGCTTGTTATTGCATTAGTAGTTTATTTTTATCCGCCTTTTTATGAAAATAGAGTCATTTATTTTTATACAAGTTTACTCTTATTAGGATATGCTTTATTTCCAGAATGGTTTTTTCAGGGGATTGAGAAAATGCGTTATATCACTTATTTAAATTTAGGCATTAAGCTTTTTTTTACCCTATGCGTTTTTATTTTTATTAAAAAAGAAAGTGATTTCTGGATTTATCCTCTGCTTCAAAGTGCCGGATATATCGGAGCAGCTTTAGTAGGACAGTATTTATTGATAAAAAAATATAAACTGAAGTTTATTTTTCTGCCCTACAAAACGGTTATTAAAACAATAAAAGTGAATTCACCGATTTTCATCAATCAGTTTGTTCCTACGTTGTATAATAACACCAGTACGTTTGTGTTGGGGATCTTTGGAACAGCACAGTTAGTGGGTATTTATCAGGCTATTTTAACGATTATAAATCTAATTGTAGCCTTAATTGAAATTCTTTCGCGTGTATTTTTCCCTTTTTTAAACCGAAGAAAAGATGCTTTCCAATGGTATAAAAAAATGATGCTGATCATGATAACCGTAATGGTAATTGGGGTGTTGGCTTTTAATAAAGTAATTTTCTGGTATCTGAATGTAAGCTATGATAATGCCTTCTGGATATTGCTGATATTGGCGATTGGTTTGTTTGGATATACGTTATATAATGTTTTTGGGCTTAATTATTTTATTGTACACCGTCAGGATAAACTGGTGATGAAGAATACATTATTTGCTTCCCTTTTGGGATTTGTTTTAGCCTATCCTTTGATCCATTTTTACTCTGTTTTAGGGGCTGCTATCAATTTATCATTGGCAAGATGTGTAATGGGTGGAGGATTATATTATAAATTTTTTAACAGAAAGAAATGAAGATAGGAATACATCATCGTAAAGGAAGTTTTTCTGATCGCTGGATTGAATATCTGGAGGAGAAAAAGATACCTTATGTGATATTGAATGCTTTTGATAATGATATTATTAAGCAGATAAAAGACAATGGGATAACGCATTTTATGTGGCATTTCAATCAGAATTATTTTGAGGACATGCTGCAGGCGAGAACCCTGTTCAGATCTATTAATCAGATCGGGATAAAAACATTCCCCAATGAAGAATCTTACTGGCATTTTGATGATAAAGTGTCACAGAAATATCTTCTGGAAGCCCTTGATATTCCATTAGTAAAATCAGATGTTTTTTATCATCAGAACGAAGCTGAAAAGTATATAGAAAATACCTCATTTCCGAAAGTTTTTAAACTAAAAGGAGGTGCAGGATCCATCAACGTAAAACTTGTAAAAACAAAACAACAGGCCAAAAAGCTGGTGAAACAGGCATTTGGTCGTGGGTTTGACGCTTTCGATTCCTGGACGGTCTTTACGGATACCATCGAAAGGTTCCGGAGACAAAAAACACTTCACAATTTTCTAAGAATTATAAAATGGGGAGGGAAAGGCATTTTTGTAGACAAACAATATAAAGTTTTTCCCAAACAGAGAAACTATGTCTATTTTCAGGAGTTTATTCCGAACCTGAGCTATGATATAAGGCTTATCGTTATTGGTAATAAGTGTTATTATTTAAAAAGGAATACCCGAAATAATGATTTTAGAGCTTCCGGCAGCGGAATGCTCGAATTTGCTCCGGGAAAATTCAATTTAGAAGCTGTAGATATAGCTTTTAAAGCGGCTCGGCAACTTAATATGATATGTGTGGCGTATGATTTTATTTTTGATGAAAATGATCAGCCATTGGTGGTAGAGATCAGTTACGGGTTTCAACCGTATGTTTATGATCAGTGCTTAGGTTTTTATGATAAGGATCTAAAATGGAATAAAACAGATGTTAATTTAGAATACGAAATTGTCCACAGTTTCTTAAATGCATATTCTTGAATAATAAAGAATTATGGTTAAAAATATGAATGTTTACAAAAATTCATATTGGATTTTTTATTCTAATATTTGTGATATATTATTTTTTCGTATATTTGTTTTGAAAGTAGTAAAATAGTAATCTAAATAATGGTTTTGCGAGAAATAAATTTGCAAGATTGTATTATTTAGTGAATAACATTTTTGTATCATTTCTACTCGTATCTGAACACACAGTTTTGAAAAAAAATCATTTTTATTAATGAATTAATAACGATATTTTCAGCATTAATGGCTCTGAAAGTGTGGTATTGGTTTATTCATATTTGCCTTAAAAAAACTATAACCTCAAATTTTATCAGATTGCAATAATAACAATGAAAGTGCTATAAAAATGAATATAAGTTTCCTTGAAGCCGTTCAGATTTTTGGTGTTCGCAAAAGTGCCATAAAATTAGAAAGACGACTACGTGAAGAGGGGTCACCAAAAGTAAATTTCTGTTACAATGTTCAGTCTTATTCTGAAAAGGATACAGGCTCGAATTTGCATGAAGCCAAGTCAAATTTTGAGTATGAAACTATTGATGATTTTAAAGAAATAAATTTCTCATGAAAATATTATTTGTTGAAGCTGTTCAGAACTATGGGGGTGCAAGAAAAAGCACCGTAGAATTGGCTGGGCGGTTACAGGAAAACGGACATGGGGTGAAAATAATAGATTTCTGGGGAACCTGCGAACCTTTCGTACAGGCAATGGAAAAGCGTAATATCAGCTATTCTATTCTTGACAAAAGGCAAACTCCGTTCATATTGGCAAGCAGCAATAAAATTAAGATGCTTTCTAATTACATGAAATATCTGCAATTGCTAAGTGCTTACAGAAAAAAAATAAAACTACTGATCAATGATTTTCAGCCGGATCTTGTGATTGTGAATAATACCAAAACATTATCCATATTATCGAAATCCGGAAGCTATAAAATTGCATTTTTTGCAAGAGGATGGTTTTTACCACGAACAGTTAACCGCTTTAATACCATTTTAATTAAAAAATTAACGGATATCTACATCGGAGTTTCGCAATCAACGAGACAGGCCATTTTCTCAGGAGGTTTTGCCGCCCTGGAAGATATTTATACGGTACCGAATGCCATAGATTATACCGGGTTTTTAAATGACTTTAAAGACAGAGAAAATATCCCGAACTGGAGCGATGACCAAGCGGACAGACCTTTTGTAATCATGCATTGTGGTGGGTTTTTACCGTCAAAAGGACAGCATATTACGATTGAAATTGCGAAAAAGCTTAAGCGTGATAAGGTAAGGTTTAAAATTCTGTTGGTAGGAATTATTTATCAGGGAGATGCTTCTCAGAAATATTATGATAAGATTTTAAAGCAGATTGAGGAAGAGCAGCTTCAGGAATATTTTGAAATTGTACTGAATAAAAGTGACGTTCTGGAGTATTTCGGGAAAATGGATGTTTTACTGCATCCCTCATCTACAGAAGGATTACCACGTGTTGTGATGGAAGCAATGGCGTTGGGAAAACCGGTGATCGGTAATGCTGTAGGCGGAATGACAGACTATATTCTACACGGATTTACAGGATATCTCACCAATTTTAATTCTATTGAAGATTATATAAAGTATTGCGGTCTTTTGCAAAAAGATAAAGAACTGTACGGATTTATCTCCAATAATGCTTCCGGGCTTATAGGGAAATGCTATACAACAGATAATCAAATAGAACAGTTGCTGAAAATTAAGGTCAAATAATTAGGAGTATGAAGAATGAAAGAATTGCAGTAGTAACTCCCGTTTATAATGGTGCAGAAACGATTGAAAAGTCAATCAGGTCACTATTGGATCAAACTTTTGATAGCTGGGTGAATGTTATCGTAAATGACGGATCTACCGACGAAACCAGAAAGATCCTGGAAAAATATCAGAACGATGAGAGGTTTTATATCATCAATCTGGAAAATAATGTGGGAAGGGGAGCTGCAAGAAAAATAGCACTGGAAAAAGTAAAGGAAATTGATGCGAAGTATATGTGTATGCTGGATGCAGATGACCTTTATTACTCGGATAAGCTGAAATGGCAATATGACTATATGGAGCTTCATCCGGATATAGCATTGTTATCTTGCTCGATAGGATATATTGATCATGATAACAAGCTTGTAGGTGTTCTGGAAACATTTGATAAAGAGCAGATTATGGAATTTGATCATTATATCAATTATAAAGCAGTTCCGCACGCATGTTCCATCATCAGGCTTTCCGAAATCGGGGAGGTTACATTTGATGAAAAACTGTTGTTGGGTCAGGATCAGGATTTTATGATCAGAATGTTGATAAAAAAGAAGTATGCATTTATTCCTAAGATAGGATATTTATATAACAGAGCTGATTCTTTTTCTTTTAAAAAGTATAAAAAATCATTACATCTGGCTTTTTATGCTAAAAAGAAACTGCAATTGGGAGCATTGGATTTATTAAAAATATACATTATCAACCAAGTGAAAATAATGTATGTGGGGATACTTTGCCTTGTAGGAAAGGAAAAGATTTACCTCAATAAAATAGGGCGCCCGACGCTTCAGAATGAATTACAGGAACATCAAACTAAATTAAGAATGAAGGTATGACAAAAAATGAGAAAGTAATTCGCACATCAACAGTACCATTGTCCTTAAATCTTTTATTAAAAGGACAATTGAAATTCTTAAACGAATTTTATGAGATTGTAGGAATATCTTCAGAAGGCGAGTTACTTGACGAAGTAAAGCAGAGAGAAGGTATCAAAACGATTAAAGTGAACATGGAAAGAGGAATCAGTCCTTTAAAAGACCTGAGTTCTCTATATAAGTTGTATAAAATTTTAAAAACAGAAAAGCCGGTCATTGTACACTCCATCACACCTAAGGCAGGGCTTTTAACGATGCTTTCAGGGAAAATGGCAGGAGTTCCTATCCGGATTCACACCTTTACGGGGCTTATTTTTCCCACCAGAAAAGGGCCGGTGCAGAAGCTTCTTATTAATATGGACAGGCTGCTGTGTTCAGCCGCCACTCATGTTTATCCGGAAGGGGAAGGCGTGAAAAAAGATTTGATTAATTACAAAATCACTTCAAAATATTTAAGAGTTATCGGAAATGGAAATGTAAACGGGATCGACCTGAATCATTTTTCGTCCGAACAAATTTCCGAGGAGCAAAAAAAGCTTTTAAGAAAAGAATTGAATATAGAAGATAGTGATTTCGTCTTTGTCTTTGTAGGGCGTTTGCTGGGAGATAAGGGAATTAATGAGCTGGTAGAAGCATTTACGCTTTTAAATAACAAAGATTCAGAACGCAGATCCAAATTATTGTTAGTTGGTCCGCTGGAACACGAGCTGGATCCTGTACGTCCCGATATTTTAGAAGAAATTAAAAATAATCCGGATATCATATCGGTCGGTTTTCAGAGTGATGTTCGTCCGTATTTTGCAATTTCTCACGCATTGGCTTTCCCAAGTTATCGCGAAGGATTCCCCAATGTAGTGATGCAGGCGGGAGCAATGGGATTGCCGAGTATAGTTTCAGACATCAACGGATGCAACGAAATTATCATGGAAGATCAAAACGGGGTCATCGTTCCGGTAAAAAACAGTGAAAAGCTTAGCCAGGCCATGGAAAGAATAAAATCGGACACAGCGTATTATCAAAAATTAAAAACGAATGCCCGCCCGATGATTGAATCTCGCTACGAGCAGTCAGAGGTCTGGAATGCCGTATTGGCAGAATACAAAAAACTAATTAAAGAAAGAGAATATCGTGTATAATTTTTTTAATGAATTATAGACTTTAGATCTCAAAAAAGAAGACACAGAAGCCCGGAATTACAGACTGGGCGCAGGGAAATGAAAGAAATATGATTTCCCGGACGATGAAATTTGAATTAGAGATATGATACAGAGATAATGTATCATTTGCAAACAAACAGATTGCAGAGTGATGTTCCTTACTTGAAAAAGAGTAATTAAAAAAGAAGGCATGAACCAGGCACAACAAGCTGTGGTAGAAGCTTTAAGAGGAAATTATTAATTTAAATTAAATGTAGTTAGAATATGTATTTATACGGAGCAAGTGGTCATGGTAAAGTAGTGGCAGAAGTCGCTGAAGAATGTGGTTATAATATTGATGCGTATATCGATGAAAACCCATCGAAAGATAAACTCCTGAGTTATCCTGTTCTTAATGAAATTCCGCAGCAAGAGATAGAAATACTTATTTCTATAGGACACAATAGAATAAGAAAAAGAATAGTTGCACAAAACGAACAATTCAGTTATGCTACATTGATCCACCCAAAATCGATCATTTCTAAAAGAGTAAAGATCGGGGAAGGAACTGTTGTAATGCCAGGTGCCACCATAAATGCAATAGTAAAGGTGGGAAAACACTGTATTGTGAATACCAATGCATCTATTGATCATGATTGTATCCTCGAAGATTTTGTACATATCTCACCAAATGTCGGACTTGGTGGAAACGTTTATGTAGGCGAAGGAACCCACGTCGGAATCGGAGTAAATGTCATACAGGGAATAACTATCGGAAAATGGTGTACCATTGGAGCAGGAGCAGTTATCATTAGTGATGTCCCGGACGGTTGTACGGTAGTAGGCAATCCCGGAAGAATAATAAAAAGTAAAAGTTTAAAAATTTAAAGATTAAGTAAGTAAAATTTAAAAATTGTAAAAAAATAAAATTAGAATAAGATTGTCTTTTCCCAACAAAAGTAATCTCTAATAAACCATTCTAATTATAACCCATAAACTTTGTCAAAGTTCTAAACTTTGACAAAGTTTTTAGTTTTCAAAATACTCATCATTGACCTCAATCTAAGCTTCATTTAAAAAAAATCTTTAATTCTTCGAAAATCATCCATTTTCACCTTTTCTTTCTTGACCTCCTAAATATTCATTAAATAAATTATTTGCATTAATAAAGAGGGGTAAAATTAATTTTTTTAATCATATTTCTCATCGAAGAGAATAATAGCAGGTAACTACAGGATAGCAGAATTTTTCTATAAGTATATTTTTATAAAAACAAATATTGAAAGCTCACTGGATGCTTTTACTAATTTTTGATTTGATACATTGAAAATATTTAAAAGTTATGATAATTTCTTTAAACAATTAATAACTTAAAAATGAAAAATTCTATAATAATTTTAGGTCTTTTAATCAGTACGACAGGTCTTGTTTTCGGGCAGGAAAAACAGGTTACCGGTATCATCTTAGGCCAGGATGAAAAGCCCCTGCAAAATGCCGTTGTGAAACTCAATAATACTTCTCAGGAAGTGGCCACCGATACCGACGGAGCTTTTAGTATCAAGGTTTCAGAGGAAGTTAATAAGCCTGTCTTGGCTATTTCTCACGAGGGATATCTCAATAAAACGGTTGATATTTCCAATCAGGAAAATGTAAAAATTACTTTGCAGCCAACACCTGACAACAAAGTGAATAACATCGAAGAAGTCGTTGTGATTGCTTATGGTACGCAAAAAAGAGGGGAAGTTACAGGTTCAGTCGGCAGGGTCGATGCTCAAAGTTTTAAAGATCGTCCTATTGCGAGGGTTGATCAGGCACTGACCGGTCAGATTGCCGGAGTGAAAACCCGTTCGACAACGGGAAAACCAGGCGAACCGCTGGAAATCCGAGTGCGTGGAACGGCTTCCATATCGGCAAGTAATTCACCGGTTTACGTTGTAGACGGGATGGTTGTCGACGATATGGCCAATATTTCACCGGACGATATACAGTCGATTGAAGTGTTAAAAGATGCGGCATCCACCGCAATGTACGGTTCGAGAGGTTCTAATGGGGTCGTGATCGTAACCACAAAAAAAGGAACATCAGGAAAACCCTCATTTAGTTTTTCCCAATATTACGGTGTTCAGACGATTGAAAAGAAGCTGGATATCATGAACAGTTCAGAGTGGATTGATTTTGCCACTGAAGCGATTAATAAAAGATGGGTCGCTTTAGCTCCGGGGAATTCAGCGTCAGACAGTTATGCGGTGAGGGCAAATTATTTTGGTTTGGCAAATGCTACCGATTATAATCTCGCTAATATCAATTACATGATCGATCCTCGATGGGGTACCAATCAGGTGGCTAATATCGATTGGCAGGATGCATTTTATCGTCCCGCAGCCATTCAGAGTTATCAGTTGGCAGTTCGAGGGGGAAGTAAAAATGTGAAATATATGATTTCCGGAGCGTATTTTGATCAGGAAGGTCTGGCAATTAATACAGGTTTTAACAGATTTAATTTAAGTGCCGTTATCGACGTCAATATTTCAGATAAATGGAAAGCCGGAATTGCATTGCGACCAAGCTATTCTCAAAGTTACGGAGCCACCGTCGATGGAAAAGACAATCTAGCCCATAAAATGTTGTCAATGGTTCCTGTAGCGGAAGTGAGCGCCGGACTTTACACCAATTTCTGGAAAAATACGAGATACAGATGGGCGGGTTCTACTCAAAGTCCGATCGGGGTGATGGAGGAAACGACCAATAATACCAACGAATTCAGATTATTGTCGAGTTTGTATGTGTCTTATGATATTTTACCGGATTTAAATATTAAAATTTCAGGAGGGGCAACGAATAATTTTAACCTTAACAACGGCTATACCCCGACTTTCGATCTTATCACCAATATACCGGGGCAAGTGAGTATTGCAAGCCGCAGAACGGTAAATTACAACAGATATTTGGGCGAAGCTTTATTAAGCTATAAAAAATCTTTCGGAGAACACGATATCAATGCTATTGCGGGGTACAGTGCAGAAAATTACAGAACAACGACTCAGTACAATCGAAATAAAGGCTTCCCGAATGATGATTTGGAAACGTTTAATTTCACGCAGTCGGCATCTGTGCTCAATTCTGAGTATACCGCTGCAGAATGGATGCTGATCTCTATGTTTGGACGTGTCAATTACGATTACAAAGAAAAATATATGGTATCGGCGAGTATTCGTAGAGACGGTTCTTCCAGATTCGGGTGGAACAATCTTTGGGGGACATTTGCTGCATTTGGAGCTGGCTGGAAAGTAGATAATGAAGAATTTTTAAAAGATGTAAAATGGCTGAATAACCTTAAATTCAGATATAGCTGGGGAGAAAATGGTAACAATTCAATCGGTGATTACAGGGCATTCGGAACGCTTTCGGGAGGAAATTATTCATTTGGAGGAAGTTTGTCAAACGGGTTAATTCCCAACACCATTCCCAATCCTGATCTGACTTGGGAAAAAACACAATCCTCGGATTTTGGTTTTGAACTGGGACTTTTCAACCGAATAGATTTTACGGCAGATTATTATATTAAAAAAACAAAAGACCTTCTTTTGGAACAGCCGATACCTGCTGTAACGGGATATACAACGATGTGGAAAAACGTAGGATCGGTTCAGAACAAAGGCTTGGAATTGGAATTAACCACAAAAAACTTAACAGGTGCCTTCAGATGGAATACTTCGGCCAATATTGCTTTCAATAATAATAAAGTATTGCAGCTGGGTACTGATAATGCCCCTATTTACACAGGTTTCAGCAACAGTACAAATATCATAAAAGTAGGCGAGGAGCTGAATTCATTTTACCTGTATGAAGCCATTGGCGTACTTTCAACAGCAGACATCAACAATGCAAGTGTCGCTAAAACGACTGGGGCAATCGCAGGAGATGTCAAATACAGGGATGTGAACGGAGACGGCGTTATCAATGAAGAAGACCGTCATATCATTGGAGGTCCGACTCCTGATTATTATTGGGGTTTCACGAATACTTTTTCATATAAAAATTTCGATCTTTCTATTTTCTTTCAAGGGCAGAAAGGAGGTTACAGTTATGCTTTATTAGGTCGTGCAATCGATCGCACAGGGATGGGAACTACTGTCAATGCCATGGGAAATTGGGTGAATCGCTGGCGTTCCGACGAAAATCCCGGAGATGGAAAAACACCTAGATTAGACGGAACCACAGGAAGCCTTCTGGATACAAGATGGCTGTATGATGCAACGTATATTCAGCTTAAAAATGTGACTTTAGGATATAATTTCGATCAGGATCTGGCCAGTAAATTAAAAATTTCAAATCTGAGAGTATATATCAGTTTAGAAAATGTCTGGAGAAAAGACCATTACTACGGCGGTTACAACCCCGAATCCGTACAATCCGACGGAACCGACTACGGAGCTTATCCTAATGCAAAGGTGTATATGATGGGCATCAACTTTAATTTCTAAAATTTTAAAAATGAAAACAACGTACAATAAAAATATTTCTTTTTTTCCATTAAATTTTAAAACTTTTGGAAAAGCATTAATCTGGGGAACATTAACATTAGGAGCAATAAGCTGTGAAAAAGACCTGATGCTGGAGCCCGAAAATAATATTACGCAGACCTCTTTTTACACCACCGAGCTACAGATTCAGCAGGCGTTGTCGGGAGTGTATTCTGCAATGATCAATTCTTCATCCAGAGGAGGTTTTGATGTTAATTTTTATTTACTGGCATCGGAAGTTCGTTCCAATAATTTCAACGCCATTTCACAAAACGGAAATAGAGATTATTATGCGATCAATCGTTTTCAGGATACCTCTTCAACGGAAGAAGTGGAGGTTCTTTGGGAAGACGCTTATCAGCTTATTTCTTATGCAAATAATATTTTAGCAAGAATTGATGCCGTTCCTTTCAATGATCCGGCGGTCAGGGAGCAGTACCGTTCCGAAACGCGTTTTTTAAGGGCATATGCGTATTTCGAACTGATGCGCAATTTCGGAAAAGTCCCTTTAATAGACCATCCGGTGAGCCCTGAAGAAGCAGCTACAATACCAAGAAAGGATTTAACATCGCTTTATAATTTTATCACTTCAGAAATTGAGGCCTCTGTAGCAGGTTTGAAAAATGTCTACGATACAGGCAATAAAGGGAGAATAACAAAATCGGCTGCTCATGCGATGTTGGGCAGAATGTATCTTACAGGGTACGGCTATCCTCTCAACAACAGCTCTTATCTGCAAAAAGCAAAAGAACATTTGTATGCTGTGATTCAGGTGGAAGGACAGTATGTGACGTTTGCAGCGAATTATGCAGATTTGTTTAAAAGTGTAAATGATAACAAATACCATATTTTTGAGATCCAGCATATCAGTGGCGGGTTGTCGCAGGGTTCTTATCTGCCGAGCTACGTTTCACCTACTTTTGGGTCTGCCGATCCTTTGTATAATGCACAGGGAAGTTTATACAGTTCTGCCGAACTAGGTGTTTCCCAATCGTTGATCAATGCTTATGAACCGGGAGATTTAAGACGCCCGTTAACGGTTAAAACTCAGTTTATCGCTCAAAACGGACAACCTGATAATGCCAATTATTTTGTAAAATTCCGTGAGCCGGGAATTGCCCTGACCAACCGCTACGACTGGCCGATCAACTTTCCGGTTATTCGGTACGAAGATGTTCTTTTAATGTATGCAGAAGTTTTGAATAATGAAGGAAATACTGGTCTTGCTGTTCCGTATGTGAACAGAATTCGCCAGAGAGCCGGTCTGGCTCCGCTTTCTACGTCTATTTCAGGCAGCGATTTCACTACGGCACTTCGTAAAGAGAGAAGAATTGAGTTTGCCGGAGAAGGGGTTTACTGGCATGACTTGGTTCGCTGGAATATTGCGGCAGATGTGATCAATCAGGCAGCTGCGGATCTTAATTATAATTTTACCATTACAACGAAAGATTATCTGTATCAGATTCCTTTATCGCAGATTCAGGTAGCGGGATACGAACAAAATCCTTAAAATCGTTTTTTTTAATATAAATATTTCATCATTGAAATGAAGAGTTCTGTACAGGGACTCTTTTTTTATTTAATATAAATGAATTTGATATAAATCAGTGACTTATAAATGTGATATAGGTCACGCAATCCATCGCGGGATACTGCTGTACTTTGAGGTATAATTTTTAATACTTATCATTATGAAAAAGATAAACAAATTTGCACAGACAGTATCTTTTGTCGCATTGCTGTCTGCAACCGTTATCAAAGCTCAGAGTTTAACAGAAACTAAGTTGGGAGAGATATTTCCTGAAGACATACAATGGTCGTCATTTCCGGCTTTTCCACCTGAAGCTCGGCTCTCAGTGTTAGTCGGTGATCCGAAAAATGCCGAATCTTATACGGTGCGCGTAAAAGTTCCCGCAGGATTGAAGCTGATGCCTCATATTCATCCTGAAAACCGTATTTATACCGTTATTTCAGGGGTGTTTTATATCGGGATCGGTAAGGAATTCGACCCTTCAAAATTGAAAGCCTATCCACCCGGAAGTGTGATTACTCTTCCCGGAAATACGCCACATTTTCATTGGGCAAAATCCGGTGAATATGTGACACAGGTAAGCGCAACCGGGCCGTTGGGAATAAATTATATCCACTCAGAAGATGATCCCAGAAATAAATAGAGGTTATTTTAAGTTTTTAAGACAAAATCTTTTTTATTTAAATTAAAAATGAGAATAATTATAGTAATTTTATCAGGCTAATAAAGGATTCGATTAAAAATTTACTTTAATGAAATTTCTTTTTATTATTTTTAAATTGACTAAAATATTCTTGCAAAAACAGTTACTAAATCCCTGCTTTTAAAAAATACATTATGAATAAAAGAGTTTTAATAGCAGATGATCATTTGGTGGTAAGGCTGGGCATTTCAGTAGCCTTACAAGCTGAATATCCCGACCTTATCATTGATATGGCAGAAAGTTATGAAGAGGTGATGGTTTCTTTGCAAAATCACAACTATTTCCTCGTCATTCTTGATATCAGCATGGCGGGAATACAAAGCACACGGATCATTTCCGAACTGAAAAATATTCAGAAAGATGTTAAGATTTTAATATTTACATCTTATGACCAGAACATTGGTTTGCAGTACATCCGCAAAGGTGCAGAAGGGTATCTCCATAAAAAATGCAATGAGCAGGAACTTAAAAACGGGATTAAAAATATGTTTGAAAAAGGATGTCATTATCCGTCTCAACTGATTCCCGAGCTGGTAAAAAGTTCCAGGGAAACTCCCGTGCTGGAAAGCCTTACCAAAAGGGAGTATCAGATTTTTGAGCTTCTGGCGGAAGGCGGCGGAAACCTTGAAATTTCAAACCAGTTAGGAATTAAAGAAACTACCGTAAGTACGATTAAAAGGAATATTTTTAAAAAAATTAAAATTCAGAACATCGCAGAATTAATAGAAATGCACAGCAATTTGCATTAGCTTAAAATTATAGTTTACATTCAATATACAATCCCTGGTTTTTCTTCAGGGATTTTTTTATTTTATAAACTGTTGTTTTTTAAATGGTTTCAATGGGTTTCACCTTTGGTGTATAATTTTTTCTACAAAAAAATGGCAATATTACTACAGGGAAGTAACAAAATTTCTACAAACTTTATTTATTCAACGCTTAGGGAAAAATTAGCTTTGTAAGAATAAAAAACGCCTCACCATGAAAGAATACAATTGTCATTTTTCTTCTCTTTTAAGCTTTTCGATATAATTAAAACAGATCCTGTACCAATCATCGGATACAGGGGTTTCAATTTTATTTTCAGACAGCAATTATACAGGAAATATACTAACTAAAAACTCTAAGATCATGTTTAAAAATTTTACTACGTTATCAGTAGCTGCAGCATTGCTTTCATACGGTATTGCTTCTGCACAAAGTGTCGGCGTCAACATGGATAAACCCGGCTCTACGCTGGATGTAAACGGTTCTTTGGCCGCAAAATATACGGCTGTCACTGCTGCAACCTATGCAATGACTTCCGCAGATTTCCATATTTCATACAACGGAACCGCAAACGCTACTTTTACCTTACCGGTGGCGATAGCGGGAGAGGGGAATTTCAAAGGGAGAATGTACACCATTAAAAATAATACTGCTTTTACGATTACAGTAAATCCCGCAGCTTCAGAAACCATTAACGGAAACGCCAGCATGACGGTTTCACCCAACCAAAGCCTGCAACTAATTAGTACAGGGCTTACAGGAGCAGCTTCTACATGGGACATATCAGGAAATAACTCATCGGTAACAACTGCAGTAACGGCAAGTAACGGATTGACGGCTGTCGGCACCGATGTGAGACTGGGCGGAACGCTTTCGCAAAATACATCCATCAATTATGGTGATAAATCGTTATACTTAAGCAGTAATGTAAACAATTTCGGGCTTACCTCAATCGGTAATGTGAATGCCGGAACCAGTGCCGCTGCACTTTTACAGTTTACAAATAATTCTACGGGTACTCTTAATATGTTTCTTAACTCATCCACGAGAACTGCAGACGGAGGTGCCAATGCTGCAACGATAAACAATACGGGTGGTCCTTTAACGGTAGCCGGAAATAACAATATCGCACAGCTCAAACTAAGCACAGCCGGCGGTGGCGAGTATTTCTTTAATGGAACAAGAAGGCTTCAGATCGATGGTGACGGAAGCATCAATACTTACGGAGCTTCTTCCAATTTTTTTAATTCTGTTAATGGACCTTTGAGTTTAAGGGGAAATAATTCATTTGCCCAATTTAATGTCGGTTTTAATGGACTTCAATATTATTACAACGGCGGAAATTGGATGAATGTGGATGGGAATGGCGATATTTATATGAACAGACCCGAAATATCTGAAACCAGTGGTGGAAATAGAATTTCAGCTACAGCAGGTCATCTGGATTTAAGTGGCTATAATACCCTGAATCCGGCTCAGCCTACTCAGATTTATTTGGGTACCAACGGGTTTAAGTACAGATACAACGGCAACACGCCCATGTGGATCGACGGTAACGGAACGGTCTATGCAGCAGGAGGTTTTGTCAATACTTCCGATATGCGTCTGAAAACTCAGATTAAAGAAATTAACTATGGTCTCAAAACTATTTTAGCCTTAGAACCGAAACAATATGAAATTTCTGACAATACAGAGATTAAAAACGGAAAACCCGCTGTAGATCCCGAATTGAATACTCAGCATAAAATCGGTTTCCTGGCGCAGGATCTTTATAAATTGGTTCCCGAAGCGGTGCACAAACCAAAAGATGACAGCAAAGAAGCCTGGGCTGTGGATTATGCCGTACTTGTCCCGGCCTTAACAAAAGCCATTCAGGAGCAACAGGCAGAAATAGAACATCAAAAAATAAAAATCAAAAAGATGGAACTTGAAATGCAGGCCGTGAAAAAGAAATTAGGGCTGTAAAAACAAAGAGACATGATACATATTAAATTTTTTCCCGATAACCTGAAAATAAAAATTAAACTTCTATCAGCCGAGAGATTCTAAAAACACAAGAATTTTTGTAAAATTAATGAGACATCCCTCAGTTTTCATTAATAATAAAATACAGATACATCAATAATTGTAATGTTTGGAAGTTTACATTTATTATTTTTTTAATACGTTGAAAAGCCTGCACACAGCGGGCTTTTTTATATCTCATATGATAATTTTTAATAATAAAAAAAACCGGAAACTTCACAAAGGAAATTTCCGGCTCAAACCAAATCCAATCACTAACTAAAATTTGAAATGAATAATTTTGTTTTTGTAAGTTCCTGCCAGGTTGAGATATTGTATATATAATTTGTATTTTTTTACAGGAACATACTTTTATGTTATTGTATTTAAAAGACAGCAGGGGCATAAGTATGGCTTGATAAGATTTTGCCCCTGTGTCCACAAACACTAAATAAAAACTGAATTATGTGAAGAATTTCTGTATATTTTATTTAATTAAAAATAAATTTTAAAGTAAAGGAGCTATAAAACATCTCCTACACAAAAATTGAAACTGCTTCCGTTTTGCTGGTTTGTTGTTTCCAGTGCAGTAATATCAATTTCATCAAACCAAACGCCTCCGATATTGTAAATAATACCTGTTCCGTCCACTGTCCAATTCCAGTTATTCAGTGACTTCACTTCCACCTGATTGCTGGCTGGTTTAGTAATCTGGAACTGATCGTTACATCCTCCCACCGGGGAAACCGTTACGGTAGGAGAAACTGCGACACCTTTATATTTTAAAGTAAAAGTGAACGTTTCTCTGGCATGTGTTCCGGCTTGTATTACCTTAAAATTAGTTACTCCACGACTGAATCTAATCTTCATTTTGGTATTCTGACTTCTATCGTCACCCAACCAGTAAATGTCTGCAGGTGTTAAGCTAATCCCGCATCTGTTCGGGCCATTAGTAGAATGTTTTACATTACCATAATCTGAAAAAGTAGCCGTAAGGGAAGTCCCTTTTACAGTACCTGTAGCACTTTGATTGTTAGTCTTGTATGGCAATCTCCAACCTGTACAGTTAGCCGAAAGATCCGGTGTTGGCGGTGTTGTGCCACAGCTGCCTTTCCAGGCCTGGGTATTCCAGTATTGCATACAGTTGAGACTGGTATTGTAAATGGTAAGCCCGGCTAATTTGGGATTGATGGCATCTCTTTGCGCAGTTGTCATTCTTGGTGGGAGAAAACCTTTATTTATAGAATTTAATTCTAATAAAGCTGCGGAGTTTGGAGAAGGCGCTCCGATTCCGGCATTTCCGTTTCGGGTAAGCACCATTCCCGGTTCGCCATCAGCAGCCGAACCTGCATGTATCTGAAGGGTATTTGAGCTTACCCCCAATCCGTAAAAAGATGATGCTGTTGAGGTATTGTAGACCGCAAGTTTCTTCCCCGCAGGATTATTGGTTGCACCGGGAGCATCACTTCCCAGATCTATTCTGTTTTGAGGAGTCGTGGTTCCTATTCCCAGATTCCCATCAGATGTCATTGTAGCTACGGTTCTCAATACCTGATCGTCTCCGTAAGTTCCCTTACCGTTGCTTCCGACATTAAATTGCAGACCGTCTTCCGCACTCGAAGCGTTAATGGATGCTTTCCTGTTGTCCACCTGAAGCCAGATATTTTCCCAGCTTCCTGAGTTTGCTCCTGTTTTCATTCCTAACGTATTTCCGACAATGTCTAAGGAAGCCTTAGGATCGGGTGTTTTTATCCCGACCTGCGAGTAAAAGGATGCAGAGACCAGTAATAGTGATAGAATAATTATATTTTTTTTCATTCTGTTGATGTTTACATTATTATTAATCATTCTATTATTGGTAATTGATCCAGGATGAACCGTTCCAGTACTGCATAATGTTTACAGTCGTGTTGTAAATCATGAGTCCTGCAGGCTTGGGATTCACGGCGTCTCTTTGGGCTGTTGTCATTCTTGGCGGAAGAAAACCTTTGTTGGTAGAAGCTAATTCCAGAATTGCACTTGAGCTTGGGGAGGGTGCTCCGATTCCTACGTTACCGGATTGGGTAAGCACCATTCCGGGTTCGCCATCAGCAGGTGAACCTGCATGTATCTGAAGGGTATATGAGCTTACTCCCAATCCGTAAAAAGAAGATGCTGTTGAGGTGTTATAGACCGCGAGTTTTTTTCCCGCAGGATTATTGGTTGCACCGGGAGCATCACTTCCAAGGTCTATTCTGTTTTGAGGAGTCGTGGTTCCTATTCCCAGATTTCCATTGTGCGTCATTGTAGCTACGGTTTTCAGTGTTTGGTCATCTCCGTAAGTTCCTTTGTTATTGCTTCCGACATTAAACTGTAGACCGTCTTCTGCACCTGAAGCATTTACGGCAGCCTTTCTGCTGTCCACCTGAAGCCAGATATTGTCCCAGCTTCCTGAATTTGCACTGGATTTCAATCCCAGCGTATTTCCTACAATGTCTAGATCTGCCTTAGGATCAGGGGTATTGATTCCTACCTGAGAGTAGGCAAAGGCTGAAACTAATAGTGCAGGTAAAATAATTACATGTTTTTTCATTTCTTAAATTTTTTACATTCTTAAATTTTTCTTTCTTGTGTGTTTAGAATCGTATCTCCAAAACAGGCTTTCTGTTTTTTCGAAGTATCATTGATGAAAATGTGAGGGCAAAATTATACTGATGGAAGAGGAAAACTTCTACTGCAGTTATACGTCATGTTTTTAATTTATTTAAAATCAATTAATTATAAATATTTTTGAAGTACAGTGGTAGAGTGAAAAAAATTCTATTTTTATATGATTTAATGTGAAAAAAAATTGGGTTTTGATAGATTTTTATTATTTTTTCATAAAATATTCTCTGGTAAAATCATTAGGATGGTCAAAAACTATTTCATAAAACTCTTTTTAATGTCTACGGTGCTTTTTATGGTTCCGTATCAGGCACAGACGTATAGTATATTTGAACTCGACAGCATTACCGAGATGTATAAAACAAAAGGAGATATAGAAAAGGCGGTAGATTTTAACCAAAATGCTTTAAAACAATACAGGAAAAATGATAATCGGGAAGGAATCATTGCCGTAAATATTAATCTGGGAAACCTTCTCTGCACGCTTAATCAGTATAAAGAAAGTATTTCTTATCTGGAAGAAGCCAAATCTGAAATTTCAAAAACTAAAAATCCTTATTTATATGCAAGGCTTTATAATGAATTCGGCAGAGATTATTCTTTGTTGGGTTTATTTGGGAAAGGAAATGAAAATCTTGATAAAGCCATCGGTTATGCACTGAAAGTTTCGAATCAGAAAAAGAAAAAACATCAGCTTTATTTCAGCTATACGTGGAAATGGTACAATTTCGAATACATGAAAAAAATGGATTCTGTATACAGTATGCAGAAAAAATGCCTGGAAATTATTCAGGAGCCGATCATTTATGTAAAAGCAGCGGGAAGATTTATCGACGAAAAAAAACATCTGGATTCTGCAGAATATTATCTGAATAAAGCAATTCCTCTATTTGAAAAAAGTCCGGCAGACCAAAAAGCGCTTACTTTACTGCTTTTCGGAGATCTTTACACAGAAAAGAAAGAATATCAGAAGGCTTTGGATTATTATTTTCAGTCTCTGGCCATTTCTCAGAAAATGAAACGCAGGGATCATATAAGAAATGGATATGAAAGAATTTCAAAAACTTTTAAAGCTCTTAATAATCAGGAAAAAGCCGATGAATATTATAAAAACTATTCCTTTTTGAATGACAGTATCAATGCAGGAGAGAAGAGAGTGCTTCATGCCATTGTAGAAAAGTTAGACGAAGAAAAAAAACAGGAAGAAAGCAATAAAACGAGGCTTTTCATTTTAATTTGTGTTATTTCGGCTGTATTTGTAGGTTTACTGTATTTCCTTCGCAAAGCTTATCTCGAGAAACAAAAGAAAAAAGATAACCTGATTGAACAAAAAGATGAATTGATAGAGAAAAAAGACCAGCTAATAGAAAAACATTCACAGGAAACGTCTCAGTTGAAAAAGAAAATTAATACCAAATTTCCACAACTGATCAAACTTGCAAAAAATAATGATCCTTTTTTTATTGTACGCTTCAAAGAAGTCTATCCTGAATTTTATGAAAAACTGATGTCTCAATACCCCGATCTTACAGACAGTGATCTGAAAATATGCGCCTTTATAAGGCTTAACCTTACTAATAAAGAAATAGGACAATATGAAAATGTCACTTTACGTGCTGTGGAAACAAGAAAATACAGGCTAAAAAAGAAGCTGGGAATTGCCCCGGAAACAGATCTTATCAAATGGATTCAGGAATTTTAATTCTTATTTATTTTAGACATTTTTAAATAAAAAAACAGCAAATAATTACTACTTGCTGTTTATTTTTAAGCTTTTATCTGTCTTTTATGCATTAAAACCACCATCCACAGTCACAAACGAACCGGTGATAAATCCGCTTTCTTCGCTGGCAAGGAAGGCAACGGCATTGGCAATATCTTCAGATTTACCATATTCTCCTGTCGCCATACGGGTTCTAAGGAAATCTGCAAACTCGGTATTATCAGGATTCATATCTGTATTAATAGGTCCCGGCTGTACAAGATTTACCGTGATCTTTTTTGGTCCCAGATCACGGGCAAGTCCTCTGGTGAAACCTTGTAACGCAGATTTACTCATTGTATAAAGTGTAGTTTGTGGCCCGATCGAATTTTCAGCCATATTGCTTCCAATTGAGATGATGCGGCCACCTTGCGGCATGTGTTTTACAGCTTCCTGAGATCCCAGGAAAACCGCTCTCACATTGACATCCATCGTAGATTGATAATCTTCTGCTGTATAATTTTCAAATGGTTTTCCTACATAAATTCCTGCATTGTTTACCAAAATATCGATCTTTCCAAATTGTTGAACGGTTTTTTCAATAACGTTTTGTAAATCAGAAGGGTTGGAGCTGTCGGCAGCAAAAGCAATGGCATTTCCTCCATTATTTTTAATATCGTCGGCCAGTGCTTCTGCTTTTTCTGCAGAATTTTGATAAGTAAATATTACATGAGCGCCTTCAGCAGCAAGTTTACGGGTGATGGCAGCTCCTATTCCGCGAGATCCGCCGGTAACAACAGCAATTTTGTTTGATAAATTTTTCATTTCTTTTTTTATGCAAATGTAGAGGGTAATTTATAAATTTGTAAGTACTGATGAAATTGTTAAGTACTAACAAAAAAGTAAGAAATGAGAAAGACGACATCTACGAACGCTATCAATGAAAAACTCATTATCGACGGTTGTGGTATGGCCAGAGCATTAAGCATTGTCGGTGGCCGATGGAAACCCGCCATATTGTGCAGATTAAAGCATAATACGATGCGCTATGGCGAATTAAAAAAATCTATTGAAGGGATTTCGGAACGTATGTTGGTTACGCAGCTTCGGGAATTGGAAGAGGATCAGATCATCGAGAGAATCGTCTATCCGGAAGTTCCGCCTCGTGTAGAATACCGTTTGACAGACCTTGGAAAAACAATGAACCCGATGTTGGAAGCCATGTCCGATTGGGGAAATATGCACCGCGAAAAAGTAGGGGATAAGGCACCTGCATCCGTAGATATTTAGTTTTAAGACAAATTAAATTTTCTTTTCTTAACAACACTAGCTTCTTTTAAAGCAAAGAGGTTGCATTATCTTTTATTTAAATTAAAATCAGAATACTCAATACCTAGGTGGTTATATTTTTTATTAATTTTTATTTTTAAGTCTTTTCTGTTGAAAAAATGGGAGTGAAAGAGGTCATCAATTTCATTAAAAAAGACAGGATTTTTGAGATTTGATGCTGATATTAAACAAATGTTTATCAATATTTATTTCCTTTAAATACTATAAAATGTAAAAATTTTTGCATTAAAATTCAAAATAATGTGAAATAATGTGGTATCATATTAAATAAAAATTTATATTAGTAATCAAACTAAAACCTTAAAAACCACCAAATTATGAACCATGAAAATTTTGATCCGCTTGAGCTGCTCAACAGTCAGTTTAGGTACCCTTTTCCAACACTAAAAAATCCTCACGCAGACCAATTACAGGAGATTACCGAAAATCAATGGATTGATGGAGAATATCTCTGGCTCTACGAGCAAAATCCCGACCTCCGCAAAAAGTATAAGAAAACCAAAACGGCACATATTGCTGCGCAGTGGTTTCCGACGGCATCTATGGAGCGATTCAGGCCTATCTGCAGATTGATGTTGTGGACTTTATACAATGATGATCTTTACGAAGAAAGCGAACCTGAAGATATTGAGTTTGTACACGCTCGATCCATCGCTGTTCTGAATGGTGAAATAACCGCCGCAGAATCGGGAATACCTTTAGGAGGAATGCTGGCTTCATTGCGGGAAGAATTGCTGCAGTTCATCCCACAGGAATCGATTTCCCGTTTTACACAGATGATCAGCAGATATTTCAAAGGATTGGAAACCGAACTGAAGTACAAAAAGAACAAAATGTTTCCTTCTGTAGCAGAATGTATTGCTTTACGCGAAAATTCTATATGTCTTTATCCCTTCCTGCAGCTTACCGAGGTAGAGACTGGGATTATCCTGCCTCCCGAGATCCATGAGCATCCGGTGATCTGCCGTTTGCAGACTTTGGCGTGCCATCTGGTTACTTTTTTCAACGAGGTACAATCGGTGATGAAAGATGAAGCTACCGACAGTATTTATTACAATATTGTTAAAGTCATACAGCACGAAAAAAACATTTCCCTGAAAGAAGCCTGCCTTGAAGATCTTCGCCTGCACAATGAAGATTTAAAAGAATTTGTAAAACTCCAGTCTTCACTTCCCGATTTTGGAATATGGCAGGATGCTGTGGTCAACTGGGTACACTACATGAGTATGGTTCTGAGCGGTTGGAAGAACATCTCTACCAAGCTCGGCCGTTATAACGCAATGGAATTTCCGGAAGCAAAGGAACTAAAAGAAAGACTCAACCAAATATAAGGAGATATTAATTTATAAATATTTCCACTTCAGAAAACTTAAAAATGAAAAATAATGAACCCAGAAGAATATAAATCAAAAAATTACCTGCCACTCGGTCATTATCCCTGGCCCGACCTTATTAATCCGCATGCAGAACAAATGGGAAAAGATATGGACGGATGGATTGATAATGACTACACTTTTCTCACAGAAAAACAGCGCAAAACATACAAGAAAATGAAATTGCATATGTGCACAGCGCGCATGTGGCCGGATCTGACCTATGAGCAGTCTATTCCCTGCAACAGATTCATGCTTCAGTATGTTGCTCTTGATGATCAGGTAGAAAACTCTTCCTTAGAGGAAATCCAGCAGTTACGAATTCGTTGTGTGGACATTCTCAAGGGAGCTCAGCCAAAACCTGAAGAAAATGCACTTTATCATCATATGGCGTTGATACGGGATGAATTCCGTGCTTTGATGCCCGATATTTGGGTAGAACGCTTTATTTACTATTTCTATCAATCTTTCAGGTATGGAATTGAATTGGAATATCCTTATAAAATAGCACAGCGACCGCCTTCTCTTACCCTTTTCAAAACGATTCGTGAGTATTCTGTTCTTATGCGCCCATATCTTATTTTCGGAGAGATTGAATCGGGACTTGTCTTACCGGAACATATTTTTGAACATATTGTTTTCCAAAAGATGATATCTCACATGACCTTAGTGGTTGCCTGGCAAAATGATATTCATTCCCTGCCGAAAGAAATGGCAAAAGGTACCGAAGTTTTCAACCTCGTTTTTGTATTGCAGCAGGAATATAATCTTTCGCTGGAGGATGCCTGTGCAGAAGCACTCAACATCCATCACAAAGAGTTGGAAAAAGCACTCACTTTACATGCCGAGTATCGTGAATTTGGTGAATATCAGGAACATGTAGATAAATTTGTCTATTATGCAGGAGTTGGGCTGCAGGGTGTGAATTCTTTTTACTTAGAAACAGAAAGATACAAGCACGGAGGAGAGGGGTTTGCATGGCCGGAAATGAGCAATACAGATAAAATACAACTGTAATATCTTTAATGTAAAGTTTGTTTAAACTCATTAAAAATTTAGCCACAAAAGATACAAAAGCTATTATTGAACTATTTAAAAATATATAACCATGAGAGAAGAATTAATAGTTCCCAAATGCCATTATCCGTGGCCAACAGTCAATAGTCCTATTGCCAATGCATTTGATGATGAAGAAAAAGACTGGTATGATAGCGACTATACTTTTATTTCCGAAGAAGGCATCAAAAGATGCAAACCACAGTTTCTGTCGAGAGTGGCCACTTATATGAATCCGACTTGCGATAGTATCGAAAGAATGCGTCCCTGCGCCAGATTGATGATCTACATTACGCTTTTTGATGATTTTTTTGGACTGACTCCAAGAAATGAACTGAAAATAATGGCAGACCGTGTCTACGAAATAATGATGGGAGACGAGCCGAGTCCGGGCGAAATCGGTATTCTCCGCCAGATGGCACAGGCAAGAAAGGAATGGATCGTCAACGGAATGCCCCGTTTCTGGATAGAACGTGTTTCCAAGAATTTCTATGAATTCATCATGTACGGAATGGCGGAGGAAATCCCCTTCAAACAGGCTGAAAAAAGAACATACCCCTTGCTTCCGCACTATCTGAGTTTCCGGAAATATTCCATCGGGATGTGGCCTTACGGGGATTTGATAGATCCTTGTGTTAATTTTGCTTTGCCTGTCCACATTTACAACCATCCTGTTGTACAGAGATGCCGGGAATTGCTTTCTTTAATTATTGTAATCCAAAATGATTTTGCCTCTTTGAAAAAGGAACTTGAAATAGAAGCCGAATGCCTGAATATTATCTTTATTCTAAGCCATCAGTACAATCTTTCTTATCAGGATGCCTGTACAGAAGCGATGAAACTGCATGATGCTTATGCGAATGAACTCGACGAGCTGCATCGGTCACTTCCGGATTTCGGACCTTTTCAGAAAGAAGCTTATAATCATATTTATCATATTAAACTGCAGATCAGCGGCTGTGCAAACTGGTATTACAATTCCGGAACCAACCGCTACGAACCCAAAGGATTTATCGTACCAAAATACGGCAGAGAAGGAGACGAGATCTTCATTCCGCACAGTATTTTTGTGAAAAAATAACTCTACAATATCTTATTTTCATGACAAAAGGAAAAGCAATTATAGTTGTTTTTCCTTTTTCTTTTAACCTAAGTTTTTGTTAAATATCCAATATAGGCACAACATGAAAGAGCAGGATACTGCAAGTGCTTAAAATGTATATTTTTATTTTTGTTAATTAGTTTAATTAAAATAAATTCAGGATTTACTGAAAAAGATTATGAAATTTCAAAATAAATCAAGTCTTCTATTCTCTCTATTGATACTTTTTTTCTTTTCATCAGGAGTGAAAAGCCAGGATAAATTTCCCGACGGAACGCTCATTCCGAAATGGTTTAAAGAAAATAAGCCTACAGACATCAACAAATTAGGAAAAAAATATATTCTTACAGATTTTGGAGTTAAAAATGATAGTACAGTCCTGCAGACAAAACAGGTTCAGGCCGTCATTGATGAAGCTGCTAAAAATGGAGGTGGGGTAATCATCGTCCCGAAAGGAACTTTCCTGATCAGTTCTGTTTTTTTTAAGCAGGGAACGCATTTGCATTTAGAAAAAGGAGCGGTTTTAAAAGGAAGTGACGATATCAGCGATTATCCGGTTGTGACAACAAGAATGGAAGGACAAACCGTAAAATATTTCCCTGCACTGATAAACGCCGATGGATTGGATGGTTTCACAATTTCAGGAAAAGGTACACTCAACGGAAACGGACTTCGATTCTGGAAAGCCTTCTGGAAAAGACGCGAATGGAATCCCAAATGCACCAATATGGATGAAATGAGACCTCGCATTATCTATATTTCAAATTCTAAAAATGTTCAGATTGAAGATATTACGGTGAAAAATTCACCTTTCTGGAGCACTCATTATTATAAAAGTCAATTCGTAAAATTATTAAACTTAACAATTTTAGCCCCGAAAGAACCTGTAAAAGCGCCTAGTACAGACGCTGTAGACATCGACGCATGTTCGGATTTTTTAATTAAAAATTGTTATATGTCCGTGAATGACGACGCCATTGCCTTGAAAGGCGGAAAAGGTCCAAAAGCGGATAAAGACCCAAATAATGGTGAAAACAGAAACATTATCATCGAAGACAATACGTTTGGATTCTGTCATTCTGCATTGACGTGCGGCAGTGAATCGATCCACAATTACAACATCATTTTCAGAAATTCTACGGTGAAAGATGCGTCACGATTATTGCATTTGAAAATGCGTCCGGATACGCCGCAACACTACGAATACATCACACTTGACAATATCAAAGGAAACGTAAAAACGTTCTTATTTGTAAAAGGCTGGAACCAGTTTTTCGATTTGAAAGGAGAAGAAGCACCGAAAAGGAGGTTAGCAAATAATATTGTTCTAAAAAATATCGACATCAGTTGTCAAACGGCTTTCGATATTGAAAAATCAGATCTGTACCAGTTGAAAGACTTTACTTTTGAAAATGTAAAAATTAAAGCATTAAAGCCTGAAGAGCAGAACTTGAATGCGATTGAAAATTTAAAGAAAACGAATGTAACTGTTACCAAAATAGCTTCTCTCAACCAATCATACGATAAAAAAGACGACTCCGACGAAGGAAAAAAATAATGAATTATTCTTCTAAAATATTCTTTCTGTTATGTTTATGCTCACAATTATTGCATTCTCAGTCTAAGGAAATCCAATTCCTGAGCGGGAAAGATGCTGAGCATACTGAAGCATGGGATTTTTGGATCAATGGAGGTCGGAAATCCGGAAATTGGAGCAAAATCCAGGTACCTTCTCAATGGGAACAGCAGGGATTTGGCTCGTACAATTACGGCAGAGACTATGTAACCTACGGCAAAAATTTTAAATTTAATGATGAAGTAGGTGTATATAAACACAAGTTTTCAGTTTCAAATTCGTGGAAAGGAAAATCGGTGAACATCGTTTTTGAAGGTTCAATGACCGACACCGAAGTGAAAATTAATGGAAAGCCTGCCGGAGCAACTCATCAAGGCGCTTTTTATGAGTTTAAATATGATATTTCTGATAAATTAATTTTCGGAAAAGAGAATATTCTTGAAGTCAAAGTCTCCAAAATGTCCGCCGACAAATCCGTCAACAATGCAGAACGTCTCGCCGATTATTGGGTTTTGGGAGGAATTTTCAGACCTGTTTATCTGGAAGCGACTCCAAGAGAAAATATTTCATGGACAGCCATTGATGCTAAAGCCGACGGAACTTTTCGCTCCAATATTCATTTAAAAGGAATTGAATCCAGCAATAATTTAAAAGTGGAATTATTTGATTCAAACAATACTCTGGTTGCTGAATCTCAAGTTAACATTGAAAAAGGAGATACTTTAAAACAACTTCAGTTTTCCGTTAAAAATCCCAAACTCTGGACAGCCGAAACGCCGAATTTATACAAAGCAAAATTTACTTTAAATAAAAATAAAAGAAGAATTTATCAGACCGAAGAAAAATTCGGCTTCCGAACCATTGAAATCCGGAAAGATGATGGAATTTACATCAACGGAACTAAAATTAAAATGAAAGGCATCAACCGACACGTTTGGTGGCCGGAAACCGGTCGTTCTGTGACGGAAAATATTGATTTGATGGATGTTCAGCTCATCAAAGAAATGAATATGAATGCCGTTCGCTGTTCGCATTATCCACCGAATAGATCATTTTTAAAAATCTGTGATTCTTTAGGATTATATGTCTTGGATGAATTGGCAGGCTGGCAGAAAAAATACAGCACGGAAATCGGAAAAAAACTCGTGAGGGAAATGGTTACAAGAGATGCAAACCATCCTTCCATCATTTTCTGGAGCAACGGAAACGAAGGCGGACATAATTTTGATCTGGATGCAGAATTTGCAAAATATGACCTTTCCAATCGCCCGGTCATTCACGCGCATCACAAGCCGGGAAATGCTTTCAACGGGATCGATTGCAACCATTACGAAGATTATTACAGCACACAAAAAATCCTTAACGGAGAAAATATCTATATGCCGACCGAATTTTTGCACGCACAGGATGATGGCGGCGGCGGAACTTCTCTGGCCGATTATTGGGAACTTCACTGGAATTCCAAAAAAGGAGCAGGAGGCTTTATCTGGGCGTTTGCAGATGAAGGTTTGGTAAGAACCGATTTCAACAATCAGATCGATGTCAATGCCATCAACGCGCCGGATGGAGTTGTTGGGCCGCATCGTGAAAAGGAGGGAAGTTTTTACGCCATCCGCGAAATTTACAGTCCGGTAAAGATTGATTTAAAGACGATTTCAAACGATTTTAACGGAAGTATTCCGGTAGAAAACCGCTACCATTTTACCAACTTAAATGAATGTCAGTTTGAATGGAAATTAATACAATTTAAAACACCATTCTCATCAGAATCAGGGTTTGAGAGTATTAAAACAGGAAAAGCCGAATCTCCCAATATTAAACCGACAGAAAAAGGAAATGTTAATCTCAATCTTCCTCAAAACTGGAAAGAAAGTGATGCTTTGTCATTAACCGCAATCGATCCTTTCGGGAAAGAAATGTATACCTGGACTTGGAAAATTGCTTCAAATCTTGAAATTTCAAAACAGTTTCAGAAAAATTTAACCAAAGAATTCCCGGTTTCTGTTGCGGAAAATGATTCTTTATTTATTTTAAAATCTGATGAAAAAGAATTTTCAATCGGGAAAAAGGATGGATTATTAAAATCAGTTATTCTCGATAAAAAAGGAAAAAAAATGACCTTTCGAAACGGACCTGTTTTCATGAATGGAAAAGTAGAATTATCATCTATAAAATCTTTTGCTGAAGGAAAAAATCAATTCATTGAAGCATACTATAAAAATGGAAATAAAATAATCTGGAAGCTAAATCCTGACGGAATTTTAGAGTTAAATTACGAATATGCACTTTCAGGCGATTATCCGTTTGCAGGCGTAAGTTTTGATTATCCTGAAAATTATGTCATTAACGCAAAATGGCTGGGCAAAGGTCCTTATCACGTCTGGAAAAATCGTACTCAGGGACAAACTTATAATGTTTGGCAGAATTTGAAAAACTCTACCAGAACAGGCTTTTCATCATGGATTTATCCTGAATTTAAAGGCTATTTTGATGATATTTCCTGGTTGCAGCTAGACACGGCAGAAGGTAAAATCACCATCGGAACGAAAGAAGAAAAAATGTTCGTCCGACTTTTCGATTTTTATGGAATTTATGGTGCAGAAGGTTATCCGAAATTGCCGACAGGAAATATTTCATTTCTAGATGCAATACCGCCGTTGGGAACTGTTTTGGCTTTTAATATTAATGATAAAACAGAATCTTTAGGGCCAGAAAGTGAGTTGAATCATCTCAACGGAACTTTTAAAAGAACACTGTATTTCTATTTCGGACTGCCGGATTTGGGCGATGAAAAGAAACAGTTTACCATGCCGGAAGTTAATATTTTAACGGATTAATGATGGAAAATAGAATAAAATTTTTAATGATTTTTGTCTGTTCGTTGATGTTTGCTCAACAAACCACTTTCAAATTTGATTTTGGAGGAAGCAGAGTCGAAAACGGATATATCCCCATTACTAAAAATTCAAAATTTGATAGAAAAACAGGTTACGGCTTCATGGATATTTCCGGTTTAAAATCCGTGGACAACGGAGGAAACGCATTGACGGGAGATTACATCACCAGCGACAAACCTTTCTATTTTTCGGTGGTCATTCCGGAAGGAAATTATGATATTAAACTCAATCTTGGCGATACAAATGGCACTTCTGAAACAACAGTTCGCGTAGAAAACCGTCGCCTCATGTTGGATAATGTGAAAACAAAAGAAGGCGAAATTTTAGAAAAAACAATCACTGTTCACGTAAAAGACAGCATCATCCGCAATCATGATGGAGAAAAAATCGGGATTGTAAAATTAAAGCCAAGAGAAAGGAAATACCTGCATTGGGACAATTTACTGACGATCGAGTTTAATGATAAAGCTCCGAAAGTCTGTTCATTAATCATTCAGCCTAATAAAACAGCGAAAACAATTTACCTGACAGGAGATTCCACTGTGGTGGACGCGCAGTACGAACCGTGGGCTTCGTGGGGGCAGATGCTGCCGTATTTTTTTGTACCGGAAAAAGTTGTGATTGCCAATTATGCCGAAAGCGGCGAAACGCTAAAAGCCTTTGAAGACCGTCACAGAATCGATAAAATCTGGAAGAAATTAAGACCAGGTGATTACCTATTCATTCAATTCGGACACAACGACCAAAAGTATGGAAATAGTGAAAAATCAGGATATAGAAAAAGGTTAAAAGAATGGATTGATAAAGCAAAACAATGGGGAGCAATTCCGGTGTTGGTGACTTCAATGAACCGTCATGTTTTTGATGAAAATAACAAGATTGTCAATACTTTGGATGATTTTCCTGAAGCGATGCGTGAAGTGGCAAAGGAAGAAAATATATTTTTGATAGATCTAAATGCCATGAGCAAAACGTTGTTTGAAGCAATGGGACCGGAAAATTCTAAAAAAGCATTTGTCTATTATCCGGCAAATTCTTATCCGAACCAACCGAATGCTTTGGCGGATGACACTCATTTTAATACGTATGGAGCTTATGAACTGGCAAAATGTGTGGTAAAAAGTATGGTAGATCAAAAATTACCTTTGAGTAAATTTGTTTCCAAGAATTATAAAGGTTTTGATTTAAATAAACCTGATGCCGTCGAGAAATTTTACTGGCCGGAAAGCATCTTTATGGAATCTTTAAAACCTGATGGAAATTGAAAATCAACTTAAACGTAAAGTTTAAAGAACCACGAAGTGGTTCAATATGAATAGTATCGGGTGAAACTCGGTGAAAAAATAGGAATCAAAAATGAAAATTAAAAATATAATCTGTCTAAGTGTCATCTGTCTTGCCTTCGGAAATCTTTCCGCACAAAACCCATGGCCGCCAACTACAAACACCGCCCAACCGTGGACGCGCTGGTGGTGGATGGGAAATGCCGTTGACGAAAAAGGACTGGATAAACAGCTGACAACACTTCATAAAGCAGGTTTTGGAGGCGTAGAAATCGTTCCGATTTACGGAGCAAAAGGATTTGAAAATCAATACATCAATTACCTTTCTCCAGAGTGGATGAAAATGCTTCAATTTACCACAAACAAAGCCAAAAGCATGAATATGGGTGTTGATATGGCTGTCGGAACAGGCTGGCCGATCGGTGGACCTCAGGTTGATGAACAGGATGCTGCAACCAAAATGATCGTTCAGACTTACACCATTTCATCGGGTGAAAAATTTTCAGAAAAAATTGTTTTAAAAGATGAAAAGTTAAAGAATTTAAAAAGGATAAAATTAAACATTGTAACCGCTTATAACGAAAAAAATGAAGCGATTGTCTTAACTGAAAAAATCACCAGCGACGGCTCTCTCAACTGGAAACCTGATTCCGGAAAATGGACAGTTTATGCAGTTTTTACAGGGAAAACTTTGCAAAAAGTAAAACGTGCCGCTCCGGGTGGAGAGGGATATACTTTAGACCATTTTTCACCTGATGCCACCAAAGATTATTTGAAAACTTTCGATAAAGCTTTTGGAAATTCCAACTATGGGGTTCGTTCTTTTTTTAATGATAGTTATGAAGTCTTCAATGCCGACTGGACGCCTGATTTTACAAATGAATTTAAAAAAAGGAGAGGGTACGATCTAAGTCCGTACATCAAATATTTGGTGAGCGATGAGGATAATGAAATTACAACAAGAATAAAATCCGATTACCGCGAAACGCTGAGTGAATTGATTTTAAATAATTTTGCCGATAATTTCACCAGCTGGGCAGATTCGAAAAACTCAAAAAATACCAATCAGGCACACGGGTCGCCCGGAAATTTGCTTGATTTGTACGCTGCAGTCGATATTCCTGAATCTGAAACATTCGGAAGTACTGTTTTTGATATTCCGGGGTTGAGAAGGGATAGTGCAGATGTTCAAAAATCCGATATTCCAGATATTAATATGCTGAAATTTGCATCTTCGGCTGCAAATGTTACAGGAAAACCATTGATATCCAACGAAACTTTCACTTGGCTGACGGAACATTTTAAAACCTCCTGGTCACAGGCAAAACCGGAAGTGGAGCAGGTTTTTTTATCAGGAATCAATCACGTTTTTTATCATGGGACAACGTATACACCTGCCGATGTTCCGTTTCCGGGATGGCTGTTTTATGCCTCGGTGAATTTTGTTCCTGAAAACAGCCTTTGGCCGCATTTGAAAGGTCTCAATTCTTATATCGAACGTACCCAAAGTGTTTTACAGAGCGGAAAATCCGATAACGAAGTTTTAATGTACTGGCCAATTTACGACCAATGGGCGAATCCGAAAGGGAAAGATATGGCCTTTAAAGTTCATAACGTTGAAAAATGGCTGCAGCCGACACCTTTTTATCAAGATCTGACGAAGCTGAGCAAAATTGGATATTCGTTGGATATGATTTCGGATAAAATGATTGGCGAGTCAACATTTCAAAATCAAAGAATTCAGACGACGGATAAAGGTTCTTCTTATCAGGTTTTAATTATTCCTGAATTAAAATATTTACCGGAAACTACCTTAAATCATATTTTAAAATTAGCCGAAAACGGCGCTTCCGTTGTTTTTCAAAACGAACCGAAAGATATTCCGGGATATTTTGAAGTTGAAAAAAGAAGGAATGAATTAACATCGTTGTGGAACAAAATTCCGTTTCAAAATCAAGGTGAAACTATGAAAATTGCAACATTCGGAAAAGGAAAAATTATTTTAAGTTTTGATGTTGCAAAAGGATTGGAATATTTAAGAATAGAAAGAGAAAAATTAACGGAAACCGGATTGAAGTTTGTGAGAAGAACCTTTGATGGTGGAAAATATTATTTCATTGTTAATCATACTTCAAAGGAGATCAATCAATTTGTCCCGATGAATTATACAGGAAAGCAAACAACGATAATGAACCCTGAAAATGGAGATTTTGGTGTTGCTGAAGTACAGAATAATTTAGTTAAAATCCAGCTGAAACCGGGAGAATCTTTAGTATTAAAAACTGTTGAAAATCCCGATAAATCAATCCCAAAATGGAAATACATTGAAAAAACAGATTCTCCGATTATTTTGAATCAACCTTGGCATTTGAGTTTCAAGGAAGGCGGTCCCGAACTTCCGAAATCCAGAAATTTAAAAAAGCTTGAACCCTGGACAAATTTTTCAGAAGACCCTGCTACACAAAGCTTTTCAGGAACGGGTGTTTACACAACAACTTTGAATTTAAACAAGAAAAATGCAGACGATTATCTTTTAAAATTTGACAAATTGTACGAAAGTGCAAAAGTGATTGTCAATGGTCAGGATGCGGGGATTGTATGGAGTATTCCGTTTGAAATAAACATTGGAAAATACCTTAAAAAAGGTAAAAATACCATTCAGATTGAGGTGTGTAATCTGATGGCAAACAGAATCCGATACATGGATCAGAACAAAATCCAATGGCGGAATTACCATGAAATCAATTTTGTAAATATTGATTATAAAGCTTTTGATGCTTCCAATTGGAAAGTTCAGCCTTCAGGATTGGATGGACAGATTCAGTTGATGCCTTTGCATTATTCAAAATAATAGATGATGCATTTTTAAATTTGTGCAATCGATTGAATAATGCTAATTTTAAATAATTCAGAATTATGAATATAAAATTTAACTTAATTATACTTACGGTTCTTTTTTCACAATCCATTTCAGCACAGAGACAAATGGAATACCTGAAAAGAGGAATTGTCGCTATACCTGCAGAATCAGGCATTTTTGTAAGCTGGAGATTACTCGGAACAGAACCTCAGAATACTCATTTTGATCTCTATCGGATTGAAAATAATTCAACTAAAAAACTGAATGAAAAGCCATTGCTTAATGAAACCAGCTTTTTAGACAAAACAGCAGATAAAAGAAAAAATTACACATATTTTGTAAAGTCAAATACCAAAAATCAGGAGATCGATCAGGATTCTGCAAAATATACAGCTTCTCAAAAGCCGTATTTTTCAATTCCTTTGAAAACACCAGCCGGATATACGCCCAATGATATTTCAGTTGCAGATCTTGACGGTGATGGTGAATACGAGATCATCCTTCATCAAACGGGACAATCCCGCGACAACAGCCAGAAAGGGATCACAGATCCTCCGGTTATCCAGGCTTATAAATTGAATGGGAAGTTTTTATGGGAAATTAATTTAGGGAAAAATATTAGGGAAGGGGCACATTATACCCAGTTTTTGGTGTACGATTTAGACCAGGACGGTAAAGCGGAAGTGGTGATGAAAACAGCGGACGGAAGTAAGGATGGCAAAGGAAAAGTTATCGGAGATGCCACAAAAAATTACGTCAATGAAAACGGATTTATCCTTTCCGGACCAGAATATCTGACCGTTTTTAACGGAGAGACAGGTGAGGAAATTAATACAGTCAATTATCAGGTTCCAAGATTTGCAGGCAGTTTGAATCCTACTGATGAACAAATGACCGAAACCTGGGGCGATGCAAAAGGAAACCGGATAGATCGGTTTTTGGGCGCAGTTGCGTATCTTGATGGGAAAAACCCAAGTGTGATTATGTCGAGGGGATATTACACCCGAACGGCGATTGCAGCCTGGGATTACAAAGATAAAAAGCTCAGCTTGCGATGGTTATTTGATACGGAAAGCTCGGAAGAAAACAAGAAATTTCGCGGACAGGGAAACCATAATCTGAGCATTGCAGATGTTGATAACGACGGGAAAGATGAGATCGTTTTTGGCGCCATGACGGTCGATGACAACGGGAAAGTTTTAAACAGCACAGGATTTGGTCATGGTGATGCTTTGCACGTCGGTGATCTCGACCCTTCTCATCCCGGATTGGAAATTTTCGACATTCAGGAAAGGTTTGACGATGCGGGAGCACATTTCAGAGATGGTGCAACAGGAAAGGTTTTATGGAAATTACCTTCTTTGATTTATAGTAAGCAAGGCAAATTCCAAGGTCCCGGAAGAGGATTATCTTTAAATATCGATCCCCGTCACGAAGGATCAGAATGTTGGGCTGCAGGAGCGGGAGTGAAGGGGCTTTATGATGCCAAAGGAAATAAAATAAGTAATAAAAATCCGGCTGTTAATATGGGAATTTATTGGGACGGCGATTTTTTAAGCGAAATTTTAGATGGAACTACGGTATCAAAATGGAATTGGAAAAATGAGAAATCAAACTTAATATTTGATGCTAAAGATTTTCAGTGTGAATCCAACAACGGGACGAAGAAAAACCCTTCGTTGGTAGCAGATTTATTCGGAGACTGGCGGGAAGAATTGATCTACAGGACTTCAGATAATCAGGAGCTTAGAATCTTTAGTTCAACTATTCCTACAAAGCATCGTTTGTATACTTTGATGCACAATCCGCAATATCGTTTGAGCATCGTTTGGCAAAATGTAGGCTACAATCAGCCCCCACATACGGATTATTATCTTGATGAATCAGTGAAAGAAGTGCCAAAACCGAATATTTATACGGAAAAATAAATGGCTGTAAGCGGTCATCACTAGAATAGTGAACTTTTATAAGCTTTAGCAGCTTTGTGAAACTTTAAATAATAGTTTTGAGATTTCAAATAAAAACTTGGTGAGCTTAGTATTTAAAATTCAGAATTATGAAAAAATAAAAGATTTATGAAATTTAAAATTATCATTCCGCTTCTATTAGCAGTGTTTTTAGGAGTTTCATTTCAAAAACTTCAGGACAAACCTGTTCTTTACATTATCGGTGATTCCACGGTGCAAAACGGTTCAGGCAAAGGCTCAGATTCACTTTGGGGCTGGGGAAGTTTTATGAATTTATATTTAAATACAAATAAAATTGAAATTCAGAATCATGCAAAAGGAGGCAGAAGCAGTCGAACATTTATAACGGAAGGTCGTTGGGATTCGATTATGAAAACGATTAAAAAAGGAGACTATGTTTTAATGCAGTTTGGTCACAATGATGGGGGTGAACTGGCAGATACATTGCGGGCAAGAGGCACGATCAAAGGTATTGGAGAAGAGTCAAAAGATATCTATAATCCAATTCATAAAGTGAACGAAACCGTTTATACGTACGGGCATTATATGAGAAAGTATGCTCAGGAAGCAAAAGCTAAAGGCGCAATTCCTATTATTGTTTCTCCAATTCCGAGAAATGATTTTGATAAAAGCGGGAAAATAAAAAAAGATCAATACGGAATTTGGGCACAGCAAGTTGCACAACAAACAGGAGCTTATTTTATTGATTTAAATAAAATGGTCATCGAAAAATATCAGGAAATGGGACAGGAAAAAGTGAAAGCTTTCTTCCCGAAAGACCATACCCATACTAATAAAGAAGGAGCTGTCTTAAATGCAGAATTGGTGACTAAAGGAATTAAGGATTTAAAAAGTTGCGAACTGAAAAAATATATAAAATAAAAATAAATATTATGAAAAAGGTAATAATGAGAAGTGCTGTTTTTATACTGATATTCGGGGCTTTATCCTCGTGTTCCGTTCAAAAACAGGCATCAGCTAAAAATAATAATCTGCCTGATAAAAAAGAAGTGTTGGAAGTTTCAAGGCGGGCTAACCAATATTTCATGAACAAATGGCCGGACACGGGAAAAGAAATTGTAGGTAAAAAAGTATGGCCAAGCAACTTGTGGACGCGCGCGGTTTATTATGAAGGATTGATGGCACTGTATAAAGTAGATCCGAAAAAAGAATATTACGATTACGCAATTTCATGGTCAGAAAATCACAAATGGAACATGATGCGTGACACTTACACGCGTAATGCAGACAATCAGGCTTGCGGACAAACCTATCTGGATCTTTATGAAATTGACGGCAAAAAGAATCCGGAGAGAATTAAATTTGTTAAAGCTTCGATGGACAGTATGATCGCTTCCAAAAAATCCGATGACTGGTGGTGGATCGATGCTTTGCAAATGGGAATGCCGATCTTTACGAAGTTGGGAAGAATTACCGGAGAGCAGAAATATTTCGATAAAAACTACGAAATGTATGCCTTTACAAAATACAAGCACGGTGGAAACGGCCTTTACAACCCTAAAGACAAACTTTGGTGGAGAGATAAAAGTTTTGTTCCACCTTATAAAGAACCGAATGGTGAAGATTGCTACTGGAGCCGCGGAAATGGCTGGGTAGTGGCTGCTTTGGCCAGAACATTGGAAGATACCCCAAAATCCGACGCTCATTATCAGGAATATTTGCAGGATTACAAAGATTTGTTGTCTGCGTTGCCTCCGATTCAGAGAGAAGACGGATTCTGGAATGTAAGTCTGCATGATCCTACCAATTTCGGAGGAAAAGAAATGACAGGAACCGCTCTTTTCGTATACGGAATGGCGTATGGAATCAATAAAGGATTGATTGACAGAGAAAAGTATTTACCTGTTGTTATTAAAGCCTGGAATGCTATTGTTAAAGATTCTGTTCAGCCGAATGGATTTTTGGGCTGGGTACAGGGAACCGGGAAAGAACCGAAAGATGGTCAGCCTCTTGCCATCGATAAGCAACCGGATTTTGAAGATTACGGTTTGGGTTGTCTGTTGCTTGCAGCGAGCGAGGTTTATCAATTGAAATAGATTTTAAAATAATCATACCTTTTAATCTCTGAAAATATCAGATTTAGCGTCTCAAACCTAACGGGTTTTGAAAACCCGTTAGGTTTTTTCAATGACAATAAAAAATATAACATAAAAATCTGTGCAAATCTGTGAAATCTGTGGGAATATCAATAGATTCGGGCTTTAGCCCGACTAAAAATAAAACCTTATTTTTTTAACGCAAAGATTTATCTCAATAATTAAATTTAAGCGAGAAAGCAAAGAATTTGTAAATCAATTTTATAAAGCGCCTGCTTCTGAAGCGAATTTATTCGCCTCCTTTGTTTCCTAGAATTAGAAGATATACCATTGAAAATCTTTGCGTTAAAATCATTCAACAGTTTCAAAAATTTCAAAAACAAAATAGTATTAAAGAATTTAAGAAAAAATCTTAGATTTATTGCCAAAAAGAAAGCTATAAAATTAAGTGCATGACACTACAAGATGCGCAATCGATTTCATATTGCTAATTTTCAAATTCAATCCATAAGATAAAATTATGAATGCATTATTAGGAGTTTTTTTTCATTTTTTAGGAGGCTTTTCTTCAGGAAGTTTTTACTTGCCGTATAAAAAAGTCAAAGGATGGTCTTGGGAAACATATTGGTTGATAGGAGGAATTGTCTCATGGATCATCGTTCCGCCGTTGGCTGCTTTTCTTACCATTCCTAATTTTTGGGAAATTATACAGAATGAGAGTTCTTCCATATTGGGACTGACGTTTTTGTTCGGTGCCTTGTGGGGAATTGGAGGTTTTACTTATGGTTTGGGAGTCCGATATTTGGGGGTAGCGCTCGGAAGCAGCATTATTTTGGGGCTTTGCATGGTTTTTGGCTCGCTGGTTCCTTCGATTTATTATGAATTTTCTCCGCAAACAGGGAAAGATAATATCGGTTTAATGCTTTCCAGTAAATGGGGACAGATGGTTTTATTAGGATTATTTGTCTGCGTTATCGGAATCATCATCAGTGGAAAAGCAGGGATGATGAAGGAAAAGGAATTACAGACAGATTCTTTGGATCCTCATGGGACACAGGTAAAAACGGAATATAAATTCGGATTGGGATTAATAGTTTCCATCATATCAGGAGTATTAAGTGCATGCTTCAATTTTGGACTGGAAGCCGGAAAACCAATGGCAACCGTAGCCAACGAATTGTGGAAAAACGCAAATCCGGGACAGGGAGAATTCCTTTTTCAAAACAATGTAACATATGTCGTTGTGCTTTGGGGCGGGATGGCAGTGAACCTGATAGGTTGTTTATATCTTGCCATTAAAAATAAATCGTATACCGACTACACCAAAAGAAATGTGCCTGTTTTGAGCAATCTTATTTTCTGTGCAATGGCCGGAACAATGTGGTTTTTACAGTTCTTCTTCTACGGAATGGGAGAAAGTAAAATGGGAAATGGCGCCAGCTCGTGGATCTTACACATGGCTTTTATTATTTTAATTGCCAATTTATGGGGGATCATCATAAAGGAATGGAAAGGTGTTTCCAAAAAAACAACTACCACCATTGCTATTGGAATGACGGTGATGTTTATTTCAATTTTAATTGTAGGATACGGTAATTCTTTGAGATAAAGTGTTTACAGTTTTTTTTAACTTTAATTTTTTATACCATTCATATAGTTTCAGAGTTAGATTTTTTTAACTCACCAAAGGCACTGAATTTTTCAGCTGCCTTTTTTATGTTTAATGAATACTGTATTTTTGAAAAATGTACAAGAATAATGAAAGATCATCACTATAAAATCAAACATTACCGGTAAATAATTCTAATGGAGCCAATGAAAACTCAGTTTTAAGAAAAATTTTCTTGCTGGCTTAGGTAAAATTTCAACAGAATGAAATAAAATCAGGAAACCTGCGAGAATTACGGTTGTAAATTTCAACAATTATTTTAAATAAATATGATTATATCGTTATAATTTCTAAATTTTACGTGAAATATTAATAAATTATTAAGAAAAATTAAGAATTTTATAATGCAGGATATTGCAGGATGCCCAAACTTTTCTAAGAGTGTACATTGCTCATACTTATTTAACGTTATTAAAAATTAATATATGTCTTTAAAAAATACAAACAAGAATTTAAAGCCATTAATTGCACCTTTATTTCTGCTTGCATCTGGTTTTGTCTTTGGGCAAACAACAACTAAGGATTCTGCAAAAACGAAAGATATCGAAGAGGTTGTTGTTATCGGCTACGGCAAAGTAAAAAAATCTGATCTTACGGGATCGGTATCTTCTGTTTCGGCAAAAGATCTTGCGGCAACACCGGCCATGAACGCTTTGCAGGCATTACAGGGAAGAGCTGCCGGTCTTAATATCGTCACAGCAGGCGGTGCTCCGGGAGCAGGAGCCAACGTTACCCTTCGTGGGGGTGCATCTATTACCCAGGGTACGGAACCACTTTATATTGTAGATGGCTTCCAGCTGGATAATGCATTGAATGTTATCAATCCAAATGATATAGAAAGTATTGATGTATTAAAAGGAGCTTCTGCGATTGCGATCTATGGAGCACGTGGTTCCAACGGTATTATTGTAATTAAAACAAAAACCGGAAAAAAGGGCAGAACGACTGTTAATTACAACTCTTTTATGTCATTCGACATGCTTTCGAAGAAGCTGGATATGGTTTCCAAATCGGAAGAGTATGTGAAATATCAATACGAACTGGCACAGCTTGCAGGAAAAACAACACAATGGAGCAATGTTTTCGATAATAGCTTAGGGACTGATACTCCAGGATTTTATACAGGAGTTTTTGGAAGAATCAACAGTAGATATGCATCGGCTCCTGCATTGGATTGGCAAGAAAAAATGCTTGGTGGGACGGGGACAACTCAAAACCAGAATGTCAACATTTCTGTAGGAAATGAAAAAACTCAGGCATACATAAGTTATAATTATAATAAACAGGATGGATTATTACAAAATTACAGTGAAACCAGAAATTCACTGCGTGCTAATATCAATTCTGAATTATATAAAGGAATAAGAGTAGACTTCAGTTCTATGTTCAATTCCAATTCAACTAATGGAGGAGGAGCATATTCCGGAATGAAAAAAATCCTTCTTCAACCAATTACTGGAGGAACAAAATTTACCCAGGATGAGTTGTTCAATACACAGACCTATGGTGATTATTCGGGATTGGATTCCAGCTTCGATACAGAAAACCCGTATATAGAAACTCAGGCATCTACATCCAACAGACGTTTCAGATCATTTGTAGCTAATGCGGGTATTGAATTTGATTTTCTGAAAAATTTCACATTCAGAACGGCAGGATCTTATAACTGGAATAATAGCAAATCTACTTCATTTTCAGATGCAAATTCCCGTGCTTATCTTACAGATCCTGTAAATACAGGGATCAATGGAAGTATCGGAAATTCAGAAAATTACCGTTATCAGATTACGAATACTTTAACATATAATAAAACATTCGCAGAAAAACATAAAGTTACTGTTTTGGTAGGGCAAGAAGCTGTTTATCAGGAAGCTGAAAGTAGCAGTATGAGATTGATCAAATTTCCACTCTTTAATTATGGATTAGATGATATCACCAATGCAACAGTGGCCGATAAAAATGTAGATCACTCAAGCTATGCGATGAGTTCTTTCTTTGGGCGTGTAAACTATAGCTATGATGACCGTTATTTATTGACAGCTACTTTTCGTAGAGATGGATCTTCAAAATTTGGTTCAAATAAAAAGTGGGGAAATTTCCCGTCAGTAGCAGCAGCATGGCGTGTCTCTCAGGAAAGTTTCTGGCAAAACAGCAAGATTAATAATATTTTTAATGATCTGAAATTAAGATTTGAATACGGTATTACAGGAAATAATGATATTGGAAACAGCTTGTACACAACAAACTTAGTGCTTACGACTTATCCTTCCAACAATGATCCTAATAATCCGGCACTTACAACAAGCTCTACTGTGGGGAATAAAAATTTGCAGTGGGAAGAGATGAAAGCAACGAATATTGGGGTAGATATGGCGTTTTTCAATAGCAGGATAAGATTAACTTCAGAATTTTACAATAATGATGTAAATAAAATGTTGCTACCAGTTGGGCTGCCGGTGTCTACAGGCTATACAACACGATATGAAAATATAGCAGTGATGAGAAACCGCGGTATGGAATTTACACTTAATACCATTAACGTAAAATCCGGAGCCTTCAGATGGTCGACAGACGCTAATATTGGTTTCAATAAGTCTAAAGTTCTTGCTTTGGATGGAAGAGACAACAGACCTTTCAGCGTTGGCGGAAGCAGATCCGGGATGGTAACTTATTATGCTAAAGTAGGCGAACAGCTGGGAGATATGTACGGATATGTTTATCAGGGAGTTTATACGACTGATGACTTTATTCAGGGGCCAAACGGAACACTTACTTTAAAACCGGGGGTTGTAAAACCTGCTACGGGAACTCCTAAACCGGGAGATATGAAATTTGCCGCAGATAATGAAGCGGGAGATCAGTTTACAAGAAAATTAGTAAAAATAGGAAACGGAACACCTGATTTTATTGGGGGAATCAGCAATAATTTTACTTACAAAGGGTTTGATCTGGCTGTATTCATGAAATTCAGCGTTGGTGGTGATATTTACAATGCGACAAAACAAAGTTTAAGTCCTTACGCTATGTTTCAGAACGTACCTTCGGAATTCGGAAATAATTATTATCGTTTAATAGATCCAAATACAGGACAGGCAACAACAAATTTAGAAAGATTAAAAGAGCTTAACCCGGATGAAAATTCAAGACTTTGGAGTTTAAGCAATACGAATACTGCAAATATAGCCTATCCATCATCATATTATGTGGAAGACGGCTCTTATCTGAGAATTGCTCAGTTAACGCTTGGCTATAGTTTTAATAAAGAATTTTTACAGCGTATTGCGGTAACTAATGCGCGCATCTACGTTACAGTGAACAATGTGGCTACAATTACAGGGTACTCTGGTTATGACCCTGAAGTTTCAGCAGCAACAGGAGTGGCGATCACGCCTGGATATGATACTTCATCTTACCCACGTTCAAGAAGTTATGTTCTTGGTATCAATTTAACTTTTTAATATTTAATCATGAAAAATATAATTAATAATAAATCAATACTTATTAAAAAATTGGTGGTAATTCCTTCTTTTGTAATTGCCGGATTATTCATCAATTCTTGTAGTTCAGATTTTTTGGATCAGCCTGCCTATAATATTACAGATACCAATACGGTTTTTGAAAGCTTAGATACTGCAGATTTGTTTGTTCAGGGCTGTTACAGAGGGTTGGTTCCTACAGAAATGTATTATCAGCTGGGAGCTGGAGATACGGTAACTCATTCTTCTGAAGATGGATCTACTAATAATTCTAAGTATAATATCTGTAACTATCAATATGATGCTTATACACCGAATACTGTTACAGGAATTTATGCTGCGATGTATGCCGGTATAGAGAAAACGAATATTGCCATCACAAGATTAAGTTTGATGGAGCCAAGTGCAAAGCGTAATTCTTTGCTTGCAGAGGTAAAAGCTATCCGTGCATTTTGCTATCACAATTTAATCAGGGTATACGGAGACGTTCCTGCAGTTTGGATTCCTTTGGAAGATGCAGATCCTAACGACCCAAATACTTTATATCCAAAACGTACTTCCCGTGATGTAATCTACGATCGTGTGATTGCAGACATGCAGGAATCGGTAAATGATTTACCGGCTACCGGAACAACGACAGAACGTTTGACAAAAGCAGCAGGTAATGGTCTGTTAGCAAGAATCGCCTTGTATGCAGCAGGGTATTCTTTAAGATGGGATCTTAATACAGGATCGGCTGGGACAATGTCCAGAAGAAGTGATAATGCAAGAGTTCAGCAATTGTATCAAATTGCAGATAATGCTTGTGCAGCGGTTATCAATGGCGGTACTGCAAGTTTAGTACAGGCTCAGGGTGGTAAAAGCGGCTTCGAGGCGTTGTGGTTCAATTTTGATCAAAGAAAATTTGCCGTAACAAATCCGGAAATGCTATGGCATATCGCTGAATACGGAGCCAATACCAACTCAGCTTTTGGAGTTTATGCAATGGAGGGTTCCCGCGGAGGAACTTACGGTTCGCGTAAAGCACTACAGTTTATACTGCCTAGTTATTATTTATCTTTCAATCCGGGAGATACCCGTAGGGATGTTTCTTGTACTTCTTACAGTATTTATTTCTTAAATGGCGGTGCAGCTACGGATACTTGGGTAAATGTAGGAACTACGTTCTCTTGTATCATGTCAGGAAAATTCAGAATGGGATGGTGTGTGGCGCCTCAGGCGGCAGATGCACGTAACTTGAATATCCCTATTTTAAGATATGCAGATGTTTTATTAATGTATGCAGAAACTCAAAACTACTTAAACGGAGGTCCTACTGCTGCAGGTACTGCTGCTCTTATGCAGGTAAGAAACCGTGCAGGAATCGGAAATATACCGGCTCCGACTGGTCAGCAGGCTTTTGAATCTGCTATTGTTCAGGAGCGTAAATGGGAGTTTGCGGGAGAATTTAATCTTCGTACGGATTTGATCAGAATGAACCGTTTGGCAAGTGAAATCGATGCAACAAGACAGGCAATGAAAAATTTATCAAACAAAAGCGGAGCATACGCAAACACACCTGCTTTGCGTCTGTATAAATTTGAGAAAAATGCACAGGTATACGGAGATCCGTTTTTAGCACTTAAATATATAGAGATAACGAATCCTGCAGAGATTGCAATCGTTCAAAATGTTCCTACATCGGCTGCAAATTATGCTGCTTATCAGACAGCTTTGGCAAGTATAGTTACTGCACACGGACAAACTGTTGTAGCTGGTGACAAGTGGTATCCTACCAGGATGTTTGAGGCCTATACAAGTACTTTTAACGGAAATGCAAGAAAAGCGGTAGGTTTCACAAGCGGATTTAATGCATTGCAGATCGGAAATATCATTTATACAAAACCAACGGGTTCTGCTGAAAACGGAGGAACATATCCAAACTGGATCGAAGGCGGTGGAGATGGGCTTTTCTATGGATTTGTACCAAACAAAACAGAATTGCTTCCATTCGCAGCAGCTTCTGCAGGTCATCCATTAGTTGATAATCCGAATCTGACTCAGCTTCCAGGGTATTAATGAATAACCGCTTGAATAGTATTAACATTAAGAATTAAATATTTAAAAAATTAACCACAAAAGAAACAAAAGATTATTGAACTATTAAAGTTTAATAAAAGCCTTAGAAAGAGCAAAAATCAAAGATTTTTAAAAGCTTATGTGTTCTTATTTACAGTTTATCTATGAACTTAAATAACACTTATTATCTTTTGTAACTTTTGTGGTTAAATAAAAAATACGACTCAATATAATATGAGTCTTCTAAATCTTTCTTAATAATTTAAAATAAAAACCACACAATCATAAAATATTAACCATGCATATCCATTAATGAGATTGTTATAAAAAATCAAAAGATGAATTAAAATGAAAAAAAATTAAAAGTTAATTTATCTTTAAATACAGTATTTACCAGTATAGTACGGGATGCTGTAACAAATATTACAGTCTAATTTTGGGATACAATTTAGAAATATAAGACAAACAATGGAAAAAGTAAAAACATTCAAATACGTAGACTATTTATGGGACGAAAATAAAGCTGCAGCTTTAGGAGACGATCAGGTTGCTTTATTTTTGTACCGTTCAAACATTCTGGGAGCAGATTTAAGAATCACAAATTATGGAGGAGGAAATACCAGCTGCAAAACCATTGAAAAAGACCCTTTGACCAACGAAGAGGTTGAAGTAATGTGGGTAAAAGGTTCAGGTGGCGACATCGGAACTCTTACCAGAAAAGGTATTGCCGGATTGTACACAGAAAGATTACGAAACTTAAAAAATATTTACCAGGGTTTAGCAGATGAAGACAGAATGGTAGGCCTATTCAATCACTGTATTTTTGATTTGGATAGCAAAGCACCTTCTATCGACACACCTCTGCATGGTTTACTTCCATTCAAACATATTGATCACCTTCATCCGGATGCTTTAATTGCGGTTGCAGCAGCGAAAGACAGCGAAAAAATCACCAAAGAAATCTGGGGAGATACAATGGGTTGGGTTCCATGGCAACGTCCGGGATTCGATTTAGGACTGCAATTGGAAAAGTGTTTAAACGATAATCCAGGCATCAGAGGGATTGTTTTAGGCAGCCACGGATTGTTCACTTGGGGTGACACTTCGTACGAATGCTACATCAACAGTTTGGAAGTTATCGAAATGGCTTCTGAATATATTGCTAAAAAAATCGAAGAAAACGGACAGGTTTTCGGTGGTCAGAAAGTAGAATCTCTTCCTGCCGATGAACGTAAGAATAAAGCAGCTCAAATCATGCCTTTATTGCGTGGTTTAGCTTCATCCGAAAGCAGAATGGTAGGTCATTTTACAGACAGCGACACTGTTTTGGAATACATCAACAGCAACGATCTGGAGCGGTTGGCGCCACTGGGAACTTCTTGCCCGGATCACTTCTTACGTACGAAAATTCAGCCTTTAGTTTTGACTTTAGATAAAAATGAAGATTTAAGCGATTCTAAAGCCATTTTAGAGAAATTAACTCCTCTTTTCGAGCAGTACAGACAACAATACAAAGAATATTACGAAACGTGCAAACATCCGAACAGCCCTGCAATGCGTGATCCGAATCCGGTGATCATCATTTATCCGGGAGTGGGAATGTTCAGTTTCTCAAAAGATAAGCAGACGACGCGTGTTGCAAGTGAGTTTTACGTAAATGCAATCAACGTAATGCGTGGAGCAGAAGCTATTTCTGAGTACACTTCATTACCAAGACAGGAAGCTTTCGACATCGAATATTGGTTGCTGGAAGAGGCTAAGCTTCAAAGAATGCCGAAAGAAAAGCCATTGTCAAGAAAAATCGCTGTAGTAACCGGAGCCGGAGGCGGAATCGGACAGGCAATTGCTGACAAAATGGTTCAGGAAGGGGCGGTAGTCGTTTTCACAGACTTAAATCAGGAAGCGGTAGAAGCTGTTACGGCAAAATACAATAAAGATCAGGCGGTAGCCGTGACTTGTGATGTGACCAATGAAGAGGCGATTGCAAACGCTTTCAAAGAAACTGTTTTAGCTTTCGGTGGGGTGGATATCATCGTTCACTCAGCTGGTTTGGCAATTTCTAAATCGTTGGAAGACACCACAACAAAAGATTGGGATTTACTGGAAGATGTTTTGGTTAAAGGTCAGTTCCTGATGGTGAAAAATGGAGTGGAAATCATTAAAAAACAAGGTTTAGGCGGAGATATCGTCAATATTGCAAGTAAAAATGGTTTAGTTGCGGGACCAAATAATGTAGCGTACGGAACTGCAAAAGCGGCTCAACAGCACATGACAAGATTATTGGCAGCAGAATTGGCAGCTGATAAGATCCGTGTGAATGTTGTAAATCCGGACGGAGTTATCGTAGGCAGCAAAATATGGGAAGGTTCTTGGGCGGAAGGTCGTGCAAAAGCCAACGGAATTTCTGTTGAAGAATTGCCTGCATTCTACGCAAAAAGAAATTTATTAAACGAAATTATCCTTCCTGAAGACATTGCCAACGGAGTTTTTGCCTGCATCGCAATTTTAGATAAAAGTACAGGAAACATCATCAATGTAGATGGTGGAATGGCGAATGCATTCCCAAGATAAAATTTAAATTCTACTTTTATTAAAGTTAGTATCATTGGCTGAGTGAAACGCCTTTGCGAACGTAAAAATATCCGTATTAAAAAAAATCCTTGCGGACATTGCGTTAGAAACTAACATTAATCTAAAGACTAATCATTAAAATTTTATGATTAGGTTTAAAAAATATTTAATTTATTAAATTGGGGCTTGTCTACAGGCAGGTCTCAATTTAAATTTAAAAATCAAATCATGATTATAGGAAAAGATATTATAGAACAGTACAATAAAAATGAAGTTGAAAATTTTAATTTAGATTTTGATTTTCTACAAAATAAATTAACAAAAACCGGCGCCAATGTTACGGAAATCGTCAACAAAATTGCCGATTTTCAGGTAGCTATTCCGAGTTGGGCTTTAGGAGCTGGAGGAACACGTTTCGGAAGATTTTCTTACGGCGGCGAACCTTCTTCTTTGGAACAGAAATTAGATGATGTTGGGTTAATTCACGCCTTAACGCACTCTGCGGGAGCGGTATCTTTGCATATTCCATGGGATATTCCGAGTGATGTGGCGGCAATTAAAGAAAAAGCAGCTTCTCACGGGCTTATTTTTGATGCGATGAATTCCAACACGTTTCAGGATCAGCCGGGAGCGGAGCAATCTTATAAATTCGGTTCTTTGAACAGTGTTAATGAAGATTCAAGAGCTTATGCAGTGGAGCACAACAAAGAAGTGATCAGAATCGGGAAAGAATTAGGTTCCAAAAGCTTAACCGTTTGGTTGGCAGATGGCGCAAGTTTTCCGGGACAATTAAACTTCCAAACGGCCTTATCAAATACTGAAAAAAGCTTAAAAGAAATCTACGCAGGAATGCCGGAAGACTGGAGATTATTCATCGAATATAAACCGTACGAACCTAATTTCTATTCAACCACCATTCAGGATTGGGGAACGTCTTTTATGCTGGCCAATGCTTGTGGAGAAAGAGCTTACACGCTGGTAGACTTGGGTCACCATTTACCGAATACGAATATCGAGCAGATCGTTGCAACCCTGATGTATAAAGGGAAATTGGGTGGTTTCCACTTCAACGACAGCAAATATGGAGATGATGATTTAACGGTGGGTTCTATCAAACCTTATGCTTTGTTCTTGATTTTCAATGAATTGGTATACGGTATGGAAAACAATCCTCAAAATCCTTATCCGGCCTGGATGATCGATGCAAGTCACAATATCAAAGATCCTTTGGAAGATTTGATTCAGTCTTTGGAAGCGATCTTAATTGCTTATGCACAGGCACTTTTGGTAAATCAGAAAGCATTAAAAGATGCACAGCTGAATAACGATGTCGTTCGTGCACAGGAGATTTTGCAGAATGCCTACAGAACAGACGTTCGTCCGTTATTGAGAGCGGCAAGATTGCAGACAGGGGCAGCGCTAGACCCGATTTCAGCTTACAGAAACCTTAAAGTAAGAGAAAATTTAATTTCCGAAAGAGGCTTAAATGTGAAAGCAACGGGATTATAATCCTGTTTTAAAATTGATAATTTAAACTTTCAAGTGCAATCGAAAGTTTTTAATTATATGTATCCTTATTTTTTTATCATTAAGGTTGAAAGTGTTTGGATTATTGGGGTTTAAGCATCATTGCTTGAGAAATTAGTGGATTTTTTCTTCATGAATCTTAATATCTGAACACTCCTTAATGGTTCGAAAAAAATATTTAAATTATAAAACACAAATAAACACTAATTTTTACACAAATTTCACGAATGGTATTGTGTTATTAGTGGAAAAATATTAGTGCCATTTGTGTTTAAACTATAAAAATAAATTCATCACAAGAATGTCCAAAAAGAAGGTAACCATAGTATTTGATATTGGAAAGACCAATAAAAAATTCTTTTTATTTGATAAAAATTATAAAGAAGTTGTCCGGGAATATACAGAATTGCCGCTCACTACCGATGAAGATGGTTATCCGACGGAAGATCTGGCCGCACTGCAAAACTGGATCAAAGATAACTTCAATGCCATTCTTGATAATGAAAAATATGAAGTAAAAGCAATCAATTTTTCCACGTATGGAGCGAGTTTTGTACATCTGGATCAGAAAGGAAATGTTCTGACACCTTTGTACAATTACACCAAACCGATGGATGAGGAAATTCTTGATTTATTTTACGAAAAGCATGGAGACAAACTGAAAATTGCACGCGAAACAGCATCACCACAATCAGGAATGCTCAATTCAGGGTTGCAATTATTCTGGTTAAAATACAAGCATCCGGAAACCTTCAAAAAAATCAGGTACAGCCTGCATTTGCCTCAGTATTTGTCGTATTTATTTACCGGAATTTGTGTGTCGGAATTCACTTCGATAGGCTGCCACACCAATTTGTGGGATTATGACAAAGCAGATTATCATGACTGGGTTTACGAAGAGGGAATCGATGCCTTATTGGGACCGATTGTACCGACTTCTGCAAGTATCAACACTTCATACAGAAACAAAAAAATAAAAATCGGCGTTGGAATTCATGACAGCTCTTCAGCGTTGTTACCTTATATTTTAAGTAAAAAAGAACCGTTCTTATTGCTGTCGACAGGAACATGGAGTATTTCTTTAAATCCATTTAATGATGAAAGTCTGACGGATGAAGACATTGAAAACAATTGCCTGAATTATATGCGAATCGACGGTAAACGTGTGAAAGCATCGCGTTTTTTCATGGGAAATGAATACAAAATTCAGGTAGAAAAACTGTGTGATTATTACGGAAAAGAATATGGTTTCCACAGGGAAGTGCAGTTTGATCAGGATTTGTATCTTCGTTTAATGAAAAATAAAGCGGTTTATTTCCGTTTTGAAGGTATTGCTTTAAAACGAAAAATGATCAGTGAAACAGATTTAAACTCATTCCAGACCTTTGAAGAAGCGTATCATCAATTAATGATAGAATTGATGGATCTGCAGATTCATACCATTAAAAATGCGATCGGAAATTCAGAAATTGAAAACATTTACATCGACGGCGGATTTACAGACAATGATGTTTTTATGAAGCTGATGTCTCACCATTTTCAGCATTACAACGTGATGTCTACACATTCTCCGCTAGGTTCTGCGTTGGGAGCTTCGATGGTGATTTCCAACAAAAAAATAGATGAAACTTTTTTACAACAGCATTATCAGATGAAAGTGCTTCAACCTTTAATTCTTAATTTATAAATCATGGCATTTCCGTTTGATACCCGCTATGCATCGCTTGAACTTCTGATTGAAAGAGCTAAAAAAAGAATGCCCCGTTTCGCCTTCGAATATCTGGATGGCGGTTGTAATGAAAACATCAACAGAGACCGGAATACAGACGAATTAAGAGATGTTCTGCTTCGTCCGCGTTATCTGAATAATAATTTTGCGGAAGCGAATATGGAAACCGAGTTATTCGGAGTAAAATATTCTGCACCATTCGGAATTTCTCCTGTTGGCTTACAAGGATTAATGTGGCCGAATGCTCCCGAAATTTTGGCAAAAGCTGCTTTTAAACATAATATTCCCTTTATTTTAAGTACGGTAACGACGAGCAGTATCGAAAGAATTGCCGAATTAACGGAAGGAAAAGCCTGGTATCAATTGTATCATCCAAGAGAAGAGTGGTTGCGAGACGATATTCTCGATCGTTGTGAAGCTTCTGGCTACGATGTTTTGTGTATTTTGGCAGATGTTCCGACTTTCGGATACAGAGCAAAAGAAATCCGAAACGGGTTGGCTATGCCTCCTCAATTGAATTTCAGAAACGTTTCCCAGGCATTGGTAAAACCTCAATGGTGTATGGAAATGTTGAAACATGGTATTCCAAGCTTTAAAACCATGGAAAAATATATGGATAAAAACATGAACGTGAAGCAATTGGGACAGTTCATGAACTCCACTTTTTCAGGTAGGTTGAATCCAGACAGAATCAAAGCAATCCGCGATAAATGGAAAGGAAAATTGGTCATTAAAGGCGTCGCTTCCGATGAAGATGCCGAAGAAGCCGTACGTTTAGGTTTTGATGGAATGATCATCTCCAACCATGGCGGAAGACAGCTCGATGCGGGAGAATCTACTATTGCGGTTGTAAAAGAAATCAGCGAAAAATATAAAAATCAAATCAAAATAATGATGGACAGTGGCGTGAGAACCGGTCCGGATGTTGCCCGCGCATTAAGCTGTGGCGCTGAATTTACCTTTATGGGAAGAACGTTTATGTATGCTGTCGGAGCTTTAGGGGATAAAGGCGGCGATCACATTATTGAAATGCTGAAAATGCAGTTCAGACAGGTAATGGAGCAGGTTTGCTGTGAAAAACCGGGGGATTTGCAGAATTTTAGAGTGAAGTAGTTTTTGGGCTGGAAGATGGAGGAGGGAGGATGGAAGTTGCCAAACTTTAATAAAAAAAGATTACATAATGATTTTATCAATAGGAACGGGCTTTAGCCCGTTTTTTTCATTGCAGCATCTCGATTGGCTTTAGCCCAAACTTTAAACTTAAAAAAAAAATTTAACGCAAAGATTTAATTTAAAAAACTCTCCATTTTAAGTGGGCAAAGAATGCGACAAAGTCGCTGAAGAAGCTACCTTCATAAGAATCAATGTATTGATTTCAATTTTTGCTCACTCAAAAATATTCAGGATAAATAATAAATCTTTGCGTCAAAAATAAAAATGATTTCAACGGAGTATTTTAAAAACATTAAGAATATTTAAATTGTTAAGTTTAATTAAGAGAAATCAAATAATTTTTATAAGCATTCTTCTTAAAGCAAAGCTCATCTACTCTAAACTTCTTAATAAAAATCTTAATGGTTGAAAATTAAATATCTTTACAACAAAAAATTCGCAAAGAAACTCTGCGAATTTTGTTTATCATAATTTAATCCAATTACTTTTTCTTCTCAGATTTTACGGCTTGTCTTGCCAACAATTTCCAGTCTTTTTTTACTTTAACCCAAACCAATAAAATATCCAAAGTCACATCCCCAGGAGCTTTTCCTGCATCAGCAGTCGTTGCATAGAAATGATGACGAACAATCGCTGTATTCCCAGTGATACTGATGGTTTGATTTGTAATATCAATGGTTACAAAATCAGATTTTTTACTGACTAATTTTTCTACAAACTCCGCTGCATCATCGATGTGACCACCTGAGTGTCCGTAAGTAAGCTCCGGTAAGATCAGTGATTCCAATGCCGGTTTTTCACCGCTTATCATGGCTAATCTTAGTTTTTCAGCCGCTGCGGTCACTGCATCTTTATCATTTGTTTTTTGTGCTGAAATAGTCACTGCCATCAAAAAACTCAGGGCAAAAATTAATTTTTTAATCATAATTAAATTTTATAATATTTTTCTTAATTAAATATAATTGTGTAATCGATTGCACTTTTATATGCAGAACTAAAATTTTTTAACACAAAGTTTTATATATTATTTCTGAATATTTTTAAGTGAGCAAAGAGTGTTAAGTGGCTTCTTCAGCGACTTTGTCGCATTCTTTGCTCACTTAAATTGTTTGTTTTAAAATTAAATCTTTGCGTTTAAAAAATTAAAATTTTAAAGAGAATCCCTCTGAATAAATTTAAAAACATTATTCACCGATTCCTTTTTATTTTTTAAAATCATATAAGCTGCAGATTCTCCCATTGCTTTAAAATCAGTAGTAATTACGGTGATTCCCAGCAATTCCTTCAAAGGTGTCTCGTTGTAGGAAATAATTCCGATATCTTCTCCCAATTTCATATTATTCTGTCGGATTTGTTTCACCAGATTCACCAGATCACGCTCACGAATGGTAATGAAAATGTCTTTTTGAAGTTCCATGTCAGGGTATATCTCATCCAAAATTTCATAATCGAGTTTAAAATCTTTACAAAATTTCTCAAAGCCCCGCACAATACGGAAAGGATAGGGGTGAATCGATCTGTCGGGATACACCAAAATGATCTTTTCGTATTTTTTGATTTTATCCAAACCTTCCTTCAATGCATTGTAAATATCATGTTCAAAATCCTGATAAATAGAACCGTATTCCCCTGAAATGTTAGGTTTGGTATTGTCAAGCATCAGTAATTTGTTCTTCGGGATTTTTTCGATCATATCTAAAACTTCCCTTGTAGAACTGGTGTGTTTCGACTGTTCATCACGGAAATGGGGCATGATCACATAATAATCAAACCCTCCGAGGTTCTTTTTTAAAGAATTAATGAAAAGGGTTTCGTCACAATGATAAATATACATCTCCACATTGCCTTTGGTACCGATTGCATTGACGAAGTAATTGTAAATCATCATCTTGTACGTACTTGGCTTGTTGATCAGGAAGAAAATATTAATGATATCATTTTTATTGACACGCGAAATATAATATCCTTTTCCTTTTACAGATTCGATGATTTGTCTTTTTCTAAGCTCTTTGTAAGCTTTTTCCACGGTGTCTCTGGAGAGAAAACAGGATTCGCTGAGCTCGTTGATGGAAGGGATTTTTTCTCCGATCTGAATTTCTCCACCATCAATTCCATTCAGAATAGAATCTACAATCTGTTTATATTTAGGCACTCTGGAGTGTTCATTGATATTGATTTCAAATGTTTCTGCCATGACTTTCAGGTAGGAGAGATTAAAACGGTTTTAAAGAAACTAATTTATAAAAAATTAACCAATGATTGCAGATAAGTTGGAAATTTTATATCGATCTACTTGTATTATTTTATTATTGTCGGATTTAAACTTAAAATACATTGATTTTTTTACTTAAGCCTAATAAACCTTGAAGGTTTCAAAAACCTTGAAGGTTTGATATATGGAAAACCCATCACAAAAAAGGCCTGCCGTTTCCGACAGACCTCAAACTAAGTATGAATGTGTATTTTTAAGGCATTTTTTTGAAACCTTCTGCTTTTATTTTCCATGAGCCGTCTTTCGGGAAACCGGGAAATTGTCCCTGAGAATTGTCCCAGCCTTCGAGCATCATGGCAACGGTTGTCAGAACTCCGCCGTTTCCGGGAAGATAAATTCTCAATCTTCCGTCCTGATAATTGTGTCCGTTTTTCAGATAAGTATTGGTTTGAATTTTCATGAAAAGTGCATCCAAAGCTTTATTCGGAAGTCCCAATCGTGCTGCTGTCATCGCCGTCATCGGGAAATCCCAACCCCAGGTGTGTTCCCAGTTCCATCTTTCCCAAACGATATCAAGCGTGTTTTTCATGATTTTTTTATCCAATTTTGGTGATTCGGGAACCATTCCCAATGCTCCTAAAACTGAAGGGTGATCGGTCATCCATTTCGGAAATGTAAACGAATCTTTTGCCGATTCTGTTGATAAATAAACACCATCCTGAACCGGAAGCGGAGCCAATTTTGAGATGACATCATCCCATTTTTTATCTCTTGGCTGGCCTAATCTTTCCTTCCACTGTTGAGCAACTTTCAGCGCCCAATCCCAATACGCCACTTCATAAGTCGGGTTGTAGGTGTCTTTTGCCGGGAAAACTTCCTGTGCAGGAATCACACCTTTTCCTAGATTATAGCGGTTTTTCTCTTTGTCATATGTTGCAAAATCTGCCATAAATTCGGCCGTTGCAAAAACCAGATCTTTATATTTTTCCAATACTTTTTTATCCTTGTTATTTCGATATAAAAGTTCAGTCATGTAAATCAAATGCGGTTGTTCCCAAATCAAAAATGCAGCTACGGAAGACGGACTTTCATTACCTTCATTATCAGACATTTTGATCCATCGAACGCCTTTGTAACCTTGTCTTTCTGCTAATTTTTTGGCTTTTTCAAATGATCTGAAATAATAATCCAATTGTTTTTCTAAAATCTCAGGTCTTCCCCATAAAGCGTAATGAACGCCGTGCCACCAATGCATTTCTGTGTGCGGTTTTCCGTACCAGCTGTTGAAGGTTAAGCCCGTTTCCTGGGGAGGATTGCTTCCGCCACATTGTACTTTGGTTAAATATTCCGACAAAACAACTCTGCGCTCCAGTTCGTTGGCTCTTGGATCTGTGCTGCCTTCAAAATCTACGGCTGCACCGCTTTCCCAGAAAGATTTCCATCCTGAAGTGCTTTCTTTTTCAGCATCAGCAAATAAACTTTTTGTAGTTTTTTGATTTTTAGCTGAAAATTCAACGCTCAATTCGATGGTTTTAGCTTTAGAAGAAGGTTCATAGACGAAATAATGCTTTCCGGCTTCACGTAATTTTCCTTCGGTGAAATATAATTGAGTAAAATAATCAGCAGTTTGTAATTTATGCTCAATTAATCCATGGGATGAACTTGATGAAATAATTTTTGTGGAATGATCATTTTCATTGCCATAAAAAGCGGCATCGTCCAAAAATTGTCCGGTAGGAGAAGGGTAGTGGGCGAAAACTTTTAATTTGTTTTGAGCAATTAAATCTGATTCAATTTTAACTCCGATTTTGTCGGAATTTTGAAAAGAAGCGGTCCAGACTTTTACAGGAATTCCCTCTAAAGTAAACTCACTGGTGATAATCCCCGTCCACAAATCAAATTTCTGATTAATATTTTGTAAATCTGAAATTTTTGCTTTCTGACCGTCTTTTTTATACAGTTCGATCCCGATATTTCCCAATTGCAGACGATGTTGGTTCACACGGAAATACTCAACAGCTTTTTTGTTGCGCTCCGGTTCTTTGATTTGTACACTGTACAACGCTTTTCGGCCATCATTATTGAAATCGTAAGGTTTCAGCGTTTCATCAAATGTATAATTTTTAGTATTTGGAAAACTGTTCCAGCCCCATTCTGATTGTGTTCCGAGAGACACTCCGTTTTTATAATATTCAGGAAACGACTGCATTCCGGTGATATCGACTGTGTAAGCGAATTTTCCGTTTCCAACCGTCAAAGACGATAAAGTATCAATTTTGTTATTGACAATATTATGTCGCTGAACCACCCTTTTACGATCGATTTTCTGTGCATTGAGAGAAGAAAATCCAATGCAAAAAAGACTCAGGTATATGACTAATTTCTTCATTTTTAAATTTATTTTATTGAATCAGACATGTTAAACTTCAATAAGTTTTGGCTAAAGCCCTGATGATTTTCATTATTTGCAGACGGGCTAAAGCCCGCCTCTATTGATCTTTTAATTCTATTTACTCTTTAAATTTATCACTGAGGCTTCGACAGGCTCAGCCTGACAATCCTAATACTAAATGTCTTTTTTCGCGCTGTCAGACTGAGCTTGTCGAAGTCTACACCATAAAATTTCATTTTATTTCAAAACAGTGGCACTCATCATCCCGATAACAACATCGTTGCTCACTGCTGTTAGTTGTATTGTTTTTAATTCTTTATTTGGATTAATCGGCAAATCCAGAATCGTTGCAGCGCCACCTTCTACAGCACGGTCGGTGAATCCTTTTATGCCTGAATATTGGGTCAAACTTCCACCTTTGTAAACTTCTCCCGTTTTCAATTTTACCCTGTACGGAATTTTATCATACGGAATTTCAAAAGCATAATTATCATCAAATAAATCCTGCTCGATCGGCCACCAGTTGATCGGGTTTTTCAGTTCTAATTCCGTTGTCGATCCATCAACATATTGAATCGTAATTTTCCCGTTAATGATCTGCGACTGCATAGGATTGGTAGAACCAGCCATCAGAAAATAAATTTTTTTACCTTTTCCTGAAACAGGGATTTCCACCGATTTCGGGAAATTATCCCATTGGCTCGTAAAGACGATATTTTTATCTTCATTATTAATTAAAAAAGGAATTCCAAGAAAATCCACCTTATCGTTTTTTCTTTTATTCATCAATCCGCTGTCGTCGATTTGAGCTGTGATTAACGGATAACACCAATTCCCGATTCCCTGCCACGGAAGCTGTAGAGTAGGGACATTCAATCTTGGAGAAAGATATTTTTGGTTGAAAATTCCGGTTACTTTTTCATTGTATTTTGAAGCCAGTGAAATTGGATTGAAGTCGCCTTTATTGTCAATTTCCCAGTCTGTAATTTCAATATTTTGCTTAATTCCATTATATTCAAGCTCAAGAGAATTGGTTCCTTTCGTTAAAAAAATTTCAGGAATTTCAATTGATGTATTTTGATTTTTCTGAGTTGAAAAAGTCTTATGTAAACCCTTGATATTCAGTTTTCCATTAATAGAATTTTCTGATTTTGATTGAATCTCCAGTTTTTTATTCACCCATTTTGCTTCCAAAGGATATTGAATATCAACATTCACAGGTTGCCACCAGGTTGTTCCGTTTTGTTCAAGCTGAACGAAAAAAGTTCCTTTTCTTTCTTCTTTAATTAATTCAAACTGGTTATTAACCGCCCCGACCTTCGGCCATCCCTCCATAGAAGGAGAATTTTTAATTAATTCTTGAGGATCAAAAACCTGTTTAATTTTCTTTTTTAAACCGAAATTTAATTGAAGATTTTCAGAAATATAACTTGTATAATCTGTTTTTTCAATTTTTAATTCTTCTCCGGAATAATTGATTTCAACCTTAAAGTCCTTTCCAGCCGGTGTTTCAAACTGTGCGAAAGGCTGTAAAATAGAGTTGGGCTTAATCTTCCAATCCACTTTTTTACCATTTACTTTTACCGATTGTATTTGAGTATGATTTACCGGAATCTGCATTTCCAAAGCAACCGGTTTTGAATAATTTGATTTGAAAAAATATTCCGCTTTTTTTGAATTTTGGTTAAATTTAAATTCCCAATCCGGAAGTTTTAATTCTGCAAAATTCCAGTCTTTTGGAAAGCCCGGTTTTAGTAGAATTTTATTTTCTAATAATTTAGGATACACTCCGAAAAGCCCTTCCGTTAAAGTTCGTGCCGCCACTCCGATCGGGTCGGCAAAATCTCGGTACAATTCACCACGAAAAGCATCATAATGTGACAACTGTTCAAAATTCCCCGGACTGATGCCGTAATACATGCTTTCCGCCAGATTTCCTTTCCAAAGTTGGAAAGCATCTTCATTTCTTCCCGCTTGCCAATAGGCCAAAGCAGTCTGTAAGTTTTCCGCCAAAGCTACGTTGTTGATCGACCAATCGTAAGGCTGCCAGTTAGTTGTGGAAAGCGTGTAATAGTTTTTATCCGTTTCACCTTTCACCTTCACCGGGATTTTTGGAATGTGATTATTGATGTATTGTAAATTTTGATAATCTTCAAATTCATTCAAAATATAAGCATCCGAAACATGATAAATCGACCAGATTCCAGGCTTGTCGTGAAGAATTTGGTTGCCCAAAGAATCTTTATATTCAGCAAAATGACCGTTTTTTTTAAGCCAAAGCTGGGTTTTCATGGCATTTAAAATACTTTCAGCTTCTTTTTCATAAGGTTGAGGATTTTCGCCAATGATTTTCGCCAGTTTTGCCATTTCGAGATTGGCTCTGTAGTTATAAGCAGAAGTGTGGGTAACTTTTCCCCCTGAATATTGCAGTGCGTCGCTCGCCCAAATTGCAGCATAAGCGTCGTAAAGATCGCCTCTTTTAAAATTTCTTTTTTCCCAGTCCATGTGGCGAACCATCGTCGGCCACATTTTCTTTAAAAATTCTATATCTCCGGTGTAATTGAAATGCGTAAACATTTGATCAAAAAACACCAGATTCATATCGTAGTGATGTGGTTTTGTATTGTTATTCGGATTTCTGGAGATATATCCACTTGAAAACACAGAGTTTCCCATTTTTTCCGCATGTCTCGCCAAATGCAGCAAAGTATCCATTTCGACAGGTGCGAAATCAGGTTTTAAAACCTGCGAATTGGCATAGCTTTCAAAATGTTCTTTCGCTCGTTCGTGCCAATTGAGAGCGTCTGCTACATAACCACCACGCCAAGCATTTAAGCGCATTCTCCAGGCAACGGCTCCGTGAAGATAGGTCGGACTTTCCCAAATTCCGTCTGCGGCAACGGCTAAAGTAGCTCCGAAACTATTTAAATCGGAATCGGGAGTTTTTAACTGAACTCTGCTGGTTAAATTTAACCTGGATTGTTCAGCTTCATTAAAGATATTTTTTAACTCTTCGTCTGAAAAGTTTTTGTCTGATTTTCCTTTTTTAATTTGAATATAAAAAGGATTTTTCTGTGCAGAATAAGCAGCGTAAATGATAGGTGATTTATCTGCCTTGTTTTGAGAGAAATCTGAAAGTTTTTCCAGCGTTTCAGCATCCGTTACTTGCAAAGAACCGGTGTTTGAAAAATTTCCGGTAACAGTTTGAGTTTCTTTTTTCTTATTTAAATAATTTAACTGAAACTGATTTTTATTAATCTGAAACTGATTATTCAAACAATATTCAGGCAATAAGTAGAATCCGGATTCCGGATCGGCACCAATATCGCCGTTTCTGCTGAAAGTTGTTCCGCTTGCTCCTCCGTAAACTGCATAAATTTTCGTTGAAGGATCTACATTGTCCGTTTCCATTTTTAAAACCAATCCTTCTTCTTTAGATTGTGCTAAAACAGTAAGTTTTAAACTTCCAAATCCAAGAATCGGATCTTTGATATTGTAAAGCATTGATCCGGGACGATACCGCGTTTCAATTTTTTCAGCCTGAATTAATTTTTTAATGGAATTTCCTTTTTGAATGACGAACTGAAGATTTCCGCCCATTCCAGGAAGATAGAGCGCAAACTCCGGTAGATCTCCGGCTTCCACTCTTGATGCGAGATTGTTTCCGTACAAAGCCCGGTTGAAGCGATATTTTCCATTTACCAATAAAAAATCGCCTTTATCCTCTTTATAATGCAGTTCTCTTTCATTGTTCTGCCAATGTTTCGATTGGGAAAATGAAAGTGAGAAAGCGGATAAAACAATCAGTCCGGCAAAAATGGTTTTTTTTCGCATTTTAATTCTTTAACTCAGTTAATGGCTTTCCGTTAACGGTCACATTTTTCAGCTTCACATTTTTCATATAATCAACCTTATATGGAATTTCAATACCGTTCATTTTAGCATTAATCATCGTAAAATCTGTAACTGGTGAAGATTCATAGGCATCAGAAAATACGGCATATTTTCCACCTTTTTCTACGGTTAAATTTTCCACCCAGATATTTCTTATTGTAGGAATAAAATTTCCCGGTTTTTCGTAGTGCATATTGAAACGCACGGCAGCTTCCTGAAAAGCGCCTACTTTTGTGTTGTAGAAAAATACATTTTCAATGATTCCGCCGCGGCTTGAGCTTGTTTTAATTCTTAAAGCTCTGTCGAGATTTTTACTGTCCATCAGGTTTCCGATGGCATAAATATTTTTCGCTCCGCCAGCAATTTCGCTTCCGATCACGACACCGCCGTGTCCGTCTTTCATTTCACAGTTTTCGATGATATGGTTTTCAGCAGGTCTTCCGATATCTCTTCCATCTTCGTCTCTTCCTGATTTTATGGCGATGCAGTCGTCTCCGGTGTCAAAATAACAGTCTTTAATCCAAACATTTTTACATGCTTCAGGATCGCAACCGTCGTTATTCGGACCGTGGCTGATTACTTTTACTCTTTCAATTAACACATTTTCGCAAAGAACAGGATTTAAATTCCACATTGGTGAATTTTTAACCAAAACATCCGCCATATAGAAATTTTTACATCTGTATGGTTGAACGAAATTGGGTCTTAAATAATATCCGTCTCCAAAAATTCTTTCTCTGGCAAGTTTTCTCTGAGCCATGTATTCATGAAGCTTTGCACGGGCAGGATTTTGTCTTCCCGGGCGGGATTCGTTGTAGCCGTATTTTGTGGCTCCACACCAGAACCACCAATGATCAAGGTCGGCATTTCCGTCTAAGGTTCCTTTTCCTGTTACGGCGATATTTTCTTCTTCGTATGCGTAAATTAAAGATGAATAATTCATACATTCCATTCCTTCCCAACGGGTGAAAACGATAGGGTAGTCGTTGCTGTCCTGACTGAATAAAATGGTTGAACCTTCGCTTACATAAAGATTTACATTACTTTTCAGATAAATCGCTCCTGTCAAAAAAACTCCTTTTGGAACCACAACTCTTCCTCCACCATCTGCATTGCATTTTTCAATCGCTTTTTTAAAAGCTTCCGTATTTTTTGTCTTTCCGTCACCAATGGCGCCAAAATCTGTAATCAGGTAGTCTTTTTTCCTGAAATTGGGCTTTACAATTTGTTTTTTTAAGGCCTGAATTTCTTTTAAAGGCTGTTCTGCAGAAGTCCATGGTTTATATTGAGCCGAAAACGGGATCGTTATTAATAGTAAAAGAAAGAATAAAGCATATTTTTTCATAATGGTAAAGAGTTGTTTAATTTTTTTAAACTTGCTATCTTAAATAGTTTTCTTTATTTATCGCAATCTAAAATAATTAGGATTAATAATTATCCTGCACTGTCGGTATAAAATTAATTTTAAATTTTATTTTGTAATCGATTGCACAAATTCAAAGATAAAATTAAATGTGGATACGTGAAAAAATTATTGATAAGAATTAAAATTAAGGATAAGACTTTCTTGAATGCTTCATTTAGTTCTAATACAAAAAAAATAACCTCTCAATTGAAAGGTTACTTTATTATGAAATATAAAATGTGATAGAACTTAAGTTATTTTAAGGCATACCCAATATAACCTCCATCTACCAATAATTCTGTTCCTGTAATAAAACTGGCATTGTCGGAAGCTAAAAATAAAACCGTTTTTGCAATTTCATCGGGATCACCCATTCTTTGCAGAGCCGTAGTGGAAGCAAATTGTTTTTTCACAGCTTCATCAGGAACTGCTTTGTCAAAACCTTCTGTCTGAGTAGGACCCGGACTTACAATATTAACTCTGATTTTTCTTTCTGCAAGCTCGTTTGCGGCAATCTGCGCGATTTTATTTAATGCTCCTTTGGTCGCAGAATATACACTTGCATACATTTGTGAAGCTGTGGCAACAGTTGATGAAGTGAAAATAACGGACGAACCTTCTGTAAGATAAGGCAGTAATTTTTGAAGGGTGAAATAATGACCTTTTACATTAGTATTGAACTGGGCATCAAAATCAGTTTCTGAAGTTTGTTCTATCGGTGTGAAAGTTGCGATTCCTGCATTCAGGAAAAGGACATCCAGTTGGTTTCCGCTTTCTGCAAAGGCTTTTTCTAATGCTGCGATTCCTTCCATATTTGAAGTGTCGGAAACCAGGGTTTTTAATTTCGGACTGTCGATTTTTTGAGCTGCCTTTTCCAGGTTTTCAGTATTTCGCCCCGTGATCCAGACATTGGCTCCTGCCGTGATAAATGCTTTTGCAGTTGCCAATCCAATGCCTGTAGTTCCTCCGGTTATGATTACGTTTTTGTTTGTGAAATTCATTGTAACTATTTTTTGTTTAACGAAGCAAATGTAGTACAGATTAATTTATTTTAGTAACTTTGTTACGAAAAGTAACAGTAACATTTGAGTAACAAAGTAACTTATGGAAGAAATTATATGTTCGGCGAACGACAAAAACAAGAAACAGATCATGGCAGTACACGATGCAATGGACGTATTGAACGGGAAGTGGAAAATTTCCATCATTTCATCGGTCTGCTACTACAACCAACGACGTTTTTCTGATATTTTGAATGATGTGCAGGGAATTTCCAACAAAATGCTAAGTAAGGAACTGAAAGAACTGGAGATGAACAAGCTGGTAAAACGCAATGTTTTGGATACCCAGCCCGTAACGGTGATGTATCAGCTTACGGAATATGGTAAAACCCTTCAAACCATCATCGATACGTTGGCAGACTGGGGAACGGAACACCGGAAAGTGATTATCGGAAAATAATATTTAATGTTAAAAATTTAATTAAAAGTTCCGGAATGTGTTAATATTTTTCCCTCATGAGATATAACTGATGAAAAAGCTTTAATGAAGATTATATGGATATGCTAAGTTTATTTAATAATGATGAATATTACCAATTTCCGGAAGAGTTGTTGGACTATACCGAGCATTTTTTATCCGAAAAAGAAGCAACGGAACTTGAAGAAAAACTATTGAAAACCGTTCCGTGGAAACAGCGAACCCAAAAGATGTACGATAAAACGGTACTCACCCCAAGATTAACGGCATGGTACGGTGATGATACCAAATTATACCAGTTGGGAGGCAATGAATTTGCAGTCAATCCGTGGACATCTGAACTGTTATCTTTAAAACAGAAAATAGAAAACTTATCAGGATGTACTTTTAATTCTGTATTATTAAATTTATACAGGGACGGCAATGATTCCGTGGCATGGCATCGCGATAAGGAAAGTGAGTTGGGAAACCGTCCTATGATAGCTTCCGTGAGTCTTGGTGAGGTAAGGAATTTTGATTTTAGAAAGGTAGATAATCATCAATTAAAGTACAGCTTGCCGCTCCGACATGGTTCTTTATTAATTATGAAAGGTAATCTGCAGCTCCATTGGGAACACCGCATCGCCAAATCTGCAAAACCAATGAAACCCCGCATTAATCTTACTTTTCGTTTAATAAAAGAATTATAAATAAAAACAATCTGTTGATTGTGTGTAGATTACCTGATAGAGCAGTCTATAGGATTTTTATAAAAAACTCATGTTTATTTTTTGCAATGTTGGCAAAAAAATTGTTAGTAATAGCAGTAAGCAATAACGTATTGCCATTTATCTTTAACCATTTACAATAATATTATGAAAAAGTCAATTTTAACATTATTGGCGGTCGTTGCATTGGCTGCCTGTAAAAAGAATGAAAGTACGGCTGTAGACCATTCAACGGACTCTACCGCAACAGCTGCTCCTGTAGATTCGGGGATGACAACCAGTGATTCTGCCACAACAACGGCGAACACCACCACATCCACAGCTTTGAGTGACCAGGACAAAAAATTTGCAGACGGTGCAGCAAAAGGTGGATTGATGGAAGTCATGATGGGGGAGCTTGCGGCGACAAATGCAACAAATTCAACCGTAAAAGCTTTAGGGAAAATGATGGTGGATGATCACAGTAAAGCCAATGAAGAGCTTAAAAAATGGGCTTCAACAGTGGGATACACATTGCCAACAGGTCTGGATGCCGAAAAACAGAAAGAATATGACAATCTGAAAGCCAAAAAAGGAGCAGACTTCGATCGTGCCTATGCAGATCTTATGGTTTCCGATCATAAGAAAGATATTGCGGAATTTAAAAAAGAGGCCTCAGACGGTTCGGAAGCTTCCCTGAAGTCTTTCGCTGGGAAAACAGTTCCTACATTAGAGCATCACCTAATGGAATCTGAGAAAGCGAAAAATGCTGTGAAATAAAGTATTTTAATTAAAATATTTATCATAAGTTATTCTGAAAGTCAATGATTTTTGGGATAGCTTTTTTAATTTAAACTAAAACTAAGATGATCGATATTTAATTTTGTATAAGACATCTTCTTTCTATTTTTTACCTTTCAAAATGTCTGATTAAATCCTGAAAATGTCCGTTTGAAGCACTTTCTGAATGACTTGTACGGCTGTAGTTTCTATGTTTGCAGCATAATCTTACAAAAATAAACTACAATGAAATCAATCAGAAAAACTTCAATTACAGGTGTTTTATGTTTAACACTTTTTTCAACAACATTAGCAATGTCTTGCAGAGAAGAAAGTGAAATTACGACGATTCAGGAGATACAAACCAACCATCAAAATGCCAAAACAAGATTTGTAAATGTAAAAGGAACTCAATTTGCTTATCGGGTTTTAGGAAAAGACGGCGGGGTTCCTTTGGTGCTGTTTCCGGGATTGGGAGGCTCGATGGACGATTGGGATCCGGCAGTTACAGATGGTCTTGCCAAAAAATATAAAGTCATTATTTTTGATAATAAAGGAGTGGCTGCTTCGAAAGGAACGACCCCCGACAATATACAGGCTATGGCCGATGATGCGATAGATTTTATTGAAGCTTTGCATCTGAATAAAGTTAATATCATGGGCTTTTCAATGGGCGGATTTATTGCTCAGAGAGTGGTTTTGACGAAGCCTGCTTTGATTAATAAAGTGATCTTAACAGGAACCGGACCAAAAGGAGCCATCGGATTATCCAATTTACCGAATATCGTTGCCAGTACGGCAGGATTGAGTCCGGAAGAGTCATTTCTTAAGTTCGGATTTACACAATCGCCGGAAAGCATTGCTGCGGGAAAAGCTGCATACGCGAGAATTCAGTCCCGCACGGTCGATAGAGATCTTGCTCTAAGTGATGCGACCTCGGCTTCTCAGTTTACTGCGGTGTTGGGTTGGGCTCAGCCAAATGCTGATGCGCTTAACGAAATAAAAAATATTAAAAAGCCTGTTCTTATTGTGCACGGTGAAAATGACTTGCCTGTTTCTATTCAGAATGCACACAATATGTCTCAGAATTTAGAAAACTCAGAATTGCTGATTTTCCCGGATTCAGGGCACGCGTCTTTCTTTCAGAATCATGATGCATTCGTTACTAAAGCCGTTCAGTTTCTGGATAAATAATTTTTAAATTATCATTAAAATAATAAAAGTATTTGATCTTATGGTTAAAGGCTTTTTTTATGGCTAAGACTTGGATTCCTGCTTTTAAAATATTAGATTTAATCCATTAAAATACTCAACAGAATTGAAATTACAATATCCTTATTACCTGAATCAAGATGTGATTTTCTTGGCCAAAGATCTTTTGGGGAAAGTACTTTTTACGAAAATCAATGATGAAGTCACGGCAGGAATTATCGTGGAGACAGAGGCTTATTTCGGAGTGCAGGACAAAGCATCGCATGCTTACGGAAACCGTCGTACAGGCCGGACTGAAGTTTTGTATAATGAAGGTGGTGTTTCTTATGTTTATCTGTGTTACGGGATTCATTATCTGTTCAATATTGTAACGGGAGTGAAAGACGATCCGCATGCTGTATTGGTAAGAGGAATTGAACCATTGGTAGGAAAAGAAATCATGGAAATGAGAAGGAAGATGCCTTTTACCAAAGCTGCTATTTCAGCAGGTCCCGGTTCTGCCGCAAAAGCTTTGGGAATCGACAGATCCTTTAACAACAAAGATCTGACTGGAGAAGAAATCTGGATTGAAGACCATGGCATCCGCTATCACGATGATGAAATTGCAGCTGGTCCGAGAATAGGTGTTGCCTATGCCCAGGAAGATGCATTTTTGCCCTGGCGTTTTTTTGTAAAAGGAAATAAATATGTTAGTAAGCCCAATACAGTAAATCCTGAAAAATAATAGTTTTGATTGGTAATAATTTGTACTTTTTTCAATTAAATTATTTACTTTTGAGAAAAGGATTAATTATGATGATTAATAAAAAACGAATATTTTTATTCTTTTGCGCAATCGATTGCATTTTAAATGTAAATACACTGTCTGCACAGACTTCCGTTCAGGTAAAAAATACACTGGATTTTTCAAGAAATGAGGTAGTTGCAGTTCCGGTTTCAGCATTAAAATCTTTTTTAAATAAAAACAAAGAATCCGATCTTAGGATAAAAGACAGCAGTAACAAATATCTTCCCATTCAATGGATCGATTACGATGGCGATGGCAAAGGTGACGAGCTGCTTTTTCTGGCAACTATTGATGCTAAAAAGACCAACATTTACACCATTGTTTCTGATGCAAAAATTCGGCTTCCTGAGACAGAGGTTACTACGTATTCCAGGCTGGTTCCGGAAAGAGCAGACGATTATACCTGGGAGAACGATAAAGTTGCCTTCAGAGTCTATGGTCCGAAAGGGCAGAAGGAAGCTTTAGCGGGAGTTAAAGGCAGCACGCTTTCCAGTGGTGTTGATATTTGGTTAAAAAGAACAGATCAGCCTATCATCAACAAATGGTACAAAGGCTACCTTACCGATCCTATGTTTTATCACAAAGATACAAGAGGTGAGGGCTACGATCCTTACCAGGTCGGGGACAGCAGAGGAACAGGTGGAATCGGAATTTGGAAAGACGATAAACTTCAGGTTTCTCAGAATTTTATAAGCTCAAAAACCATTGCAGAAGGTCCTTTAAGAACAGTTTTTGAACTAACCTATGCTCCATGGAGTGAATTTGGAGTAAAGGAAACAAAACGAATTTCATTAGATATCGGATCTAATTTTTCTAAATTTGAATCTACTTTTGAAGCAGAAAAACCGGTTCCGAATTATACGATCGGTATCACTTTACATAAAAATGAAGGAGAAGCAAAACTCAATGACAAAACGGGATATTATCTTCATTGGGAAAAAATAGATGATGCTTTTGTAGGGGAAGGAATTGTTGTAAACCCTGCTGTTATTGAAAAATCGATCGCTTTTAAATCTGAGATTCCGGATCAGAGCAACTTACTGGTGGTTACAAAACCTCAGCAAAAACTGACGTATTACGCCGGATTTGCATGGCAAAAAAGCGGACAGATCCAAAACCAAAAAGACTGGGAAAATATCCTGCAAAAGCAGTCGCAGATCATTGAAAATCCTTTACTGGTAAAGGTAAAATAACTATTAAGGATGAATTTAAAAATATACACATTAGCTTTTGGGTTAATTGTCATTAGCCTTTCCGCTCAGGTAAAGAAAGATACTTTAGCCGAAAAAATGCTACTTTATCAGCTTCCCATCGGAGGTTGGGGAAAACAGCTGAATGATAAATCTGTAGTGAATTACAACCTTCCCATCGACAAAAACCTTTTAAAAAAGATAAAAGAAACAGGCGACGATCACGCAACGATCGATAACAACGCCACCTCAAGGGAAATTAACGGACTTATAAAAGCTTACAATGAAACAAAAAACCCGCAATATCTGAAGTCTGCCGAGAAAGGAATCAGCTATCTTCTTCTGATGCAGTACAGCAATGGCGGATTTCCCCAATATTACCCAAACACAGGGCTGTACAGAAAGCAGGTGACGTATAATGACAATGCGATGATCAATGCATTATCGGTTTTGTATAATGTAGCGGAAGGGAAAAACGGTTTTGATGTGGTTGATTTAAAATTAAAAGAAAAATCAAAAATAGCAGTCCAAAAAGGAATTGAGTGCATCTTAAAAACCCAGGTGCTACAAAAAGGAAATCCGACGATCTGGGCAGACCAATACAACGAAATCACTTTACAGCCCGATAAAGCGAGAGCTTTTGAGCCTATTTCTCTGGCAACCGGAGAATCTGTGGGAATTGTAAGATTTTTAATGATGCAGCCTGTCACTCCCGAGATTGAAAAGTCCGTAAAATCGGCGATAAACTGGTTTAAACAAAATAAAATCGAAGGTTACAGCTACAATGTTACCAAACAAAACGGAAAGACGGTAAGAGTTTTGGCGGAGGAAAAAAACTCTGTGATTTGGGCAAGGTTTTATGATGTAAATACCAACAAACCAATTTTCGGCGACCGCGACGGAAGTGTAAAATACAACTACAATGAAGTGTCCGAAGAAAGAAGAAACGGGTACAGCTGGTTTGGAGACTTTGCGGATAAGCTCATTAATAAAGAGTTTCCGAAATGGTTGGAGAAGAATAAACTAGTGCAGTAATTAAAGAAACCTAACAGGTTTTTAAAACCTGTTAGGTTTGGTATGTAGATTTTAATATTTTTCTGGCAGATTTAAAAAGAACTTTAAAAAAATCTGCGTAATCAGCAAAATCAGCGAGAGAGAAATCATTTCGTTTCAAAAATATAAGATCCACCTTTTTCCGTATGAAAATCAAAGACATGAGTTTCCGGAAGGGAATATCCTTTTAATTGAGCTTTCTCTGAAATCAAAGGCTTTTTAATAGCATTGACCTGATAATATGGATTTGGATTTTCTCCTTTTACCAATTGTAGATTTGCTTTAGTTTTAATTTGAATATTTTTCGCAATTCTGACTCTGCAGTTTCCTCCCAAATTGGATTTGATCGTTAATTTCGTCAACTTAGAATTTTTCCATTCGATATCCACTTCAAAACCGCCTCTGGCTTTTAATCCTTTCACAGAACCGTTGGGTAAAGCATCCGGAAGAGCGGGTAAAATGTAAAGATATCCATCGTAGCTTTGAAGCAGCATCTCTGCAATTCCCGATGTACAGCCAAAATTTCCATCAATCTGAAAAGGTGGATGCGCATCCAGAAGGTTTGGGTATGTTCCTCCTGACTGCCCCTGCTGTTCCATCGGAGCGGGAGTTAACTGGTCTGAAATTAGTTTAAAAGCACGGTTTCCATCCAGTAATCTTGCCCACCAATTCACTTTCCAGCCCATCGACCAGCCTGTAGATTTGTCTCCTCTGTAGGTCATAGAATTCTTTGCAGCTTCCGTGAGATCGGGATTTCTGAAAGGTGAAATCTGTCCGGAAGGAAACAATCCGTACAAATGGGAGATATGCCTGTGTTGATCATCGGTTCTGTCCATATCTTTCAGCCATTCCTGCAGTTGAGCATGTTGCCCGATCTGCATGGGAGGAAGTTGATCTAAAGCAGATTTTACTTCATCCGAAAGATTTTTATCTTCATTAAGAATTTTCGAAGCATTAATAAAATTATTAAAAACATCAAAAACCAATTGATTATCCATCGTGGTTCCTGCAGTAATTCCTACACTTTTAAAATAGGTATTTTCCGGCGACATGGAAGGTGAAACTACGAGATATTTTTTCGAAGGATCCTGTTGAAGGACATCTAAATAAAACAAAGCAGCTCCTTTTAAAGCTGAATAATATTTTTTCAAAAATTCCTTATCTCCGGTGTACAAATAATGATTCCAAAGATGCTGCGTCAACCAGGCACCGCCCATCGGCCACATTCCGTAGAAACCGCCGTCCACAACTCCCGTGATTCTCCACAGATCGGTGTTGTGATGCATATTCCAGCCTCTTGCGTGGTACATTTCCTGTGCAGATTCCTGTCCGGTCACCGACAAATCCTGAATCATGTCAAATAAAGGCTCGTGCATTTCGCTGAGGTTGGTGTTTTCAGCAGGCCAGTAATTCATTTCGGTGTTGATATTGACTGTGTATTTACTGTCCCAGGCCGGATTCAACTGATAATTCCAGATTCCCTGAAGATTGGCAGGCTGAGTTCCGGGTTGTGATGATGAAATCAACAAATATCGACCAAACTGGAAATACAAAGCCACCAAATCCGGATCTTGGGAATTTCCAAATTCTTTGATTCTGATGTCGGTTGTCTTTTTCGCTTGTTCGGTTGTTCCTAAATCTAGGCTTACCCTTTTGAAATATTTCTGATATTTTTCAATATGAGCCTTTAATTCGGCATCATATTTTTTATTTAAAGCAAATTTTAAATATTCCGAAACTCTCGCGTCCGGATTTCCTGAAATGTCATTGTACTTTTTAAAATTGGTCGCAATGGAAACATAGATCACCACTTCATCTGCCCCTGAAACGTCCAGTTTATCTTTTGTTGATGTTAATTTTCCACCCTTTACAACAGGAAAAGCAATGGTTTTAAAATTAATTTTCCCGATTTTGTTATCAACCGAACCGCTCGTTCCGTTAATTACCAATTGATTTTGCTCCGTAAAAATCGATTTTTTCAGGTGTGGAGTAGAAGCGTTAATGGAAAAATTCAGGCTTCCTTTTTTGCTGGAAGATAGCTTAATGATGATCACATTATCGGCAAAAGACGAGAAAATTTCACGCTTGAATGTCACGCCATTAACTTCATAAGAAACGGTGCTGATTGCTTTTTCAATATCTAAAGTCCGATTATAATTTTTAAAATTTTCGTGTCCTTTAAAATCTAAAAACAGATCACCCATAGTCTGATAAGGCATTCCGTAATTCAGGTCCTTTGGTGCCTGTCTGGGATAGGTTCTGTTGGACACATTTTGAGCTTCCTGAAACTGATTTTCATTCAACAGCTTTCTGATCTTTTGGATGCTGTCGAATGTGTTTTTCGGAACATTATTTCCGGGTTCTCCTGCCCAGATTGTTTCTTCATTAAGCTGAAGATGTTCCTGAACAGCACCTCCAAAAACCATAGCTCCCAATCTTCCGTTTCCGATAGGTAGGGCTTCATTCCAGTTTTCTGCGGGTTTGTTGTAAATTAATTTTAAATTTTGCTGTGCCTGAACCGAAACAGAAATGACCGTTCCGCAAGCCAGTAAAAATATTTTGTGTTGAATGATTTTCAGCATTTTATTTTGTTAAGATGATTTTGGTTTTTGTTTTGATTTTTGTTTTGGTTGGAAATCGCAAAGGCGCAAAGTTTTTTTTAAATGTTTACTGTTTTTAAGACGCAAGGATTTTATCTTTGATAAAATTTTATGCTGTATCATTTTCCGATATTCTGCTACATAGATGCTTCGGCAAGCTCAACATGACAGTGAGTATTAGAGATGTCACACTGAGCCTGTCGAAGTGCTTTGTGTCTTAAAAACAGTAAACATTTAAAAAAAAACTTTGCGCCTTTGCGATTTCCAACATATTTTTATTACTCATTATCCATTACTTATTACCCATTATTTATTACCTATAGTCTTAAGCCAGTCCGAGCACAGTTTTTTCCAGTTATCCGTCAGTTCAGATTTGTTGGTAATCCCGATTTTATGTTCACCTTCCGGGAAAATAAATAGTGCACCTTTTACTTTATTTTTTATCATTTGCTGATAATATAAAATACTGTTCATTACCGGAACTGTTTTATCATTTTGTGCATGAAATAAAATCGTAGGTGGTGTTTTTTCCGTCACGCGATTCTGCATCGAATATTCTTTGATTTTTTCCGGAGAAGCATTTTCGCCCAACAGACTGTTCCGGCTTCCAACGTGGGCAAATTCACCAAAATCGATAACCGGAGAAACTAAGATAGCAAAATTAGGAATGGTTGAAAAATTCTCCCAATCTCCTTTTAATTCTGTATAATCCGTTGAAATATTGCTTACAGTTGCCGCCAAATGCCCACCCGCAGAAGTTCCGATAACACCAATCTGCTCCGGTGAAATACCATATTGTCCGGCATTTTTTCTGAGATATTTTACCGCTGCCTGAACATCCTGCAAAGGCGCAATTTCTTTTTGTATTACATCAGGAGAAGTCGGTAATCTGTAATTTAAAACAAAAGCCGATATTCCTTGCGTATTGAACCATTTTGCAATCTGATAACCGCCCAAATCGTAAGTAAGTTTGTAATATCCACCTCCGGGAATTACGATCACAGCCATGGGTTTTCTTTCTTCTTTCGGAGGTAAAAAAGCGAATAGCTCGGTTTCCTTTATTTGTACGATTCTACCATCTTTTTCCTCGGTTTTTAATGATAATCCTTTGGAATTCGGCATCTGACCTTTTGGCCACAGCGTGATTTTTTCCTGTGCAGATAATTGCGCGAGGAAAGATATGAGTAAGATGAAAAGAGATTTTTTCATTAGCCTTTAAAAGTTTTGGTTTTATGTTGGTCGATCGCGAAGGCGCAAGTTCTTATAATTATCTATGTTTTAAGGCGCAAGAAAATCATAGATTTTCGACTAAATTTTTTGCGATAAGCAATTTTATCGCAGATGAAATCCTTGCGCCTTAAAAACAGTAAACATTTAAAAAAAAACTTTGCGTCTTAGCGGTTTTCCAACTATTTAAGAATTAAGAAAATCCTCTCTAAAAGGTGTAAAAGCATCAATCAACTGACCTTCTTCCAGACATTTCACTCCATGAAAAATATTCGGCTGTGCGAAAAATCCGTCACCTTGCTGTAAAATTTTAACCTCACCATCAACAGTCACTTCAAATTTTCCTGAAGCCACATACGTAATCTGCGAATGAAAATGCTGGTGCAAAGCACCAATAGAATCTTTTTCAAACTTTACAATCACCATCATAACTTGAGAATTGTATCCGACAAACTGCCTGGAAACACCGCCTCCCAAATCTTCCCATTCGGAATTGCCATCGAAGAATGGTTCTTTTTTGAAATTCATTTTTTATTTTTTTGAATTATTATTTAATTAAAATTTTACGTCTAATTTGTCATTTCAACGTAGAAGAAATTTATCTGTGTAATAGATTTCAAGCTCCACTTCGTTCCGCTCTGAATGACAAGAGTCTATTTAATATACTTTTCCAAGCCAATCTTTAAGCTTTTCAAATCCTTTAAAGCCAGTTTTGCCACCAATTCAGCGCCCATTTTAGACAAATGCGTATCATCATCTTTCCCTTTTGGATAATATTCCACTTCACCTTCTTTGAAATGCAAATGAAGCTGTTTAGATTTCTCTGGTCCGTATGAAATTTCCAATTGTTCGGTCAATAACTGCATATCCACAAACGGGACTTTCAAATCGTTGGCAACCATTCTTACGACCAGCGGATACTCTTTGTGCGTATCAATCAAAGTTCCGTTTTCATTGAAATTTCTTCTTACAATGGAAGTCATCAGAATGGGGGTTGCACCTTTTGCTCTGGCTTCATTTACATATCTTTCCAAATTGGCTCTGTACTGGGTGTACGGATTGGTAAATTTAGTGGAATCCTTTAATTTCTGATCATTATGTCCAAATTGGATGATCACAAAATCGCCTTTTTTAAGCTGTTTCATCACTTTATCCCATCTTCCTTCCGTCCTGAAGCTTTTTGAACTCCTACCATTCATCGCATGGTTCTGAACTTCAATTCCTGTCGTTAAAAATTGTGGTAAAACCTGTCCCCACCCATGTTCAGGGTTTTTGTCAGGGTTTTCCTTGTTGGCCATTGTGGAGTCACCGATGAGGAATAGGGTTGGTTTTTGTTGTCCAAATAAGAATGTTGTTAAGAAAATGTATAGTATTAAAAGTATTTTTTTCATATTAAATTGTATTTTTAATTAAACTTGAAAGATGCTTCGACAAGCTCAGCATGACATCGCTACAAATATGCTGTTAAATTAAGCAGTTAGTATTAGAATTGTCATGCTGAGCTTGTCGAAGCATCTAGCGATTCATTTCATTATTTATTTGGGTTCCAGTCATCAAAAATATTTTCCAATGTGTAATTTTTTAAATCTTTTTTCGTCAGTTGATGCGACCAGCTTACCCGTTTTGAGATATTTCCGCCTTCACCTTTACTTCCAAATTCTGCATAATAAGCCGTTTTTTCTTTATCGGGAAACATTTTATCGCCTTTCCAGGGATTCCAGCCTTCGGGGAGGATGTGTTTTCCCATTTCTGTATTAATGAAAACTGTCTTTGCATAAGGACGCCAAGGTCTTCCCAGATACACTTTTGTGATGTCTTCTTTTGCAATTAACTGACAATCGAAAAAGACAAAACCATACTGTCTGTCGGCTTCTGTTGCCGCTGCAGTGATGTAAGAATCGGCTAAACTTTTAATGATACAATTTTTAAAAACAACAGTTGCCTGTCCGAAAATAAAATCCGTGGTTCCTTCGATATAACAGTTTTCAAAATATTGTCTGCTGTGATTCGTAGCAGAATAAATGGTATCCTGACAACCTAAAATTTTCGAATTTTTAATGACAAAACGGTCACCTTCTACATGGAGAGAAACGGCCTGTCCTTCGTTGCACGAGCTGTTTTGAATGGTCAGATTACTGATCTTAATATCATCGCCCATTACCAATAAAGTATAGGAATTAAACGTGGTCATTTTTTCATTAAATGAATCAAGTTTTCCCGAAAAATCATTGTTGGTGATGATGGTATGGTCTTTATTTTCGCCTTCCAGGGTGATTTTATGCTTTGAAGACGGAATAACCACCTTTTCATGATACGTTCCTGATTTGATAAAAACCAATGCTTCCGCCGGACCTAAATCCCGTATCGAATTGATCGCTTTCTGAATCGTTGTAAAATCTCCGCTTCCGTCTTTGGCCACGGTAATTTTAATGTAAGGATCATTTCCTGCAAAGAGAAAATTTGCCGTAGAAATCAGGAGAATTAAAAATAATTTTTTCATAAACTGATTTTATTGTTTTTTGACGCAAAGACTTTTTATAAAACTTCATAATTTTTAGAAGGCAAAGGCAAAATAAAATTTGCTTCGCTAAGCTATGACGATAACTTCATCAAATCAACTTGTTGATTCACCTTTGCTTCCTAAAATATTCATTAGATTGAAATAAATCTTTGCGTTTAAAATCATAATTAAATTATTATTTCAAAACTTTATTTAAAAAATCCAACGTATAATTCAAAGTTTCTGTAAACCAAGGTTCTGCAGACCAAAAAGAATGCGGAGAATCTTTAATTTCATGAAATTCAGTCAGAATATTATAGCTCTTCAGCTTCTTCATCATATCATCTCTTCCCGCATGAAAACGTGGCTGTGAACTATTGATAAAAAGGGTAGGAGGCGTATTTTTATCTACATACTCCAACGGTGAAGCTTCCGTCCAGTTTTTTAGGTTGATATTTCTGTCACCGCTCAGCCAAAAAGAAGCGTAAGTACTTTCTTCAGCTTCGGGATGGATGAAGGAAACAATTCCGTCAATATTCACGATTGCATTAATTTTATTCTTTTTCTTAACACCCACCAAAGTGGCAATCTGCGCACCGGCTGATTCACCCAAAACCACCATTTTCTTTTTATTTAAAGAATATTTTACATGATTTTTTTGTAACCACTGAATACCTTTTTCAATATCTTCTACACCGGCAGGATATTTTGCAACATCAGCCAATCGGTAACCAATTGCGATCACGACATAGCCTTTTGAAGCCAGTTCCATCGCCATGAATTTTTCATTTTCCTTGCTTCCCGAAATCCAGCCACCGCCATGAATCATCGCAATTCCCGGATATTTTTTTGATTTATCGAGAGGATAATAAACATCCGCTTTTAAAGAGAGTCCGTTGATATTGGCATATTCCACATCTTTATCGATATTGATGTTTTGCGGAACAGGTCGGTCGATTGGAGTGATGAAAGGGTATTTTTTCTTTAATTTTTCGTAGGTAGCCTCGTTGGTGTAAGGAGTAGCATTCGGTCGGTTTACCTGCCCGAATGCCATTGTCCCCACAAAAAAAATAGAAATATAAGTATGTTTTCTGTTAAAAATCATTCGCTTATGGAATTTTTTTAATACTGTTTTTATTTTTTGTTGTTGGAAATTGCAAAAGAATATTTTTAATATTCATAATGTTTTTAAAGTGTAAGAACACTTCGACAGGCTCAGTGTGACATCTCTAATACTAACTGTCATGCTGAGCTTGCTGAAGCATCTACGTGACAGAATATCAGTAAATTATATCATACTAAAATTTTATCGAAGATAAAATCCTTGCGCCTTAAAAAGATTATATTTAAATATCATCTTGCGCCTTTGCGATTACCAACTACTTAACCACATTTTTCGCTACATCCGTCCCGATAGAAAGTAAATTTTTATCAGACGTTACTTCTTTCGGCAGCAAAACTGCTCCCGTTTTATTTCCTAAAACCTTAACAAAAGGCTTATTTGCAGATTCAAATTTCACCGTTGAAAGGTTGATATTTTTACTGTTATAAATCGTTGCACCCGTTCCCTCGGAATATTTTAGTTTTACATTTTTTAATTGAATTCCGTTTGCATCTACGATCGTTAAAGCTTTTTTTGTTTCGAACTGAGAATCTTCAATGACAATATTTTTAAGATTCATTTCCGCTAAACCGAACAATGTAATCGCTTCATCAGAATTAACCGCATTGATGTTTTTAAAGAAAATATTTCTGAAAATCGGTGTTTCTTCCGTTACAGGATAAACCTTTTCCGGAGCTTTGTTGCCTTCCTGTTTCTGTCCGTCTTCCAACACCGGAGAAGCACCTTCATAGAACATATTGAAACCGATTACCTGTGCCGGAATATTAATCATATCAATATTTTTGAGGTAAATATTTTCTACAATTCCACCTCTTCCGCGGGTTGTTTTGAAGCGAAGACCGATATCTGTTCCGATGAAAGTACAGTCGGAAACATGGATATTTCTTGCACCTCCCGACATTTCACTTCCCACCACAAAACCACCGTGACCGTGATAGACGACATTGTTTTTAATGATCACGTTTTCAGTAGGCATCCCTCTTTTTCTTCCGTCTTCATTTTTTCCTGATTTAATGCAAATGGCATCATCGCCAACGTCGAACGTATTATCGTAAATCAAAACATTTTTACAGGATTCCAGATCTACACCGTCGCCATTTTGAGAAAACCACGGATTTCTAACGGTAAGATTTCTTAAAATCACATTCGAACACATCAAAGGGTGAAGGTTCCAGGCTGGGGAATTCTGGAAAGTTGGTCCATCCAGTAAAACTTTGTCACAACCGATCAAACTTACCATTACCGGACGAAGAAAATCTTTAACCGATTTCAGTTCTTCTTTAGAAATTTTATCAGGAACATTGAAGCTCGAACTGCTTTCAAATCCTTTTTTATAACTTTCTGATGGATACCATGTTTTACCGTCAGAAGATAAAATTCCGCCGGATTTTACAATGTTTTTCCATTCAGATTCTGAAACTTTGCCTTTTTTGATGGCTCTCCACACATCACCGCTTCCGTCGATAACACCTTTTCCGGTGATCGCGATATTGGTTGCGTTTCGTGCGGAAATCGGAGACTGGCAACGGATGGTATTTAATCCTTCAAAACTTACGTCCACCAAAGGATAATCATTCTTATCTTTACTGAAAATAATGAATGCACCTTCTTCTACGTGAAGATTGATGTTGCTTTTCAATTCGATAGGGCCTGTAAGCCACATTCCACGGGGAACGACCAATTTTCCTCCGCCTTTTTTGCTTAAATCTTCAATTGCTTTTTTGAAAGCTTCCGTATTTTTTACATTTCCGCCTGCAACACCGCCGTACTGTGTGATGGAAACGGTGTTGGCTGCAAATGAAGTTTCTGCAACCTGAGGCATTTTAAACTCAATGTTTTTATAAATATCCAGATTCTGGGCATAGATTTGCCCTGAAAACATCATGGCTGCTGCTAAACCGATCATTTTAAAAGACTTCTTCATTTTATTTTTTTCTGAGTTTTAATTTTTAGTTATTCTAAACCAATCAAAATCTGCGTACCCACCACGGGATGCTTTTGTTGTGCTTACGCTGTATAAACCGACTTTAGCACCGATCCATTTTCCTGGTTTTGCCTGGAAAACATCGCCTATTTTTGTGAAATTTTTTCCGTTTTCGCTGTAGCTGAACTGGCATAAACCATTCGGTTCGTTCACGTTTACTTTTAAATAAGCTTCGTTTCCTTTTAATTTTGTTTCAAATAAAACCTTTTCTTCACCGCCTTTATCTGCTTTTTCGGCTCTTCTTAATTGAAGATAAAATCCGTCGGGTTTGTTCGTAATGACGATCGATTCATGGTCTAATCCCATCACCAAAAGTCCTGCAGTTTTTCCTTCTTTGGCGTCTTCGGGGGTTAATTTAACCTTTGTTGATGCAGCAAAATTAGGAGCAGGGAATTTTTGCGTCAATAAATTCGGGACGTTCCACAAATTTTTTTCACCTTCAGGAACTTTTATTGAAAATAATCTTAAAAATTTCTGCCCCGGAAGTTTGGATGACCAGACGATATTTTCATTCGCGCTCCATTGCCATTGGATTCCTAGTTTTTCACCATCAAATTCATCTGTTTCAGGAGGTGTAATGAGGGGATAAGTTTGTCCAACGTTTGGTTTTTTATAGGTTAAAACCGGTTCCCCGATTCCGTTTTTATTATTATCAATTCCGATGACAGGCCAGTCTTTTTCCCATTTCATCGGCTGTAAATGAACGATTCTTCCGTCCGCATCAACATCCTGAAAATGGTAGAACCAATCTTCACCGGAAGGCGTATCTACCCAGGCTCCCTGGTGTGGTCCGTTAATTTTCGTTGATCCTTGTTCCAGCACGACTTTTTCTTCGTAAGGACCGTAAATATTTTTTGATCTTAATACCAATTGCCAACCAGTAGCAACACCACCTGCAGGAGCAAAAATGTAGTAATAGCCGTTTCTTTTGTACATTTTCGGACCTTCAACGGTGGGATGTGCATCGTGGCCGTCAAAAACATGAACACCTTTATCCAAGACTTTTGTTCCTTCCGGGTTCATTTTATTTAGGGTTAAAATACTTTTCACTCCGGCACGGCTTCCTGCCCAGCCATGAACTAAATAAGCATTTCCATCTTCATCCCAAAACGGACAGGAATCGATCAAACCTTTTCCTTCCATTACGAGAACAGGTTTTTCCCACTGTCCGAGAGGATCTTTGGTTTTCACCATATAAATTCCGAAATCGGGGTCGCCCCAATAGATGTAGAATTCACCTTTATGAAACCTCATGCTCGGTGCCCAAACTCCGTCACCTCTTTTCGGGGTTGAAAAATGCTCGGCCGGGACAATATCCTGAATGGCATAATTCACCAATTTCCAATTGACCATATCTTTTGAATGCAAAATCGGCAATCCGGGAGCTTCATTGAAACTGGAAGCCGTCATATAATAATCTTCACCCACACGAATTGCGTCCGGATCGGAATAATCTGCATAAAGAACTGGGTTTTTATAATTTTTTCCCTGATCGGAAGTCCAGACTTCGGAAACGTAGCTTTTTTCCTGTGCTTGAAGATATGTCGAAGCAACTGAAAAAAGGCTGATTGTTATTATGTTTAAAATTTGTCTCTTCATAAATCCAAATTCATTTGTTTTAACGCAAAGTGCGCAAAGATTTTTTTATTGGCTTATTGTATATTTTTTCGTTCGCAAAGGCGTTTGACTAAATCGAATCTTCGATTTCACTTAGCCAAGACTTCAAAGACTTTTAATAATGATGTTTATTTTTTTAACCATTAAGATTAATTTAAGGAGTTCAGAAAAGTTAAGTTTGGCTTTGCTTTAAGTTTATTTAAAATCAAGTTGATTTTTCTTAATTAACCTTAACTTCTTAATTATCCTTAATGGTTTAAAGTATTACTTTTCAAACTCTATACTTGCCAAAATGAATGGTCCCGTTCCTTTTGCATCATTGGAGCGAATTTCCTCGTTTACGTAATACTCGTAAGAACCGTCTCTGTAAGGTTTTCCTCCTAAACCGGCTACTGCACAGCATTTATTTAAATTTACCACTCCGTTTTCATCAACTGTAATTAAGTTTTTAATGATTCCGTCGTAGCCTTTTTTAGCATAAGATTTATAAGATTTTGGAAGATAACCATTGTTCACCGACTTGATGATTGTATAAACAAACATCGACGATGCCGTAGCTTCGGTGTAATTTCCTTTTTGTCCGGCTTTATCCAGCACCTGATACCAAAGTCCGTTTTCTTTATCCTGAACTTTAATGATGGCATCGGTGTATGATTTTAAGTAAGAAATCAATTTTGCCCTTCCCGGATGGTCTTTCGGTAAATAATCCAGCACATCTACCATTGCCATTCCGTACCAGCCCATGGCTCTTCCCCAGAAATTGGGTGAAACTCCGGTTTCTTTGTTTGCCCAGGCTTGTTCTTTGCTTTCGTCCCAAGCGTGATACAGTAAACCTGTTTTTTTGTCTACCAAATGTTTTTGAATCAAATCAAACTGTAAAACAACATCATTATAAGCTTTTGCTGCTTCTTCACCTATTGCAAAATCTTTGGTGTAGTGAGCATAAAACGGCTGTCCCATGTACAAGCCATCCAGCCACATTTGGTAAGGATAGATTTTTTTATGCCAAAAACCGCCCTCTGATGTTCTCGGCTGTCCATCTATTTGCGAACGAAGCATTTTCAAAGCTTTTAGATATTTTTCCTTTTTCTCTTTTTCATAAAGGTAAAGAAGAACATTTCCGCTATTGAGTAGGTCGATATTATATTTGTCAAGTTCATAGGTAAGAATGGTGCCATCTTCCTGAATTAATTTTTCGCCAAAACTGCTGACGTAATCATAGTATTCTTTCTTGCCCGTTTTTTCATATAATTTCTCGGCGCCGTCTAAAACGATTGCTGATGGATACGTCCATTTCGGGCTTTTGCTGAAATCGAGCATCCAGGATTCGGGGAAGCGGTGCATTTCCGAAAGCATCATTCTTTCCGACCATTTTAAATTAACGGGAACTACTTTTCCGGATTTTGAAATTTCGGTTGCCGGTTTTGAAGTTGCTGCGGATTTTGTTTGAGCACAAGCCAGGAACATTCCTGATCCTAAAATTGCAAAAGTGTATGCTTTTATATTGTTGTTAATGAAATTCATGATTTTAAACTTTAAAGTTGATTATTTTTATCTAAAATATCCAGTTTTTTATCCAAGTCCTGATAGAAAGCTTCTTCTGTCGTCAGACCATTGGGTTCCTGAGACCATGCTCCAAGAAAGTAATAGGAAACACTCTTCGTTTTCTTAAAAACTACGGTGTGAGTGGATTTTGTTTTTACATATTTATCAAAAATTTCAAGAGGGTAGAAGACTGCCATTCCCAGATTATCTTCTTTTTTTGCTAAAGTCTGCTGTCCGTAAGTGGCAATGTATCCCCATTTTTTATTTTTACTGATTCCTTGTTTAAACGGAATATTTTTAATGGCAACAATCCCGGTGCATAATCCTGAAAAAGCAGTATTTAGATTTAAATCAACTTTTACAAAACGGTCTTTATTGAAAATCGTCAGTCTGGATTGCAGATCTACCGCATCTCCCCACGTTTTCCAGCCTTTGTAGTCTATGGTTGCATACGACTGGTCTTTTTCATTGACTATTTTTACAGCCGTATTTTTTACGATTTTAAAAGTTTCAACAAAATCATTCTGCTCATCATATCTTCCGTAAGAACCGATACCGATCGTACGCCCGGAATTCAAAATATCCTGTCCCCAAGGCGCATCGTGATGGTAAGACTCGAAGCCGTCTTGTCCGACTTCGGGTAAAACCAGGGTGTTTACTTTTTTACCGAAAATATCCGTCGCATTTCTCCAATCCAGGTATAGTCTGTAGCCAATCTGGTTGTTTTCCAGGCCAATACCTTCATACCTGATATCGTAAGAATGATCGGTATGCTCGGAAGGAAGGGTAAGTTCCTGCACATTTTTGAAGGTTCCGCCAACATATTTGTTGCCTTCCCATTGGCCGCCTTCTTTTACAGAAAGTTCTGCATACGAAAAGGGTGCTTTAGGATTTTTTTTAATTTTTTCAATAACAGAAGTTTGTGCTGAAAAATTTGAAGTAACAAATACTCCTGCAATTAATATTTTAAACAAATTGAATTTCATATTATTTTTCATTGTATAGCCGATTTTTAACAAAGAATTTTCATGGTTAGTGGTTTTGCTTTTCGGTTATTTTTTTAACAAGATCATTAAAATACACCTCAATATTATCATAGTTTTTATCTAAGTCTCTTCCGTTTGCATTTGCTGTTTTTGGATTTAATTTATTTTTAATTTCCCATTGATCAGGCATCCCATCGTTGTCTGAATCGGGGAGAGGTTTTCCTGTTTTTAAATTTGGAAATCCGCCGACATCCTGTTGAGAATCGATGATTCCGTTGATGCTTCCTTTTGAGCCTTTGTAAGTGAAACTTCCGTTTTGAACATCTCTCAACACATGCAGATCCACGGCATCTCTCACCAGACTTGCCCCTCCAAGCTGCAAAATTTTCTCGTAAGCTTCTTTCGGAGACTGCGTTTTTACATTATTCTGAATATCATGCGGCTGGTTGATTTTTATGGAATTTTTATCTTTTTCCGTCAAATGGTAAGACGGTTTCATTTGTGCAAAAACACCTTTTGCCCAGTTATCTTTTGTCACTTCCGGGCTTCCTTCCACAACATTTCCATTAACGTAATATTTTCCCCAGATGTTGTATACTTCTGTTTCAGGTTTTTCATTTTTATCGATGGCAACAATTCTGTTTCTGATCGTGGTTGCAGGACCCGGTTTGTAGTAATTATTCACAATATTTGCATTCATTCCTTCACCACCGTAGATATTGTTGTGACCCCAATTGTAAATCACATTATTCCTGAAATCGGTGAGGTCGGTGAGGGCAAATTTACTTCCCGCATATTCTCCCAACCTTGGGTTTCTGCTGTCGTGATGCGCATACATATTATGATGAAAAGAAGCAAATTTTCCGCCTGCAATACCGCCATATCCGTGAGCGCCTTTCTGATGGGCAGAATTTCTCAGACTTTCTGCAATGATGCACCATTGAAGCGTGGTATTTTCATTAACGTAAATGGAAACCGTTTCGTCCGTAGACCAGCTCATCGAGCAGTGATCCACCATTAAATTTTTAATAAATCTTGCTCCAAAAGCATCCCCTTCAAATTTTTTCTGATCACCCATTCTGAAGCGCATGTACCGTATTACCACATTATCTGCCGCAACAAAAGTTTCGTAATTGGCAACGGTAATTCCGTCTCCGGGAGCGGTTTGTCCGGCAATGGTGACGTCGCCTTCTTTTATTCTTAACGGAGATTCCAGATAGATGGTTCCCCCGGTTTTAAAAACAATATACCGCGCACCTTTTTGGTCTAAAGCATATCTTAAAGTTCCTTCCGAACCGTCATCCGCCAGTTTTGTCACGAAAAATACCTTTCCACCACGACCGCCCGTTGTGTATCTTCCGAAGCCTTCAGCACCCGGGAAACTCAAGACGTTCTGAGCATCCGCCCATGTGGAAATTCCGCATAGGATGGCTATTGTGAACAGTCTGGTGAAGCGTTTTTTCATGATTGAAAATTATTTGGCGTTTTTGAAATTTAGATTTAAAATTATTAAAAAAGTTTGGTCACGTTCCAGTGGTCTTTTCCTTTTAAAATGGTGTTTTTTGTGTATTTTTTTCTTTCTTCTTGGGTTAATTGATACGACCATGAAACCCGTTTAGAACTGTTGGCTCCTACACCTTTGGAATTGGATTCTGCGTAGAAAGTTGTCTTTTCTGCGTCGGGCTTGTTCCAGTTGTGCCATCCTTCAGTTTTTATGGCTGCATTCATTTCACAGTCGATGTAAACGGTTTTGGCAAAAGGCCTCCAGGGTCTTCCTAAATACACTGAATTTTCCTTTGCGTTTCCGGTAATTTTAGAATTAATAAAAACAAATCCGAACTCGTTTTCCTGTGGGGTAGAAGCGGCTGTGATGTAGCTTGCAGTTTCTTTGGAGTAAATCGTACAGTTTTCGAAAACGGCGGTTCCGGCTCCGAAAATATAGTCTGTTGTACCTTCGATGTAGCAGTTTTTGAAATAATTTCTTGAAGGTTTTGTCTTATCGGTAAGGTCTTGCGCTCCTTTTAAATATAAAGTATCCTGATTTCCCAGGAATCTGCAGTTTTCAAAAGCGATCCTGTCGCCGGAGGTCAAAACGGCAACGGCTTGACCGACTCTTCCTGAACTGTTTTCAAACGAAATATTTTTTGCCGTAAAATCATTTGAGTAAATAAAAATCGTCGAAGAGTTCGTTGTTCCGATATCTTTTCCTTCTGAGTTCTTTTTTGAAGCAAAATCATCGTAAGTGATCATCGTATTTTCAGGATTTTCACCTTCCATTAGAATGGCACCTTTAGTTTCGGGAACGGTAATTTTTTCTTTGTAAATTCCTGATTTAATAAAAATTTTCGTTCTTGTAGAAGAACCGTTTTCAACGGCGTCGATGGCTTGCTGTACGGTGGTGAAATTGCCTTTTCCGTCTTTTGAAACCACGATTATTCTATCATTAGTTTTAAAAGAAAGAAGACTTATCCATAGCATCGATAAGATTGAAAATAATTTTAAATTTTTAATAAAAGTGAAAGTTTTCATTGAAAAATTTTTGAGTTAAAATACAGACTTCTCTTGTGAGGGAGAAAGCCTGTATTTCTTTGATATGAATGTGAAATTTTTTATCTAATATCCATAATCTTGTGTAAGAGCAGGATTATTCTGAATAAACTCGAAATAAATCGGTAATAATTCTCTTTTGTTGGGTTCAAAATATTGAGCATATCCCGCAGAAGGATCATTTACATACGTTGGCAATATGCCGGATCTCCATGCAATTTTCTTGTAACCTGCCGGAATGGTAGCCGATTGTGTAGGCAAATAAAATACCTCTGACTTATCTGATCCGATGGTATAAACGTCTATTGCGCTCACATTTTGCTGAGCCGTTTTTGTAGGATCGTACACCGAATTTTTGTAGTAAATATCAGAAGGAACATTGGCATAAGCACCCACACCATTGATGAAATCTGTAAGTTTCTGCTTTGTTTCTGCAATTTTTGAAGCAATAAGATTCCATCTGATCAGGTCATATTTTCTGATGCCTTCGGAACCAAGCTCAAGCAATCTTTCTTTAACGATATAATTGAAGAACCCGACTTTATCCGTAGGAATGGTTCCTATTTGCCCTAAATTTCCTGCATAAGCCCTGCTTCTTACAGCTCTTACCGCATTGATGGCTTCCTGAGAAGGCCCTCCGTGAAGTTCGTTATCTGCCTCTGCAAACATCAGCATGACGTCGGAAAGTCTTAATAATGGCCAGTCAACGGCAAGGGTTTGTGAAGGTCCTGTGATATTCGTCCATGATTTTCTGTATTTAGAATCCGTCCATGAGTTGGAAGCCACGAGTTCTGCCTGATTGGAGTTGTTGATTTTAAAAATACCAACGTTCATGTCTCTTCTTAGATCATATTTGGTAAATTCGTAGAAATAGATTGGTAAAGCATTGATACCGCCGCCACCTTTCCAGTTGGAGTTGTCATCATGCTTAAGACCGTTGTAATATCCTATTTTAGAGTCGGTTCTGGTACCCCCTCCGAATGCTCCGACTGCGAAGATAACTTCATTGGTTGCATCCTGAGAATTGGAGTGCAAAGCTCTGAAAACGTTTTCGTAGCTAGGATTTAATGAATGTTCACCACTGTGATCCATAATATCTTTACACTCATCATAAGCAATCTGATAATATTTTGTAGGATTTGATCCCTGTGCCATTACCTGCGGACTTCTTCTCAAAGACCACCCGGCTCTTGCCAAAGCTATTCTTGCTCTAAGACCTTTTATGGCACCTTTGGAAATCCTGTTGCTTGTGGTTCCGCCTTCTGATCTCCAGGGAACCAGCGCTGAAGCTTTTGCTAAATCTTCAATGATCTGTTCGTAGATGACATCACGGTCTGTCTTAGGCTGATTTTGTTCGGTAACATCAGATGCAGGAACAAGGTAGAAAGGTACATCGCCCCAGTTTCTGATCAGTTCGTAATAATATTGTGCTCTGAGAGTCAGTGCTTCTCCTAAATATCTGTCCATTAATTTTTTATCATCTACCGTACCATTCTGGTAAACAGGTGACAAAGGAATATTTTTGATCACAAGATTGGCTCTTTCAATTCCTGTGTATAATTTAGCAAAAGGATTATTTAATTCTGTATTGGTAGGACATGCACCAAAAGTGGCAACCCCTCTTCTGTCGTTACAGTTGTAACTTCCTGAAGTTCTGAAATCATCTCCGGATTGAGGAATAATTAATGATAATCGTTGTCCGTACCCGTCATCACCTCCAAGCTGGGAATAAACACCCACTAACGCTGAAAATGTATCTGCTGTGCTGTCAAACTGCTGTGCTTCTGAAATACTTGAAAGGTTTTCCGGATTCAGGAAATCGCTGCAGGAAGTGAAAAATAAGGCTCCTGCCAGACAAGTTATAATAAATATTGATTTGTTCTTTTTCATGTTTAATTTTTTAGAAAGTGATATCTACTCCTGTTACAAAGAATCGGCTTCTCGGATAAGCTGCATAGTCTACTCCCGGAGTCAGAGGGTTTCTTCTTGTACTGGCTTCCGGATCGTAGCCTGAGTACCCGGTAATGACAAACAGGTTGTTTACCGTTGCATATAATCTGAAGTTTTTCACACCGATCATTTCTAAAGAACCTTTTGGAAGTGTATAACCGATGGTAACATTATTTAATCTTAAAAAAGATCCATCTTCAATACCGTAAGAATGGAGAATATACTGACCTGTAGGTGGAGTCCACATTGTTGTATTGGCGTTTAATGCGGCCAATGCTGTAGGATCATTTACTTTCACTCCGTTGCTGTCAAACCATCTCCAACGATCGGCCACTTCTGCAGCCATGTTGTTGTCTCTGTAAAGGTATTGAGTGGTATTTTCGATTTTATTGGCGTTGTATACTTTGTTTCCGACAGAGAAATTGAAGAACAGGCTCATATCAAAATTTCTATATCTGAATGTCTGATTAAACCCTCCGTAGAACTTTGGCTGAGCGCTTCCGAGCTCTGTTCTGTCGGCGTCGGTGATTTGTCCGTCACCATTAAGGTCTTTTAATTTAAGATCTCCCGGCTGTACGGCTTTAGCTCCCAATGCAATAGCACTGCTGCTTGGTACGCCTGCTTTTAAAGTATATACCTGAGTGGTAGGATTATAATTAAAATCTCCAATTTCGTATCTTCCTTCGGTTACATATCCGTAATAGGTTCCTACAGGGCTTCCAACTTTAGCAATAAAGTCAAAACCTCCGATTCCTCCTGACTGTACAAGATAAGAATCTACCCCTTGTCGTACGCTGCTTCCAAGACTTAGGATCGTATTTTTATTGGTAGAAATATTGGCATCCATCTTCCAGGTAAAGTTTTCTTTGTTTACAACGACACCTCCCACGGTAAATTCAAGACCTTTGTTTCTTGTCTTACCTGAGTTCTGAAACTGGTTTGAATAGCCCGGGAAAGGCACTTTAGCCAAAACCAAAAGATCTTTGGTATCTGTAATATAGGCATCTGCGCTACCATAAAGCCTGCCATTGAAAAACTCAAAATCTATACCTGCATTTTTAGAAACGGTGGCTTCCCATTTCACATCAGGATTTGCCTGAGTGGTAGATACTGCTGCTCCCGGTGTAACAGAAGTTCCGAAAACATATCCGTTATTGGCATTAATATTATAAAAATTAGCCCATAGGTAAGAAGTAATCCTGTTATTTCCCGAAAGACCGTATCCTACACGAAGCTTTAATTCATCAAGCCAGTTAACATCTTTAAGGAATTTTTCTTCTTTAAGTTTCCAGGCTAAGGAAGCGGCAGGGAAATATCCCCATTGGTTTCCTTTCATAAAAACGTTGGATCCGTCGGCTCTTACGGAAGCTGTAACGATATATTTATTAGCAAAAATATAATTTACACGTCCGAAGAACGATGCCAAACGATCCGGAGCCAAAACTGCAGTTCTTGGCGCATCCTGTATCAATCCTGCAGGTGGGGTAGCGGCACCTATATTGGCAAAGGCTTCTTCCGGAAGTATTGATTTCGGGAACCATTTTACATACGTATTGCTGGATTCTCCGTCTGTCTGTACGATTTCCTGGCCTAATAGAATATCAAGTTTGTGCTGACCGAATTTTTTGGTATAATTTAAAGTATTGGTATTGGTAATTCTTCTGGTCTGAGATCTGTCGAGCTGCACAATCGGCATATCGGCATTGGCTCTTGCCTGAGCTGTTACTGTTCCCCAAAACTGGTTGGTAGAAATATCTCTTTGTACATATCCTACAACACTTCGGAATGTCAGATCTTTCGTGATGTTATAATTAATGTATGCATTCAATAACAAGTCATTGATTCTGTTATCTCTTACCTCATTATCATTTAAAATAAGTGGATTTACAAGATTGGTATTGGTGGCATAACTAGGGTCAAACTCATCGATCGGAACATTGGATCCGCCCTCAAAAGGCTGGTATCTTACCGAGTTTCTGAGCCTGTTGTTGCTTTGTGATCCCGTGCTGGAAGTTCCCACGCCGGTCGTTAATGATCTTCCGTATCTTGCATTGACTCCGAATTTAAGCTTTTTGCTGATGTCATAATCATACTTAAAATTGGCCATGCTTCTTTTAAAGCCGGAGCCAAGCATAATCCCGTCTTCATCTACATGATTTAAAGTAAAAGCAAAAGCAGATTTGTCGGAGCCGCCATTTACAGAAAGGTTATGGGTAAAGTTGAATGCTTCTTTCCCAAAAAGCTCATCCTGCCAGTCTCTTTTCTGAATGGTTTTGTACTTGTCCAATTCCTGAAACGTACTTCCGTATCTTTGATCGAAAGCATCAATATCAGTTTGTATACCGTTCTTTTTGTATAATTCGTACTGGTACATCACAAACTCGTAAGGGTCGAGCACAGGAAGGGTATTCATGATTTTTCTTACCCCTGTAAAACCGTTATAGTTAATGGTTGTTACAGCTTTTTTGCGTCCGCTTTTTGTGGTGATCAAAACAACACCGTTTGCTCCTCTGGAACCGTAGATAGACGTGGAGGAAGCGTCTTTCAAAACTTCGATAGATTCTATTTCCTTTGGAGAAAGAATGCTCATGGCATTATCCATCTGTATTCCGTCTACGATGTAGAGTGGGGCGTTGCTTCCGGTGATAGACGTTCCGCCACGGATTGTGATATCTATATCACCCCCTGGCTTTCCTTCACTCGACTGAACCTGTACACCGGCAAGTCTTCCCTGGATGGCCTCGGCCGCAGAGTTTACCGGCATATCCTTTAATGCTTCTCCTTTTACAGATGATACTGCGTTGGTAACATCTTTTTTAGAAACCTTGTTATAGCCTACCAAAACCACTTCGTCGATATTGGTTTCTTTGTCTTTTTTGGTTTCTGTTTCTTGAGCCATTGCAAGGACAGGAAGTAAAAAGAAAGTTAAATATAACCACTTTATTGATTGTACTTTTTTATCCATTTTGTATCCTTATAGTTTTAATTTTGGTTGAAAGTTTTTTTTCAATCATTTTTGTTTTTTTGTGGATTTTGTAAGTATTCTACGGATTTTTAGTGGTCAATATCTTCTAAAATTCTTTACGCATTTTAGAGTGCAATCGATTGCGTAATTTTTCATAAAAAATATCTTGGCTTCTAAACTAATATTATTTTCCAATACGCAAAGAAAAAAAAGTTATTTTTTCATTAATTTGATTGTTTAGGTTATTAAAATTTACAAAACATTTGTTAGTTAGGTTGAATTAAATAGTTAATAATCAATAATTTAATTTTATTTTAATATTTTATAATAAAGTTTAAAAAAATATAAATTTCTCTCTTATTTAAGATTTAAAAACTTAAAATTTGGTTAAAATCTGCCGGATTTTTAGCTTAAAAAATTCCCAAAATTGATACTCAGAAACAAAATTTTAATCTTATTCCTGATTTTTGTCATCTTTTTAATCTTGAATATTTAATGATTTTTTTAAGTTGATAAGGTTTAAACTTATTATCTATTATATATTGAACGGAAATAGGATTATTATTATCAATATTGTATTCCGTATTTTGCTATTTTCTTTTGGCATAATTTTATTTTAAATAAGAAGGCAAGGTTAATTTTTGGTTAATTTTTAAAATGGTTTTTCTTTAAAATTTATTCGATTTTGTCATAAATTTTAATTTTATTTATTTGTAAATCAGTTTTTTGTAAATTAAAATTAATTTTTTGTTAACTAATTGAAGAATAATGATATATTTATACCACAAGTATTTCTACAAAATTTTAGTGTAATTTTATGCAATCGATTACGCATTGTTTAACAGGTTTTGATAAAACCGCAAAAAGAAAAAGTATAAAGTAGTATGACACAATCAGAATTTCGTTACGCCCATCATCCCGAAGATGTAAAGAAGTATACCACTGAAGATCTTAGGAGGGAGTTTCTAATCCATGATTTATTTAATGAAGATAAGGTAAAATTAGTCTATTCTATGTACGACAGGCTTATTGTAGGAGGTATTATGCCTTCAACACAAGCTTTGAAACTGGAACCGACAGACGATCTGAAAGCTCAGCATTTTCTTGACAGAAGAGAGCTGGGAATCATCAACGTAGGAGGTGCCGGAAAAATAACGGTAGATGGTGAAGTATACGAACTTGGAAACAAAGAAGCGTTATACATCGGAAAAGGAGCTAAAGAAATAGTTTTTGAAAAGTCAGGTGATGCACAACCTTATTTTTACATTAATTCAGCTCCGGCGCATCATACCTATCCGACTAAGAAAATCACGAAAAACGAAGCCGAGATTGTAGAATTGGGTGAAGAAAAATATGCCAACAAACGTACGATCAATAAACTGATTGTCAATTCTGTTCTTGAAACCTGTCAGTTACAAATGGGAATGACAGAGCTTCAGCCCGGAAGCGTTTGGAATACAATGCCTGCGCATACGCACACCAGAAGAATGGAAGCTTATTTCTATTTCGATCTGGAAGAAGGGCAGACGGTAAGTCATTTTATGGGGCAGCCTCATGAAACCCGACATATTTTTATGACCAACAGACAAGCGGTTTTATCTCCGGAATGGTCTATCCACTCAGGAGTCGGAACTTCAAATTATACTTTTATCTGGGGTATGGCCGGAGAAAATATGGACTATGGCGATATGGACGGTATCAAAACAAACGAACTAAAGTAATTTTTCCAATGAATTTATTTGATTTATCCGGTAAAGTAGCCGTTGTAACGGGCGGTACTCACGGATTAGGAATGGCAATGGCAGAAGGTCTTGCCGCAGCAGGTGCTGAACTGGCGATCACAAGTACAACCCCGTCAAAATTAGAGGAAGCTTTAAACTATTATCATTCAAAAGGATACAAAGCAACCGGATATATTTTTGACGTTACAGACGAGCTGGAAGCCGCTCAGAAAGTAGCTTTGATGGAAGCTACCCATGGAAAAATAGACATCCTTGTCAACAACGCAGGAATCATCAAACGTATTCCGGCGATTGATATGGAGGTGGAAGACTTTAGAAAAGTAATCGATGTAGATCTTACGGGACCTTTTATCATGTCGAAATTAATCGGCAAACATATGATCAAAAGAAAATCCGGAAAGATCATCAACATCTGCTCAATGATGAGTGAGCTGGGTCGTGACAATGTAGTCGCTTACGCTTCTGCAAAAGGCGGACTGAAAATGCTTACCAAAAATCTGGCGACAGAATGGGCAAAACACAATATTCAGGTGAACGGAATAGGTCCCGGATATTTTGCAACTTCTCAGACAGAGCCAATCCGAGTGGATGGGCATCCTTTCAACGATTTTATCATCAGCAGAACTCCGGAAGGAAGATGGGGGAACCCAGAAGATCTTGCTGGAACGGCTATTTTCCTTGCTTCGGACGCAAGCAGATTCATCAATGGACAAATTATTTATGTTGATGGAGGAATTTTAGCGACCATCGGAAAACCTGCTAATGAATAACAACAGAATTAGATTAGAATGAAACCTTTTATTACAGATCAATTTTTATTACAAAATAAATACGCCGAAGAATTATATTTCAAGTATGCAGAAAAGCAACCGATCATTGATTATCATAATCATTTGATTCCCAAAGATATTGCCGAAGACACTGTTTTCGAAAATATCTCAAAGGTTTGGATTGCAGGCGACCATTACAAATGGAGAGCGATGCGTACCATGGGTGTGAACGAAAAATTCATCACGGGAGATGCTTCAGATAAAGAAAAATTTGAAGCTTGGGCAAAAACAGTTCCTTATACTTTGAGAAATCCTTTGTACCACTGGACACATTTAGAATTAAAAAGATATTTCGGAATTGATGAATTATTAAATGCAGACAACGCATCAGAAATTTACGAAAACATCACCGCTCAGCTTCAGACTCCTGAAAAATCGACAAGAGGTTTATTAAAAATGATGAATGTAGAATCTCTGTGCACAACAGAAGATCCTACAGATCTATTGAATTACCATCAGGATTTGGCGAAAAGTGACTTCTCTATTAAAGTAAGTACAGCTTTCCGTCCTGATAAAGCAATTTTGATTGAAAACCACAATTTTGCAGATTATATTTCAAAATTAGGCGAATCAGCCGGAATTGAAATTAATTCTTACCAGACTTTGTGCGATGCTTTAATCAAAAGAATTGAATATTTCCACGAAAACGGATGCAGATTGTGCGACCACGGATTGAATAATATTTCTTTTGAAGAATTCACAGAAGCTGAAGTTAGTGCTATTTTCAATGACAAAATTGCAGGAAAAGTAATCGCCGAAAAGCAGGTAAATCAGTTTAAAACAGCTATTTTATTATTCTTAGGTGAAGCTTACCATAAATTTGGTTGGGTTCAGCAGTTCCACTTGGGAGCATTGAGAAATAATAACGAAAGAATGCACAGAATTCTAGGCCCTGATACGGGTTGGGATTCTATCGGTGACTTCGTTCAGGCTGAAACTCTGTCTAAATTATTGAATGCTTTAGACGGAAAAGATAAATTAACAAAGACCATTTTATATAATTTAAATCCTGCCGATAATGAGATTTTCGCCACAATGATCGGGAATTTCAACGATGGCAGCATCAAAGGAAAAGTACAGTTCGGCTCAGGATGGTGGTTCCTTGACCAGAAAGACGGAATGATCAAGCAGATGAATGCCCTTTCGAACATGGGATTGATTAGCTGTTTCGTTGGAATGTTGACGGATTCCCGAAGTTTCCTTTCGTACCCGAGACACGAATATTTCAGAAGAGTATTGTGTAATCTTTTCGGCGAAGAAATGAAAAACGGTGAATTACCTGATGATATTGAGCTGATTGGTAAAACAATTTCCGATATTTGTTATCATAATGCTAAAAATTATTTTGATTTTTAATAAGAGTTTTTAAAGTTGGAAATCACAAAGGCGCAAGGATTTTATCTAGGATAAAATTTTACGATTCAATAGTTCGACAAGCTCACTAAAGGATTAAATTAATAGAAGGGTAACTAACAATTAGTATTAGGAATGTCACACTGAGCCTGTCGAAGTGCTTTGAGCCTTAAAGAAGTGTTAAAATTAAAAACCTCGCGCCTTTGCGATTTCCAACAAGTAATATCAGAATTAAAAATAGAGAAAAGTTTATTTAAATTAAAAAATGAGCAACAAAATAGTCACTTTCGGAGAAGTCATCATGCGACTTTCGCCACCCGGAAACAGAACCATGAAGCAAAGCCACGAAATGGAATTCTTTTTCGGCGGAACAGAGCTTAATGTAGCATCTTCGTTGGCAACAATGGGTTGTGACGTGAGACATATCAGCAGTGTTTCTGATGATTTCGTAGGTGAATCGGCGGTTTCTTTCATCAAAAGTTTTGGAATCGATACAACTTTTATCAACAAAAATGATCATCCTCTTGGATTGTACTTTTTGGAGGTGGGTTCATCAGTTCGCGCCAGCAGAATTGCTTACAACAGATTGAACGGTTCTTTTGCGAATATTAAATCCGAACAAATTGACTGGAAAAAAGCCCTTGAGGGCTGCCAATATTTCCACTGGACAGGCATCAGCCCCGGAATTTCAGAATCGGCTTATGAAAGTTTAAAAAAAGGTTTACAAACAGCCCGTGAACTGGGAATTGAAGTGACTACTGATCCGGCTTACCGTTCCAACCTCTGGAAATACGGCAAAAATGGGAATGAAGTTTTGAAAGAATTGGTTTCATATTCAACGATTTTCATTGGTGGTGTAAATGAAATCAATGAAATTCTCGGAACTCAGTTTTCATCGGATAAAGAAGGTTTTATCGAAGCCTGTAAAGAATTAAAACAACAAATTCCTTCTATTCATAAGATTTTCGACAAAATAAGAATCGGCGTTACAGCAAGTTCTCAGCAAACGCAGGGAAGAGCTTTGGTAGAAGATAATTATTTTGAAACGGAACTTTTGGAAGTGAATCCTGTAGTCGACCGAATTGGAACGGGGGATGCTTTTGCAGCAGGTTTGATTTATGGCTTAATCAATTTTGATGATGAAAAAGCATTGAAATTTGCCAACGCAGCCTGCGCGATCAAACATACAATTCCGGGAGACATTAATTACTGCAGTGTAGAAGATATTCTGGAAGTAATGAACGGAGATTCAGGAGGAAGAATAAAAAGATAATTGGCCTTTAGCTTTTAGCTATTTGTTTAGAATTAAAATAAAAACTTTGTTATCTTATTTAAGTGAAACGCCTTTGCGAACTTAAAAATATACATCAAGTTTTTAAAAAGAAAATCTTTGCGCTCTTTGCGTTAAAAACAAAGATTAAAAAAAGTCTTGCAAGTACAGCATACTAAAGGATGGATTTAATTCCATCAAAAATTATTTTTAAACAAGATAATTAAACAAAATGACAAAAATTCAATCAGTTACCAATACTATCACTAACCAAGGGGTTTTACCTCTGTATTATAACGCTGATGAAACAGTAACTTTAGAAATATTGAGAGCACTTTATAAAGCCGGAATCCGCGCAGTAGAATATACAAGCCGTGGTGAAGCAGCATTGAGTAATTTTACGAAAATGGTAGAAATCCGCAATGCGGAAATGCCGGAAATGCTTTTGGGAATCGGAACAATAAAGAATGTACAACAAGCTGAAGAATATTATAAAGTGGGTGCAGATTTCTTTATCAGTCCGGGTTTTGTGGCGGAAGTTGCAGAATTTTTAATTCCGAAAGACTTGCTGTATAGCCCGGGTTGCATGACTCCGACAGAGATTATTGAAGCTGAAAACTCAGGGGTAACTTTCGTTAAATTATTTCCGGGAAATGCTTTAGGAACCGGATTTATGAGTGCCATTAAAGATGTTTTCCCAAATCTGAAATTCATGCCGACCGGTGGAGTAGATACAACAAAAGAAAGCATTGAAAGCTGGTTCAAAGCCGGTGTTTCAGCAGTGGGAATGGGAAGTAAATTGGTAAGCAAGGAATTGATGCTTGCTAAAGATTATTTAACTATAGAAAACGAAACCAAAAAAGTACTGGAAATTATCCAGACTTTAAAATAATGATGTTTAAATAACTAAAACACTTTGTGGTCTTAGTTGAGTGAAATGCCTCTGTGAACTTAAAAATATACATCAAATTTTAAAAAGAAAATCTTCGCGGGCTTTGCATTAAAAACAAATATCATTATTAAAAAACAAACTAATTCTAAAATAAATATGAGTTCAGTTAAGTCTCCTAAACCGAGCACCTTCAGATGGACGATATGCTTCTTGCTGTTCATTGCGACTACGATCAATTATCTTGATCGTCAGGTTTTATCTTTGACGTGGAAAGATTTTATCGCTCCGGAATTTCACTGGAACAATAATGATTACGGAAATATCACTGCATTATTCTCTATTTTCTATGCGATCGGGATGCTTTTTGCCGGAAAATTCGTGGATTGGCTGGATACCAAAAAAGGGTTTCTTTGGGCAATCGGGATTTGGTCTGTCGGTGCGGTTTTACACGCTTTTTGCGGAATTGCAACATCAGGAATCCTTACGGGAAACTGGCTGGCTGGTTTTAACGGATCTAAAGAACTGATTTCAACAGTTTCCGACACTTCAGCGATCATCAGCACGAGTGTGACATTGTTCATTTTTGCACGTTTTGTACTGGCCATCGGTGAAGCGGGAAATTTCCCGGCAGCGATCAAAACTACGGCAGAATATTTTCCTAAAAAAGACAGAGCATTTTCTACCAGTATCTGGAATGCAGGAGCTACAGTGGGAGCTTTGGCAGCACCAATTACGATTCCTTTCATTGCAAAATCAATGGGTTGGGAATGGGCATTTATCATTATTGGTGCTTTAGGATTTTTATGGATGGGACTTTGGGTATTTTATTACAAAAAACCTCATTTGCATCATAAAGTTAACGAACATGAGCTTACGTACATTAATCAGGATCAGGACGATGCGCCAAAAGAAGATACAAGTATTCCGGAAAAGAAATTCACGTTCAGAGAATGTTTCAGCTACAGACAGACGTGGGCTTTTGCCTTCGGAAAATTTATGACAGATGGTGTTTGGTGGTTCTTTTTATTCTGGACACCGGCGTATTTAAGTTCGGTTTACAAAATGGATTCCACGCAAAGTGCATTTCCTTTGTTCGTCCTTTATATGATCACTTTATTGTCGATCATCGGAGGATGGCTTCCCAAATATTTTGTTGAAAAGAAAGGAATGAACGCTTATACAGGAAGAATGAAAGCGATGTTAATTTTCGCATTTTTCCCTTTGTTAGCGCTTTTAGCACAACCTTTAGGTACGATTACGTATTGGATTCCGGTGTTGATTATCGGAATTGCAGGAGCCGCGCACCAGGCGTGGTCGGCAAATATTTTCTCGACAGTCGGCGATATGTTCCCAAAAAAAGCCATCGCTACCATCACAGGAATTGGCGGAATGGCAGGAGGAATCGGTTCATTTTTAATCAATAAATCATCAGGATTATTGTTTGATCATGCTCACAAAGCCTGGACAACCGTTGACGGAATACCTTTGCTTGAAAAATATCCTCAATACATCAACGAACGTTTACCGGAAGGATTTTTTGAGCAATTGGAAAAGTCCGGAGCAGTAGTTTCAGACGGAATTGATAAAGGTTACATGATCATTTTTTCAATATGTGCCGTTGCATACCTGATAGCATGGGTTGTGATGAAATCATTGGTTCCAAAATATAAAGTGATAAGTAAATAAATATATCCAGTCTAAACCTTCAAGGTTTGATTAAAAGAAAATTTTGCGCCTTTTGCGTTAAAAATAAAATCATCAATTAGAAAGATGGAAAATCAGATAAAACAAAAATTAAATCGTGAATTAATCGGTTCTCAGGAAAAACTTCCCATTAAAATTGTACAGTTTGGAGGTGGAAATTTCATGAGAGGATTCACAGATTATGTGATTGATAAATTAAATAAAGAAGCAGGATTCAATGCAGGAATTGTCAACGTTCAGCCGACTCCGGGAGGTTCGGTTCACAAATTGGAAGAGCAGGACAACTTGTACACCCTTTTTTCAAGAGGAATCAAAAAAGGGGAGATCATTGATACAAAACAGGTGATTTCTGCGATTCAGAAGTCGATCAATCCTTATACAAATTACGATGAATTCTTGGCGTTGGCGAAAGAAGAAGAATTAGAATTTATCTTTTCTAATACAACAGAAACAGGAATTGCTTACGACGAATCAGAAAATAATTACGCTGGTCCGCACAAGAATTTTCCTGCGAAACTAACGGTTTTATTGCATGAAAGATTCAAGCATTTCAATGGAGCTGCGGACAAAGGATTGAGAATTATCCCTTGTGAATTGATCGAGGACAATGCTTTTGCTTTAAAAGAAATTATCTTAAAATATGCCCAACTTTGGAATTTAGATTCTAACTTTATGCAATGGATTGAACAAAATAATTATTTTCATAACACGTTGGTAGACAGGATTGTTCCGGGATACCCGAAAGATGATGTGCAGACCTATGAAGATCAGCTGGATTATGAAGATCAAATGATGGTTGTCTCTGAAACGTTCTTACTTTTTGTCATTCAGGAAGCTGGAAATTTAAATGAAAGAATTCCTTTCGATACAATTGACGAACAGATTTTGGTTGTAGATGATATTCAACCCTATCGTTTAAGAAAAGTAAGAATTTTGAATGGTGGTCATACATTGATGTTGGCTCCGGCAATGTTGTCAGGAAAAGAAACGGTAAAAGAATCTATTGATGATGTATTTATTGGTAAATTTTTAAGTGAAACCATTTTTAATGAAGTAAATCCTACATTAGGTTTAGATGAAACTGAATTGAAAGATTTTGCAGAAGAAGTGTTTGACAGATTCAGAAATCCTTTTATTAAACATTATCAGGCGAGTATCGCTTTGTATTTTGTTTCTAAATTTAAAGTAAGAATTCTTCCAAGTTTGTTAAAATATGTTGAAATTAACCAAAGATTACCGCTTAATTTAACCTTCTCCTTGGCAAGTTTAATCAGATTCTATCAAGGAAGTTTTGGAGAGAAAGTCCTTCCGATAAATGATGAAGAAGCGATCATTGCGAGATTCAAAGAAATCTGGGCAACCGAAGATTATGAAAAAGTAGCAGAATTGGCGTTAAGCGAAACCACTTTCTGGGACACAGACCTTACAAAGGTTAATGGTTTGAAAGATGCAGTAGCAAAGGCTTTATGGGAAATTGACCATAATGATATCGAAACTGCATATCACAACTTTATACAATTTTATTCTTAAAAAAAATTATGCAAAAGAAAGTACTGAAAGTAAATCCCAAAGATAATGTAGTGGTCGCGCTGGTTGATTTGGCGCAGGGGGAAACTGTTACTTTGGGCGATCTTACGTATGAAATCATAAAGGATACGAAGGCAAAACACAAATTCGCTGCCGTAGATTTTGAAGATGGCGACCATATTATCATGTATGGCGTAATCGTTGGAAAAGCAAATCAAACGATAAGAAAAGGTGAAGTCATTACGACTGAAAATGTAAAACACCAAAGCGCAAAAGTAGAAGGAAAAACCGCTACTCTGGGCTGGACTCCACCGAATGTTGATAAATGGAAAGACCGTACTTTCATGGGCTATCACCGTGAAGACGGACAAGTGGGAACCGAAAACGTCTGGCTTTTCTTTCCTTTGGTATTCTGTGAAAACAAGAATATTGAAACGCTTAAAGATATTTTTGAAAGAGAATTATTGCACGAAAAAGCCAGCAAACATCAATTGTTATTAAGATCATTATTAAATGGTGGCGAAACTTCGGATGTTGCGGTGGAAGAGGAAGAAGATACAAGAATATTTAAAAATATTGATGTAAGATTTATCACCCACCAAGGTGGTTGTGGCGGAATTCGTCAGGATGCCGAAGCATTGGGAAGATTGTTTGCAGGATACGTGAATAATCCGAATGTTGCAGGAGCAACGGTTCTAAGTTTAGGCTGCCAGAATCTTCAGGTGCAGATCTTTATGGATGCGCTTCATGCTTTGGCTCCAAATAATAAAAAACCGATTGTCGTTTACGAACAACAAAAATCGGGAACGATCGATGAAATGCTGACAGGCGTAATCAAAGATTCCTACGAGGGAATTAAAAAAGCCAATGAGATAGAAAGAAAACCGGCACCCATCACAAAACTGAACATTGGGTTAGAATGTGGCGGTTCAGATGGTTTCTCAGGCATTTCTGCAAACCCTGTTTTAGGTGAGGTTTCCGACATTATGGCGGCAGTTGGAGGAACAACCATGCTTGCCGAATTTCCTGAATTGTGTGGAGTAGAGCAGGAGTTGGTCAACCGTTGTATCAATGATGAAGACGGTGTAAAATTCCTAAAACTAATGCAGGATTTTGAAAAATCTGTTGTGGCGGCAGGATCAGGTTTTGACATGAATCCGTCTCCCGGAAATATCAAAGATGGTTTAATTACCGATGCCATGAAATCTGCAGGAGCTGCCAAGAAAGGCGGTGCAGCACCAATTGTAGAAGTGCTCGACTTTACAGAATATGCTACAAAACCAGGACTTAATCTTCTGTGTACTCCCGGAAATGATGCCGAATGTACAACCGCATTGGTAGGTTCAGGTGCAACAGTTGTACTTTTTACAACAGGTCTGGGAACGCCGATGGGAAATCCTATTTCTCCGGTAGTGAAGATTTCTTCCAACACGGTTTTAGCAGAAAAAATGTCGGATATCATCGATTTTAATGCAGGAACGGTGATTAGCGGAGATCAAACCATTCCGGAAGCTGCCGATGAACTGTTAGAATACATTATAAAAGTAGCAAGCGGAGAGGTGAAAACCAAAGCCGACCTACTGAATCAAAATGATTTTATCCCTTGGAGAAGGGGCGTAAGTTTATAATTATTGTTTTAATTATATATAATATTAGGGTTGAAAATGCTTTCTACATTGTTAGGGAGCATTTTCTTTTATGTATTAATTCCAGAACTATTAATGTGTCAATAAGTAAAATCAAACATTTTTATTTCTTTCTCTGAAAAAAGATTGTAGCTTCGCAGTATTGAAAATTTTATCAAGCTAAGTTGAAAAGTAATATGGTAAAAGTAATATTAATTTCATTGTTTGTCGTTGCAGCCTTAGTTCTGGCATTTGTTTTTTATCAGAAAAAAATGCGTTATAATCTGGTGACGATCTCAGAAAATAAAGTGTACAATTCAGGTGCTGTTCCGCCGGAAAAGCTGGCCAGTTTTGTCAGCGATCACAAAATAAAAACCGTTATTGATCTGCGTGACGGACTGGTACAAACCAAACTGAATCCGGAGACCAAAAAGCAAGTGAATGACGAAGAATTTGCTGCAGACAAAATTGCCGGACTTCATTATTTTAATTTACCCACCGATCAGATCCCTGAAGACAGCACGGTACAGAAGTTTTTGAAAATTATGGATGATCCCAAAAACTATCCTGTCCTTATCCATTGTCACCACGGTGTCGGCCGTTCGCGCCTGTTCAGTTCTATTTACAGGATTGAATATGAGCATTTCACCAATGAAAAAGCCAGAGCCAATGCCCGTGAGTTTTGGGAATTTGGAACCAATTTTTCAAAAGATTCACAAAAAGGAATTTACCTTACGAATTATAAGAAAAGAGGACAGAAATAATTAATTGAGACATTAATATTAATAATTTATATCAATAAAATAAATTCAAATCAATAGAAACGGGCTTTAGCCCGTTTTTTATTATGATGAGTAATGGTCGGCTTTAGCCAAAACTTAATCTAAAAATAAACCCAGATTCTTCCTTCGTCAGAATGACAAACTAGACGTTCAATTCCTACAAGTTTTGGAAATTTTAGATTAAATTTTAATTTTTAGCGTAAGTTTCCAAGTCTTGAATTTTTGTTTCTTTTTGTTTCAAGACAAAAGAAAATCATTTCCTTTTTGAAGACTTTCTAATATAAATCTCCGGCGTCAAAACCACTTTCTTCTCCGTAGAAACACCGGAACCACTTTCTTTTATACCTTCCAAAAATACTTGTCCTGCCATTTTTCCCATCGTAACGGGAGTCTGGTCTACAGAACTCATCGGAAGCTCCATAAATTGGGTGAAAGGTTCGTTGGAAAAGCCGATAACAGCTACTTCCTGAGGTATTTTTATTTTACGCTTTTTCAATTCCTGGCAGGCTCCCAACGCCGCAAAATCACTGGACGAAAAGATGGCATCGGGAATCGATTTTTTATCCCAAAGTGTTTTAATAGCTTCTATTCCTGCATCAATCGAACTTCCGGTCGTGATGATGTTTTCTTCTTTTACTGGTAAATTATGGTCAATTAAAGCCTGTTTATAGCCATTCAGACGATTCTGGTAGATCTCAAGATTCAGGTCGCCTGAAAAATGACAGATGTTTTTATAACCTTCCTTAATGAGATGTTCGGTCGCCATATAACCGCCGCGATAGTCATCAATCGTCACTGTACTAATGCCGGGAATGTCCTTTTTACGGTCAAAAAAGATGATAGGCGTATTGGTTGTATCTAAAATATTCTGAATGTGTTCTGTATCAATTGTCGTTTTTGAAACCGACATGAAAATCCCGTCAACCTGAGCATTCAGCAGGGTATTGAGGTGTCTTTTTTCAATATTGACGTCTTCATGGCTTTGGCAGATAATCACATGATAACCAAACGGAGAAAGTTCTTCCTCAATTCCGCGGATGACGGAGGAAAAGAAGTTTGTATTCACGAAAGGAACGATGATTCCCACGTTTTTAGTTTCACCGCTTTTTAAAGCTTTGGCAAGATTATTTTGTTTATAATTCATTTCTTTGGCCGTTTTCCGTACCAAATCTTTTGTTGCCTCACTTATTCTGGGATGATCATTCAGAGCTCTCGAAACAGTGGCCACACTTACATTAAGCTTCTTTGAAATATCATATATCGTGGCACTTTTTTTATTCATACAAGTTTTTTTGTGCTGTTTTGTTTGCCAATGATTTTTGGCTGATTATTGACGTAAATTTAATCATTTTATATCTATTGGATATAATTTTTATGCAGATTAAGATTGAATAAAATCATATTAAAACTGAAAAAAGTTAAAATGTTGATTTTTTTTAATCTTTACATAAATTATAAGATGAACTTGTTTAATCTTTTGTGGTGAAATTTTCAGTTAGTTTAAAAAGACTTTAAATGGGAGTTTATTAAATCAAAAAGAACGCTTGAAGTTGAATTTATCCAATCGATTTATTTTCGGATACCGATCATTTTCAGAGCATTGGAATTTAGATAGATTTCATGAAAAGCAGTAAGAGATTCGACATCGTTCAGGGTCTGAGACGTTAAATCGTTGGTATTAAAAGAAAGTTCGATCGAATGATCATAAGAAGCTACAATTCTTACTACAGAATAGCCGTTGTAGGCAACCTCAAACCCTTCAAATAAACAGTTTTCTTCAGCTTTTTGGTAGATTCTGTATTCTTCGAAGCTTGTGTTTGGGGAATTATCATTGTCTTTTCTATTGTTGTGTTCGAGGGATTTCCAGGATTTGTAGTTTTTGGGTTCCTTCAAAACTTTTCCTTCAGCATCGATGGGTACAAACATTCCGAGGGTCAATGGCTGCTTCAGGAATCTGGCGTAGTTGTTCATCAAATTCAATGTTTGAAGATCGGCATATCCTTCATTGGAATAGTACTCAATGACAAAAGTGGTCATGGGAATGAGCTTATGGGAAGCATCGGTCGGCATAGTTAAAAAATTCTTGTCGAAAATAATTTTAATTTCGCAAATATACAAGTTTACGGGGATGGATACTAGTTTTTCTGTTTTTGAGAATAGATATATAAAGAAAAAATCCTTTAAAAATTATAATTAAAGGATTTCTTGAATAAATGAAAATGAAACAATTTTATTGTTTTTGTGCTTTTGCCTTTCAGAGTTTTAACGGCATTTACTCTTTAATTTTTAATCACTTTTTTCGTAATCACTTCTTTTTCTGTAGTAATCTTGAAAATATACATCCCTGAAGTGCTGCTGTGGATGGAAACTTTTGCTTCCTGAGAATTGATTCCCATTTGTTTCTGGATGATTCTTCCCTGTGCGTCATATACTTCAACAGATTTAATTTTTGAATCTGCATTGATTGTGACATCGCCTTTTGTGGGATTAGGATGAATTTTAATTGTTGCTGGATTTGAAGAATTTTCAGCGGTGCTTAATACTGGGCCAATATTGCAATCGCTTGTTACTATACAATTAGTATAACCATTTTGGTTAACAAGAGATTGTATATCTGATATTTGGCTTGCATCACAACAAATGTATTGAAGGGTAGGAGAATTGATAATTGAAAGAAATTCATTTCTGCCATTTTTTAGAAATAATTTATCTAAAACAGACGATTCTAAATCTACACTTTCAATATTTGAACAACCATTTAGGTTTACCGTTTTTAAAAATGTTGGCGAGTTGATTGGGGAACCAGGAGTAAAACCAGAAGTTGCTCGATATTCTAAATAATTAATCTTACTATGATTTGATAAGTCCAAGTTTTCGATTCTGTTTCCACTCAAAAAAAGCATTTCCAAATTAGGAAATGATAAAGCATTATTAAAGGAAGTTAAATTGTTATTAGATAAAAAAAGGTGCGTTATGGAAGCTGTTGAATTGGTTAAATCAATAGAATTCAATAGGTTATATTCTGCGTAAAGTTCCTTTAACGCCGGACAATTTAGAATTTTCAAATTGGTAAGATGAGATCTAGAAACAGCTACGTTGTTTAGCAGAGTACAATTATCAATTTCTAAGCTTTCCAACGAATCAGGCGTTGGGTTAGAAGATCCTAGGCTAAAGGATATTAGTTTCGGACAGTTCTTAATTACCGCAGTTTTTAATCCTTTATGATCTGATAATATAAGGGTTGCCAATAGAGGGCAGTTTTGTATGTTTAATGATTGTAAAAAGTCTGAAAAAGAAGGAAGTTGCTGTGTCATAGGATTATAACCTACACCACATATAATTTGCTCTAGTTTGGCCAATCCATTAATATTTAAATCGTTTAATATTTTGTAATTACTAATGTTTAATATTTTTAGATTGGCATTATTATTCAGCATCAAATTCTGTAATTCTTCATTAAAAGTAGGATCTGATGGGAAAAAACTAAAAGTATTCAATGTCAAATATTCCAGGTTAGTAAAAGGAGTAGCATCAAATGACGGATATTGATAGCCTAAAGAAAGAGTTTTAATGTTGGGACAGTTTATTGCTTCAATAGGGTTGGTAGCAGCATCTTTTCCAAGTTCCCGAATTTCAATTTCATTAAGTTGGGGGCAATTATTTAAATATAAATTTTGAGCTTTTTGAAGAAAAATTTTCTGCAGGCTTAAACAGTTACTCGCTAGTAATTTTTTAACATGGGAATACGAAGTTAAATTAGTGATAAGTGGAGAGTAGCTGATATCCAATTCCTCAAAGTAAGGTGAAGAAGAAGCAACAATATTTATTAAGTTTAGAAGATTGCAATGGCTCAAATCTAATTTGTTTAGCTCAATATTATTAATATTTACTTCTTTTAAGTTTGAATGATTACTTAAATTAAGCGTTAAAGGGAAGCCTATCTGATTCCCCGAAGATGCCAGTGAGACCTTTTCCAAACTGTTTAATGATTCCAGTGAAGTTAAGGTATTATTAAAAGCATTTATTGCATTATTGGAAAATTGAGGGGCGTCATTCGTAATAGTAATATTGACATTTTTTAAACTTGGTGTTCCGGAAAAAACAGGAAAAATAGAAAAAAGCCGAACTTCTACATCTGTTAAAAAATTAAGATTAGAAATATCCAATGGTATTACAGGCAAGCCACTCCCATTTTCTATTTCCATTTTTTTAACATTACTAAAAAATAAAATCCCTTGATAGTTTAATATGTTGTTATCTATAAGTACCAATTCTCCCACTTGTTCTGCTTCCGTTGTCTCTATCTCCCCATCTCCATTCGCATCAATCGCAAAATAGCTTCCACTCAAATCTTTCGCAACAGTATTAGACGGTGAAGAAGACAGAAGTTTCGCCTTAAAATTAGTGTCAGGAATATTGACGATTTGGGAATTTATCCCCAATGAAACCATCAGGGATAATAGTAATAAACTTTTTTTCATCTGTTTAATGTGTTGAGTCTTTAGTAGACATTTGTGACTGCAAAATTATATTTTTTACCAGTCCTGGATATCAAAAACGAGTAAGTGTGACGTCTCACAGAGTAAGTGTGAAAAATTTCGTTTTATGGGATAACTCTAATTTCTTTTAATAAATCCTGTTCATTAAAAAAAGTGTATATTTGCATCTCTAGCTAAACACAAATTTGAAAAAAATATATAAATACTTTTTATTTATTTTCTCTCTCTTTTCGTCATTATATTGCAGTCAGATTCCCGGATTGATCAATTATAATGAGGATGACGGGCTAAACAGCTATTATACCTACAGTATTTCTCAGGACAATAAAGGATTTATCTGGATAGGAAGTGACAACGGATTTTTCAGATTTGATGGGAAAGATTTTGTACAGTATACCAAAAAAAACGGATTAAAAAATGTTGATATTCTGGCGTGCAGACCCTTATCCAACGGGGAAATTTTTATCGCCCCGTTTCTGAATGACTTCGCGTATTTAAAAAACGGAAAAATCATTAACTCTGACCAGAATAAGGAACTTAAAAAACTGCAGTTACAGTTTAAAGATAATCCGATTATATTCAATATTAAGGACTCGATGATCCTTTATAGCTCGAGAAATCCCCAAAAAATTTTCATTTATAAAAACGAAAAAGTTAAAAGTATTCCATTATACTATCAAAGTAAATCTAAACCGGATAAGGTAGTAGGTTTTGGATTTGAAAGTGATCCTTCTTTGCTTTTTTTATCCTCTCCAGACAAGAAAATTATCGCGTATAATATTTTTACTAAAAAAGAAACGGTTTGTAATCTGTCATTAACTGAAAAAGAAGGAATATTAGTTGATAAAAAAGATTTTGTCATTGTTCAAAATGGAAAAAAAGTAGATATTTATCAGCTGGAAAACCAATTTTATTTCAGAAAAATTCATAGTTATACTTCCGAGGAAGACATTTATCATATCTCTATAGACAAAGACAACAGACTGTGGATCTGCCTGCAAAAAGGAGGCATTCTGTTTTTTAATCAGGATTTGCATCTTAGAAAAAAGCTGCCTTCTCCCGTAAAGCTTTTAAGCGACTACATTATCAACGGATTACTGGTGGATGCAGATCATAATATCTGGATGACGACAAAGAACAGTGGACTATTTTTTATTGCTGAAAAATTTTTCAAAAACTATATCAATTTACCTGTAAAGAACAATTCATCCTATATTACGGCTATTTCAGACAACGGGAAAGATATTTTCCTGGGCTACAATGAGGCAAAAGGAGGAATTTTCCATTCCAATAAAATTACAGATATCACTATTGAAGAAAACAGGAAGCTGGAACACAAAGGCATATTTTCTAAAGGCAATATTATTATTTTCGGCTTAGCTAAAGATGTTTTTATCTACAATACAATCACTAAAACTAAAAAGCTTATCCACGAGTGGAATCTGAAAAATATAATTCCTTACACGGATCATTCGGTTTTATTTTGCGTTTCTGATGCGTTGGTTGAATATAATTTTGTTAAAAATACCTATTCAGAATTAGTAAAGGAAAGAACATACACAGCGCTGCCTTATGATAGGGACAGCCTGTTTGTGGGAGATTTTAAGGATTTATTTAAGTTTAATATCAAGACAAAGAAGAAAACTTTATTTCTCGGAGATTATTATTTTACGGACATCAAAAAATTGGGATCAAATCTTTTTGTGGGCGCAACGAATCTTCAGGGAATTGTAATTTTTAATAACCAAAAAATTCTCCATAAAGTCTCGGAGGAAAACGGACTCATAACGGATCAGATAAAAAAAATCCAGGTAGAAAGCCCGAATGTTTTCTGGGCAAGTTCCAATTCCGGACTGAGCCGGGTTGAGATGAAAGGAAATTCTTTTAAAATCGATAATTTCACCCAGACGGATGGTCTTCCTTCCAATATAGTTGCAGGATGTGTTATACGGAAAGACACCATTTATGTGGGGACTTCAAAAGGATTGGGGATATTTTCAATAAAAAAGTTACTGACGCAGCAGAAATTTATCAATAAAAAAGTAATTATCAATTCTGTCGTTATCGGAGGGAAAGAATTTTTTGATCTTAATGAGAAACTTACCGGAGAATCGCCCAATAATGATGTAATTTTCAACCTTAGCTTTCCGGATTATGCTTCTCAGGGAAAGATCCATTATAAGTATAAAATCGAAGGACTCAATAAAAGTTGGTATACAGGCAATTCATCAAAGATTATTTTTAATTCTTTGCCGCCGGGAAAATATATTTTTAAAGTTTTTGGAATAGGGTATAATGGCAAGCAATCTCACACATCCACCGATCTCAGCTTTGAAATCAAGCCTAAATTTTGGCAGACTTGGTGGTTTACAGCATTGTTAATTTTATTTGGCGGAATTATTATTTTCCTTATCATCAATCTTTATTTTCAGAAAAGGAGAAATAAAAAAGTAAGGGAATTGGTATACGAAAAGAAAATTGCAGAACTCGAGCTTCAGGCAATCAAAGCGCAGATTAACCCTCATTTTATTTATAATTGTCTTAATTCTATCCAGTTTTTATTGTACAAAAAAGATTATCAGGAAACAGAAAATTATCTGGATGTTTTCTCGCAGATGATCCGCAAAACGCTTCATTATTCCGAGAAAACTTTTATGACGATAAAGGATGAAGCAGAATATCTTTCACTATATCTCAATATGGAAAAACTTCGGTTGAAAGATAAGTTTGATTATTCGATCACGGTTTCAGATAAGGTCAACCAGGAATGGACGATTCCTTCTTTGTTGATACAGCCTTTTGTAGAAAATGCGATCAAACATGGGATTTCCGGCCTTAAAGACAGGAAAGGGAATATTCAGATTTTATTTGATTATGCTGATTCTGTACTTTGTATCACGATTGAGGATAATGGTGTCGGAATTCAGAACATTGAAGGACTTCCGTCTAAGACAAATTCTTTTGGAGTGAAGCTTTCGCAGAAGAGGATAGAAACATTCAAACAATTGTTTAAAGTTGATATTCATCTGGAAATCAATAATCTGTCTGAAAACAACAAACAAGGAACACAAATAAAAATACACATACACAATGATGAAAAAACAACTAACAGCCTGCATCATCGATGATGAGCAGCACGGCCGGGATTATGTAGCCCTTCTTCTGGAAAACGAATTTCCGGAAGTGGAAGTCGTATTTCAGGGAGCGAGCGTGGAAGAAGCTTATTCCTACCTCATCAAAACAACGCCCGATATCCTTTTTCTGGATATACAGCTTGGTGACAGCAATGTTTTTGAGCTATTATCCATGTTTAAAGAGATAGAGTCGGAGATTATTTTTATTACGGCTTATGAAAATTTTGCAATTCAGGCCATAAAAAACGGAGCCACGGATTATCTTTTAAAACCAATCAAGAAGTTGGATTTTATTGTTGCGGTTAATAAAGCGCTTGAAAATATTAAAAAGAACACAGTTTTACCCGTAAATAACACACAATACGACAAAATAAGCCTGCCGACTTTACAGGGTTTTAAGCTCGTCAATATTTCAGAAATTATCCGTTGTGAAGCAGATTCCAATTATACGACATTCTATTTCACAGATAAGACGAAAATAACCGTTTGTAAAACTTTACTGGAATTTGAAGCTTTCCTTGCTGAGTACAATTTTTTCAGGATACACCATAAATATCTTATTAATCTGGCTCAATTAAAGGAATATATAAAAGGAAAAGGCGGGCAGGTTATTATGAATGATAACTCTGTTTTGGATGTTTCTGTACGCAGGAAAAACGAATTTCTTCAAAAATTGCAGGTTAGAGATTAGATTTTATTTAAATAACACTTAAACATAGAATTCCACATCTACTCAGGGAAATAATACACTTACATATTCTTCATATCATGCCTTTTAATCGGATTGTAGTTTTGCAGCAGTAAAAATACAAACAAATTTATTATGCAAAAACAATCGAGTTTTATCAATGCTTATTCTTTCTTAATCACCGGAGCTATGGCATTGTCGTTATTTTCTTGCCAGAGTGATAACAAGTACGAAAAAAACATTTGAATGGGTAACAGTAGATAAAGGGCAGTATTTGTTTCAAAGCAATCTTTCTATAGTATGGAATACTTTTGAAAGAGATTGGTGGGAATCATTTAAACCTATGAATAATATTAGTGGTGTTAATTTTATGGATAATGCAGTTCCTATGACTTTTGCCAATGAATGGTATTCTTTATATCCTGTAAATAATACTTTATCTAATAATAAATCAATGGGACCATTAACATCTGTAATAATAAGTAATGGTGGTAATAATACATATGTTCAAGGAGACTGGAACAGATCTGAAGCAAATTTTTATGCGCAATAGGTAAAGTAAAGAAATTTATAAAACAATAATACTAAATATCAAATCCGGCATTAAAGTCGGATTTTTATTTTACCCTTAAAGTTTTCCCAAGAATCCATATTTTTGCCAAAACGTCACCCAAACCATGAAGAATGCTTTAAGCTGGATATTCGTTTTATTTTTGGTTGTTTCACTTTTGAATAACTGTTTAAACAATACCGTTCAGAAAGAGATCAGACAAAAAGAGGGCTTTATTGCCAATCTCCGGAAATTGTATTCTTCGGGAGATTCTTCATCATGGCCGAAACCTATTCTGGATCCCGAAACAAGGGAAACTTTCTCTGAAATCGGACATTTACCCGAAACGGAATTTCCTAAAGATAACCTGTATTCCGAAGACAAAGCACTGCTGGGGAAAGTACTGTTTTTTGATCCGCGTCTTTCAAAATCCAATCAGATTGCCTGTGCATCCTGTCACGATCCGGAGCTGGGATGGTGCGACAACAGGACTTTTTCTTTCGGACACGACAGGCAGCTGGGTTCCAGAAATGCGATGACCATTCTGAATGTGGCCTATGCACGGTCTTTATTCTGGGACGGCCGAGCCGGATCTCTGGAAGAACAGTCGCAGATACCGATTCAGGATGAAAGGGAAATGGGCGAACATATCGATATGGCCGCCGGGAAAATCGCTAGAATAAAAGGCTACGAAATCTTATTCGAAAAAGCATTTGGAGATAAAACCGTAACGAAAGACAGGATTTCAAAGGCTATTGCGACTTTTGAAAGAACGGTTAAAAGTTCTTCCAGTAAGTTTGACCAGTTTATTGATGGTAAATCAGATGTTTATACAAATGACGAGGTGATGGGACTGCATCTTTTCAGAACCAAAGCACAGTGCATGAACTGCCACAATTCCGGGTATTTTTCCAATCAAAAATTTGAAAATGTAGGAACATCGTTATTAGGTGAGAAAGGTGAAGATCTGGGAATGTTTTTAGTAACGAAAAATCCTGCAGATGCCGGAAAATTCCGTGTCCCGAGTTTAAGGGAAGTGGCAAAAACAGGACCTTGGATGCATAATGGTTCTATGCTGACATTAGCTGATGTGATACAGTTTTACAGCAAAGGAAACCCAGAACATGGACAAAAACGCTCGACCGTGCATCAGGGAATTGCATTAGCTTCCGAGAAATCCGGAATGGTAAGAATGCTGGAACTCACAGACGAAGAAATTTCTCAATTAGAAGCATTTCTTAGAACATTATCTTCAAAAACAGAAAGGATTACTCCGCCCGAATTGCCCAAATAACTATTTTTTAGGGTAATAAAATAAAACCTCCAAAAATTAATTCAGAGGTTTTATATTAAAAATTAAATTCTGCTTTATTGATCTTTACATTAAAAGAATTTATTTACTATTATTCTTTATGATAAGGGCATCCGGAAGGTGGATTAACAATATCAGTAATTGAAGCAGGCGTTGTCATACTCATAGCAGAAGGAGCGTTGAAGAATTGTTCTTCGATTATTTTTCTCTGATCTGCGGGAATATCCTCAATTTTACGAAGTGTATTTACCTGAATATGAGGCCAGCTTGTGGTTCCGCCGTCATTTCCGAAATCAAATTCGAAAAATATAATCTGCTCGTATTGTAACTGAAGAATTTCTTTTCCATCTTCGATCACGGTTTCAATCCATAGACGGAAGTCGACTTCAACGGTAGGAACAAAACGATTCACGAAAGGAACATTTAAAATTCCGCCCTGTGCGCCGGTTTTCATTTTTGATGACATCTGAATAAGAACGTAGTTGGCTACATTTTGTCCGCTCAATGTGTCTCTTAATCTCATATCCGGTCGTACGGAATAAGGATACAAATCATCTGCAAGTATTCTTTGCGTATAGATTTTATTGGAACCGGGATCATTTTGATCAGTCAATGTTTCATGAACCCAAGCCGGAGCTGGCTGATCAAGGTTAATAGGATTTGTCACACTTGCTCCTGCACCTCCCATTGTCGGCGAAATGGAAAGATGATTCGGCTGCCACGTTGCATCACCATATGGGAATTGTGGGGCTCCATTAATTAAGTAATTAGAACCGCTAGGTGCAATATCTCCCAGTAAAGTAACGGTGCTTCCATGAGGAATTACACCGCTTCTTGAGATCGAGTAGTCAGGAATAAAATAAGGTCCTGTAATGCCATCCATGGGCTTTATTTCCTGTGCAGGAATGATTTCATAATATTGCTGTCCCTCTTTTAATTCGCTTAGAAGGATGTATGAAGAATTACCATGTTCATCTTTTACCTCAACCAATGGTTGGTCTCTGTATTCTCCTTTGTAGCCGTAGTTTTGATAGTCTTCTTCAGAAAAGGCATGAATTCCGCGGTCTCTTTTGATGGTTTCTTCAGTTGCCGCATAATTGTAAACATCACTTAGCCACAGATACATTCCGTTTTCCTCATGAATACCCATGTATTGTAAATCCTGCTGTCCTTCTACTTTATTTACACTTTTAATGGTTTGTTCATATTTCACAGCCCCGCAAAACAATTCACTTGCACCACCACGATTACGGACACCACCGGGAACGATTTCGAATGTTAATTTCTCAATATATTCCTCACTGTCAAAGCTGAATTTACCGGGAATGGTACCGGGATTTGTCCCTGGAGAAGGCATAATGGTCGTGTGTATTCCACTTCCTAGTGAGTGTCTGTCGATATTTTTATTGTAATTGGCATTGTAGCTTACCCATGTTCCGTTGAGGGCGGCCAGAATACCGTAATCTACATTATTGGCTATTTCCTGTAAATTTTCTTCTCTAAAAGGCCTTACAGGATCATCAATCAGAAGTTTTGAGTAGCCATCCATCAATTGTGCCAAATAACCTTTCTTTTCTTCAGGTGAAGCTTTTAATAATCTGGCATTAAGATCTTGAATGATTTCTTTTTTTCTTTTTAGCATGGTATTAGTTTTTTTATGGTAATTTTTTTAAAATAAAAATTAAGTAGTAGGATATTCAAAAGTCGGTCCCGCGTTTTGAGATGAATTCAGAGGCTGGCTCATCAATCCGATTGCCTGTTCTTTCAGTGCATACATGTACATGATCGATTTTTCCAGTTCTTTGGCATTGCCTTCCACTGCAGCCTGAATGGCATCCAACAGGTTTTTATAAGTTTGGTTAAATGCTTTTCCCTGCGCATACAATTGCGGATTCGACTGATAATCCGCCATTTTCGGATTCGGCTTCATCGGATAGGCTGCGTTCCAGTCTACGGGTAATGGTTTTCCTGTCGGCGGCGTTGTTACGGGCATCATTCCGTTTTCATCCATGAAAGGTTCATAATTTCCTCCCACATAAAAATGTTCATGAAAAACTTCCTTAAATCTGAAATAATGCGCCAATTCCGCACCTTCTTCAAACTGAGAAGGGTCTACATCAAAAATAGAATCATCTGCGCCTTCACCCTGACCTTTTATTTCCTGGAAAACAGCGATAACACCTGATAAATCCTCAACAAAATGTAATTTTCCTCCGCTTCCGTAATATTGTTCCGGACGGATTTGTTTTGCGAGATCTCCTGTGAAAATTCCGCCTGTATTTAATTCTTCGAATGTCTGAGGTAATTTCCCGTTTGCTTTGTAATAAGCAATAATTTGGAAAACAACAATATAAAAGAATAAAACATCGTAATATTCACCGATGGTCTGCACGTTTTTCATCATAAAATCTTTCATATTTTCAAGTGTCCAGAAATTGTTTTCCTGAACCGCACTTTTGGAAAGCAATGCCGAAGTTTCAACCTGATGATCGTATTTTGGAGCTTTTACCAAAGGATTACTTGGACTTTCGATGGCAATAAATGTTGCAATACTGTTGCTGGAGAATGTTTCCAAACCGACGAAGAAATCAACATTCATGGGTAATTTCATCGGATAAGTAGGATAGTTCTGCGGTCTGTTGACAGACGGCTGAATGCTCACTGCATTCATCACATTGCAAACCATGATCATGTGAAGCATTTCTTCCACGGCTACACTTCGGATAATCTGAGATGCTAAAATATTCGTCCCGTCTTTTATGGAATATAAAGCGGTAAGATACGGCGGGATCGTGGAATGTTCAATCAAAATTGCCGTTTGCAAAAGATCCTGTAGGATCGGACGGTAATCCATTTCAACCAAGCCTTGTTTTACTGCAGAAGCTTTTGTTTTTGAAAGTTTTGCTGTAGGTTTTAATTCAGAAATTTCTCCACCGAATTGGGATTGTAAGTATTGATTAAATTCTTCAATCTGATTGTTTAATAATAAGCTGGTGAGTGTTTTGCTGTGATGTTTAAGTCCTTCAATCCAGTCTTCCTTACTGATTGTTGAATCAAATAATAAAGACTGTAATGATATTGCCTCTGCAACGATGGTGTTTTTAGCGAAAGAGCTTTTTAATAAGGTATCTTGTGGTTCTATTTTACGGATAAGTTTTTGTCTCATTTCTTTTTTGTTTTAAAATTGTTTTCCAGGTCGCTCAGAATAGATTCTACCGAACGGATCGTAACTGCTGATAAGGTAAGAGTAGGGTTTGAAGTTCCCAAAGTTGTCATGCTTCCTGCTCCGACGATGTATAGATTCGGGTGATCCCACGATTTGCAATAGCTGTTCGTAACAGAATCTTCCGGAGTAGAACCCATTCTGTGAGTTCCCACGATATGACCGGCTCCGTTGTAGGAATATCGTACATTGTTGTAGATGAAAGTATTGTTGTCTGTCGCATTGTATTTTGTGAAATCTTCAACACCAAGTCTTGCAAACATCTGGTCTGAAGCCAGTTTTGCCTGTTCCATGGCTCTCATTTCGTAATCCGTCAGTTCATAATTAATGACTGGACGCGGAATTCCCAGAACATCCAGATATTCGTTATTAATGGTAACCCTGTTATTCGGATTGGGTAATTGTTCAATTTCAAAGTGAAATAAAACCTGTCTCGAAAGTCTGTCTGCTAAAGCTTCTTTCAGCTCGGCGCCGAAATATCCCTGTCCCAAAAATTCTGAAATATCCGATCCCGGTGAAAATGCAGGCCAGCTCCATCCCCAATTGTCAAGAGGAGAGATCCATGCAGAAAATTCACTTCTGAAATTCCCATCGCGGAAAGACGAAATATTGGTGGTAGAGCCAGGTCCTCTGTAAGGATAAACAGGTTCCGGAAACAATCCCCAAGTTAGCATAACCATATGATCCATCAGGTTTCTTCCTACCTGATCGCTTCTGTTGGCTACCGTTTTTTCAACTTTTTGTCCGTTTTCAATGACGGTATATTTAGAATTCAACAAAATTTTAGGATTCTCAAAAGCGTTGGCTGCAAGAATGACGATGGTGTCTGAAGTGTCAATAACTTCCTCAATAAAATCTGTTTTCTCTTTGGAAATATATCTTCTCAAATGAACCTTTGAAATTCTGTCTTTATCCGCCTGATCTACACTTAGCCTGTACACAACACTCTGCGCCTGAACCTGAATGTGCGGGTTTCTTTGCAGATTGTCGTTTTTATTAACTTTATATAAAGCTTTTTTAAGTGTTTTTAAAGCATTGTATTTCGCCTGAACAGGGCAGATCGGGACACACGAAGCATTTCCTTCGCAGCGTTCTCCCATATAAGGATTCCAGACAGAGCCTAATGCTTTGTATTCCTCGTTTTCAATATTATTTAATGATAATGTATATCCTGAATCTGAACTCTCTGCTTTAATGATTTTTGAAGTTCCATAAGCAGGATTCGGAGTAGAATTTCTTCCCTGTGGAGAAGGAACCATTGTCAAGGGAATATTTTCGAAATTTAACTGAACACTGGTTCCCGCAAGTCCGTCGATAATCCTTTGATCCATATAGCTCTGAGGAATTTCTTCCATTGGGAAAACATAATCTTTACCGTAATAGTCTTCCATGCTTTCGGAAATAGGATATTCCTGTTTTGAAACATTTCCTGAAACTCCGATTTCAAACTCGGCCATTTCATAATAGGGTTTTAGAATATCATAATCCAGAGGCCAGTCCATTGCTCTTCCGTATTTTTCCTTTAATCTAAAATCATTCGGAAGCATTCTCGGCGTAGTTCCCAGCCAGTGAAGGGTAGTACCACCTCCGATACGGATCGCATCACTTGCAAACGGCATCGGACCAAACTGTACCAGATAGCCCTTTTTATCCGGAAATGGCGGCGTGATAGGCTCCATATCCAAAACATCCGGTGAAGGTGCCTGTTTTAGGTTGGGATAAGGTGAGTTCGGTACTTTGGCTTCCTGCATATAAAAAGTACGGATGTACTCGTTGTAGGTCGTCATAGAAGAGACGGAATCCAGTTCGAGTCCGGCTTCCAATCCCGCTTCATACATTAAAACTGATAATTCTTTGTACGTTTTTATTTCGTCAATTTCCGCGCGGTGAATCATTTTACCTTTCTGGGTGTCGAAAACATGGTCTGTCAGTAGTTTTGCAATCAATGATCCGGCGATTCCCGTTCCTACGATGATGACATCTTTTTTTTGCTGTGGTTTGTCTTGCTGAATCATATGTTGCTGTTTACAGGTTTAACGCCCCAAGATTTGTAGCCCGGCTGTTTTGCTCCCGGCGGGTGAGAATGCATCACGTTCCAGACAAGGCCTTCTTTGTAAGACAGATCGTTTACATAAGCGCCTTCCCAGGTTCCCAGATACCAAAGTGTAATGATGCTGTTGGCGATATCTTCAGTACTTGCATTGGCAAATATTTCCGCGGCAATAGCGTTGTTCAGCTGATCCTGAGTGTAAGAGTTTTCAAGGATGTTTTTAGAAATATTCAGGAATTCTGTGAAGGTAGCAGCTTCTATCTGACCTAGAATATGCTTGTAATAAATCTCGGCTAATCCGGTGGATTGTAGCTCGTTCACGGAAAATCCCGTGAGAGATTCTGAGATAGACATGAACACGTCGAAATAATAATCGTCGACGTTGAGGATTTTGTTAATAATCATATCGTTTAAAGTTTTGATGGTTTTTTAGTTTTTTTAATGATAATTAAATCATTTTACGTCTTGAGACGCAGCTCATTTATCATACTTATCAATTTTTTTGTTGTTCAAAAATAATGAGATGTTCCTGTTTTAATTTCAGTAGTAATACTTAATTATTTAATTCAATCTTATTTAAAATGAGTTTAGATAAGGGGGTATCCATAGCTTTTTAGCATTCTAAAATTACATAATTTTCACATAGTTGGGAAAAATAATTAATAATTTTCCGCTTTTTAGTTTTAGTCTAAATAAAATTTTACAAAATAAAATGGATTTTACTATTGTGGAAGCTGCAATTTTGAATTATCTTTATGGAAATGCAACCAGAAATAGAAATATATTTAGAATCTATCAAGGCGTTCTGCCCTGCGATCACTTCTGATGAGCTTTTAGAGTTTTCTGAAAAAGTTTCAGTGCAGGAGATGAGCAAGAAAGATTTTTTCCTGGAAGCGGGCAAAGTTCAGAAAACAATTGGTTTCATTTCAAAAGGGCTGGTTCGCTCTTTCTTTATCGACCGCAACGGGGATGAGATCACGGTCGGTTTTTATCCTGAAGGGGAATATGCCACCCATTATCCTGCATTTGTCGTTCAACAGCCCAGTAAATACTACATCCAATGCCTGGAACCAACAACATTTGTAAATCTTACCTATGAAGATATGCAGTGGCGGTATAAAGAATCCGTAATTTTCGAAAGATACGGAAGGTTTGTAGCAGAAGCCGTTCTACATCAGCAGCAGGCTCGTATTGAAAGTTTTATATTCCAGACTGCGGAAGAGCGGTATCTTGATTTTATTAAAAGATATCCTACTTTATTCAACCGTATTTCACTCTCACACCTCTGCAGCTTTTTAGGAATTGAAAGGCAGACACTTACCAGAATCCGTCAGAAAATAGCTCACAGATAGCTTTTGACACATTTGTGTCAGGTGTTCCTTTTCTTTCCTGTGCAACTTTGCAGTATAAAATAAAACGTACTGCAATGAAAAAGAAGATTTTACTTATACTCGGACATCCATCGAAAAATTCATTTTGTAATGCCTTGCTTGATGCTTATAAAAAAGGAGCGGAAAGGGCAGGTGCAGAATGTAAAATCATTTATATATCAGATTTACAATTCAATGTCAATCTTTCAGACGGCTATAGAAATGCAGAAGCCATGGCTCTTGAGGAAGACCTTGTGAATTCCCAAAAGCTTATCCAATGGGCAAATCATGTGGTGATGGCTTTTCCGAACTGGTGGGGCTTCATGCCTGCTGTGACAAAAGGCTTTATCGACAGGATTTTTCTTCCTGATTTCGCATTCAAGCATCATTCCGGAAAGATCTTCCCTGAAAAATTATTAAAAGGAAAAAGCATGCGCCTTCTGGTAACGATGGATACCCCAAAATGGTGGTTTTACCTGATCTACAGGGCTTCACAATATCAGATTTTAAAGAAAATCGTATTCGGCTATGTCGGTTTTGATCCTATTAAGTTTTCCACCTTCGGTTTTATGAGAAAATCTACAGAAAAGCAACGAAAAAAATGGCTTCAAAAAGTGATGGATCTGGGAAGACAATTTAAATAAACCATTACCGTATTTAGCAAAGAAATTGAAAAAAAGAAACAAATAAACATTTATAATGATGGGTGCAATTTATTTTTTAATTTATTTATAATAAATTCACTAATAATTGAAAAAAAAAATTTAAATTTAACACTAGAAGATTCGACTTCAACTTGTACCGTTTATCCAAAGTGAAATTTCACTTGATCATTCTTTTATTGTAAAAGCAGACCTGCTGTTTTTTGATCTGTAAACGGTTATGAAAGTACTTTTCAAAAACAATCAGAACAAAATAGCAACATTATACAACCATCTTCAACAAAAAGTTGAATGATTCGGTTTTTTTGAACAAAGAAGAGTTTTGATGAAATAGAATTAATTAGTTAAGATCCGTTAGTTGACAGCCTTAAAATCACCGATTTCAAGGCTGTCTTTTAATTTGGGCTGAGCAGAAAAATAAACTTTAAAAAATTATACATGAAAAACCTATTTAAGTACTTTTTATTTTTAAACATTACCTTATTCTCAATGGCCTGCAGCTCGGATCGGGATATATTTCCGGATGAAACGCCGAGTGAAGTGACCACGGTATTTTACAAAAATGCCAACGAACTTGCAGCTACTTATGATCCGTCGGGCGCTGTAAATCAGACGATGAGAGATCAGATCTACGATTTATACAAGCAGGGAAAATGGAGTGAACTGGAAACTTTGTTTAAAAATAATAATTTAAATGGAGGATGGCCGCCTGCAAGCGGCGGGTTCAATATTATTGATGATGTTGCATTTACAGCCGGACAGAAATACGACCGATACAGTAATGCTGTCGGCAGTTACAGTGGGACCGGAGTTCCTACTTTAGGAGGAAGCTTTACGAGCCCGATCATCAATGGTTATGTGTATACTTTCGGGCAGAGAGCCTTAAATCAGCCGGAAAATTCTTACGATTTTTATTATGAAATAGAAGTATTGAATAATTTATTAAATTTCAAAGGTCAAACTGCGGATGTGATTCCTTGGTTTAATCAGGTGGGTCGCGGGAAACAGACGATGTGGAAAATCCCGATCGATCCTGCTACAGGTTACCAGAAAACATGGAATAAGCTGGCGCAGGAAGGATACATTAAAGTAACGATTAAGAAAAGTCCGAGCGGACATTATCCGGGTTCAGTGGGTACTGTTATCCAATAAATAAAATTAAATGCATTCAATTTCAAAAAAAATAAAAATTTTACAACAGGCTGTTGTTGAAAAAAGCAGTTTTATCAATGAAGAGATCGGAAGATCTGCTCAGATTAGATTTAGTTGCTGCAATTGCGGTCAGGAAAATGTTGTGAAAATCACACCCTACGAATCCGGTTTCCCGGTTTTCCAGCTGTACAATAATGATCTTGTTTTATCTAAAAATGAATTATTAAGCCATAAAATGATTACCGAAACTCAGAAAAATGTACTGCATTTTGGGGAATTAACGGTCAATAATTTGCCAACCCTTTATTTTGGAGCTCATTGTATTTCCTGTGATGCAAAATATATTGGTGTATTCAGTTATGGAGAAAAACAGCCCGGATTAACTGTGCTTACGGTTTCAGGAGTTTGGCATTATGAGGAGGTGATTTAAAATTTAATTTAATAAGAATTTAATATAGGTTTCGGCTTCAAATCGAAGATTTGAAGCCGAAATTTTTTTAACTAGCTTTATCTAAAAAGAAAAACCACAACTTTAACTTGTGGTTTTCTGACTAACAATATATTATAATTAAGATTCGGTGCTTATTAATCCATAATTCATTGCAGCGGGCTCTTTGCCGAATAAACATGAAAATATATTTTGAAATTCGTGGATATATTTACATTTTATTGAATTTCCGTAAATTTTTAATCCATCAACAAGTTTTCTGGAATCAAGGTCGATGTCATACTTAATGAACGGCTCAGGTCTTTCGTATCGTATGCGCTGATCGGAGCTGTAAGTTCTCGAAAAACCAAATTTTTCCAGCCATTCTGCTGTGATTTGAATCGGCTTTATTGATCTTGCCGGAACCGAAAAACTATGAACATCATTCTCAATTTTTACAAAATAATCTTTTTCATTGTTTTGGAATATCTCAGTGATTGTAAAAATCTGATTTCTGTATTCCACTAAATTTTTAATTTTCAGATCTGCAACGTTCATAATATTCTGTGTGTTAGGGTTATTAAATAAAGTGAAAAGTGTGTGCCTGGTATTATAAACTGTTGCAAATACTATGCCTTGCACGGTGAAAAATATTTTAAACTAATGTTAATTTTAGCATAAAATTTTAGCCAAAACCCGTAATGTAGCGGATAAAACATGGATTGGCGTAATTTAAACACTTTTCAAATAGGTTAAAAATGTGGTATTTGTGTGGTACTTTAATGGCTGGTAGATCATGCTCTTAATCCAGTTTATGTGACATATTTTTGGTTTTAAGGCAATTTAACATTAGAAAAGCGCAGGTTTTGGCATTGGAAATTATGGAAACCTTTAAGTTTTTTATTTATTTTTGTTTAAAACTTAAAACCATTCTCCTTATATAATGAAGAATTAATTTCTTATTTCAAAATAAAATATCACATACCAATAACTTCAACTAAAATTTTCGGTAGCAGACCTCCCTGAAATTAATTGAAAGCTAAATTCACCATATCATGCAGAGAATATTCATTAAAATTTTTAAATTTAATCCTAATTGTAATTAAAATCTTACACAAATGATACAAGATTTTCCATTTTACTTATCGCTTATTGTAGCCATTGTTTTGCTGATCATGCTGGCCAACAAAATAAAGGTTGCTTATCCGGTTTTACTGGTTATTGCAGGATTACTGATCAGTTTTATTCCCAATATTCCGATGATAAGGATAGACCCGGAACTGATCTTTATTATTTTCCTGCCTCCTTTATTATATGAAGCTGCTTGGGCAATTTCATGGAAAGAATTATGGAAATGGCGCAGAATTATAGGAAGTTTTGCATTTGTGGTGGTATTTCTTACGGCGACAACGGTGGCTTTCGTGGCCAATCATTTTATTCCCGGATTTTCACTGGCATTAGGGTTTTTATTGGGAGGAATCGTTTCTCCACCCGATGCGGTGAGTGCAAGTGCCATTTTAAAATTTGTAAAAGTTCCGAAAAGAATGGAATCGATTCTGGAAGGCGAAAGTCTCTTGAATGATGCTTCTTCATTAATTATTTTCCGCTTTGCGATGATTGCTGTCGCTACGGGACAATTCATCTGGCAGGAAGCTATTTTCAGTTTCTCTTGGATGGTTGTCGGTGGAATAGGAGTCGGCGTTCTGGTTGGCTGGCTGTTTATGAAAGGACAGAAAATTCTCCCGACAGATGCGAATATGGACACCATACTTACCATCGTTGCACCGTATGTGATGTACATTGCCGCAGAAGAAGTCCACAGTTCAGGGGTTTTGGCGGTAGTGAGCGGTGGTTTACTGTTATCAAACAACAGACATAATTTTTTGAGCACATCTTCCAGACTTCGCGGTATCAATGTCTGGGAAAGCCTTGCTTTTGTCTTGAACGGACTGGTTTTTATCCTCATTGGGCTGGATCTCCCGGAAATCACTTCCGGACTGGAAGGCGTGAGTATTTCTGCTGCGATCGGCTACGGATTGCTGGTTACTGCTGTTTTGGTGATTGTAAGGATTATCTCGGCCTATGGAGCGGTGATCATTACGTTGGTTGCCAGAAATTATATTCCCGTTGCAGATAAGAGAAGTCCGGGCTTCAAAGCCCCGGTTTTGCTTGGCTGGACGGGGATGAGGGGGGTGGTTTCCTTAGCTGCAGCCTTATCAATTCCTGTAAAATTGTATGAAGGCGGTCCGGATTTTCCGCAACGGAATCTCATTTTGTTCATTACTTTTATTGTGATTCTTACGACGTTGGTGGTTCAGGGGCTTACTTTGCCTTACCTGATCAGAAAAATGCATATGCCTTCCTATAACGACCATCTTCCCGATGATGAAGCAGACGATCTTATCCGTCGCGAAATGGCAAAGCTTACCCTTCAGCATCTTTCTGATAACTATGGGGAAATGTTGGAGAAAAGTCCTTTCCTGCAGCAGATCCATGATAAGTGGAAAGGAAAAATAGATGAGGATTCTGATATAAAAATTTCCCCCGAGATCAAAATGGCTTATCTCGATATTCTGAACCGACAAAGAGCATGGCTCATCGAACAGAATCACGATAAAAACCAACATTTCGATGAAGACCTTATCAGAAAGCACCTCATGCAAATTGATCTGGAGGAAGAAAGGGTTTTATTGATTCATTAGAAAAGTTAAAACTTTTTGTAAGTACTCATCTTCTTTCAATACTTTGTCATACGATTGTCTCGCATACACAGGAGAAAGTTCATAATTTTCCGGTTTCGAATTAATATCTTCATTCTCAATATACTGATTCAAATGATGGGTGTATTCTTTGATGAGTTTATTAATGGTTTTTCTCTTTATTTTGCATAAAGTATTGTTCTTTATTTTTTGTAAAGAATTAAGAATGAAAGATTTATCCCCGTGAAAATTAATAACATTGGTCACATATGATAAGTTGTGCTTGTCCTGCATTACTGAATGCTCATCTTCAAAAATCATGATCGTAAAGGTTTTTAATTGTTCGGAATTGGTAAGAAACACTTAATAATGATAATTTCAGAATCAATTGACGGGTATCGAGAAAGACTTTCTCAAGACCTTGATAAGGCAGTCTTTGGCAGTAGTAAATTGAGTTGACATAATATTATATTTAAGTGGTAGGTGTGTAAAATTTTTAATTAAATAATTCTAGATTATTTAATTTTTTCTACTTCAAATATCTAACCAAAATTTTTAATTTGTTTTAAAAATATTAAATAAATGTAATAAAACGGTATAAAAATGTAATATTTCTTTAAAATCGTCATTATTATTGTGATTTTTGTGGTATGTGCTAATTATTGTTTAATAAATAGTATTTTTTTCTTTGCTTTTTTTGTAGTTATAATTCTACAAGATGTGAATTTATTTCTACAGAAATTATTTGATTTATGATGAAAGTCCACATAAATTTGTCATTGTTTTCCTCTATCTGAATTGAATGTTTCAATAGAAAAGAAAAACACAACGATACATTCTAAAAATACAAATTAAAAAGGCTGGAGCTACCTCCGTTCCCAAAAGAGATTTCAGCCTTTTAATGATCCGTAAAATTTTTACATAAGTATTTTTTTATTACAGTAATCCGTGACAAAAATTGAATGCTACGGATTATTTTAATAAAAATTTCATCAAAAGACTGTTTTGTAGTAAAAATTCTACAGAAAATTAGAATTATTACTACGCAAAATATTATTATTCATAGCATTACATCATTATTTTTGCACATAAGTTTTCATGACAAGTTAAATTTTGCTTAATGATTAATACCTCTCTAATAAGTAAACAGGTATGATCTCTTTTGATTGTGAGATCCTTTTTTACTATAAAGAAGTAATACTTGTCTTGTATTAGAGATCAGAAGTTTTTAAATTTTTGGTCTCTTTTTTGTCATATTAATAAAAAGCACAATATGAGAAAAGAAAATTACAACCATCTGGTGGGGAAAACCCGCCGTGAAATTGTGAAAGAAATAGGATGTCCTTTCAACGGTTTCAATTATTTCAGAAGTATCACCTGGACTTATGAAGTCGGGAAAACCTGGCTCGGCAAAAAAATTATCCTCTCCCTTACTTTTAAAGATGAAAAAGTTTCTGAAATTATGCTATTCAAAAGTTTCGGGAAATATTGAGTGAATAATAAAAAACCTCCCATTGCTGAGAGGTAAATAAAAATTGACTTTATATTGAATCTTAATTCAATCTACTGATTATTTTTAAGCCATTTCAGGCGACGTTCGTCCGGAAGATGTTTGACCTTAAAATTTTCAAAAACAGCACTGAAGCCGTTTCCATCAGGACATGCAGCCATTAAACCGACCATCACAGGAGAGTTATCCTGAAGATGAGCATTTCGCATCATAACATAGTTTTTATCATCAAAAGAATAAAATACTTCAACAGCATCCAGTCTGCGGACGGCTTTTATCCAGACTTCCGAAGGGGTTTTGTCTAAAGTTATCACGCTCCAGTCACTGGTTTTGTGAGTGACAACCGTACTGAGATTGTATTTTCCATCTACAAATTCTATCCCGGCCTTGATGTAATTTTCTTTGTCAATTCTCAGCATTAATCCCATTTGGTCAAATCTGGCCTTATAATTCCCTGATATTTTTACCTTTGCTTCAAATTCTCCTCCATACGTTGTATATAAAAAAGGCGCATCATCAACCGTAAAACCATAATGTGATATCCTCCAGTAATCACTTTGCGGCGTGACAAGCATGGTTAATTTGTTATTTTTAATTTCCCATTTTTCCGGTTCATTGAACCACGACATTTTTTCTAATGTCTGTCCAAAGTTTTTATTAAAAATTAGTAACGCAAAAAGACTTAAAAATATTCTACTCATCGTTTATTTTGATGTACAACTGAATGTAAATTATTATTTTAGCAAATGTAAAATTAAAAGCGAGTTTCATCAATACTGATAAATAACCATTTTATGGAAATCGTAGAAACACTGAACAAAACCCTGCTTCAAAAGAATTCCGGACAAAACTGTTTGCTGGATATTGAAGTGTACAAAGCGATTGCTTTCACCTATTCTCAAACGGAAAATTCTATCGCAGTGCTGAGTGATATGCAATTGAATAAAAGCTGGGTATATTCCTCAAAAACAAGCTCGGAATTGGGAATAAACTTCCATGAAAACCCTGTCCTAATCGATTCCATTTGGGAGGAAGAAATCCTGAAGAAAATTCATCCAGACGACAAACTCAAGAAATATATCCACGAGTTGCGTTTCTTTAAATTATTAAAATCAATGAAAATCAATGAGAGACAGGATTTCAGTGTTTTGTCGAGAATACGGATGAAGGACAAAGATGAGGCTTACAGGTTTATTCAGCACCGGATGTTTTATTTTTACTCGCCTTACAATCTGAAATTGAGATTTGCGCTTTGCCTGTACAATTTCGCTTTGGATCAGTCTCCACAACTTCCGTCAGAATTCCTGATTATCAACTCTACAAAAGGAGAAGTGGTGGTGGAAGATAAGCTGGTCTATAAAAAAATTCTTTCGCCAAGAGAACTGGAAGTTTTAAAGTACGTGGGAGAGGGGTTTACAAGCAAAGAAATCGCTGATTCTCTCTCCATAAGCATCAATACGGTAAACCGACACCGTCAAAATATTCTTGAAAAATTGAAAGTAAAAAACTCAATTATGGCTTTCAGTGAAAGTCTTCAGGTAAAATAATGTCGGTTTTGTGAATTATTTTTTAATAACTCTACTTTAAATCGGAACAAAAACTGACATAAAAACTGACTTTTCGGGTAGAATAAATACATCATTTTTTTTGTTAATTTTTTTTAAAATAGTTCCCTTTTTATTGATTTAGATGATTTAATTTGTTAATTAACCATTTAATTTATAATGAATTGGATTGAAAATTGCCTTTATTTTTTTAATTAAAATTAGCGAAGTATATTATGAATATATCCCACATTTAAGACTTTTTAATAAAAATATTTCACACATAATAAATTTTACTAGTAAATACGTAGATTTTCTTTTAAAATAGTCCTATATTTGTTATATTAACAGCTAACAATATAAGGATGGACATTAACTTTTCAACAGCAACTTTTAAAGACTTCGAGAATATCCCCGGATATGATATGATGCAACGTGCAGAAATATATTACGATTTCCTGGATTATATGAAGTCTAACGGACACCGATACAGACTGAGAAATAACACAGGATGCAGCTCGGTAATGAATGTTGGCACGGAAAATGCAACACACGAATACATTAGTTTCGTTACCAGCGATTATTTAGGGTTTACTCAGCACCCAAAAGTAAAGCAGGCAGCGATAGAAGGTATCGAAAAATATGGAACGGGTACAGCGGCAACTCCGCTTATTGGTGGATATTATCTGTACCACAACGAATTAGAAGCAAAAATAGCTTCTTTTTTTGGTAGGTCTCAGGACGAAGCGGTGATTTTCACTACAGGATATACTGCTAATAGTGCGACTTTGCAGATCCTGCTTCAGAAAGAAGATATTGCCATCATTGATATGGCGGTGCATGCAAGTGTATATGAAGGATGTATTCTTACCAACAGAAAAACATTCCCTCACAACAACCTGGAAGCTTTGGAAAATATTCTGAAAACTTCTGAAAGTATGTATCGTACCAAGCTGGTAGTAATCGATGGAGTATATTCTCAGGATGGAGATACTGCACCTATCGAGGAAATTTATAAATTAGTTAAAAAATATAATGCCTACCTGATGATTGATGATGTACACGGAGTAGGGATTTTAGGCAAAACGGGAAGAGGAACAATAGAAGATACGGGTCTATTGGATAAAATAGATATTATTACCGGAACGTTCAGTAAAACATTCGGTAGTTTGGGAGGATATGTGATTACGAATGAGAAACTGGCGACATTTATAAGATTCCAGTCTCGTCAGCAGATTTTTTCTGCAACAATGCCTCCGTCGTCAATGGGAATTGTAAAAGCCATTGAATTGATAGATGAAGAACCGCAGTGGCGTGCAAAGCTGTGGGAGAACATCAACTACTTCAAAAAAGGGTTGAATGACCTCGGATTGGAAACGGGAACAACTTGTTCTGCAGTAATTCCTGTAAAAATTGGTGATCCGCATGTAACAGGTGACGTCGGAAAGCTACTAATTGAAAGAGGCATCTATACAAACCCAATAATATATCCCGCAGTAGCGAGAAAAGATGCACGTATCAGGATGAGTATTATGGCCACTCACAAGAGGGAACATCTTGATAAAACACTCAACGCGTTTGAGGATATCGATAAAAAATTGCATATTGCAAAAAAATAATAACAACATGCCTAGAAAAGTTGTACAAGGCCCAATAAGGGATAAAGAAAAAACAAAACAAAAACTGCTTGCCGCAGTTGGAAAAATTTTAAGAACAAAAGGCTACTCAGGTCTGAAGGTGAGTAAGATAGCTGCTGTAGCGGGTTTTGATAAAAAACTTATCTATGAGTATTTCGGAAGTACCGAGAAACTCATAGATGAGTATATCAAGTCTCAGGATTATTGGAGTAAGATGAACCAGGATAACATCCACGTTGATTTCTCCGATGGTGGTAAAGAACTTTCTAAAGTAGCGATTCTCAATCAGTTTGAGCACATTAAGAAAAATAAGGAGCTTCAGAAAATTATCCTTTGGGGACTTTCTGAAAACAAGCCTATTTTGAAAAAAATTGCCGATGAGAGAGAAGAGATCGGAGAATTGCTTTTTACCAACATTGTCGATCCGCATTTCAAAGACAAATCTACGAGATACCGTGCGATTGCTGCACTCCTTGTTTCCGGAGCGTATTATCTGAACCTTTACACAGGGTACAATGCAAGCAAATTCTGCGGTATTGATCTGAAAACAGATGAAGGTAGAAAAGAGATCGAAAAAGCAATCATCGAGATCATTGATTTCGCATACGAAGAAAAATAATGATGAAAAAAAGTTTTCCTATTGACCAATAAATAAGTTTTTGTGGATAATTTGAAAACTTTTAATTTTCAAATTAGAACTATATTTCTTACTTTTGGCCAATGGAAAATTTTATCGTATCTGCACGAAAGTATCGTCCACAGGAGTTTGACACTGTTGTTGGGCAATCACACATTACGGATACTTTAGAACATGCGATTGGAGAAAATCAGCTAGCTCAGGCTTTATTGTTCTGCGGACCAAGAGGAGTAGGAAAAACTACATGTGCCAGAATTTTGGCAAGAAAGATCAATGAAAAGGATGGTTCAGTTTCAGAAGACGGTTTTGCGTACAATATCTATGAACTGGATGCAGCTTCGAACAACTCTGTAGATGATATCAGGGAACTGATCGATCAGGTTCGTTTTGCGCCTCAGGTTGGTAAATACAAAGTATATATCATAGACGAGGTTCACATGCTGTCTTCTGCTGCCTTTAACGCTTTCCTTAAAACTCTTGAAGAGCCGCCGGCTCACGCCATCTTTATTTTGGCTACAACGGAAAAGCACAAAATCATTCCTACGATTTTATCACGTTGCCAGATTTACGATTTCAAGAGAATCACCATAGAAGATATCCAGGGTCATCTTAGGAATATTGCTCAGAAAGAGAATATTCAGTATGAAGATGATGCATTATATTTAATTGCCCAAAAAGCAGATGGCGCACTAAGAGATGCCTTATCTATTTTTGACAGGCTTTCTACATTCTCCCAAAAAAATATTACCCTTGCAAAAGCTGCAGAGGTTTTAAATATTTTGGATTATGACCAATATCTGAAAGTGGTGGATTTAGCCAAAGAAAACAAAATTCCTGAAGTACTTTTTGCATTTAATGAAATTGTAAAAAAAGGTTTCGATCCGCATATTTTCATTGCAGGGCTAGGAAATCATTTCAGAGATTTGATGATGGCTCAAAATGCGTCTACCATTGATCTTATTGAGGTTGGCGAACAAACAAAATCCAAATTTGTGCAGCAGGCGCAAAACTGGAATGCTCAACAGCTAATCGATGCTATAGAGATCTGTAATCATGCGGATATTAATTATAAAAATTCAAAAAATCCTCGACTGACAGTAGAAATTGCTCTCATGCAACTGGCTTCTCTGACGGCTAATTCAGACGTTTCTAAAAAAAAAAGTTTATAATATTAGCCCCGTTTCTTCATGAAAAGCAGGAGGTAAAGCTTCCTGAAATACCTCAGGAGAAAAAAACAGAAGAGAAGGCAGAAACGGTAATTAGTCTGAACATGGTTCAGGAGGTTGAGATTAAAAAAACGACAAAGCCTTTATCTAAACAGATTGTTTCTTCCGGAATCAGCATCAGCTCTTTAATGAACAAAGAAGAGAAGCCTGAGGAAGAAGAAAGTACTGTTGTGAAAACCGAAGATCTTCCGCAAAACCATTTCACAGAAACAGATCTGCAAATGGAATGGAACCTATTATTGAAACAACTTCAAACCAAAGATACATTCGTTTTCAACGCCATTAAGACATTCAAAATGCTGAAATCAGACGAAAATAAGATTACGGTCTTGTATCCGTCAGATTCCGCAAAGGTTGAATTTGATAAGGTGAGCAGGGCTTTTTTCAATCATTTTAAAACAAAAGTTCACAACTTTGCCATTGAAATAGAGTATAAAAGAGACTTTGAAAACCTGAAGGTTGAAGTGATGACCAAAAGAAAAATCTTCGAAAAATTCATCGATAAAAATCCTTTATTAAAAGATCTTGACGACTTAATGAGATTTGATTTGACATAGACTTATCCTTTGTAAAAATAAAATTTTTGACAAAGTGAAATTCTCACATCATTTAAAATTTAGAATCACTCCAAGCTTGTATTTAAATAAATTTTATATATTTGTCAAATATTTGTTCGAAAAATCATTTTTTGATAAAAAGCAAATAACTTAGAAAAGCTAGAAAGAGACTTATTTAAAAGTGGAAAAATTATTAAAACCATACATGTCTGCTTTTACACCCGCTGATTTTTTTAGCGGTTATTTTAGTTTTTCATTTTCTTATTTTAGAAATTTCAGAACGTATTATCGATTTTATTATTGGTATTGCTAGTATAAATTTCTTTCCAAAAAAATACAGGAATAATAGATTTCTTCTTATTTCCTGATTCCTTTAAAAAATTTTAACGGCATTTTTTGAAAAGAATTATAAAGTAATTTTATAATGCAATGGGTATGATGTGCAGTAAAGAAAAAAGAATAAAAATAAATTAAGATATGAATTTAAAAGATTTAAAAAACGAATGGATCAATGAGTTTTCACAGCCATTGATGATTGCGGGACCATGCAGTGCAGAAAGTGAAGCTCAGATGTTGGAGACGGCAAGGAGAATTAAGGAAACTCATGCGAATGTTCCGATTTTCCGTGCGGGAATCTGGAAACCACGTACAAAACCCAACGGATTTGAAGGAGTAGGAGTAATTGGTCTAAACTGGCTGAAAAAAGTAAAAGAGGAGTACGGATTCAAAACCGCGACTGAAGTTGCCAATGCTCACCACGTTTTTGCGGCTCTTGAAGCTGATGTAGATATCCTTTGGATCGGTGCGCGATCAACGGTGAATCCTTTTACAGTTCAGGAAATTGCGATGGCTTTAAGAGGTACCGATAAGCCGGTTATAGTAAAAAATCCCGTAAATCCTGATTTGGCTTTATGGATCGGTGCTTTAGAAAGACTTTTAGGACAGGGAATTACCAATCTGGGAGTGATCCACAGAGGTTTTTCTACGTACCAAAAAACAAAATACAGAAATAATCCAAATTGGCAGATTGCTTTAGATTTCAAGAGTCAGTTTCCTAATATTCCAATGTTAATCGATCCTTCCCACATTTGCGGAAACCGGACTGGTTTGGCAGATATTACCCAGGAAGCTTTAAACGTAGGTTACCAAGGTGCGATTATTGAAACACACAGCAATCCCGATGAAGCGTGGAGTGATGCTTCTCAGCAGATTACGCCTGAAGTATTAGCGGAATTAATTGGTAATTTAAAAATGAGAAGTACCGATTTGGCTGGTTTTGAAGGAGATATGGGAAGACACAGAACATTAATTTCCGATATCGATTTCCAGTTGATCGAACTTCTTTCCCAAAGGATGAAAATTTCCGAAAAAATAGGTAAGCTTAAAAAAGAGAATGATATTGCCATCTTCCAGCCGGAACGTTGGAAAGTAATCACGGAATATGCAACTCAAAAAGCAAAGGAAACGGGGATGTCACAGGAATTTATTGAGAAGGTTTTCAAGACTATTCACGAAGAATCGATTGAAGTTCAGAACAATATTATGATTGACAGGTGATTGCATTGGGAGTTTGAGGGTTTTAGAGTTGGAGAGTTTATTAATATGTTATAAAATATGTACTCCCAATTCTCAAACCTTCAAACCTAATCCTAATTTCCTATATTTGCATCAATAATATTTATGAAAGGAAAAATCATTAAATCTACAGGAAGCTGGTATCAGGTTTTGGAGTTGGAAACCGATAAAATTTTCGAGGCCAGAATTCGGGGGAAGTTTAAATTAATTAAAACCCGACTTACCAATCCGCTTGCTGTAGGAGATTTTGTAGAATTTCAGCTGGAACAGGATGATATTGCATGGATCACCAAAATCGAACCCCGCAGAAATTATCTCATCAGAAAATCCGTAAACCTTTCAAAAGAAGCCCATATCATTGCCTCCAATATCGATTTGGCATGTTTCATTTTTACTTTAAAACATCCTGAAACTTCTCTCGGCTTCTTGGATAGATTTTTGGCCTGTTGTGAAGCATATAATATTATTCCATTGATTTTATTCAACAAAATTGATGTTTTGCATGAAGAAGAAATCGAAATTGTAAAAGACATAGAATTTCTTTATAGTGAAATAGGATATGATTCTTTGGAGATTTCTTCCTATTCAAGGTTAAATTTAGATCAGTTGCAGGAGCTTCTCAAGGATAAAACTTCAGTGTTTTTCGGGCATTCAGGATGTGGGAAATCTACGTTGGTGAATGCATTGCAGCCGGGATTGAACTTAAAAACTTCAGAAATTTCCGATACCCATTTAAAAGGAAAGCACACGACCACTTTCGCACAGATGCACTTCTGGGATTTCGGCGGAAATGTAATTGATACACCCGGAGTCCGCGAATTTGCCATGATCGACATCGAAAAAGAAGAAGTACAGCATTATTTTCCGGAAATATTCAAAAAGAGGGAAGAATGTAAATTTCACAATTGCCTTCACATCAATGAGCCAAAATGCGCCGTAATTGATGCCCTTGAAACCGGAGAAATTCAACATTCGAGATATTCTACCTACATCAAGCTGATGGAAGAGGCGGAAGAAAATTCTCAGAAATAGTACATTTTAAAATATTTCATTTAAATTTCTTAGTAAAGTTTTACTGAGCAGAATTAATATGTGAAAAATTTTCATTAAAAACAGAAAATATATTTGTGTTTTTTTGCGTTAAAGTTTATTTCACAAATAACCTTTCTTTTGTTAATGAAAAATAATATGAAATTTTCCATTAATTAAACGGTGGTTTAATTATTTAATATTCTTCCAGTTAGGAGCAAAATTTGGGAAACATCGGCCAATAAAAAACCCAGCCGAAGCTGGGTAAAAACTAATAACCATGAAAACTCAAATTAAACATGAGAATCGCAATAGAATAAACAATTACTGTGCCAAAGTTTGGTTCATGATTTCTTAATAAAAGTTATTTTTATGTTAAAATTATTTTAAAATTAAAGTAAAAGATATTTTTTGTATTTTTGCGCCATTAAAAAAATATACATTTATGTCTAACATTACATTCACTATGATTAAGCCTGATGCAGTTGCAGATGGACATATCGGTGCTATATTAGGTAAAATTGCAGAAGGTGGTTTCAAAATCAAAGCTTTGAAATTGACTCAACTTACTGTTGCAGATGCAAAAAAATTCTATGAAGTACACGCTGAAAGACCATTCTACGGAGAATTGGTTGATTTCATGAGCTCTGGGCCAATCGTTGCCGCAGTTCTTGAAAAAGATAATGCTGTTGAAGATTTCAGAACTTTGATCGGGGCTACAAATCCTGCTGAAGCTGCTGAAGGTACGATCAGAAAAATGTTTGCAAGAAGCATCGGGGAAAACGCTGTTCACGGTTCAGACTCTGATGAAAACGCTCTTATTGAAGCAAAATTCCATTTTTCAGGAAGAGAAATTTTCTAAGAAAAATTACTTTACCATAAAAAATCCGGAGAAAATTTTCTTCGGATTTTGTTTTTTATGAGAAGTTTAAACAAGTTCAATGTTTATTCTATAGGTTATTTTCGATTGCACCCACTTTTTCGCGGTGTAGTTCAATAGGTTTGTCCAGTAGAACTGCAACGACAGTCATATTCTTATCCAGTTTTTCTTTGGGAACATCGATATAAATGATTCCTGGAGTAGTGCTCCAATACAGTTTATTAAAAATTTGATGCGTTAAAAGAGTGCCTTCTCCCACAATCCGGATTCTGGCAATCCCATTTTTGATTCCCTTCAAAGCGATCGGTCCGGTTGGTGTTCCTTCTACGAAAATATAAAGGGTTTGTTTGTCTTTAGATAAAACCGTATTTCCTGAAAAATGACCGTCTGGCAGACCTTTTTCTGTTTCAAAAAGAGCTTCGGCGTGCTTGCTGATCCAATTCATAACTTCAGGATTTGTTTTTGATGTTTTTTGAATTTTCATATCCAATCCATCTTCAGTTAAGCCTGAATTATTAAAAATATTATTTCCTGCGTGAAGCCGTTCTGCAATTTCAAAAGCAGCCAGTTTCACATTTGGATTTTCTAAAATTTGAGATAAAGATTGATTTTCTTCTTTACTATTTTCGTTAAATTTTATTTTTTCATTAAAACTCAATTCTACAACAGTAACGTCCTGATCAAAGTTAACCTGAGAAAAATTAATCATAAGATTTCCCTGATTATCTTTTTTAAAATCAACTTTACCATTTCTGTCACCCAAAATTCTTCCTGATACCGGAGTTGAATGTAAGCCGTAAATTTTTGTAAAATCTTTAGCTTCTTCCAGGAAAAGAAATAATTTTTTACCGTCTTTTGAAAAAGCAGATTTACCTTTAAAATTTTCAAAAGGTAGTCCTGACCGTGTTCCGTAGATCGCATCAGGGTGTTTTGAAGTCCATCTTCCGAGGGCTTTTAAGATTTCCACCTGCTTCTCGGGAATGGTGCCATCTGCTTTTGGCCCGACATCAAGTAGTAAATTTCCACCCATGTTGATAACATCTGCCAAAGCTCTTACCATCATATTCGGAGTTTTATAATTGGTGTCAAAAGGTTGATATCCCCATGCGTCATTCATTGTGTAACAAAGCTCCCAGTACTCGTAGTGTGGTTTTATTACAGGAATTCCCTGTTCCGGTGTTTCATAATCTCCGTGATTATTTAACCTGGAATTAATGATAATATTCGGATTATATTTTCTTAAATTTTTTAAGGTTTGTTCAGCTTTCCATTCTTCTGAAGAATGTTCCCAATCGCCATCAAACCAGATAAGATCGGGGCTGTACTGTGACGAAAGTTCATTTAATTGTCCTTGATAATAAGTGACAAAATTTTGCCAGCGTTGGGGATCGTTTTTTATTTGATAGCGCTTTTTTATTTTTGTGTTAATATCATAATAAGGATGAATCCAATCGGGAAGGGAGAAGTAAAGTCCTGTCTTCAGACCTTGCTTTTTAAGTTCGGAAACGAAAGGAGTCAACACGTCTTTTTGCGCCAGAGAATTTTTTGGAATTGTCGTGGCTTTTTCTGCTTTTGAATTCCAAAGGGCGATTCCGTCGTGGTGTTTTGTTGTGATTACGGCATACTTTGCACCCGAATCTTTGATTAATTTTACCCATTCATCAGGTTTGTATTGAGCAGCTGAAAAACCATTAAGCTGTTTCATATAATTTTCCTGATTGGTATAATTGTTGAAAAATGACCAGGATTCCGGGATACCGTCAACAGCATAAATTCCCCAATGAATAAAGACTCCCAGCTTGGCATCCTGAAACCATTCCATTTTTTTGCTGTCTGAATTTTCTTTTTGAGCATGTATTTTTCCTGCTGCTAAAACCAGTCCCAAAGATAAAATACAAATAAATTTTCCTTTCACTTTCCTTCTTTTGCGGACTAAAATAAGGAAAGCTGAGAAGAAAAGCATATTTAAAGTTCAATTAATATAGTAAGTGCCGAAAATTCTTAAAAATTCCTATTTATTATTTAATAATATTCAACATAAAAATCATTTTAATGTATTATTTTTATTAAGGCTAAAATGTCAATCCCAAAATAAATTATATGAAAATGACGACAATACTTTTGATCATTACAGCGACTGTCACAGCCTTAATTGCAGGGCTTTTTTACGCTTATTCCTGTTCCGTGGTTCTTGGGTTGGGAAAATTATCGGACAGTGAATATCTGAAATCTATGCAGTCGATCAACAGGGAAATTCTTAATCCTGTATTTTTTCTAAGTTTCATGGGAACTGCATTTTTGCTTCCGATTTCAACATTTTTGTATCGCGGACAAAATCTGGTTTTCATCCTCTTGTTAATGGCGACTTTGGCTTATCTGATCGGTGTTTTCGGAGTAACGATGTTCGGGAATGTCCCATTGAATGATCAGCTGGATAAATTTGATATCGTCAATTCATCTGCAGAAGCGATTAAAGAAATGCGCAACAACTTTGAAAGAAAATGGAATTTTTTAAATAATATCAGAACTGTTTTTTCCGTAATAACCATTGTTCTGACCGTTTGCGCCTGCATCTGGAATAAGGCCGACTAAATGAAAATTTTTTTATCATTTTTAAATTCAGTAAAAATACTTACATTAAAATTCAGTGTTTTTACGGATGTTTTGTATTTATTTTTATTGTGATCTTTACGTCAGCATTAGAATAAGGAAATTCAAGCATTAAAGTCTTCAAACTAATAACCATTAAAGGCTCAGATTTTCAAGAAGAAAGGCAGCTCATTGAGCTGCCTTTGTTTTTATTGTTGTAAAGAATTAAGATTAAATCTTTAATAATTCAATTGTTTTTTCAGGACTTTCTGCCGAGAAAACTGCATTTCCGGCAACCAGTACATCAGCTCCTGCTTCGAAAAGTTTTGCTGCGTTGTCAAGATTTACTCCGCCGTCAATTTCGATTAGAGCAGTAGAGTTGTTGCTTAAAATCAGATCTTTTGTTTCGGCGATTTTTTTGTAGGTGTTTTCAATGAATTTCTGTCCGCCAAATCCCGGATTTACACTCATTAATAATACCAAATCTACATCAGCGATAATATCTTCAAGCATTAAAACCGGAGTGGAAGGGTTTAAAACAACCCCTGCTTTTGCCCCTAAGCTCTGAATGTGGTGAATGGTTCTGTGAAGGTGAGTACATGCTTCATAATGAACGGAAACAAGGTCTGCACCGTGGTTGATGAATTCTTCTACATACTTTTCAGGTTCTACGATCATCAAATGTACATCTACAAATTTTTTAGCATGCTGCTGAACCGTTTTCATCACCGGAAAACCGAATGAAATGTTGGGAACAAATCTGCCATCCATCACGTCTACGTGGAACCAGTCTGCCTGCGAATTGTTCAGCATTTCAATGTCTCTTTGCAGATTCCCAAAGTCTGCAGATAAAAGGGAAGGAGCAATAAGCTTCGTTTTCATTTTTACTTTTTATACTTTATACTTTTTACTTGTATCTTTTTACTTTTTGTTAATGATACTTCAATTTCATTTCAGGCTTGATCTTCAGAACAGTTTCATAGATCAGTTTGATCACATTTCCTACGTCTTCTTTAGATACCATTTCCACCGTTGTATGCATGTAGCGCAAAGGTAAGGAAATTAATGCACTTGGTACACCTCCGTTTGAGTGGGCGAAGGCATCTGTATCTGTTCCTGTTGCTCTGCTTGCAGCTGCTCTCTGGTAAGGTATTTTTTTAGCTTTTGCCGTATCAATAATCAACTCTCTGATGGTGTGATGAACGCTTGGTGCAAAGAAAACTACCGGTCCGGCTCCGCATTTTTGGTCACCTTCTTTTTTCTTTTCGATCATGGGTGTTGTTGTGTCGTGGGTAACGTCTGTAACGATCGCAATGTTCGGTTTAATCGTATCTGCGATCATATCAGCTCCATACAAACCGACTTCTTCCTGAACGGAATTGGTAATATATAATCCGAACGGGATTGTTTTTTTATTTTCCTTTAAAAGTCTTGCCACTTCTGCAATCATGAATCCGCCGATTCTGTTGTCTAAAGCCCTGCACACAAAATAACGGTCGTTCATTTCAAAGAATTCATCGGGATAGGTGATCATGCAGCCGACATAAATTCCCATTTCTTCAACTTCTTTTTTGGTAGTAGCACCACAGTCGATAAAGATATTTTCGATTTTTGGAATTGGTTCGTTCTGGTTGGCTCTGGTATGAATGGCAGGCCATCCGAAAACACCTTTTACAATTCCGTTTTCTCCGTGAATGTGAACAACTTTTGACGGAGCAATGAGCTGATCAGAGCCTCCGTTTCGGATTACGTAGATCAATCCGTCGTCGGTAATGTAATTTACGTACCATGAAATTTCATCTGCATGAGCTTCAATCACTACTTTAAATTCGGCATCGGGATTGATTATGCCATAGCAAGTTCCGTAATGATCTACTTCAATTTTATCTACATAAGGTCTGATGTAGTCCATCCAGATTTTTTGGCCTTCTTGTTCGTAACCTGTTGGCGATGAAGTATTTAAATATTTTTCTAAAAATTTTAAAGATTTCTTCTCAAATTTCATAAAAAGGAATGATTTTTGCGTTTAATTTTTGTTCTAATACGCGTAAAAATAATGAATTTTAGTAAGATTATTTGTCTTTTTCTTTTCTTTTTTGGGGTCAGTGCTTTTGGTCAGAAGGATTCTGTGTACGCAAAACCTTTAAGCCAATATCCTCCTGAATTACTGAAAACAGATGAATTTGGAAAAAAGTACTACTATGACGAAAGGCAGAAGATGAAGGTGTATGAAATCAACGGAGAAACTGTAATTGTCATGGATGAACTGGTTTTAATCAACAAGCCGAAATTCAATAATCAACTAGACAGAAATTATTATTTTTTCCTTAATAAAAAGCTATACAGAGTGTATCCTTTATTCCTTACGGCACTTCAGCAGTACAGAGATATCCAGAAAGAAATGACTGATCTCGACAGCAAAGCAAAAAGAAGATACATCAAAGACAGGCAGAATATGTTGGCCGATCAGTATGAAAAGCAACTGAGAGATCTTACAACAACAGAAGGACAGGTATTCGCAAAGCTGATGAACAGGGCAACTGGAAAGAATGTCTACGAAATCATCAAAGAACTGAGAGGTGGATGGAGCGCTTTCTGGTGGAATGTAAAAGGAAAAATGGCAGATATCGACCTGAAAGACAAATATGATCCTTATCAGAACAGAACCGACGAGTATTTGGAATCTTTACTGCAATCCAACTGGAATTCCGGCTATCTGCAGCCATATCCCGGAGCAAGCGAGTTCAAAGTAACAAGAAAATAATTAATTATATATAAAAAATTCCTGTAAGTATTTTACAGGAATTTTTCTTTTAATTTATCAAAAACAATTTTGTCTATCGGGAGAGGAAACGGATTGTGGGGGGTATCGATGTCCATCCATTCGGTTTTTTCGATGCAAGGGTCGAGGATCAGGAAATCTTCTTCGTTTACAATATTTACTATATAATATATGGTAAGAAGTTGTTCGTTTTCTCTGAAACGCGATACCAGAAAATTTTCCTGCGTATAAAGATGTTCTACTACTTCTATTTTCACATTCAGTTCTTCATCGAATTCGCGATGTAAGCATTCTATTAATCCTTCCCCATATTCCAGTCCGCCACCCGGAAATTTCATTAAAGGTTCACCGGCATATTCTTCAAATAATGTAAGGACTTTTTTATCCTTTACAGCACAGGCATAAACTCTAATGTTTATCTTGTCTATCATATATAATAATTTGTAAAGCTAATGTAGGAATTTTTGTTGAAAAAATGGCGGGGTGAGGGAAGCTTGAAGCTAAAGGTTTACTATTAAGTCTTTAAAATCATTAAAATTTTCAATATTAAAAACTGTAACTCATCAATAGTTAGTAATAAACTTCCTGCACCCATCCTCAAACTTCATCCTACAGTTTCACCGCATTAATCATCTCTCTTTTTCCCGGAGGCCCCTGTTTCTTCTCAACCTGGAAGTTCAGCTCCTGCAGGATTCTTCTTACACTGCCTTTTGATGAGTAAGTTGTTAAAAGTCCGTTAACAGCCATTTTGTCGGAAACCATTTCAAATAAAGGTTTTTCCCACAGATCGGGTTGTACTCTGGCTCCGAAACAATCGTAGTACACGAGGTTAATCTTCGGTAAATCAATGTCTTTCAGATCGAAAAAATCACATTGTATCTTTTTTAGGTTAAATCCATTAATAATTTCAACCGGTTTCTCCCAATCTGCTTGATGAATTTTTTGATAAATATTTTTAAATTCCTCGTTATCGAAAAGCTCAAAATATGCCAAATCGTTAATTTCCGATTCATTTATGGGATATTTTTCCAGTGTAAAATAATTGATGATATGATTTTTGTCAGTTTTTAAATATTCATTAATTGTCACCAAAACATTCAAACCTGTTCCAAAACCGAGTTCTAAAATATTAATTTCGTAATCATTTATTAAATTTAATCCATTTTTGATAAACACGTGTTCTGCTTCCTGAAGGGCTCCGTGGTGAGAATGATAGTTTTCATTTAAATCATTGATAAACAATGTTTTACTGCCGTCGTTTGTGGTCTTAATTTCTCTTTTCAAGCTATTTTTTGACAAATTTACTCCAAAATTTTTATATTTAGAAAATTATGTTAAATTTGTAGAACATCATAAAAAATTTTAGAAATGATAATTCAAAAAACTGAAAACTCCCGAATTTCTACATTCGACCCAAACAATTTTTCATTTGGAAATACTTTTATTGATCACATGATAATATGCGAGTATGAAAATGGAAAATGGGGTGATGTGAAATTAGTTCCTTACGGTCCTTTGATGTTTACTCCTGCCATGATGGGTGTCAACTACGGACAAGCTTGTTTTGAAGGCATGAAAGCCTACAAAGACAAAGACGGACAGGTTTTCCTTTTCAGGCCTGAAAAGAATTTTGAACGTATCAACAAGTCGGCAAAGCGTCTTGCAATGCCAGAAGTAACTGAAGAAATGTTTTTGGACGGGCTAAAAGCATTAGTGGATATCGACAGAGACTGGATTCCTTCGGGAGAAGGTATGTCTTTGTACATCAGACCATTGATTTTTGCTACTGAAGAAGCTTTGAAAGCGAGAGTAGCTAATAAATATATGTTCGCGATCGTTGCAACACCGGCAAAAAGCTATTATACAGAACCTGTTTCTGTGAAAATTTCAGATCACTATTCAAGAGCGGCAAGCGGTGGAGTTGGTTCTGCTAAAGCTGCCGGAAATTATGCTGCATCTTTCTATCCTACGCAATTGGCGATCGAAGAAGGATACGAGCAGATTATCTGGACAGATGATTCTACTCACGAATATTTCGAAGAAAGTGGAACAATGAATGTTTTCGTAAGAATTAACGATACCATTTACACGCCACCAACTTCTGAAAAAATCTTAGACGGTGTTACAAGAGACAGCTTTATCCAACTGGCAAGAAGAAGAGGAATCGAAGTAAAAATAGAACCAATTAAAGTAAAAGACGTTGTAGAAGCTCAGAGAAACGGAACTCTGAAAGAAGTTTGGGGCGTAGGAACAGCTGTTGTGACTACCGTTTTCCAGGCGTTAGGATACAACGGTGAAAAATTGGCTTTACCAAGACTTTCGGATGAAGAAAGCTATGCAGTTATTTTGAAAAACGATTTAGTTGATATACAGACCAACCATGCAGAAGATCCTTTCGGATGGAGAGTATTGGTTGATCATGTTTTGGAAACGGTTTAATTGTAAACTTAAAAATGATATAAAGTCGGGTTTTTCCCGGCTTTTTTTGTTTTAAAACTATTTTATTTTGATACAGGTAGTAGTATCCGCGTTGTCAGGCTGAGGCTCTCGAAGCCTTATTAAAAATTTTAAAATAATAATACATAAGGGCTTCGAGAGCCTCAGCCTGACAATGCATAGAAACGGGGAAGTTTGAACAGCTTTTTTAAGAAATTTTAGAATTGTAATGGTTCAATTTAAACGCAAAGATTTATTAAACAAACTTCTTTTGTTAGGAGGCAAAAGCAATACATTACTTCATGAAGCTTGACTCTTAGCTTCATCCAATCAACTTGTTGATTAAAACTTAGCCCCCTTAAAATTATTAATCATTAATATAAAACCTTTGCGTTTAAAAGAAAAGCAATTTCAAGATCAAATTATTTTCAAAAATTATGGAAACTTTTAATTCAATAAGTTCTCCAAGTTTTGTAATTGATTCCCGAAATGTGTATTTTCGCAAAAGTTTATGAAAAAAATACTCTTCATATCGGTACTGGGTCTACTGAGCTGCAGCAAGAATGCGCAGACTCATCCCCCTGTTGGCGGAGTTCTCAGCAAGAATGACCTTGAGGTTTCCAGAAACAGGATGAAAAACCTTAATACACAGGAAAGAATGCAGATCCAGGAATGGATCAATGATCAGCCTGTGAAATTTTACCCGACGCAGCTTAATTATTGGGTAAATGCAGAAGGTTTCGACCAGAGACAGAGAAGACAGGACAATTCCTTCATTTCCTATTCTTATGATCTGTACGATTTTGATCAGACCAAGATCTATGACAAACCGTTTGAAAGAAGAGACGCCCGATTCGGACACTTTGATGAATTAAAAGCTGTAGAAGATGCTTTGCGTTTTATACATGATGGTGAGGAAGTTACACTTTTAGTTCCATCTTCTCTCGCATACGGAACTTACGGAGACGAGAAGAAAATCGACAACGATATTCCATTAATCATAAAATTAAAAGCATTATAATCAATGAAATTGTTTAACAAGAATATAATTCTGGCAGCGGCTAGTATTTCGCTGATGAGTTGTACACCAATTTATAAAAAAATGAACGTAGACAAAGAAACTTACGAAGGTCTTAATGACGGACTTTATGCAAATCTTCAGACGACAAAAGGTAACATGATCGTAAAGTTTGAGGATAAAAAAGCACCTGTAACTGTAGCTAATTTTATTGGTCTTGCAGAAGGAAAAATCGACAACAAAGCTAAGGCTAAAGGAGTTCCTTATTATGACGGAACGATTTTCCACAGAGTGATCAAAGATTTCATGATCCAAGGGGGAGATCCTCAGGGAACGGGAATGGGAGATCCCGGATATAAATTTGAAGACGAGAAAAACGATCTTCACCACACAGGAAAAGGAGTGCTTTCTATGGCGAATTCCGGACCAAATACAAACGGTTCTCAGTTCTTCATCACGGAAGTTGCTACCCCTTGGCTAGACGGAAGACACACGATCTTCGGAAAAGTGGTAAAAGGTGAAGATGTGATCGATGCGATTGCCAACGTAGAAAAAGGAGCTCAGGATAAGCCTAAAACAGATATCGTTTTAGAAAAAGTTTCTATTTTCAGCAAAGGCGACGAGTACAAAAACTACGATGCAGCAAAGACTTTCACGGAAGGAAAAGCTAAAATCGCTGAAAATAACAAGGCTTACTTAGCGAAAGAAGAAGCTGAAAAGAAGAAAAAAGAAGAAGAATTCAAAGCAAATCAGGAAAAAATGGTTGAAAACCTGAAAGCCGGAATGCAAAAAACTGAATCTGGTCTTTACTATAAAATCACGAAAACTACTGACGGAAAAGCTCCGAAAGCAGGTGACAATGTTTCTGTACATTATGCAGGAAAATTAGTAGACGGAACAGAGTTCGATTCTTCATTCAAGAGAAACGAGCCGATCGAAATTCCTATCGGAATGGGAAGAGTGATCAAAGGTTGGGACGAAGGTATTCTTTTGTTAAAAGAAGGAGAAACTGCTACATTATTGATTCCGCCGGCAATGGGCTACGGAGAAAGAGGAGCAGGAGGGGTAATCCCGCCAAATGCATGGTTGATTTTCGATGTGGAGCTTGTAAAAGTAAAATAATTGAATCTTACAATATTCTGAAAGCCGTCCGAAAGGATGGCTTTTTTATTGAATTAAATATTCTCTGTAACGACTTACTACAACCTGCGACAGATTAATCAAACATTCAACTAATACAACGTCACTTCGAGTAGATTTTGAAAAAATCGTACCGAGAAGTTTATTAAAATTAAAAGTTCACGATACATTTTTTCTTTATTTTATTATGAAAAACACTCGAATTGACGCAGAAAATTAATATTAAAATTATAATGAAAATCAAATCACTTCTATTTCTATTCGTCCTGTTGTCGTTGGTGACTTTTGCACAGACCAAAGTCAGTCCCGATAATGCGAATATAAAAAAATCGCTTACTTATTTCACCAACAGCATTAAAACCAAAAACATAGATCAGGCGGTAAGCTGTATCTATCCGAAGTTCTTTACGGTGATTCCAAAAGATAAGATGACCCAGCTTCTGAACATGACCTACAACAATCCTTTCATGAAAATCGACATGCAGGATTTTAAATTCGGAAATATTGAAAAGCCGGAACTGATAAAAGGCGAATATTTTTCTATCACCAATTATTCCTTTACAATGAAATGCAACGTCAGCTCCTTAGATGCGGACATGAAAAAGAAAATCAACGGTGCCTTGACGAATAAATACGGTAAAAATAACGTGAAATACCTTGCCAACGAAGGCGCTTATCTCATCAATGCCACCATGAAGGCCTGTGCCATTTCCAAAGACAGAAAGTACTGGAAATTTGTCATTCTTGAAAAAGAGTTCAAACGTGATCTGGTGAAAGTCTTGCCACAGAAAATTCTTGATAAAATTTAAGAGATTTTTTTTTTAATATGAAGCTGTCCGGGAGGATGGCTTTTTTGTTAAGGGTGTAGAATTGAAAGTTAAAAATATGCTTTTTATTTTTTTAATAATATTTATTTTAAATGTGAATTAATTTTTAAAATTATTTTTATTAATAATAATTTTACATTTATATGAATTGTCATATTCGTATTTATTTTGAGTTATTTTATGTTTAATTTGTTAAAGTTTTTAATTATTTGCATATTATCTAAAATATCTTACCTTTGTGAAAAAACTATGAAAGAGAAAATTATTTTATTAGGCATTTTTTGCAATGTTTTTTTAATACATGCACAGATAGGGATTAATACAAGTCAACCTACAGGAATATTTCATGTAAATGGAGCAAACAGTAGTTTGGATATTAATCCAGATAACGATGTTGTTATTTCCCAACCCGATGGTAATCTGGCGCTTGGGCATACAAATCCAACTGTGAAGCTAGATATAAAAACAGCTGGGACACAAGCTTCTCCTATATTTGGTTTTAAGCTTTGGGATGGAAATCAAGCTGATAATAAGGTTTTGTACAGCGATGCAAATGGAGTAGGAACATGGAAGGAATTATCACTTTTTACCGGACAAAATATTGTAGGTACATTCAGCTGGCTAAACAACACTGCGATAGGAAATACCAATTGGAACAGGATTGCAAGCCTTACCATTCCTCCCGGCACACATATGATTTATTTGAAAATACATATTTTAAACAACGCTAATTCCGGGTTTGTAAGAACTTATGTGGGAACTAAGAATATCGGAACAAATAATAGCAATCCACAAGATACCCCTATTTTGGGAAGTACTAATTTTCAGCCACTGATGGGACGTGATTTTGAAATTACACAGGCGTTTGTATATACTAATGGTACCAACTCGAATATCACGTTATATTATGTTTTTCAGTCGGACAGTACCAGCATTTCAAGAAGTGTTTATACATTCAATAATGCAGCAACTTTTAATGGTGTAAACTTAATCGAAAATTATTTCTTTTCAACCCCTGTTAATTAAAAAGCTAAATGATCTTAAAATGAATAGTGATATTTTCGCATGAAAAATAATTTATGAAAAATATTTTCTGTTCGTTTTTTGCTTTTTGCAGTATTCTGATTTCCGCGCAGGGAAAAAGATTTTTTGAAAATGGGGAAGTGCAGCTTCGGAATCCTGTTGAGAAAATTAATCTGAACTATGCGAATGAACTTCCTTTTGTGAAGGTGACAATCAATGGGAAAATGTATAATTTTCTGTTTGATTCCGGTGCGCCGACGGTCATTTCACAAACCATCTACAAAGAACTGAACCTTGAGAAAAAACACAGAAGCAAAGTAAAAGACTCACAGAAAAACAAACATGAACAGATCTTTACGGAACTTCCGGAAATGACCATCGATCATGTGGTTTTCAAGAAAATCGGAGCCATTGTCCTGGATCTCAGTTCCGCAGAACTCGGCTGTCTGAAAGTTGACGGACTGATTGGGGCAAACCAGATGGCCAAGTTGTTTTGGAGAATCAATTATTCCGAGAACTCACTGGAAGCAACGAAAGATTTGTCGCTTTTTGATCTTTCGGGGTACGACATTACCATTCCTTTTCTGACGCAGACCCAAAAAACTCCGATGATTGAAACTAAAATTTTAGATAAAAACATAAAACTGACTTTCGATACAGGCGCTTCGGGAAGGTTGAGAATTGCAGATCAGAATTTTGATTCCAAAAAAGCTACACGAGCTGTTGAAACCTTCGGGACAAGTGCTGTCGGAGCTTTCGGGGCGGGAAAACCTGTTGCAGGATATATTTTCAGGGCAGAAGACATGACGTTGGGCAATAAAAACTTTCCCAACCAGCTCATCGCAACCGGAGGTTCGGATCTTATCGGAAACGAATTTTTCAAAGATTTTGCTTTTATTTTCGACTGGAAAAACAGCAAGATTTATATGAAAAGAATCAAGGAAACGCCCGCCAAACTGGAAACTTTCGGGTTTAGCTATCGTTTTATTGACCTGAAACCGGTGGTGACATTTGTATTTAAAGAAGACAATTTCCCTTTGAAAATCGGGGATTCCATCATCAGTATCAACAATATCAATCTGGAGAATCTGGATCAGGACGGTGCCTGTCATTACACCCTCAACAGGATAGAACGCGATCAGGAAACCATTGATATCAAAATAAAAAGAGACGGAAAGATTTTAGATGTTACAATGAAAAAGAAAGAATATTTACAGTAAAACCTAACGGCATACAAAAACCACTCCCGAAAGAGAGTGGTTTTTTAGTAAAAATTATAATTGAAAAGTTATGAGTGTCTGTTCATTCTTTTTTTGCTCTGCATTACGCTGTGCTTTTCCATTAAAGAATTAATAAACATAAAACTGAAACCGATATAAGCTGCAAAAGCGATCAGGTAAATCATAATATTGTTAAAACTGATCTTTGAGACAAATACAAGCACTGAAAGCAGTGCAAATCCAATTAATAAAATAATACTCCAAACTTTCATTTTCATAGAATCTTCCTGATTCCTAAACATTGTTTCCATTAAATTCTTCATCATAAATTACTTTAAATTGTTAAACTTTTTTTTTAATACCATTTCTCGAAAGGATAATATTCGAAAAATAGTTTCTCACATTGTTGATGACGGTTAATACATCTTTGTAAAAAACCTGGTCTTTTACGTTGGCTAAGGTTACGATGTAGTTCGTCATCTGTTTATAGTCGTGGGTGAGGATTTTCCTCAATGCCTTCACGTCGAATGTCGGCTGTTGTGATGTCTGATAAGTGCGCCTTGCAAAAATTGTGTTGAATGCGGCATTAGAATCAGACAGGTGATTCGCAAATTTCACAATCCCCAATGCAGACACATGGAAGCTGTATTCTGAAGAGAGAAGTTTTTCAACAAGTATATTCAGCTTGCTGGTTTCTTCTTCGTAAGATGCGTGCTGTACATTTTTGTACTCGTTCAGCAATAGTTTTACTGTGTTATAGGCATCTTTCTCTGTTTGGGTTTTTGCATTCCTGTATGGTTTTAAAGCATCGCGCAACGCCCGTAGATCCGCATCGCGTATCTTATCTGCATCAGCCATTCTCGCCGATTCATCATTAGCTTTTATCTGATCGAGAGCAGCAGTGTAAACCGGGATCTGAGCCTGAATATTCGTAAACATTCTTTTAAAATCCTCATCAGTATTGGCGTTTAAACCTGAGTTGCTGAAATCTTCGAAGAGACGGACAATGAATTGTCCAAACTCTGCATGGTGTAACCGTGAAAGATCCACCGATGTCAATTTTTTCATCGTTAAAGTGTGTTTTTTTAATTTTTTTTCGTGATTTTAATTAGCCATTATCATGCCAAATACCTTTTTTCTATATGAATTATGAAATCGTTAAGATATATTTCCCATTTTTTATCAGGCGTTTTTAACTGTCATTTTTAGTCTGTAACACAGTAATAACCAAATTTTTACAAGAAAAAACATCCACACTGTCATGCCGAGCGCGAAGCAGTCGAAGCATCTACTACAAATAAATTCCTCCTTTGTTGGAATGACAGCGGAAGATATGAAAGAATTCCAACAAACAATTAAAACAAAACTAATAGCCACACTTTTTTTGTCATTCTGAAAGAATCTCAATGATACAGTTAGAAAAACAAAACAATTAAATTATCAATCAATATCCTTTCAACCATACAGATCCTTCCAGAAAGACATAACGCTGTCATGCTGAGCGTGGATCAGTCGAAGTATCTACTACAAATAGATTCCTCCTTTGTTGGAATGACAGGAGAGTAACAAATAGGATTAAAAAGTACAAAAAAACCGCCCCTAAAAGGCGGTTACATATTACCAATTCTTATCAATCATATAAATAAGCTGCGTCATGGCAACGGCGCCCAGCAGCAATTCTCTTCGGTTGACCTTGTCGAAAGTATCTTCCACTGTGTGATGGATGTCGAAATACCGTTGAGAATCCGGAACCAGCTCTGCCGTAGGAACACCCATGGCATGAAGAGGACTGATATCCGCACCGGAATAGGTACCTTCAAAGTGATAAACCCCATAAGGAAAAAACAAATTAGACCATGATTTGATCTGCTTTCTTTTTTCATCGTCCATTTCCAGGGAAACTCCTCTCGGAGCGAAACCTCCTGCATCAGATTCTATCGCGAAAAGGTGTTTTTCATTATTATCTTTCGCTGTTTTCCCATATTGGATGCCTCCTTTTAAGCCATTTTCTTCATTGGCAAAACAAACAACACGAATGGTATGGTTATTCGGAATTCCCATTTTTTTGAAAGTCCTCAACACTTCAATACTCTGAACAATTCCGGCTCCGTCATCATGTGCGCCTTCGCCAACATCCCAGGAATCAAGGTGACCGCCAACAACGATGACATTTTTATCCTTTTTACCAGTAATTTCACCAATCACGGAATGGGAAAGTTTTTCCCCTTTCATTCCGCAGTTGGAGTTCAGTTTTGCGGTTATTTTTTGAGATTTTAAAAGTACTTCCAATTCATCCGCAGTGGTGTTTCCAATCGCAACAGCCGGGATTTTATTGTCGTTTTCATAACGCATCGCTCCTGTGTGTGGCACATCGTCAAAAGCCGAAGAAAGTGAACGTATGATTGCAAATTTTCCTCCTTTTTTCGCAGCCAGAGAAGCTGCATTCACCCTATATTTTGCCGCATCACCATATCCTTTAAAAGTTTCGATGAAAGTCTGACTAAAAGGGTAGTTGAAGAAAACAATCTTATCTTTTACCTTTTCATTAGGAAGTTTTTCGTATTCTTCAAGAGATTTTACCATGATAATTTCTCCGGAAATATCTTTTCCGCCTGTTCCTTCTGAATTTCCCAGAGAGAGCATTTTCAGGTTTCTCCATTTTCCGTCCTGGGTTTTTATCTGTAAAGATTCTTTTCCTCTTACCCAAACCGGAATCATGACTTCCTGAAGCCATACTTTGTCAGCACCGGCTTCACGGAGCTTTTGTTCTGCCCATTTTACGGACTTTTCATACGCTTCGGAACCGCTCAAACGGTGACCGATATTTTTAGTTAAATCTTTTAATTCGGTGTAACTTTTACCGTTATTCAGAATTTCTTTAGAAATTTCTGCAAATTGTATGGAGTCCTGCTTTGTCTGGCCAAAAATTGTAATGCTCAGAAGAAGTAATGACGTTCCTAATATCTTTTTCATTCTACCAATTTTTATCAATCATAAAGATCATTTGTGTCATGGCAACTGCACCTAGAAGAAGCTCTCTCTTGTTTACTTTGTCGAAAGTATCTTCTACAGAGTGGTGGTAATCGAAATATCTTTGGGTGTCTACAACGAGCTCAGCCAAAGGAATATCCAGCTTTTTCAGAGGAGAAACATCCTGAATGGCATCTGTCTGGTCAAAATCATAAACCCCGTAAGGAAGGAAATATTCTTTCCATGGAAAAATCAATCTTCTTCTTTGTGGCGACATATCCAGTGAAAATCCTCTTGGTGAGTAGCCTCCTGCATCCGTTCCCAAAGCAAAAATATGCTTTTCCTCTTTTTTCTTTACATAGGCAGCATACATTTCGCGTCCCTGTCCGCCGTTTTCACTGTTGGCAAACAGTACAACCCTGATTGTATGATTATTTTCAAAGCCAAGTGCTTTTAATGTTCTTAAAACTTCGATACATTGTACAACCCCGGTTCCGTCGTCAATTGCGCCTTCTCCAAAATCCCAGGAATCGAGCTGGGCTCCCAAAAGAATCACTTTAGAATCTTTTTTACCCGGAATTTCAGCAATGATATTCGGATTGGTAGTGTCGCCTTTTGATTCGGCGGTCATGTTGAGCTTTGCGATGACTTTTTGCTTTTTTAATAGCTTTTCAAGTTCGTCCGCAGATCTTACCCCGATCGATAAAGCAGGAATTTTCACCTTATCATCTGGCTCATAGTAGATCATTTTAGCATGGGGTATATCGTCATTAGCGGTCGTTAAAGATCTTATAATTAAAGCTTTTGCTCCTGTTTTAGCAATCACAGAAGCGGAAATTAATTTTGATTTTGCAGTAATTAAATATGAATCGCTGGTGTTGATGATTTTCGGATCCATCGGAAGATTCACGAAGACGATTTTGTCTTTTAATTGTCCTACGGATAAGGCATTAAGCTCAGAAGTGCTGTTAATTAAAACAATTTCTCCGGTAAGATCTTTTCCACCAGTTCCTTCCGAGTTTCCGAAAGATAACATTCTGATGTTTTTCCAGTCTCCGTTTCCTGCTTTTATCTGCAAAGATTCTTTTCCCCTGATCCAGACCGGAGCTTTTGCTTCCTGTCTCCAAATCATTTCAATGCCGATCTCCTTAAACTTTTTTTCTGCCCATTCTACGGCTTTTGTATAGCCGGGAGTAGCGCTGAAACGGGATCCGATCCCTTTCGTGAGTTCTCCAAGGTTATTATATGCGGTTCCGTTGGTCATGATTTCGTCTGAAATCTTTTTAAATTCATCATGATAGTTGAATTTTGCAGCGACCGTTGTCTTTTTTGCCGGTTTTTTCTGAGGTTTTTTTTGAGAAAATAAAAATCCACCCAAAAAGAGTGGAATTATAATGAAGATTTTTTTCATTTTTTATTTACCTTTTCTTTTTCCGTGATAAAAGTAGGGAAAAAATAGTAATTTTTTAAGGTTTCATATCATACATTAACAATGCAGTAACGAGTTTTGGCTCGATAAATGTACATTTTGGAGGCATACTCAGTTTTAAATCTGAAATTTTAATCATATCATTAAAACTTACAGGAAAAATTCCGAATCCTACTTTTCCTTCTCCGCTGTCGATTTTTTCTTTGATCTGGTTGATTCCTTCAATGGTTGAAGTTCCTTTTATATAAGAAATTTTTTCTGAACTGTCCGGATCTTCAATTTTTAAAATATCCTTAAAAATATATTTGTCCAGAAGATGATGATCCAGATTATCCAGAGACATTTCCTTTGAACGCAGATCGTGCTTTACGTGAAGAGAATAAAATTTCCCGTCCAGATACATCGAAAGGTGGAATTTCTGAGAAGGGTAATATGCCGTTTCTCCTTTTTCGTGAATTAAAAAATATTTTTCCAATTCTTTCAGAAACACTTCACTCGACAGGCCATTAAGATCGGTCACAACTCTGTTGTAGTCGTGGATTTTAATAGACTGGTTGGAAACTATGAAACTGTACACGAAATTGTAAAGCTCGGTACCGTTATGTCTTTTATTTTTATCTTTATGATATTTGGCATTCAGCGCGGTAGATCCGATTCTGTGGTGTCCGTCTGCGATGTAGAAAGAGTCGATCTGGTCGATAACTTCCTTAAACTGCTGAAGTTTCAAACGGTTGTCGATTCTCCAGATTTTATGTCTGATTCCTTTAGAATCTACATGGTTGAAGATCGGAACATTCTTTTCTTCATGGTTCATCAGCAATTCGATCTTAGAATTGGCAGGGTAGGTAAGCAGTACAGGTTCCGCCTGAAGGTTTACTTTTTCAAGGTAATGAGCCAGCTTTTCCTTCTTTTGGGGAATTGTACTTTCATGTCTTTTGATTTTACCACTCCAGAAATCTTCGATACTTGCCAGCCCGAGAAGTCCTCTGAAAACCTGTTTGCTGGGATAGATCTGCTCATAAAGATAGTACGCCGAATTATCCTGTACGAGTTTGTTTTCGTCCAGAAGCTCTTCGAATGTCGACCGGATTTTCCTTAGATTCCGGTCAATATCTTTGGATTTACTTACAACATACGGTTTTATCATGTTGATGTAAGTGTTTTCAACTTGGGCTTTCTCCGCTATTTCTTCCTGTGTAAAATTGTCCAAAGGATGAGTAGGGAAGGTGCTTTCATAGTCTTTATGAGGTCTTATTCCACGGAAAGGTTTAAAAACAGGCATATTTTATTGTATAGTTTCTTTTTTAAGCTTAATAATTTGTTCTGCAAGTTCGACTCCTATTTTCTCCTGCGCATCCACCGTATTTCCTCCGACGTGCGGAGAAAGTGACAGGGCAGGATTCATAAGTATAAGTACTTCCGGATTAGGTTCTTTTTCAAAAACATCCAGTGCGGCTCCCGCTACTTTTTCCGATTCTATAAAATCAATCAGAGCAACTTCATTGATGACTCCACCTCTTGCAGTATTTACAATATAGACTCCATCTTTCATTTTCTCAAACTGAGGCGTGTCTATGATATATTCGTTCGTTTTCGGAGTATTAATACTGATAAAATCTGCATCCTTCAGGAAAGCATCCATATCATTGGTGGAAGTAATCTCAAAGTTCACCGACTGTCCGTCGAAAAAACTTAACGTAAGAACTTCCGTTTTAGGTTTTCTTGTTAACACTTTAACCTTCATTCCTAAAGCAATTCCCATCTTCACCACTTCCTGACCGATACTTCCAAACCCGATAACTCCTAACGTTTTCCCTGAAAGTTCGTACGCTTTGCTGAACGATTTTTTCATGGCATTGAAATGGGTTTCTCCTTCCAATGGCATCAATCTGTTGGATTCGTGAAGGAATCTTGCCAGAGAAAAGAAATGTCCGAAAACCAATTCGGCCACCGATTTTGAAGATGCAGTCGGGGTATTGATGACTTTAATCCCTTTACTTTTTGCATATTCTACATCGATATTATCCATTCCGATGCCTCCTCTTCCGATAATTTTCAAGCTTGGGCAAGCATCAATCACATCCTGTTTTACCTTTGTAGCACTTCTTACCAGAAGAACGTCTACATTGTTTTCGTTTATGAAATTAATCACATGATCCTGTGCAACTCTGTTGTCCAGCACTTCAATTCCTGCATCTTTCAATGCCTGTTCTCCCGCTTTCGAAATTCCGTCGTTAGCTAAAACTTTCATGGTTTTTTATTTAATTTAAAAATTTAAAGACTGCGTTATTTAAAAATTTAAATAGTTGCGCAAATTAAGAAAATTTAAAATAATACTCAATAATCTTTAAATGTTTGATTTTTAAATCTTTAAATTACTTAATTGACTTCATGACATCCACCAAGACCTGTACACTTTCAATCGGTAGAGCATTGTATAAACTTGCTCTGTAACCGCCCAAACTTCTGTGTCCGTTCAGCCCGCTGATTCCTGCAGCTTTCCATGCGTTGTCGAATTCTTCTTTTTTGCTTTCGTCTATTAATTTGAAAGAAACATTCATTAACGAACGATCTTCTTTCACACAGAATGTTTCAAACAATGGATTGCTGTCGATTTCGTCGTATAAAAGTTTTGCTTTTGCTTCATTTCTTCCTTCAGCAGCGGCAATTCCACCATTGTTTTCCAAATGTTGTAACGTCAGTAAAGACGCATAAACAGGGAAAACCGGCGGCGTGTTGTACATCGATTCTTTAGCAATATGTTGAGAATAGTCAAGCATTGAAAGCATATTTTCTCTTCCTGTTTTTCCAAGAATTTCTTTTTTTACAACTACTAAAGTGACTCCTGCAGGCCCCATATTTTTCTGAGCTCCGGCGTAGATCAAATCAAATTTTGAAAAATCAAGCTGTCTTGAGAAGATATCAGAACTCATGTCACAAACCATTAAAGTATCCACTTCCGGGAAAGACTTCATTTGAGTTCCGTAGATGGTATTATTGGACGTACAGTGAAAATAATCGTATTCTGAACCCACTGTATAACCTTTCGGGATAAAAGAGTAGTTTTCTTCTTTTGATGAGCCTACAACGTCTACTGTTCCTAATTTTTTTGCTTCTTTAATAGCTCCGGCTGCCCAGGTTCCTGTGTCAAGATAAGCAGCTTTTCCGCCCACTTTAAGCAAATTGTAAGGAACCATCGCAAACTGCAAGCTGGCACCACCTCCTAAATATAAGACTTCATAGTCGTCACCAAGATTCATTAATCTTTTTACAATTGCACGTGCTTCGTCCATTACGGCAACAAAATCCTTACTTCTGTGTGAAATTTCAAGAAGCGAAAGTCCGATTCCGTTGAAATCCAAAATCGCCTGTGCCGATTTTTCGAATACTTCCTGAGGTAAAATGCATGGTCCTGCGCTAAAGTTGTGCTTTTTGCTCATATTTTTATTTTTTTTGGTTTGCTGTGAAAGTTTTTCACTTTACAGCTTTATTTTTAGTTTCTTATTAAGATTTTTTGTGTTTTTGTATATAAAAAACCGTCTCATGGTGAATGAGACGGCAGTTTTTTATTCTCCGTGTAAGAATGCTTTTTTATTAAGCAGTGCTTCTTCCGATTCTACATGATCTTCATCTGGCACACAGCAATCGACAGGGCAAACTGCCGCACACTGTGGCTCCTCATGGAAACCTTTGCACTCGGTACATTTGTCGGTAACGATAAAATAAACATCATCACTTACAGGTTCCTGTGGTGCATCTGCATCTACTGTCAGGCCTGACGTGAGTGTCACCGTACCTTTAAGTTCAGTTCCTTCTGAAGCTTTCCAATCTACTGCTCCTTCATAAATTGCATTATTTGGACATTCCGGTTCGCAGGCTCCACAATTAATGCATTCATCAGTTATTTTAATAGCCATCGCTAATTTTTTTTAAATTTGCACAAAATTACAAAATATTCCCCAATTTTACAGTAATTATGAATATCGAAAATCAAGTTTTAGGACTTACAAGACTTAGTGATTATATAAAAGAGTTTTTAGCAAAGAATCCGGAAAATTATAGTGAAAATGATTCTGATTTTGAGCTTTTGTTGAAGAAATCGGAAATTGAAAATCCGTGGTTTACTCTTGAAAATCAGAAATTTGCTTTGCAACAGTGGGCAGATCTGTTGACAGAGGAAAACATAAATAACTGGATTAAAGAATATTCCATCTCGAAAATCTCAAAAAGAGTAGGGCTGATCCTGGCCGGAAATATTCCATTGGTGGGATTTCATGATGTGATGTCTGTGGTATTGAGCAATCATATTCCGGTGATCAAATTATCTTCAAAAGACCGGTATATGATCCCGTTTTTATTAAAAAAATGGAAGGAATTTTCTGACAATCAGGTTGAGTTTGAGTTTGTTGAAAGATTGGAAAACTTCGATGCTGTGATTGCAACGGGAAGTAATAATACGGCGAGATATCTGGAATATTACTTTAAAAATCATTTAAACATCATCAGAAAAAACAGAACATCGATCGCTGTATTGAAAGGTGATGAAACGACAGAAGAATTGCAGCTTTTGGCGAAAGATATTTTCCAGTATTTTGGTTTAGGCTGTAGAAATGTAACCAGATTGTTTATTCCGCAGGATTTTGTAATTGACAAGTTATTTGAAAACTTTTTAAATTACCAGGATATTATCAATCATAATAAATATGCCAACAATTATGAGTACAACAGGGCAGTTTATCTTTTAAATCAGGAAAAATTCTGGGATAATAATTTTGTTATGATGAAAGAAGATGAAAAACTTTTCAGTCCGCTTTCTGTAATTAATTTTAGCAGATATTCGTCTTTGGATGAAGTGAAAAACTTTATTGCCGAAAATGAAGAAAATATTCAATGTGTTGTGGCGAAGGAAGAACTGGGATTAAACTCTGTGAAATTGGGAGAAGCTCAAAACCCCGGTTTAGATGTTTATGCTGATAATGTGGATACGATGAAATTTTTATCGGTAATATAATTCTTCGTATCTTGCTTCAACAATCATAAAATTTAGCATGAAAAAATTACTTCTGATATTTGCTGTCGCAGCCTTTCAATTGGGGTTTTCTCAACAAAAAGGAAATGTGAGAATTGTTGAAAGCAAGAAAATAGAATTCACTTCCGAGCTGAGTAAGGATAAAATCGATCTGTATAATCAATCATTTTCAAAATTTGTTGCTGCACTGAAGGCTTCAGACCGACAGGCAATCAGTAACTTGCTGTCGGACAAAGTGAAAGATGTGGTGACAGAAAATGTTATTCAACAATTGTCCGGTGGCATCAGTTTTGAAAGAAAAACGGAAGTGTACAAATCCGGTTATCAGAAATTACTAGATAACGAGACGTATCCCGGAATTCAGTATAAATATGTTGATGACTCATCCAATCCGCCGAGAGATATTATTACGGTGATTTTTGAAAATGACGGGAAGATTCTTGGGGTGAAGCCGGAGTATAGTAAATAAATTATGAGTAATAGGTAATGAGTAATTTTTATTATTTATTATTAAGAATATTAAAACACAAATGAAAGTGAAAATTTTAGGTTTTCTTCTAATAAGTCAATTTTATTTATCACAAAATATTATTCAAGCAGATATTCAAGGGAAAAAATTAGACTATTTTGTTCAATTAGAAAATAAACTTGGAAGTAAAATCTATAAAACTGATGAAGAACATATTTCTTCAGGAGAAGTTCTTCAACCTGTAATTTTTGAACGAAAAGAAAAAGACATTCCCAATCTGCTGGTTTTTTATACACCTAATAAAAAAGATTCTACAATTTCAGAAATCCTTTATGAATGGGATGTTTATAATTTTGATAAAGGAGATAATGTAAAAAAAACATTAAGCTTTAATAAAGCAATGATCAAAAAATATTATCAACTTGTAGATGAAGTTTCTAAGAAATATGGTAAAAGTATTCAGAAAGGAAATTTAGAAAAATTAGAATTACTTAATGCAGAAGATGGGCTTGAAAGAAGTGACAATTGGGAAATCAATAAAAATTTAAAAATAAATTCTTATATAATATTATCAGAATATTATGAAAAGAATGGAATGGTAACAACAACGCCTACTCACAAAATACGATTGTATGTCACCAATGGAGATGAAAATGAAAAAGATATTTTAAGTGAAGAAAAAATAAAATTATTTAATGATGAATTTTTAAAATTTATTGATAAACTCAAAACATCTGATTTTAATGAAGTTCGAAACTTTCTTTCCGAAAAGATTAGAAGTTCTACAACAGATGAAGTCCTTAAAAATTTAATTAAAAATACTCATTTTGAGAAAAAAGTAGAAATCTTTATGACTGGCTATCAAATAATAAACGATGGTAATCAATATCCGATGCTTCAATACAAATATGTAGAAGACGATTTCCCGCCAAACGAAATTATCACTGTTCTTTTTGAAGAGAACGGAAAAATTTTAGGGATTAAGCCAGTTAAAAAAATTGAATAATTATTAATATATTTAAAGTAAAATTAAACAATTATGATGACAGATGTTTTAGTCGCTCATTCTTCGGATGTAGAAAAGGCGAGCTTTTACAAGAAGACGTATTTACACGTTGCTTTATCGATCTTAGCATTTATCGGTGTTGAGACAATTTTGTTAAAAATTGTTCCTGAAAGATTGATTATCGCCATGTTTGCCCAGAGATTCGCATGGTTATTGATTATCGGGGTATTTTGGCTGGCTTCGATTTTAGCCACGAAATGGTCGCTTTCACAGAGCAAACAAATACAATATTTCGGCTTGGCGTTTTACGTTTTGCTTGAGGCGGTGATTTTCCTTCCGTTAATCTACATTGCGGTGGTATATTCCGGAGCGCAGGTGATTTATCAGGCTGCAATGCTTACTATTGCGATGTTTGCAGGGATCTCTGCGGTAGCTTTCACTTCAAAAAGAGATTTTTCTTTCCTTAGAAATATTATTATTATCGGAGGATTTATTTCTTTGGGATTAATCGTTGCCGGAATGATTTTCGGTTTCAACCTTGGGCTTTGGTTCTCGGTAGGAATGGTGATCCTGGCTTCTGCAACTATTTTATATCAAACAAGTAAGCTGAAAGATTCTTACAGTACGAATCAGTATGTAGGTGCTTCTTTACAGCTGTTTGCTTCGATTATGCTTTTGTTCTGGTATATCTTGAGTATTTTGATGAGCAGAAGAAACTAAATTTAGTAATAAGTCATGAATTATAAATGATGAGTGAATCGAAATTTTATAATTCATTTTATAAACCCAAAAAATCCTGATGTCTTTTCATCGGGATTTTATTTTTGGTTGTTTAAACACAAATAACACAATTTTAAATAATAAGATTTGTGCAATTCGTGAAAGTATTCGTGGAAATTAGTGTTTAAACATTATTTGTCAATCGATCCTAAAACCTTTTGAGCAAATGAGTTTAAGGCATCCTTTTCACTCATTCCGTTTTGTACGTTGGCGTGCACTTCAAGCGCTCCGCAGATATTGGTAATTAATTCTCCTGCAACATTTAAATCCTCTTCGCTTGTTCCTCTGAACTCGCAGAAGCTTTCTAAAACTTCAAGCGTTTTTTCAAGGTTTTCAGGAGTCTGATTTTGATAAAACTGTCTGATTACGGGTAACTTCATTATAATTCATTAAATAAATTAATTAAACTTTCAGCCTGATTCGTCTGAACCTGATTCACCAATTCACCGTTTTTGAAAATCGCGAAAGTTGGTAAGTTGTCTACTTTAGCTAATTTTCTGCTTTCCGGTAACTTTTCTGCATCTACGTACAGGAAAGGAATACCATCGTTTTCAGATGCCAATTTCTTGAATTTCGGCTTCATAATTCTGCAATTCCCACACCATGTTGCACCATACTGAACTACAACTTTTTCATTATCGTTTACAATATTTTGCAGCGTATCTTCTGTTAATTCTGTATACATAAATTTATTTTTTAGAATAAAAAATAAACAATGTAACAATCTAAAAATTTATCAATTTAACAATTCAAAAAATGCTTTTAAAATTGTTATACTGTTAGATTGTTACATTGTTAGATTAAAAAATTAGTTTTTCGCTAAATATTCAGCAGTAGAATTTCTGTCAGCTTTCATAGCTTCTTTTCCTTCTTCCCAGTTTGCAGGGCAAACTTCACCGTGCTTCTGAACATGAGTATAAGCGTCGATTAATCTTAAATATTCTTTTACGTTTCTTCCCAAAGGCATATCGTTTACAGACTCGTGGAAAATTTTTCCTGTTTCGTCAACCAAATAGGTTGCTCTGTACGTAACGTTTGAACCTGTGAAAACCTCTTCACCTTCTTCATTGTATTCGAAATCCTGATCAACAATTCCCAATATGTTTGCCAATTGTCTGTGGGTATCAGCCAAAAGCGGGTAAGTAACACCTTCGATACCTCCATTGTCCTTTGATACGTTCAACCAAGCGAAATGTACTTCGTTTGTATCGCAAGAAGCACCGATTACTTTCGTGTTTCTTTTTTCAAATTCACCTAAAGCCTCCTGAAAAGCGTGAAGCTCAGTCGGACATACGAAAGTGAAATCTTTTGGATACCAGAACAAAAGAACTTTTTGTTGGTTTGTTGTAGCTTCTTCAAAGATGTTGATTCTAAGATCATCACCCATTTCAGACATTGCATCTACTGTTACATTCGGGAATTTTTTTCCTACTAAAGACATAATTTTCTCGTTTTTATATTTAAATTTTTCTGATGCAAATATAAAACTATTTCGTCTATCGAACAAGTTGATATTGATAAATAAAATCTATAATTGTTTTTGATCTTGATAGACATAAAAAAGCCCTGAATTCAGGGCTTTTAGTTTATTTTAGTAACCGAATATCTCAGTCAGATTAAGTTTTTTCACCTCGCCGAGTTTCTTCATATCGGCTTCGCTTACTTTATCTTGCGAAGCGACAAGGCAGTATGTATAATTTTTACCTTTCATTTCCTTATCATGGAAGTTATTAATGTCTGTGAAAGATAATTTAGGCGCCTGTTCGTAAACATTTTTCCTGATATCTGTATTATTTCCAAGCTTTTGTGCTCTTAGATAAGAGAAAATAATTCCGTCCTGGGTAATTCTCTCGGAAGCGATAGATTTCTTCAATCCGCTTTTTGCCGTTTCAAACAATTGATCAGATTTCGGAAGCGTAGTTAAAAGCTCGTTCATCGCAACAGTAGATTCATTGAACTTATCCGCTTGAGTTCCGACGTAAGCCATGATCATATCTTTATCCTCTTTCTTGCTCGGAAGAGAGAAATAAGAATACGTAGAATACGCCAAAGCCTTAGACTCTCTGATCGTCTGGAATACCACAGAACCCATTCCGCCACCGAAATAATTGTTAAATAAACTTACCGTCGGCGTTGTATTTACGTTGTAAGGATCACCGTTTCTCACCCAGAAAATCTCCGCCTGCACCATGTCGTAATGAGCAAACAAAACTTTGTTCTTATCAGTCGGGATCTGCGTGAAAGTTTTAGATTTCGGCATATCTTTCAATGAATTCGAAACTTTATGAATCGGTGTCAAAGAAGCTGTTACCTCGTTTCCTGATTTCGGACCGTAATAAAGGACTTTATGTTTAAAATTAAACAAATCATGCAGTACATTCACCAGATCCTCAGCTTTCAAAGCGTCCAGCTCAGCATCACTGAAGGTGTTATTGAAAGGATTTTGAGGGCCATACTGTGCATAGCTTCTTAATCCGGTCATAATGGTGCCTTTATTCTGCTTTGCATTGGCTCTAGATTTTTTCACTCTTGTTTTATAAGCATCCAAAGCTTTTTGATCGGGCTGACAGTTTTTAATTAAATCTTCAAATAAAGCTACTGTTTTATCAAAATTTTCATTTAAACCTTCCAAAGTAACATATGTTTCTTCGTTTCCTGCGCTTACATTGAAGCTGGAAGCAAGTTTGTAAAATTCTTTGCTGATGTCTTCCGAAGATTTATTTTTTGTTCCTAAATATTGCAGATATTCTGCAGCCAAAGGAAGAATTTTATTATTCCATTTTCCTGAATCGAAGTAATAATATAGTCTGAATAAAGAATTGTCTGTATTTTTTACAGAAAGCACATCTACGCTTCCTAATTTATTTTTAGCAATATCTTTATTATAGTCCAGCCAAACGGGAGCAATCGGAGATTCAGGCATTTCATTTACTTTTTTCAGGAACGGTGATTGGTCTTCTCTGTTTACGGAAACCGGAGTAATGGCGGGTTTATCAACTTTTACAATGTTTTTATCTTCACCTTTTCTCTTGTAAACTGCTACGTAATTATTATCCAGAAGGTATTTGGAAGCAAAATCCATGATGTCTTTCTTCGTTATCTTCGAGATTTCATCGATGTAGGCCAGTTGCGTTTTATGATCAACATCAGAAGTAAATTCATCCATCAGCGATTCTGCTCTGGAATTATATTTTTCGTATTTCTGGATAACGTTTTTCTTCTCGTTATTTACAATCGACTGCAAAAGGTCATCAGAAAATTCTCCTTTTCTCAATTTATCAATTTCCTGAAGCAATAATGTTTTCACATCATCCAAAGACTGCCCTTCCGTTGGATTCCCCTGCAGCAAAAGCACCGAATAATCTTTTAAAACATACGGAAAAGCATAAGCACTCAGTAATTTTTGTTTTTTAATTAAATCTAAATCGATCAATCCGGCCTGTCCGTTGGTGAGCATACTTCCAATGAAGTTCAGCATTCTTGCATCCTTCGTCGTTGCACCCGGAAACCTGAATCCGATGGTGATATTTTCCGGATTTGGGCCATAAACTTCCCTGATAATAGGAGCCGTGATCGGTGCTTCGGTTCCTACTTTATATTCAGGCACCGGCTTAGATTTCATATAAGAAAATGCCTTATCAATTTTAGCAATCATCTCATCAGGATTGAAATCTCCGGACATAATGATACCCATATTGTTAGGCACATAATAATTGTTGAAATATTCTCTGATCGCCTTTAATGAAGGGTTTTTCAAATGTTCAACTGTCCCGATTGTGGTCTGTTTTCCATAATTGTTATTGGGGAAAATTGCCGCAAACATGGCTTCGTATACTTTTCTAGGATCATTATCAAGACCTCTGTTTTTTTCTTCATAAACCGCTTCCAGTTCCGTATGGAAAAGTCTCAGGATCGGCTGTCTGAATCTTTCTGCCTGAACCGTCAAAAATTTATCCGCTACATTGGCAGGAATATCTTCCGTATAAACTGTCTGTTCGAAAGAAGTGAAAGCATTGGTTCCATCTGCGCCCATTCCCGACATCATTTTGTCGTATTCGTTAGCGATGGCGTATTTTGAAGCTTCACCGGAAATTTTATCGATTTCCTTGTAAATTTCTTTTCTTTTGGCTTCATCTTTCGTCTGATTATATTTTTCGTAAAGGGCATCGATCTGATCCAAAAGCGGTTTTTCTTTTGCCCAATCCTTCGATCCGAACTGATCCGTACCTTTGAAAAGCATATGTTCAAGGTAGTGCGCAAGACCTGTATGATCCGACGGATCGGTTTTACTTCCTGCCTTTGTAGCAATAAAAGTCTGGATTCTAGGATCTTTTTTTGTCGGACTTAAAATAACCGTTAGGCCGTTTTTTAAAGTATAATATCTTGCTGAAGTAGGGTCGTTCGTTACATATTTATACGAATAGCCGTTAGATGTCGCTTCTTTCCATTGGAAATCCTGTCCGTAAGCATATCCGCAGTAGCTCGCCGCCGCTATGCTTGTAGCAATTGTGATTTTTTTTAAAAAATTCATTTTAATTGATGTTTATTCAGTGTTTTTAATTATTAATTCTAATTTAAAAGTTAACCTCAAAAGATAGTTGAATAAAAATCTTTGAAGCTTTTGTGGTTAAAATAATTTTGTCTAATTAAATTTATCCAACAAATTTTTAATTCTTTTCATCGCTTCAATTAAATCTTCTTCAGAAGCCGCATACGAAAATCTGATGCATTCGGGGCTTCCGAAAGAAACTCCGCCAACGCAGCCTACGTGAGCTTTTTCTAGTAAAAACATGGCGAAATCATCAGAATCTTTGATTTCTGTTCCGTCCAATGTTTTACCGATATAATGAGAAATATCCGGGAAGAAATAAAATGCTGCCTTTGGCAATACCACTTTAAATCCAGGAATTTCTTTAATCAAATCATAAACAAGATCTCTTCTTTTTTTGAAGGCATCGATCATGTATTTATACTCCGAAGGATCGGTTTTTAACGCTACAATTGACGCTCTCTGGGCCATCGTGTTGGCTCCGCTGGTCATTTGCCCCTGGATTTTTTCACACGCTTTTGCCAGCCATTCCGGGCACGCAGAATATCCGATTCTCCATCCTGTCATTGCAAAAGCCTTTGACATTCCGTTGATGACGGCTGTCTGCTCATAAACTTCAGGAAACTGGGCTATCGAAGTAGTTGTCGTTTCGTAGTTGATATATTCGTAGATTTCGTCTGAAATTACCGTTACATGGGGATATTTAGCAATAACTCTTGCCAAAGATTTTAATTCATCATACGTATAATATCCACCGGAAGGGTTACATGGCGAGCTGAACAGAACTGCTTTGGTTTTATCTGTAATAGCTTCCTCTAATTGTTCGGCAGTTACTTTAAAATCAGTTACATATGAAGTTGGAAGCATCACTGAAGTTCCACCCATCATTTTCACCATTTCATCATAGCTTACCCAATACGGATTGGGAAGGATCACTTCATCACCATCGTTGAGAAGTGCCGCCAAAACGTTTAAAATAGCTTGTTTTGCACCGTTTGAAACACAGATTTGTGTTGGTTTGTATTCTAAATTATTATCTCTTTTTAGCTTGTAAGAGATGGCTTCACGAAGTTCTAAAAACCCTGGAACAGGAGAGTAGTGACTGTAGTTTTGATTAATGGCATCGAAAGCCGCCTGTTTAATATTATCAGGAACATCGAAATCGGGCTCGCCCAAAGTTAAACTGATAACGTCTATTCCGTTGGCTTTCATTTCTCTAGCCTTATTTGACATCACGAAAGTTTGTGAGTAACCAAGTCTTTTTACTCTATCTGAAAGTTTGCTCATATAGTTTTTTGCATTTGAACAAATATATAAAAAAACCATGCTCCGAGAAATTTTTGTGCATACGTTAAGCTTTTTTTGATAGAAGTCGGAAGCCGGAAGCTGGAAGTGCCTTTTTGCAGATTAATAACTTCCGGCTTTTTACTTCAAAAAGTTGAAATAAAAACTTATTTTTGCTTTTTATAATAATTTGCATGTCTACAACGTTACTACTAAAATACTTTCCGGATCTTACAGAAAATCAGATTGAACAGTTCAATAAATTGGAGGATTTATACCAAGAATGGAACGAAAAAATCAATGTGATTTCAAGAAAAGATATGGAATCTTTGTATGAAAAACATATTCTACACTCTTTGGGAATTGCAAAAGTAATGGAATTTGAACCCGGAACAAGAGTCCTGGACATCGGAACCGGTGGTGGTTTTCCGGGAATTCCGCTGGCTATTTTGTTTCCGGAATCGACATTTACTTTAATAGATTCCATTGGTAAAAAAATAAGTGTGGTAAATGCTGTAGCAGAAGGTGTTGGTTTGAAAAACGTAACCGCCATTCATGGAAGAGCGGAAAAATTAAAGGAAAAATTCCATTTTGTAGTAAGTCGTGCAGTGACGCAGATGCCGGAATTCTTAAGATGGTTGAAAGGCAAATTTGAAAAAGAACAATTTAATCCCAAACATAACGGAATTTTATATTTAAAAGGGGGAGACCTTGCAGAAGAGCTTGCCGGAATAAAATGTGAAATTTTTAATCTTAAAAACTATTTTGATGAAGAGTTTTTTGATACGAAGAAAGTTGTCTATGTATCAAAAGGTAATTTTAATTCTTAATTTAACATAATTAAGGAATAATTTTTGCATAAAAATTTATTGATAATCAAAATTTTGTTGTTATGAAAAAGCTTTTATATTTTGGATTTTCGACGCTGGTTTTAGGATTATCTATTACTTCATGTAATGACGATGACGATTATCAGACCATCGAATCTATAGATAAGGTAAAGATCGACAGTGTGAGGATAGTGAACGATACCATGGATGTTTTTACCGTTCAGAGTATTAAGACGTATTCTACGTATCCGTCTCATTGTGAGGGTTTTTACGGATATGATTACATTCACACCGACAGTTCCACAAGAACGGTTACGGCTTATAAATACATCACAAACGGGCCGTGTGCACAGGGAAGTTATACGGCGCCGGGCCAGATAAACTTTAGTCCGCAACAGGTTGGTACATATACATTTAAATTCTGGAATGGTGGCAGCAACTGGATCACCAAAACAATTGTAGTTGAGTAGATAAATGAAATGGATTTTTGTAGCTTGTTTTCTGGTTTCCAATGTTTTATTGGGTCAGAAAATATTTTGGGAAGAGGGAAATAAATTAAACTGGAACAATTTTAAAAGTAAAATAAACCGTAAAGGAGGGGATAACGTCGTTGCTTACACCAATTGCGGGTGGATCTATTCGTATGAAAAATCTTCAAATCCGAAAGCTCCCATAAAAATTGAAGTTCAAACCGTTTTCAATGAAGACAAATCATGGAAAGATACAAAGCGCATCAATGATTATGTCTTGTTGCATGAACAGAAGCATTTTGATGCGGCTGAAATTTTTGCAAGAAAATTAAGAAAAGAAATTTCGGAAAAAATAAAGACATCTTCCGATTTTGACAAATATTTTAAAGGTATTTATAGCAAAATCCTTAGACAATACCAGGATTTCCAACGAGCTTATGACGGCGAAACAAAGAATGGAATGGTGGAGGAAAAACAATCAGAATATAATCGTATTATTGCTGAAGAATTAGAAAATTATAAAAGCTATAAAACGTCTTGAAATTCCTCAATAAAATCATCCATGAATTATTAGCACAAAACACGGATTTATCTGCGTTTAACATCGTTTTGCCGGGAAAACGTCCCATTGTTTTTATCAGGCAGATTTTAGAGGAAAACAATTATTCAGGATTTCTTCCCAACTTTTTTACAATCGAGGAACTGATTGTCGATATTGCCGATAAACAGCCTATTCAGGGGATTTCCTTATGGCTTTTTGCTTTCGATGTTTATAAAAGTCTCAATCTCATTCCCAATGATGATTTTGCCGATTTCCTGAAATGGTTTCCCACTTTACAAAAGGATTGGGATGATATTTTAAAGTTCTCTGAAAATGATCAGGTCGTTTTACAGTATATGTTTGACGAAGAAAGGATCAAAGACTGGGCGCAGAATTTGGGCGAAGATGATGATGTGCCAAGAAAAAAATTCCTTAATTTCTGGAAAAACATGAATGTTTTTCTTCCTGTTTTAAAGCAAAAATTAAAGGAAAAAAACTGGGCTACGTCAGGAATGATCCACGAAACAGCGAAAGCTGAAATTGTAAATTTCGCTAAAAATACCCAAGAACTATTCGTTTTTTGTGGCTTCAATGCCTTTACTCCGGTTGAGGAAAAACTCGTACGAAACCTTTTGCAATGGGATAAAGGGCAATGTTTTTTTCAGGCAGACCGTTATTATTTTGATGATGAAAGACAGGAAGCCGGAAAATTTTTAAGGAATCATAAAACATGGAAAGAATTTAATGACCATCGTTTTTTTGAATGGATAGAAGACGACTTCAATCAGCCAAAAAATATTAAAGTTTACGAGGTTTCAGGAAATATTACGCAGACTAAAATTTTACCGGAAATCTTCAAAGAAATTGAAAATAAAACCTATTCGAATACTGCAGTGGTTTTGCTCGATGAGAATCTGCTTCCTGCCAGTCTGGATGTCATGTACAGTGTTCAGAATCTGAATATTACAATGGGGTTTCCGTTGAAGAATCTTTCGTTTTCCAATGCTGTTAAACAGCTTTTTTATCTGCAGAAACAATTAGAAAAAAATAAATCATCTTACTATTACCGTGATATTTTTCCAATTCTTGAAGAGCTTCCGAAATCAGCTGAGGATGAATTGATTATCAATCAGTTTAAATCTAAAATTGAAGAAAGAAATATTGTTTATATCTCAAAAAAATTACTTCACGAGCTTTTACACAATCTTTCTTATTATCATTTGCTTCAGAAAGCAGATTCTACGAATGTATATCTGGATTCATTAATTGCATTTTGCAGACAAATTAAATGGCTGGAAATCGATGATATTCAATATGAAAATGTCTCTCACTTCGAGAATGCCTTTAGGATGATTAAAAACCAGTTGTCTCCTTATCAGTTTGAAATTAAGATGGAAACATTGGAAATTTTAATCAATCAACATATCAACTCTGAAAGTATTGATTTCCAAGGAGAACCGTTGAAAGGACTGCAGATTATGGGGCTTTTGGAAACACGTTTGCTTAATTTTGAAAATGTAATCATGCTGTCGGTAAATGAAGGAAAACTGCCGCTCGGAAATTCGCAAAATACCTACATTCCTTTTGATATCAGGAAGTTTTTTGATCTACATACTTTTCTGGAAAATGACAGTATTTATGCCTATCATTTTTACCGTTTGATACAGGATGCTAAGAACGTTCATTTGCTCTTCAATGCATTGAGTTCCGGGGTGAATACGGGGGAAAAGAGTAGATTTATCACCCAGATCGAGATGGAAAGTTCTCACCAGATCGAGCATCTTATTATTGAAAACTCATCCGAGCCGATCATTATCCAGCCGATCGAAATTTCCAAGACCGATATCGTTTTGGAAAGACTGCAGAAATGGAAAGAAAAAGTTTCCGCTTCGCACCTTACGAGTTACCTTTACAATCCGATAGATTTTTATCTTTCCAAGATTTTAAATACTTCGGAAAGTGATGAAATTGAAGAAGAATTATCCGTTAAAAATTACGGAAATTTAGTGCATTACACACTTCAAGAAATTTATGAAGTATTAAAAGGTAAAGTATTAAAAGAAAATGATTTAAAAGAATCAATTAAAGCAATAGATCAATATATTGAAATTGCTATTGAGAAGCTAAAACATCAGCCGGAATTTTATGAAAAAGGGATGAACTTCATCCATAAAGCCATTGCCAAAAAAGTGATTGAAAGTATTCTTTATCATGATCTGGAATTGGTAAAAAAAGGCAATAAATTAGAAATTCTCGACATCGAAAAACGTTTCGAAAATGTAGATTTTTACCTCGATGAAAATGATAAAATTTCTTTCTTCGGATTCATCGACAGGATTGACAGATTGAACGGAACACTGAGAATTATCGATTATAAAACCGCAAAAATTAAAAACCTTGTCGTAAAAATTGACGAAAATAACGTTGATGAATATTTTCATAACAGTGACAGGAAACAGGCGTTGCAATTATGTATCTATCAATACGTTGTTCAAAACTTACCGGAATTTTGGGGGCTTCCCATCGAAACAGGAATCTGGAGTTTTGCAGAAGCAAAAAAAGGGGTGGTTTCTCTACAGTTTGAAAAGGGAAATATCGATGATGCGATGAAATCTATAAAAAGTCTGATCCAGGAAATTTTAAATCCAGATGTTAATTTTATTGAAGAAATTAAAAGTTATTCAAATTGAGTTAATTATTTGAATATGAATAAAATAAAAGAGCTTAGCAATCACGCCAAGCTCTTTTTTATTGTTATTTTTTAAGCTTAAAAAGCATTAATTCCGGTAATATCCATCCCTGTAATCAATAAGTGAACATCATGAGTTCCTTCGTAAGTGATCACAGATTCCAGATTGGCAGCATGCCTCATCATCGGGAATTCGCCCATAATACCCATTCCTCCAAGGATCTGACGGGATTCTCTTGCAATATCAATAGCCATTTTTACATTGTTTCTTTTCGCCATTGAAATTTGGGCAGGAGTTGCTTTATGGTCGTTTTTAAGATTTCCTAGCTGCAGGCAAAGTAACTGAGCCTTAGTAATTTCAGTTAAGAATTCTGCTAATTTTTTCTGTTGAAGCTGGTAAGATCCGATAGGTTTTCCAAACTGTTTTCTTTCTTTAGAATACTGAACGGCAGTACAGTAGCAATCGATCGCTGCACCGATTACACCCCAAGAAATCCCATATCTCGCTGAATTTAAACAAGATAAAGGTCCTTTCAATCCTGAAACTCCCGGAAGTAAATTTTCTTTCGGAACTTTTACATTGTTGAACACCAATTCTCCTGTTTTTGAAGCTCTTAAGCTCCATTTATTGTGCGTTTCCGGTGTTGTGAAACCTTCCATACCTCTTTCCACGATCAGTCCCTGCACTTTTCCTTCTTCATTTTTCGCCCAAACTACGGCAATATCGCAAAGTGGGGAATTGGTGATCCACATTTTGGCACCATTTAGAAGATAATGATCTCCCATATCTTTAAAATTAGACTCCATAGAACCCGGATCTGAACCGTGATTAGGCTCCGTAAGACCGAACGAACCGATCATTTCGCCGGACGCCAATTTTGGTAAATATTTTCTTTTTTGCTCTTCAGAACCAAATTCATTAATAGGGAACATCACCAAAGAACTCTGTACAGAAGCCGCAGAACGTACCGCAGAGTCACCTCTTTCCAGCTCCTGCATAATCAGACCGTAAGAAATCTGGTCTAATCCTGAACCGCCGTACTCAACCGGGATATACGGACCTAAAGCTCCGATTTTTCCCAATTCTCTCATTAAACCAGGCAAATCTGTATGATTCTGTGCTGCCTGATCGATCTTTGGCATGACAAAACTCTCCACCCATTCTCTTATGGACTGACGGATAAGCTTGTGTTCTTCGGTAAGTAAAGCATCAATCCCGTAGTAATCGGGAATGCTAGTAAGGGAATAATATGACATTGTAATTTAATTTTCCTAAAAGTAACACTTTTCAGTATTTCAGAGAAATTTTTTTTGAATGTCTTTTTTTAATTGATTTTTAATAGTTTAAATTAAAATTTTAAACAAAATAAGAGAAAAATTAATTTTCTTCTTCGTTTGAAATAGGGTACTGGTTGGTAGGATTGTAAATTCTGTTTTTGAACTTATACAAATACGGAGCTTTGTTGGCAGAGCCGTCGTACAACTTTTCAAGTCTTTCCAAAATATTTAAACTCAATATTTTACGTTGAAAATTATTTCTCCTGAACTGTTGCCCCAAAATAGTTTCATAAAGCGACTGAAGGTCTTTCATAGTAAATTTTTCAGGAAGGAGATTACTCGCGGCCACTTCCGTATTGATGTTCATTCTCAGATATTCCAGTCCGGTTTCTATAATTCTGTCGTGGTCGAAGGCCATTTTCGGAAGTTTATTGACCTCAAACCATTCGCAAGTTTCGTTGAAAGCGTCCGGAAAAGTATTTGCAATCGAAAAATCGATCAAACTGCAATATCCGACCGTGATGAATCGTTGGAAAATCCAGTGATCTTTTGGAACTTCAATTCCTTTATTATTTAACAAAATTTGATGAACATTATTCTCCGTTCTGTCAATTCTGCCGAATGTATGGAATTGTTTTAAAAAAATATCTTTAAGATGTGTTCTTTCATGCAAAACACGTGCAGCGGCTTCCCTAAGATCTTCATCATTGAAGACAAAACCGCCGGGAAGTGACCACAAATCCAGGTCATGGTACTTTAAAAGCAGTACTTTCAGGATATTATTATGAAAACCAAATATGGTACAATCGACAGAGACATGTGCTACAAAGTCTTTTGTATCAATGAGTTCCTGAAGGGTTTCTTTATTTTTTTCGTTCTTGATTTTCATGGGAGTAAAAATAAAATTATTTTCTAAATGTTTTATCAGCAAGTTTAAAATAAATTAAACTTATCGTAAATAACACAATTACAGCGAGTAAAATATAAACAGAATAATAGCTTAGCAATTGGTTTCCGAACAAAATCGACATGATAATCGAACTGACAGAGCTTCCCAACGACGAAAATATGACGATTAACGACGTGAAAAGATTGGCTTTCGTTTTATCAATCTGAGCAATCATTTTTGAATTAATAACAGGATAAAGTGGAGATAAAAACAATCCGATCACAGGAAATAAATAGAGTAGGATTTTTGAGTTATCCATGTCTAAAAACTGTATTCCGGCAATAATGATCAATACGAAAATGATAAGTGACAGACATAAAATATAATATTTCGACAAAGAAAACCGCTGAATGATATTGGCAGTCACCGTTCTTCCTATGTATGAGAAAAGCGCTAGAAATGACGATGCCTGAAGAGCAAAAAAAGAATTGACCTTTAAATGATTTTTATAAAAAGAAGGCAGCCAGGAATTAAAACTCTGCTCTACAAAAACAATTGAAAAAATAACGGCTAAGAATATGATAACCAATGGGTTGATAAAGCCTGAAAGATCTTCAATGATGTTTACTTTTTCTTCCTTTATCGGTTCTGAAATATTTAACCTGGAAAATAAAAATATGGTTATTGCTGAAAGAACAGAAATTGATAAAAATCCGAATTTCCAGAATTGAGAATACTGGCTGGAAATAAGCCATCCAAAACCTGTATTCACAACAAAAATACCGATCATGAATGAAGCTTCTACATTATTCATGGTCTTTGCAAGGGATTTTTCATCCGAAATATTATTCCGTATAATTCCGAAAACGCAGATTTTTCCGATGGCAAAACAAGTTCCGATAATCGCAAACCAAAGTTTGTAAAACCAAAATACCTCAACAAATGGTAAAATAAGTGAACAAATGCCAACAATTGTTAACGCCAGAATCAGTGCTTTTTTTGCCCCGATCTTACTGATAAAATTAACGACAAAAAGTGAAATAAAAGCAATTGGAATATCCTTAAAAGATTCTAAAAATCCTAATTTTTCATAGGTGATTTTTGCCTCCGAAAGTTGCAGAATTACAATACCCATGCAGTTTAAGACCATAGAGAAAATAAGAAAAGTGAGCTTTAAAGGAAGCGAAATATTGTAATGCTTGGTCGTCATTTTGGGGATTGTTTTTAATGAATTTTAAGAAAAATTTACGGTTTAAGAGATAAAATTTATGCCTTTGAAGTCCCAAAAATAAACGAAATATTAAAATATTTATTAATAAAATGTTAATTATTTAAAAAAAAATATATTTTTATTGTCTCAATTTGAGAATTAAAAAACTAACTGTATATGAATGTAAAAATATCTAGAAGTTTGGGAATGGTTGCAGTGCTTTATTTTACTGCGAATTTCAATGCCCAAAACACAACGAAGGATACTGTTTCCAAAGAGACGAAAATCGAGGAAGTAGTAATGATCGGTTATGGTACTCAAAAGAAGAGTAATGTAACGGGAGCGATCTCAAGTATTAAAGCCAGCGATATAGAAAACATTCCGGCGGGTAAACCGGAACAGGTATTGCAAGGTAGAGCAGCAGGAGTAAATGTGATCACCAATTCCGGACAGCCTGGTTCTTCGGCTACAATTCGGGTAAGAGGTATCACCAGTTATTATTCCAATAACGACCCTTTATGGGTAGTGGACGGAATTGTAGTGGATGGTATCGGATGGCTAAACCAGTCGGATATAGAAAGTATAGAAGTATTGAAAGATGGTGCTTCTTCTGCAATCTACGGTGTTTCCGCAGCAAGAGGGGTAATCTTGGTAACCACTAAAAAAGGAAAAAAGGGAAGACTTAATTTGTCTTACAATGGATCTTACGGTACGGCAAGAGCTTCAAGAAAATTAGACCTTTTGGACGCAACTCAATATGCAACAATCCTAAACGAGGCTTATGTAAACGGGGGGCAAAATCCTGTTTTCCAAAACCCGCAATCTTTAGGAAAGGGAACTGATTGGCAGGATGTAATCTTCGGAACGGGAGAAAGATCCAATCATGAAATCAGTATCAGTGGAGGAAATGAAAAATCTACTTTCTACGGATCTTTTGGATATTTTGACCAGACGGGGATTGTAATGAGTGATATTTCTTATTACAAAAGATTAACAGGACGTTTAAACTCAACACACAAACTAACGGATTGGTTAACAGTAGGCCAGACTTTTGCTTATACTCATACAAAATCTCAGGGAATCAACTCCAATGGGGAATTCGGAGGACCGTTAAGTTCTGCGGTGAATCTTGATCCTACAACGCCTATAGTGGTTACAGATCCGGCCTTAGCTAATTCTAGCACATACTCAAATCCTAATATCGTAAGAGATCCTTATGGAAATCCATATGGTATTTCTACATTGGTTGGTCAGGAAATGTCAAACCCAATGGCTTTTAGATATACACAACTAGGAAATTCTGGATGGTCTGATGATTTTATCGCTAATATTTTTGCAGAAGTAAAATTTTTAAAAGATTTTACATTTAAATCTTCAATCAACGGTAAAAAATCATATTGGGGAAATCAGAGTTTTACACCACTTTTTTATCTGAATCCAAACTACAGTAACTTAAATTTTAACAGCTTAAGCAGAACGACACAACAAAAACTGGAGTGGAGTTTAGAAAATACAATCAACTGGCAGAAGAAATTTGGAGAACATAGTTTAAACATCTTAGCTGGTACGGGTTATTATGAATATAACATCGGCTTCGGACAAACGGTAACACATACCAATCTGCCAATCAGCAACTATCAGGACGCTTCTTTCAACTATTTTATTCCACAGGATCAAAAGAATTTAAATGCCTGGGATTATGTAAATACTCATAAAGCATCTTATTTCGGAAGAGTTGTTTACGACTATGCCAACAAATATTTATTTACAGGAACAATCAGACGTGACGGATCATCAAAGTTTCCTAATGCAAACCATTGGGGTACTTTCCCAGCATTTTCTGTGGGATGGAATGTGGATAAGGAAAATTTCTGGCCGGAAAATAAAATCATTAATACTTTAAAACTTCGCGGAGGATACGGAGTATTAGGAAATGATGGTATCGGAGATTTCCTATTTGCAAGTTTCTATGTACCGGGTGCCAATTATACAAACGGAAGTAACGTGATTATGCCTGGATATATTCCTAACACATTAGCGAATCCGGATTTGAAATGGGAATCAACTTCCCAGCTAAACGTTGCAGCAGACATCAGATTCCTGAATAATTTTAACTTAACTGTTGATTATTACAAAAAGAAAACTTCAGATATCTTAAGACAAATACAGATTCCAGGATATGTCGGGGTAACGGTAGCTCCAACGGCAAATATAGGAGATATGGAAAATGAAGGGGTAGAAGTAGAATTAGGTTACAAGAAAAGCTGGACGGATTTTGGAGTTTCTGTAAATGGAAATTTTGCTTATCTTAAAAATACCGTTACAAGTCTTGAGCGTGGACGTGATTATTTGGACGGACCAGGCTTCCAGTCTATGGGACCGGTTTCAAGAATTCAGGTGGGAGAATCTTACGGATCTTTCTATGGATATAAAACGTTAGGTATTTTCCAAAATCAAGAGCAGGTAAATGCATATAGAAATGCAAACGGACAAATGATCCTTCCAGATGCAAAACCGGGAGATTTTATTTGGCAGGATACAAACGGAGACGGAAAAATCAGTGATGCAGATAAGGTGAATCTTGGAAACTCTGTACCAAAATATACTTTTGGATTGACAGTGAATTTAAATTACAAAAACTGGGATTTGATGGTTTTTGCTCAAGGGCAGGCAGGAAACAAAATTTTCCAAGGTCTTAGACGTCTTGATATTCTGAATGCCAACTATCAGACAGCTATTCTTGATCGTTGGACAGGCGAAGGTACTTCCAATACAACTCCAAGAGTAACTACTAATGATACCAACCACAATTACACATGGATGTCAGATTATTATTTACAAAAAGGGGATTATGTGAGAGTTAAATTAGTTCAGTTAGGCTACACACTTCCACAAACAATGACACAAAATTTTGGAGTAAGTAAAGTACGTTTTTATGTAACAGGTGAAAATCTTTTCACATTTACAAAATATACAGGTTACGATCCTGAAATTGCTGCAGGAGACAGCTTCGGTATCGACAGAGCCTATTATCCACAAGCTAAAACTTTCCTTTTTGGAGCTAACGTTACATTCTAATAAGATTAAAAATGAAAAATAAAATAATTAAAATAAGTATAGCCGCATCATTATTATTAGGTACAGGATTAATTAGTATTGCCTGTAATACTGATAATCTTGAAGACGTAAAAAATCTTGGAGCATTCGATACAAACAATTTCTTCAGAAATGAGCAGGAATGTTTCTTTGCCCTTGTTGGAACTTACGACCCGTTGAGAAAATATGCAGGAGGTTTTGAAAATATGGTTACTTTTTTCAATGCAGGATCGGATGATTTCTATGCAGGAGGAGGAAGCGCAACAGATGGTGCCGGAATTCAGGGGTTGTCAAATTATCAGCTAAACCCCAACACAATGCCTGCGAGCTATTGGAGAGATTATTACCAAGGAATTTCCAGAGCTAATATTTTGATAGAAAAAATCCCTCAGGCAAGTATGAGTGATGCTATAAAAAACAGGTTCACGGGAGAAGCTAAAACTTTAAGAGCTTTATATTATTTTGAGTTATTGAGAATGTTTGGAAATATTCCTTTAATTCTCAAAGAAATCAAAGCAACAGATGATTACTACAACATTCCACAGGCTACAAAAACTGAAGTATATACTCAGATAGAAGCCGACTTATTGGATGCAATTCCGAAACTTCCAATGACAGTTTCAGGAGACCAAAAAGGGAGATTAACTCAGGGGGCTGCTAAAGCATTGCTTGGTAAAGTTTATTTATATGAAAATAAAAAAGCTGAAGCTGCGGCACAATTTGCTGATGTAAACGGAACTCCTGGAGGAACCAGCCAATACGGATATAAGCTTGTAAGTGATTTTGCAAGTCTTTGGGTTACTGATAACAAATTCACTACAGAATCAATTATTGAAGTAATGCATACCAATAAAGGAAATTCTGACTGGAGTTTCTGGGGACAGGGTAATGATGAAGGAAATTCTATTAATATCATGGTTGCTCCAAGAGGATATAGCAAAAAAACAGATGATGCACCGGATGTTGTTGCAGGTTGGGCATTTAATCCTGTGACAACAGATCTTTATAATTTTATGCAGGGAGATCCAAGGATGGATGCTACAATTTTAAATGTAAAAGTCCTTAAACAGCAAAATAAAGCAGACTATTCACCTGCTTATATGGATTCAGGATATTTCCTGAATAAATACATGCCAACAAAAGATGAAGTAACAACGTTACCGGGAGCCTCAGAATTAAATTACCGTCAAAATTATATCTACATAAGACTGGCAGACACCTATTTAATGGAAGCAGAAGCATTGAACGGTACAGGATCAAGAGCTCAGGCGTTGCTGGATGCAGTAAGAACCAGAGTGGGATTAGCGTCTATACCGGTTTCTATGCAGGCCATCAAAGATGAAAGAAGAAGAGAACTGGCAGGAGAAGGACACAGATGGTTTGACCTTGTAAGATGGGGAGAAGCTCCTGCAAAATTAGGATCAAGAGGCTTCATTGCAGGGAAGAACGAGATTTTACCAATTCCTTACACAGAGCTTACAGGAACAATTCTTAAACAAAATCCTAACTATTAATTAAATAAAAATGATAACTAAATATATTAATAAAACGCTTCTACTAGGTGCTTCAGTTTTCTTTTTGGCAAGCTGTACTCCTGATACCGTTGACGGAGATGGAAACGGTCTTTCTCAAGACGCTGTAGACGGTTCTTTTAAAGTAGCTAAAACAGCAGAAAACAGATATAGATTAACGACAAATGCCAACAATTATATTACCACAAAATGGAATATCGATGACGAAGGCTTTAATATCGGAAAAAACATCCAGGATATTTTCCTTCCGGACAAAGGAACTTATATCATTGAACATCAAGCTATCGGTAAAGGTGGTGTTGTAGCGGGTACAGGAACGGAAACAATTACTGTTCCTACAGATGATCCTGTGGCGGGAAATATTATTCAGGGAGGAAGATTTGATTCTGCGGATGATATTGCTAAGTGGACTATCCATACCATCAGTCCTTCTGGTGCACAATGGGTTTTTGCTAATGGCAAAGCTACGATTGTTGCATCTGGCAGCAATCAACAGGCTATTTATCAGGCAGTAAACGTTGTTGCGGGACAAAAATATGCTATCGATATGGTAGCATCGTCAGATACAGCTTTGGAAGATACATGGTTTGAAGTTTACATGCTAAACAGTATTCCGGTTTCAGGACAGGACGTAAGTGGAGCTGTTTACAGAAACATCAACACGTGGGACGGATGTGGAAAATCTGCTTTTAAAGGAAGAGTTTCTACAATTGGATGTAACGGAGATAAAAATGGAGGTATCTACACGGCAACTACCACAGGAACTGTTTATCTAGTAATAAAATGCGGAGGAAAGACAGTTAACAGCTTAAGTATTGATAAAGTTGAGCTGAGAAGAACACAATAATTTTCTTATAAAATTTAATATGATATCACAATATTCATATAGTTTCGTACTTAGAGGTGCTGCACTTTGCGGTGTAGCACTTCTTTCTTTTTTTAACTGTAGCAGTACATCTTCGGATTTAGCCAATGGCGATTCGGGGAACAACGGAGGCGGAAATACTTCCGGAGATCCGGTACAGGTATGGTTAACGAAAGGAGATCAGTCAGTGAAACTACAACAGCAGAGTACAGTCTATTTTTCAGGAACATCGAGTACAGGAACGACGATCGAGGTAGATGCTTCACAGGTTTTCCAGAATATTGATGGTTTCGGATATACGCTTACCGGAGGAAGTGTTCAGGTGATCAACCAGCTGAATGCAGCCAAGAAACAGGAATTACTGAATGACTTATTCGGAAGTTCAGGAATTGGAGTTAATTATTTAAGAATCAGCATCGGAGCTTCAGATTTGAACAGCGAAGTATTTTCTTATGACGATATGCCGGCCGGACAGACGGATCCTACGCTTGCTCAATTTAGCTTAACTAAAGATCAGGCCGTTATCCAGATGTTAAAAGATATTTTAATTATTAATCCTAATATTAAAATCTTGGCAACACCCTGGTCACCACCGGTTTGGATGAAAGACAACGGAAGCAGCATCGGAGGAAGCTTAAAACCTGAATTTTATGGAGTCTATGCTCAATATTTTGTAAAATATATTCAGGCAATGCAGGCGCAGGGAATTAAAATCGATGCCATCACTCCTCAAAACGAACCTTTACATCCCGGAAATAATCCGAGTATGTATATGACTGCGACAGATCAGGCTACTTTTATTAAAACTCATTTAGGTCCTGCTTTCCAGGCGGCTAATATTACTACTAAAATCATTGCTTACGATCACAACTGCGACAATCCGGCTTATCCTTTGACGGTTTTAAATGATTCAGCGGCAAATCCCTATGTTGACGGATCGGCTTTCCATTTGTACGCGGGAGATATTTCGGCTTTAAGTACGGTTCATAATTTATTCCCGAATAAAAACGTCTATTTTACAGAACAATGGACGAGTTCTACAGGAAATTTCGGGGGAGATTTGGATTGGCACGTTAAAAATGTTATTATTGGATCCATGAGAAACTGGAGCAAGACAGCATTGGAGTGGAATGTAGCAAATGACGCATCTTTCGGACCTCATACACCGGGCGGTTGTACCCAATGTAAGGGTGCGGTGACGATTACCGGCGGTTCAGGTTATGAAAAAAATGTGGCGTATTATATTATTGCCCATGCTTCAAAATTCGTTCCTGTAAATTCTCAGAGAATCGCTTCTACGCAGAGCGATAACCTTTCAACGGTAGCGTTTAAAACTCCGGCTGGGAAAACAGTTTTGATCGTTCAGAACGGCAACTCTACCGATAAAGCGTTTTCGATTAAATATAATCAAAAAACGGCTCCTGTAACAATTTCAGGAAGCTCAACAGCGACATATATTTTTTAAAGTAAAGAATCAATTGTATGGTTTGAAAAGTCTTAGTGTTCTTAGTTAAGTAAAACGCCTTTGCGAACTTAAAAATAGACAGTATTAATTTCAAAAAAACTTTGCGGACTTTGCGTTAAAAATAATTTGATAAACGACAGAAAATAGAAAATTAAAGTAAAATGAAGAGAGTTTATTTCTTATTGGCAATTACAGCATTTGGGATGAATGCGTTTGGGCAAAAGACAATCGACCAGAAAGTTTCTGAGTTGTTGTCGAAAATGACGTTAGAAGAAAAAGTAGGGCAGTTGGTTCAATACAGCGGTTTTGAATATGCAACGGGGCCTCAAAATTCCAATTCTGCAACTGTTTTAAATGAAATAAAACAAGGCAAAGTCGGTTCCATGCTCAATGTAGCGGGAGCAGAGGAAACCAGAAAGTTTCAGGAATTAGCTTTAAAATCAAGGTTAAGAATTCCATTATTGTTCGGCCAGGACGTGATTCACGGGTACAGAACAACATTTCCGGTAAACTTAGGTCAGGCGGCGAGCTGGGATTTAGGATTAATCGAAAAATCCGAAAGAATTGCAGCAACAGAAGCATCGGCTTACGGAATTCACTGGACGTTTGCACCGATGGTCGACATCGCGAGAGATCCGAGATGGGGAAGAGTGATGGAAGGTTCGGGCGAGGACACTTATCTGGGAACACAGATCGGTTTGGCAAGAATCAGAGGCTTTCAGGGAAAAGGTTTGGGAAATCTTGATGCAATTATGGCTTGTGCAAAGCATTTTGCAGCGTATGGAGCGGCAGTTGGCGGAAGAGATTACAATTCCGTTGATATGAGTTTAAGACAATTGAACGAAACCTATTTGCCACCTTTCAAAGCGGCTGCAGAAGCAGGAGTTGCTACTTTTATGAATTCTTTTAATGATATTAATGGAGTTCCGGCAACGGCTAACAAATACATTTTAAGAGATTTATTAAAAGGAAAATGGAACTACAAAGGTTTTGTTGTTTCCGACTGGGGAAGCATCGGCGAAATGGTTCCTCACGGTTATGCCAAAGACAATAAAGATGCAGCGGAAAAAGCGATCAATGCAGGAAGTGATATGGATATGGAAAGCCGCGCTTACATGGCTGAACTTCCAAAATTGGTTCAGGAAGGAAAGGTTGACCCGAAGTTGATTGATGATGCAGCGAGAAGAATTTTGGTTAAAAAATTTGAAATGGGATTATTCGATGATCCTTACAGATTCAGCAGCGAGAAAAGGCAGAAAGAACAGTTAAACAATCAGGAACACAGAAAATTCGGAAGAGAATTTGGTTCGAAAAGTATTGTTTTGCTTAAAAATCAGAAGAATATTTTACCTCTTTCAAGATCAACGAAAACAGTTGCTCTGATCGGTCCTTTCGCGAAAGAAACTTCTGCCAATCACGGATTTTGGTCGATTGCTTTTAAAGATGATAATCAAAGAATCGTAACGCAGTTTGACGGAATTAAAAATCAGTTAGACAAAAACTCAACTTTACTCTACGCAAAAGGTGCCAATGTTGATGATCAGGACAAATCGATGTTTGCAGAAGCGGTGGAAACAGCGAAAAAAGCAGACGTTGTGATCATGACTTTGGGTGAAGGTCACGCCATGAGTGGTGAAGCGAAAAGCAGAAGCAATCTGCATTTCACGGGCGTTCAGGAAGATTTATTAAAAGAAATTGCAAAAACCGGAAAGCCGATTGTATTGATGATCAATGCAGGAAGACCTTTGGTTTTTGATTGGGCAGCAGACAATATTCCGGCGATCATGTATACTTGGTGGCTGGGAACGGAAGCCGGAAATTCTATCGCAGATGTACTTTTCGGAACGGTAAATCCAGGTGGAAAACTTCCCATGACTTTCCCAAGAACGGAAGGGCAGGTTCCAATTTATTATAATCATTACAATACAGGAAGACCCGCGAAAAACAACACCGACAGAAACTATGTTTCAGCGTACATCGACCTGGATAATGACCCGAAATTTCCGTTTGGTTTTGGTTTAAGTTATACTCAATTTAAATATTCTGATATGATTTTAAGCTCAACCAATCTTAAAGGAAATCAGACCTTAAATATCAGTGTCAATGTTTCCAACACCGGAAATTATGACGGGGAAGAAGTAGTACAATTGTACATCAGAGATTTGTTCGGAAAAGTGGTAAGACCTGTAAAAGAGCTGAAAGGCTTCCAAAAAGTGTTCATCAAAAAAGGAGAAAGTAAAACGGTAAACTTTACATTAACTCCGGAAAATCTGAAATTCTATGATGATCAACTGAATTACGATTGGGAAAGCGGCGACTTCGACATTATGATCGGAACCGATTCTCAAAATGTTCAGACAAAAAGAATTAACTGGTCAAAATAAATATTAGTTTACTTACTAGAAGCGGGATGAAACCCGCTTTTGGTAGTAAAAGACTAAAGGTTTTTAATAAAATATTATAAACAGTGTTTTTGTCATTCTGAAAGAATCTAAATAATCTTTGTAGAGATGCTTCCAGTATGACAAACTTTGAAAATAAATTAAACTTAATTGAAGAATCTTTAACGCAAAGATTTATTTAAAAGGATTATTGATTGTAAGGAGGCAAAGAAAATCAACAAAGTTGATTAGTTGAAGTGTATGTTTTATAGTTATGCTTATTCAGCGACTTGTCGCAGCTCTTTGCTCACTCAACATTATAAATATTTAAACAAAAACTTTGCGTTAAAAAACAGCATCATCAAACTCAAAACCCTAATAAATGAAACTTCAAGCCATCATCACCATTTTAATCGGAGGAACATTACTTTTTTCTGTTTCAAACTGTGCTTCAAACAAACCTGATTCCAACAGGAAACTGATCTGGAGCGATGAGTTTAACGGAAAAGGATTGCCCGATTCTACAAAGTGGAACTACGATGTGGGAGGAAGCGGTTTTGGAAATGAAGAAGCTCAGTTTTATACCAAAGATAGGTTAGAAAATGCAAGGCTGGAGAAAGGAAATCTTGTCATTGAAGCCAGAAGAGAAGATTGGGAAAATAAGAAATATACTTCTGCAAGACTTTTAACGAAAGGTAAATTTTCCTTTCAGTACGGAACGGTTGAAGTTCGTGCAAAACTTCCGAAAGGTCGCGGAACCTGGCCTGCCATCTGGATGATGAGCGAAAATATGAAAAAATGGCCGGACGACGGTGAGCTGGATATCATGGAACATGTGGGCTTTAATCAAGGCTATATTCATGCTTCGGTTCATACAAAAAAATACAATCACATCATCGGAACACAGAAAACCGATACTTTGATCGTGAAAGATGCAAGTGAGAAATTCCACGTCTATAAAGCAGATTGGACACCTGAGAAAATTGATGTGTATATCGATGATCAAAAGTTTTTCACTTATGAAAATAAAGAAAAGACGTACGAAGCATGGCCTTTTGATCAACCGTATTTTATCATTTTAAATCTAGCTGTCGGTGGATTTTGGGGCGGAAAAGAAGGAATAGATGATACGATCTTTCCTCAAAAATATGAGATAGATTATGTAAGAGTTTATCAAAATAAATAATGGGCGTTGTGAAAATTCCCCTCCTTTGGAGGGGTGGCGAAAATTCGAAGAATTTTTGACGGGGTGGTTTAATAAAGAAAAATAGAAAGAAGAAATTATGAAGAAACTAATCGTAAGTTGTTTTGTTATCGGGATGGCTTTTAATGCCAACGCACAAAATTACTGGAAAAAAAACGCAGGAAAAACAGCGAAAGTCATTCTTACCAATTCGAAAACCAACGAAAAAATGGTAGATAAAGGAATGGTAAAATTCGAAAAAATGGATCAACCTAAAGAAGTTGATGCGTGTATTTTTGTGGATCCTGATTTTAAATATCAAAAATTAATCGGAATCGGAGGTGCGATCACGGATGCTTCCGCCGAAACTTTTTATAAACTTCCTAAAAATAAGCAGAAGGAAATTATCGAAGCGTATTACGGGAAAAACGGGTTGGGATACACGGTCGTCCGTACCAATATGAACTCATGTGATTTCTCAAGCGATTCTTATACCTATGTTCAGGAAAATGATAATTCATTAAAATCATTCAACGTTGCGCATGATGAAAAGTATAAAATTCCGATGATTAAAGAAGCTCAAAAGGCGATCGGAAAAGATTTCACTTTTTATTTTTCTCCGTGGAGTCCGCCAGCATGGATGAAATCGAATAAAAATATGCTGAAAGGAGGAAGACTGGAAAATGCTTTTTATCAGACCTGGGCAGATTATTATATTAAATTCATTAAAGAATACGAAAAAAGAGGAATTAATATTTGGGGACTGACGGTTCAGAACGAGCCAATGGCCACACAAACCTGGGAATCTTGTATTTATACTGCTGAAGAGGAAGGGGCTTTTCTTAAAAATAATTTAGGGCCAACCCTTTGGAAGAATGGTTTTAAAGATAAAAAAGTAATGATCTGGGATCACAACAGAGATTTGATTTATCAGAGAGCTACAACGACATTAAGCGATCCCGAAACTTCAAAATACGCTTCCGGAATCGGCTACCACTGGTACGAAACATGGAATAACAAAACCCAACTTTTTGATAATTTATCAGAAACCCAAAGAGCTTTTCCGGATAAGTTTTTGGCTTTCACGGAAGGTTGTAAAGAGCAGTTTGATATGACTAAAATTTATGACGTGAAGTTGGGCGAATTATACGGTAGAAATATGCTGAATGATTTCAACAAAGGAACCGCTTTATGGACAGACTGGAATGTTCTTCTCGATGAAACTGGCGGACCAAACCACGTCGGGAATTTCTGTTTTGCGCCTATCATTGCAGATACCAAAACAGGGGAAGTTCATTATACTTACGAATATTATTATGTAGGACACGTTTCGAAATTCATTAAACCGAATGCACAGAGAATCGGAACTTCATCCAACAGAGCGGCGCTTACTTCCACAACTTTCATGAATGAAAACGGACAATTGGTAACTGTCATCATGAATGATTCCGACAACGATATCGATGCCAATCTCTGGATCGAAGGAATGGCAGCCAAGCTTTCTGCTCCTGCACATTCTATCCAGACCGTAATTTTATAAGCTTCATATTAACATTATTTTTTAAGAATCGGCGGCATCGAAGATGCCGCCGATTTATTTTAAGCAAAAAAAACCGGAACAGAAAAACTGCTCCGGCCTATATATTATTTTTGTAAGAATAATTATTCAGTATCATATTTACTGATCACCTTCTGAGTAACCCCTGTACTGCTGAAACCTCCGTCGTGGAAAAGATTCTGCATCGTTACTTTTTTGGTAAGATCAGAGAATAACGTTACACAATAGTTTGCACAGTCAAGAGCTGTAGCATTTCCTAGCGGTGACATATCTTCTGCATATCCAAGGAAGCCTCCGAAACCTTTCACACCGCTTCCCGCAGTAGTAGGAGTAGGAGATTGTGAAACTGTATTCACACGTACTTTTCTTTCTCCCCAATAGTTTCCGAATGTTCTTGCAATACTTTCAAGATAAGCTTTATTGTCAGACATATCGTTGTAATCCGGGAATGTTCTTTGTGCTGCGATATAAGTAAGCGCCAAAATACTTCCCCATTCATTCATACAGTCTTTTTCCCAAGCCACACGCATTACTTTGTGGAAAGAAACAGAGGAAACATCCCAGCCTTTTTCCAACCAGTCGTAGTTCATTTCTGTATAATGTTTTCCCTTTCTTACGTTTACGGACATTCCGATAGAGTGAAGGATAAAGTCGATTTTACCAAATTTTGCAACAGCAGCGTCAAAAAGTTTTTCAAGATCTTCTATTGAAGTGGCATCTGCACCTACTATTTCGGAACCAGTTTTTTCTGCCAAAGCATTAAGTTCTCCCATTCTCATTGCGATAGGAGCATTAGACAAGATAAATTCAGCACCTTCTTCATGACATCTTTCTGCAACTTTCCATGCGATTGATTGTTCATTAAGGGCTCCAAATATAATTCCCTTTTTGCCTTTAAGTAAACCGTATGACATAATTTTTTAATGTTTATTAATATACAAATGTAGCAATAATTTGTGTTTATCACATAATAAAAAACGGAGCCTTATATAAAAGACTCCGTTTTTCTTGAAAATATTTATATGACTGAAATTTTAATTCGTTTTCTTGTTCCATTCTGCTTTTACATCTTCTGCTGCATCTTTCGTTTTCTCCCAGGCGTCGTTGGCTTTGTCTTTGATGTCTTCCCACGTTTCGGAAACATTAGCTTTTACCCTGTCGAGCCAGTCTTCCTGTTGCGCTTCCTCATCATTGTTTCTTTTTTCGTTGATGTAATCTCTGGCTTTGTCTGCCAAATCTTCAACTTTCCATTTTGCTTTATCTGCAGCATTTTGTAATGAGTTTTCGGTGTTGTTTACTGCATTTTCCGCTTTGTTGTATTCTGAATTATTCATAACATTAATATTTTTGTGTGTTGATATTCAATAAACAAGAACCATTCCTAAAAATTTCGGGACGTGTTAAACTTTTCATAAACTTTTGTTATACTTTTCTAAATCAGTTTATTTTTAACTTTGGTATATTTAATTATCAACTTTATATTAGTTTAAACTAAATCCTTCGACTGTTTTGCGCTCAGGATGACACTGGACAATTATGCAGTTGATTTATACTAATAATTTATAACAGATAGTATTAGAAGTGTCATCCTGAGCGCAAAACAGTCGAAGGATTGAGATGTATAAATTCAATAAAAATTAAATTAAAACCAAAAATCATGGAAAAAATACGCTGCGGCTGGTCCGAAAAAGACGATCTCTACAAAAAATATCATGATGAAGAGTGGGGGAAACCTGTCTACGATGATGAAACTATTTTCGAATTTTTAATTCTTGAAAGCTTTCAGGCGGGGCTGAGCTGGTACACTATTTTAAACAAAAGAGAAAATTTCAGAAAAGCTTTTGATCATTTTAATTATAAAAAAATTGCAAAATATTCTGAAGCAAAAATTGAAGAATTGATGCAAAATCCCGGCATTATCAGAAATCGCCTTAAAATTTTAGCCACCATAAACAATGCTCAAAAATTTATGGAAGTGCAGAAAGAATTCGGAAGTTTTTCAAAATATATCTGGGATTTTGTAGGTGGAAAGCCTGTTGACAATAAGCCGAAAACATTAAAAGATATTCCTGCAACTACCGAAATATCAGATTCTTTAGCAAAAGATTTGAAGAAAAGAGGATTCAAATTTATGGGTTCAACTGTCGTTTATGCGCACATGCAGGCGACGGGAATGGTCAATGATCATGTCGAAAATTGTTTCATCAGATAGTGATAAATTGTATTTTATTCAATTTTAGGTGATGTTTTTTAAAAAGTTTACAATATTAATCCACTCAATTTAGAATTAAAAATGGCTCCTGAAGTGCATTTAATCAATATTTAATATAGAATTAATTCTATGTTAACGTTCATTAAATGGTGATTAAATGCACATTTATTCACTAATTAGTGTTAATTTTAAAAAATTCACAAAAAAAGTACACTTTTATTAAAAATTCTTATATTTGCATCAGAAACTAATAATAAATTTTTATCCTAGGGATGCAAAAAAAATCAAAACTACAATTCGGACTTATCATTTTACTTTTAATTAATTTTAATTTTGTCTTTGCTCAAGTAGGGATAGGCACGCCTGATCCTGCGACTTCCGCGATGCTGGAAATTAATTCTAAAAATAAAGGAGTATTGTTTCCGAGCATTGCTTTGACATCAGTTACTGACAACGTAACAGTTCCGACACCGGCTAACGGCTTAATTGTTTGGAACAACGGACAAGGCGGATTGACAGATACAGGATTCTACTATTGGAATAACCTGAAATGGAATATGCTTTCTATCGCAAGTACAAATTCCGGAAACGGGATCAACGGAAGCTCTTCTGGCTGGAATACAACAGGAACAAACAGCGGAACTTACGCCGGAGCCAATACAACACTGGCTTTAGGAACAAATACTTTGGATGATCTTGTTTTTAAAGTAAATTCAAATATAATGGGAAGACTGGGAGTCTACAATTCCATAAGCTTCGGAGTGGGGGCCAATGCTTCTCAGAACGGTATAGCTTTAGGTACTTCAAGTACGGCTTACCAAGGGATTTCTATTGGGAATAATGCAAGTGTGACGGCTAATGAATCGGTTGGTTTGGGAGAATTGTCCAATGTTTCAGGATTTCGCTCGATTGCGTTGGGTTACAATGCAAAAGTAACGGTGAACGAATCTTCAGCAGTGGGAAACAATTCTACGGCTTCAGGATTTCAGTCGACGGCAGTAGGGTATAACGCCAAAACTACAGCCAACGAATCTTCAGCGTTGGGAAATAATTCTCTGGCAGCAGGTTTCCAGTCAATTGCTTTAGGATACAACGCTAAAACGAATGCGAATAGTGAAACAGCAATTGGTTACGGATCTTTAACCAACGGTCAGAATTCTACAGCTATCGGCTCAGGAGCTTCTGCAACAGGTCAAAATTCTACAGCGATCGGGTATAATGCAACTACTTCACAATATAATGCGATTGTTTTGGGAGACAGTAATGCCAATGTAGGAATAGGAACCAGCACACCGAATGTAAATACCAAGCTTGATGTGTACGGACAGTACAAATTGGGAGAAAGAGGAACGGTAAACAAAAACCAGATCAGTTTTGAAACTTGGCCGGGTGTATCGGTAAATAACCTGCCTTCCGGGAAATCTACAACGATGAATATCATAATTCCTCCGGCTTTGATTCCGACTTCTACAAGAGCAACGATTGTGGTAACACCGGCAGGAGATTTTGCAGGAAATGCTACGTTTTCAATTTCAAATCCGAGAATGACTTCTACGTCGAATATTACCATCAACCTTACCAATATTTCAGGAAATGCAGAAAGTCTGAACTCATCACATTTCTATGTAACGATCAATGAATTCTAAGGTTAGAAACATTATATAGGGGATTAAAAAAAGGATTTCAAAACTGTTGAAATCCTTTTTATTTTATTTGATAATTCTATCCAAAACCCATTCGATCAGGTTCCTTTCGGAAGCATGGTGATCTGCGGAAAATTCTCCGCGTCTTCTGTTGGCAATGACGTTGTTTACCGTAATCGCTTTATGACCTAAAAGTTTAGATAAAGCATAAATTGCCGAAGTTTCCATTTCGAAATTGGTAATACCAAGATCATTTAAAGTTTCCAAAAACCTGTCATCAAGTGCTTTCAGACGGAGTTGTCTTCCCTGTGGAGCATAGAATCCCGGGAAAGTAGCGGTATTTCCGTGATATTTGGCGTCTTTGTATAAGGTTCCCAATTCTTCCGACCAGTCTGCAAAATACAGCATCGGCTTGATTTTCGGGTAAGGGAATTTATCTAAAAAGTTCTTCGAAAATTCGTTTTCAAACTCATAATCCTGGTAAAAATGCATCAGACCATCCAATCCCACAACATTCTGGGTCACCAGCATATTATCAACCTGCACATCAGGATTTACACTTCCACAAGTTCCCATTCTGAAAAGCTGAAGCGAAGAATGCTCTTTTTTGAACTCTTTATTTTTAAGATCGATATTTACCAGAGCATCAAGCTCATTCATCACAATATCAATATTTTCCGTACCGATTCCGGTAGAAATTACGGTGATTCTTTCGCCTCTTAAAGTTCCGGTATGCGTATAAAATTCTCTTTTATTTTTTTTGATTTCTACGGTATCGAAATATTTTGAAACCTTTGCCACTCTGTCGGGATCTCCTACAAGGATGATCTTTTCTGCAATATCTTCAGGTAAAAGGTTTAAGTGGTAAACACTTCCATCATCGTTCAGAACGAGTTCTGAAGCAGCCAGTTTATTTAGCATAATATGTTTTTTTTTATAATTAAATTCTGATAATTAATAGATTCTTCGATTGCTTTGCGCTTAGGATGACACTGCAAATATTATGTATAATTAAAGGACAGCCTGATTTATCCGTTTCATCCTGGGTGTAAAGTAATCGAAGGATTGGTATAAATTAATATTAAAGAATCAAAATTAATAAAAAATCCCTGATATAAAATGTAAACATTAGTTAATCTAAATTTAAACTAGAAATACTGTTCAAACACTAATTTTGTCGTTAAAATTTTTAATGAAATTCTATCCTCTGATTCTTATTTTCCTATTCATCGGTTTTGCGATAATGTCTTTTAATCCTGTTTATAAAGGAGTTGAAAATGAAAATAATGTTGTTAATAAAGGCTTAGCAGATTTTAAAACCAAGCTGGATCAGTTAAAATCAGATGTTTACCAGTTTTCTGAGGAAAAAATCCCTTTGGAACAACTTCAGGAATCCCTGAAAAACACAAGGAACTCTTTCAAAGAAATAGAATTTTACATCGCTTATCATTATCCGGAATTTACAAAAACCCACCTGAATGCGGCGCCATTATTTCACATTGAAGCTGCGGGAACATCGGCTTATACGTTGCCTCCGGAAGGGCTTCAGGTCTTGGATGAGTTGATATTTTCCGATGAAGCGGCGGAAGAAAAGGAAAAAATAAAGGCAATCACAGATTTTTTATACAATAGTTATGCAAGCTTTTATTTAAGCTCTGTTAAAAACGGTTTAAGCAAAGGAAACAACAAAACATTACCCCTGCGAATCGAGTTGATCAGAATGTACAGTTTGGGCGTGACAGGTTTTGATACTCCCGGTTCTTTGAATGTTTCAGAAGAAGCAAAGCATGTTTTTTCGGGAATGAAAAAATACATTAATGATGATCCGTATTTTAAAAATTATAATATTCAGAAAGCCAATGCGATTTTAACGGATGGAATCGGTTATCTTTCAAAAAATACCGATTTTGAGACTTTTGACAGGATAGAATTCTACAAAAAATATATTCAGCCTTTGTATGAAGAATTCGGAAAATGGGACGGAAGAAGTGATGATCTGAAAGAATTTTCAGGTTGGAATGTCAATAACAAAAACTTTTTCAGCAGCGATTTTCTGGATCCGTATTTTTATACTTTATTGAAAAAAGAGGAAGATAATGCCGATTTAAGAGCATTGGGAAAAGAGATTTTCTACGATCAGAATTTAAGCGACAACGGGAAAATGAGCTGTGCAACCTGCCACCTGCCGGAAAATGCCTTCACAGATTTAAAATCAAAATCTCCAAGTAATGTCGAAGGAAAAACGGTACTGAGAAACTCTCCGTCTTTATACAACGCCGTTTTTGCGAAAAGATTTTTCTACGATTTAAGAGCTTTTTATCTTGAACAACAGGCGGAACACGTGATTTACAATGAAGATGAGTTCAATACAAGCTACGAAAGCATCATTAAAAAATTAAAAACAAAACCGGAATACAAAAAAGCGTTTAAAACAGCTTTTAAAAACGGAAATATCAGCAAAGAAAACTTTTCCAAAGCATTGAGTTCTTATGTGGCATCACTGTATTCTTATGAGAGTGATTTTGATAAATTCATGAGAAACGAAAAAGAAATTTCTGTTGATGCTAAAAAAGGGTTTAATTTATTCATGGGAAAAGCCAATTGCGCTACTTGTCATTTTGCTCCCAACTTTTCGGGATTAGTTCCTCCATTTTTTAATGAAAATGAATCTGAAGTGTTGGGAATTCCTACAAAACCGATCAATCAAAAACCTATTGAACTCGATGCCGACAAAGGAAGAATCAACAGTCCTGTGAAAAAGGAAAATTCCTGGATTTACGAAAATTCTTTCAAAACAGTGACGGTGAGAAATATTGCCTTAACAAAACCGTATTTCCATAACGGTGCATTCAACACCCTGGAAGAGGTGATGGATTTCTACAACGAAGGCGGAGGAGAAGGTCTTGGCTTGAAAATGAAAAATCAAACCCTGGCTCCGGATAAACTGAACCTTACCCAACCGGAAATCAAGCAAATCATTGCCTTTTTGAATGCTCTGACGGATGTGAGTAAGAGGTAGTTGCGAGTTTTAATTCAAACGGATAATCTGAGTTTTTACACGAAAACTCAAAACCCGAAACTCGTATCCCGCATCTCTTAACAAAAAATTCATGCGCTTAACATTAAATTTCAGATTAATTAATATTCGTAACAGTTTATTTAAAGTCCTATTAATAGAGGGTTCACAACAAAAAAATAGCTTTGCAGAGTCTAATAAATCGAAATTTAATTATGAAAAGAAAACTACTAACAATTGCAGCTCTTGCGATGATCTCAAGTTCATTGTTCAATGCTCAGACTTTTATTTTCAACAAGAATTCTTCTTGGAAATATAATGACAGCAATACAGCGTTGGCTGCTCAGTGGAAGGATACAACTTACGATGTTTCTGCATGGTCTCAAGGAAACGGACCTCTTGGGTACGGTGATCCTGTGACAACGACAACGGCTACAGGTCTTGTAACAGCTTATTTTGCGAAAGATTTTACAGTGAATTTAAACGATCTTTCTTCTACCATGGAATTGGGAATTATGAGAGACGACGGTATCGTTGTTTATCTTAACGGAGAAGAAGTAGTAAGAGACAATATGCCTGCCGGAACAATAGATTTCACGACTTGGTCTAGTACAACGATCGACAGCTCTGCGGAAAGTGTTTATAATGTTTTCTCTATTCCAAAATCTAAATTTGTAAACGGAAACAACAGAATTTCTATCGAACTGCACAACAGAGGTGCTGCAAGTTCGGATTTAAGAATTGATGCTTATCTTAAAACTGTTGTGACGACAACTCCAGTAGCCTGCAACTCAACACATATCAGCTGCTTTACGTCTATCGTACCGACAGCTCAGACAAATAAACTGATCATTCCTACAGAACATAAATATCAATTAATCCTAAAAGAAGGTGACAATTATACAGAAGGCGGAGGATTAGTAGGAGGTCTGAACGACTTTACAGGATACGTTCCGAAGAATGGAAGCGCTACCAACGGATATCTTTCTGTAAACCACGAAACGAATCCGGGTGGAGTTACCATGGCTGAAATCAACTATAATGGTACAACAAAACTTTGGCAATTGACAAAATCAAGAGCGGTAAGTTTCTCTGCTCCGAGCTTGGTTCAGACAATCAGAAACTGTTCAGGAGGTGTTACACCATGGGGAACCATCGTTACAGCAGAAGAGCAAACGACTTCAAGTGATGTAAATGCTGACGGAATGAAGGATTACGGTTGGTTGGTAGAAATTGATCCTGCTACGGCCCAGGTTATTTCTCAAAACGCTGACGGTTCTAAAGGAAAATTATGGCAAATGGGTATCATGAACCACGAAAATGTAGTGGTAAATAATGCAGGAACAGTTGCTTATTACGGTGAAGACGGAGGAACTCATATGGTGTACAAATATGTGATGGATACTCCAAATGATCTTTCTTCCGGAAATCTTTATGCATTAAAATTAGACCAGGGATTAAGTGGAGGAGATCCTGTAGCAACAACGGCTACTTGGGTTCAGATTCCAAATAAAACAAAAGCAGATCAAAATAATACGGCTGCATTAGCTCAATCGTTAGGAGGTACTTCTTTCAACGGGGTAGAAGATATTGAGATCAGTCCTCTAGATGGTAAAGTGTATTTTACGGCAAAAGGTTTAAATAAAGTATACAGACTTCAGGATAACGGAACTACCGCTTCTCAGGTTGAAACTTTCGTGGGAGGTCTTACTACGAACTATTCTTTCGACACGGCTCAGGGAACGAAAACGGAAGCTTGGGGAGATGGAAACGACAACCTTACTTTCGACGAATTGGGTAACCTTTGGGTGCTTCAGGATGGGGGTAAAAACTACATTTGGGTAGTCGCTCCGGATCATACTCAGGCGAATCCTAAAGTGAGACTTTTCGCTTCAATGCCTGCAGGATCAGAACCGACTGGACTTACATTTACGCCGGATCACAAATTCGGATTCTTCTCAATCCAGCACCCGGATTCTACAATTTCTACGGATATCGATGCTACTGGAAATACCATTGACTACAGAGGAAAATCTGCAACGATCGTAGTGGCTCTTAAAAACAATTTAGGAACTGCAGGATCTTTGGGAACTGTTGATACTAAAGCTGAAAACACAGTAACTGTTGCTCCAAACCCTACTTCAGGTATCGTAAAAATCAACTCTCCAAAAGGATTGAAAGATATCGTGGTAACGGCTTACAGCATCGACGGTAAAATTGTTTTCACTCAGAAATACTCAGGAACCAACAAATCTTTAGACTTAGATTTTACAAACCAGCTTGAGGCTTCAAGAGTATTGGTTTTAAATATCGAAGCGGAAGGAGGATTCCAGCAGACGGTAAAACTTTTGAAAAAATAAACTATTAATATTTACAAGGCTGCCGGTAATATTTTGTTATCGGTAGCTTTTTTCTATTTATGAAAAAGCTGTTTCTTTCCATTTTTATTTTAATTCTTTCAGAGGCAAAAGCCCAGATCGATCCCGTAAAATATCCGACCTATACCAATGTAGAAGAAGCATTTAAAAGCGGAAAAACGGTCTACAGTATGAGTTTTCGGGAGAAAGGGATATTTAATTTACCTGTTGAAATCCAACAATTAAATGCCATTTTTTTTCTGAATTTAATGGGAAATAAGTTCGAGAAAATGGATGAATCGATTTTTGCATTAAAAGAATTAACTATTTTAAATGTAAACGAAAACAACATCAAATTCATTCCCGATGAAATTGCAGAACTTCAGAAGCTGGAAAGTTTTTCTATTAATTTAAATGAATTAACCAACATAAATCCAAATATCGCTAAGCTTCAGAAACTGAAAGTCATTCACCTGGATGCCAACAATCTGAATGTTTTTCCGGAAGCGCTGATGAAAATCCCGAGTCTGGAAGAAATTAATCTGCAGGGAAATCAGATCAGTTTTATTGCTGAAGACCTGGATCAGATTAAAAATTTAAAATCATTAAATTTAGCTTTAAATCAGATTAACGATTTAGGCAATCTGACCTTCCCAAAACAATTGAAATATCTAGAATTACAGCAAAATTCTATCTCAAAGCTTCCTGAAAACCTGTTTCAGTCAAAAAACCTGGAATTTTTAAATGTAAGTCAGAACAATATCAAAGAAATTTCACCGAAAGTAAAAGGTTTGAAGAATATTGTCAGTATGAATCTGGCGAATAACGATTTAAAAGATCTTCCCACTGAGTTTTCGCAATTAAAAAATTTGAAAACATTAATATTAACGGGCAATCCAATGGATAAATCCACCATTGAAAAACTAAAGACCATAATGCCGCAAACGCAGATTTATTTCTAAAACTGTTTTGAAATTGGACATAATGTCAAAAAACTTATTGAACAGCTATCATTTGCTGAACGAAGTGCCGTTGCGAACGAAAATATTTTCAAGTTTAATTAAAAAAACTTTTGCGATCATAGCGCTTAAAGAATTTAAAAATTTGCCTTAAAAGTTGAACAAAAACTATCCACCGACTCTTTTAGTTTTATACCCCATTTCTTTAAGGATATCCATTATTTTATCACGGTTATCTCCTTGAATGATAATCGTTCCATCCTTCTCAGAACCACCGATTCCCAGCGTAGTTTTTATTTTTTTTGAGATTTTCTTAAGGTCTTCCTCGCTTCCTTCCCAGCCTTCAACAATGGTTACAGGCTTTCCGTTTCGGCCTTTCTTTTCAAATTTGCACACCAAAGGTTCTTTCTGCTTGAATTGTTCTTCAGGCATCTTAAAATCCTGCTCTTCATGATCAGGAAAAAGGTTTTTCAGTTGATCTCTTAAATCCATACCGCAAAATTAATAATAATTAATAAAAGCTGCTATATTCTTTAATGCTAAAAGAAATATCAAAACTTGAATAAAATACATATGAATTGTGAATAAGATGGATTACTTATTAATTTTAATGGTAAATTTAATATTATTGTAGGTAAATTACTTATTCTTGATTGAGAAATTTACAATTGAAAAAAACTCTAAACCTATGAGATTTCTTATTTTACTTTTTCCTTTTTTTCTGTTTGCTCAGCAGAAGATTACTCCAACAGTTATTGATAACAGGCTGGAAAAATCTAATGCTCTTCTTTTTGAAGGTCAAACAGATAACATGATTAAATTAAATCTTTCAATACTGGAAGACTCAAAGCGTATTAATTATCCCAAAGGAAAAGTATATGCATGCTATAATTTAGCTCTTGCTTTTTCTATGCAGTACAGATATAATAAAAGTAATTATTATTTGAAATTAATGGAATCTGAGTTTAAAAATTTGGATGACGAGGATGAAGAAATTTCTATGAATTTATTATACAGCATGAATTATAAAGGAATTAAAATGTATGATGAAGCATTGAAAAAACTCAGAAAAAATATAGTACTGGCAAACAATATAAAAGTAGATTCTACCAGATATTCCTCAAATGCCATGACTTTGGTTGAAATGGCTAAAAACTATATTGAGAAAAAGAGCTATGATTCTGCTACTTATTACGGTAAGAGGGTTATTGAAGAGGTAAAAAAACCTAAAAATCTGAATTCGGGTTTGAATACAAGTTTAAAAATTGCACTTTTAATCTTGGCTGAAGCAAAGGTTAAAGAAAATAAAATTGATTCTGCAGAATTTTATATAAAGTCAGCTCAATCTGTACTTATTGTATTGGGCAATAATGAATTCAGAACATTTAAGCTTTTAGGTGAAATTAATGAGGCGAAAAAACAATATGATTCAGCCATTATGGATTATAAAAAAGCAATAGACCTTGCTGCAAAAGTAAAGAATTTAAAAAAACTATTGGAATTATATAGCTTAATGTCAGGAATATATGAAAAAACAGGTGAAAAGGATAATGAAAAAAAATATGCGCTTAAATATAATACTCTTAACGATAGCTTAAAGATAATAGAGGAGGCAAATCTAAAAGATACCGTCGACCTTCTGGTAGAAGAAAAGCAAAAGCCTATGGAAGACAGGAACAACCTTTTACTTTATATTATATTTGCAGCAGGTATAGTTTCTATCATTTTTATTTTCTTAGTGAATAAGAGAATACGCAAAAAAAATAAAATTCTCAATGTAAAAGAGCAGGAAACCAAAGTATTGACTCAAAAGCTGAATGTTGCTTTTGAAGAAGTGATTCTATTGGCTAAAAATAATGACCCGGAGTTTATGACAAGATTTCAAGAAGTTTATCCTAATTTTTTTCCAAAACTGCTACAAATTGAACCCCAATTACAAAACAGTGAATTAAAATTCTGTGCTTTATTATTTCTGAACTTTTCTACCAAAGACATTGCTACATATACATTCGTACAACCACAGTCTATACAGATCAGAAAAAATAGACTGAGAAAAAGACTGAATATTTCCTCAGGAGAAGATCTGTATATCTGGATGAAAAACGTCAATAGTAATTGATTATATTCAATGGAATTATATGATTTTTTTCTACATTTTTATTTAATTAATTTACATACGTATGAATGTTTTCAAAATAATCCTTTCAAATTCTTATATTCATAGGAAAATAGATAAATTTGTATGTTTAAATCATACACAATGTCAAAAAAAGCAATATTAGCGATCCTTGACGGATGGGGATTGGGAATGAATCCGGACGTTTCTGCAATAGATAAAGCAAATACACCATTTATAGATAGTTGTTACCAAAAATTTCCGCACACGACACTTGAAGCGAGTGGTTTAGCGGTAGGACTTCCTGTAGGACAGATGGGAAATTCTGAGGTGGGACACATGAATTTAGGAGCCGGAAGAGTCGTTTATCAAAACCTTGTAAAGCTGAATATGGCAGTTGAAAACGGAACGCTGGGTCAGGAAAAAGTCATTCAGGACGCTTTTGAATATGCTAAAAGAGAAAACAAAAAAGTACATTTCATCGGTTTGGTTTCCAATGGGGGAGTACATTCTCATATCAATCACCTGAAAGGTCTTTTAACAGCCGCAAAAGAATTTGGCTTAAATGAAAATGTCTTTGTACACGCTTTTACAGACGGTCGCGACTGTGATCCGCACTCAGGAAAAGGATTTATCGAGGAGCTTCAGAAGCACATGGAAGCAACCACCGGAAAATTGGCAACCGTTGTCGGCAGATATTACGCAATGGACAGAGATAAAAGATGGGAACGCGTGAAAATCGCTTATGATGCCTTGGTAGAAGGTGTTGGAGATCAGACAACAGATGCTTTGCCGGCCATTCAGAAGTCTTACGATGAAAATATCACCGATGAATTTATGAAACCCATCATAATGATTGATTCTACGGCTATCGGGAATGTAGTTCCTGTCGCAAAAATCGTTGATAATGATGTAGTAATTTGCTTCAATTTCCGTACAGATAGAGGGAGAGAAATCACAGAAGTGCTTTCACAGAAAGATTTTCCGGAATATTTCATGAGAAAGCTGAACCTTTATTATGTGACTTTAACCAATTATGACAAAACATTCCAGAATGTACACGTAGTTTTCGATGAAGAAGTGTTGCATGACACAATGGGTGAAATTTTGGAAAAAAACCATAAGACACAGATCAGAATTGCGGAAACAGAGAAATATCCTCACGTTACGTTCTTCTTTTCAGGAGGCAGGGAAACAGAATTTGTGGGTGAAAAAAGATTACTTTGTCCAAGCCCGAAAGACGTTCCGACATACGATTTAAAACCGGAAATGTCAGCCTATGACATCACCAATGCCATCGTTCCTGAGTTGGAAAATGAGACAGCAGATTTTATTTGTTTAAATTTTGCTAATACAGACATGGTAGGTCATACAGGCGTTTTTGAAGCAGCGGTAAAAGCAGCCGAGACAGTAGATAAATGCATCGAAAAAGTTGCAATGACAGCCTACGAACACGGATATGCAGTTTTCATTTTGGCAGACCACGGAAATTCTGATGTAATGATTAATCCTGACGGAACACCAAATACGCAACATTCAACCAATCTGGTGCCTTTCATCGTAATGGATAAAGACCACACCTGGAATTTGAAATCGGGTAAACTGGGAGACGTTGCCCCAACAATTTTGAAAGTAATGGGAATCCCAATTCCGGAAGTAATGACGGGAGATATTTTAGTTAGCTAAAATTGAATAATATTAACGAAAAAATGTCGTTATAATTTATATAGCGGCATTTTTTATGATTAATATCAGAACAATTAACAAATTATTATGTCCTAAATAATAAATAATATCATAACTTTGCAGTTTAATTCTAAATTCTAAAAATGTATCAAGCGCTCGTAAGGAAAGAAGTAATGGGAATTTTGGAAAAGGAAGTAGGTTCTTTTCTGGATAAATTTTTAACGCCTATAGAAAAAATCTGGCAACCTTCTGATTACCTTCCGGATCCGTCGAGCGACAATTTCAGATACGATTTAGATGAGATCCAGACTTTTGCACGTGAAATGCCTTACGATTTATTCGTAACATTAATTGGTGACTGTATCACTGAAGAAGCTTTACCATCATACGAATCTTGGCTGATGGGTGTAGACGGAATCGATCAGGAAAAGAAAGAAGTGGGCTGGGCAAACTGGATAAGAGCCTGGACTGCCGAAGAAAACAGACATGGAGATCTTTTAAGCAAATATCTTTACCTGTGCGGAAGAGTGAATATGAGAGAAGTGGAAATCACGACTCAGTATTTAATTAACGACGGTTTCGATCTGGGAACAAGTATGGATCCTTACAGAAACTTCGTGTATACAAGTTTTCAGGAGACGGCTACCAATATTTCTCACAGAAGGGTAGGTACACTGGCAAAACAGTCCGGAAACGGAAAGCTAGCAAAAATGTGTGGTGTAATTGCAGCTGATGAGGCAAGACACGCAAAAGCATACAAGCATTTCGTAGCAAAAATCTTAGAAATTGATCCTTCGGAAATGATCCTGGCGTTTGAAGATATGATGCGTAAAAAGATCGTAATGCCGGCTCACATGATGAGACAATCCGGACAGATGGCGGGTGAACTTTGGGGACATTTTTCTGATGCAGCACAGAGATGTATGGTGTATACCGGACAGGATTACATCAATATTTTAAAAGATTTGTTGGATGAATGGAAGATTGAGCATGTAAAAGGTCTTACTGAAAAGGCCGAAAAGGCTCAGGAATATCTAATGAAATTACCAGGAAGATTACAGAAGATCACCGACAGAATTTCAACACCTGATTTACAATTTCAGTTCAATTGGGTGAAAAGTTAGTTCCATATTATCATTAAATTATAAAACTAAGGAGTGCCGAGTATTTTGGCACTCTTTTTATTTGTATCTTTGCACTTCAAAAATATATTCGAAATGATGAGTAATAAAAAAATTGCTGTAGACTTCGATGGAACCATCGTAGATGATGCTTATCCGGCAATTGGGAAACCGAAAATTTTTGCTTTTGAAACACTGAGAAGGCTTCAGGGTGAAGGATACAGACTGATACTTTGGACATACAGACACGGAAAAACGTTGGACGAGGCAGTAGAATTCTGCAAACAAAACGGCATCGAATTCTATGCTGTAAACTCAAGTTTTGAAGGAGAAGTTTTTGATTCTGAAACTCAATCAAGAAAGCTCGATGCAGATTGGTTTATTGATGACAGAAATCTTGGTGGATTCCCAGGTTGGGGTGAGATCTACAACATCATTCAGGAAAGGATAGAATTCCGTGTAGAAGGAAAAGAAGTTCTTGCCTATTCAAAACTTAAAAAAGAAAAGAAAAGAGGATTATTCTGGTAGAATAATAATGTAATAATTTAACAATGTAGCAATTAGCAATTCTTTAATACTGTTACATTAATACACTAATACATTGGTAATTTAGAACAATGATTCAATTAAAAACAATTGACGAGTTACGTCTTATGAAGGAAAGTGCCCGTTTGGTTTCAAAAACATTGGGAATGTTGGCAAAAGAAATCAAACCAGGGATTACCACTTTGCATTTAGATAAATTGGCCCATGATTTTATTAAAGATCACGGTGCCGAACCTGCTTTTTTAGGATATGGAGGTTTTCCGTATTCTTTGTGTATTTCCCCGAACGATCAGGTTGTTCACGGGTTTCCAAACAATGATGTTGTCAAAGAAGGTGATGTACTTTCTGTAGATTGCGGCGTTATTTTGAATGGTTTTGTGGGCGATCACGCCTATACTTTTGAAATCGGAGAAGTAAATCCTGAAACAAAAAAACTTTTGAAAGTTGCTAAAGAATCTTTATACAAAGGGATTGAGCAGTGCATCAGAGGAAAAAGAATCGGGGATATTTCTTATGCTATTCAGAGACACTGTGAAAAAGAAGGATATGGAGTGGTAAAAGAGCTTGTAGGACATGGTTTGGGAAGAAAAATGCATGAAGATCCTCAGGTTCCGAATTACGGAAGACAGGGCAGTGGAAAAGTGATCAAAGACGGGTTAGCCATCGCCATCGAGCCGATGATCAATCTGGGAACGGAAAAAGTGAAGTTCCACAATGATGGCTGGACGGTGACAACCCTTGATAATCAACCTTCTGCACATTTCGAACATGATGTAGCGGTGATCAACGGAAAACCGGTGCTGCTTTCTACATTCCAGTATATTTATGATGCTTTGGGAATCGAGAGCGACGAAGAAAAGGCTTTCCAATTGGATTTTTAATGAAAAAAGTCACTAAACTCTTATTAAATAAAATTCCACGTCCGATGCTTATCAAGATGAGTATCTGGGCGCGGCCGCTTATTTATAAATTCTTTAAAGGAGATCAGTTTTTCGACCCGATTGACGGAAGGTCTTACCGGAAATTTCTTCCCTACGGCTACGGAAATCAGCGCGAAAATGCATTGTCTCCCGGAACATTAAGCCTGGAAAGACACCGTCAGATGTGGCTGTATCTTCAGAATGAGACTGATTTTTTTATTAAAAATTATAAAGTTCTGCACATCGCTCCCGAGCAGGAATTTTTAAGAAAATTCAAAAAAATGAGGAATCTGGATTATATTTCAGCCGACCTTTTTTCCCCGATTGTAGACGTGAAAGCGGATATTCTGGATCTTCCGTTTGCCGATGAAAGTTTTGATATTATTTTCTGCAATCATGTCTTGGAACATATCGAAGACGATGCGAAGGCAATAAGTGAATTATACAGGGTTTTAAAACCCGGAGGATGGGGAATTTTGCAGGTTCCGATGAAAAATTCTCTGGAAAAAACCTACGAAGATTTCACAATTAAAGATCCAAAAGAGCGTCAGAAACATTTCGGACAATACGATCACGTTCGCTGGTACGGGATGGATTATTTTGATCGGTTGAGAAAAGCCGGTTTTGAAACAGAACCTAATTTTTATTCTCAAAATTTCACGGAGGAAGAAATCAAAAAATATGGGCTGAGAAAAAATGAAATTCTGCCTGTAGTCTATAAAAAATAATAAAACCGTCTTCAATAGTGGAGACGGTTTTTTGTTTTTATTTGAATTAAAAAATTAAATTATTCTTTAATAAATTTATACGACTTGTGATTTTGAATCGTTAAAATATACTCGCCCGTTGAAAACTTCTGAGCATCAATTTTAATTTTTCTATCGGTTGTTTTTCCTTCATACATCAATTGCCCAAGCATATTGAAAACCTTTACAGACAGCCCGTTTCCTAGATTATCAATGGTTAAACTTTCTTTTACAGGATTAGGAAAAACCGAAAAAGCACTCTTTGTTTCATTTTCTTTTGTCCTTAATATAAAGCTGTTATAATAAATTTTATTCCCGTTGGAAATGTTTGTTACAATTAATGTTTTACCCGAACCGTTGGGTACAATTTCATAACTGAAAGCATTTCCTATAGATGGCAGACCGTAAAAATCGCAATTCTTCTGGTCATAGCCTTGTACGGCCGTCATGTTAGTTCCCGAGTAATCGGCAATCGTACAGCTTCCGGAATTACTTTTCATAAAAGTATCGTCAATCGTTGAAAATGTAATCCCAATTCCTGAAACATTAAAATATTTTGAAGTAAAAACATTGTTTCCGGAAACAACTGCAAAAGTTGAAGGCTGAACAGTAAAATCCATAACCGGCGTAATGGTAGTCTGTCCTCCGATAACCATCTGTGAAATATACCAATTGGTATTGAATAGTTCAGGAATATTTTGTGCCCACAAGATGCTGCTTGTGAATAAGAGAAGTAAAGCTTTTTTCATGGTTAATAAGTTTAATCAAAAGTATGAAATAAATTTATAATATTATGAAAAACAACTCCTTAATGGAAATATTATTAATCTTTCAGCTTTGTGAAAAATTAGTGCTATTTATGTTTAAATATCAATGTGAAGAAACCGCTTTTAGCCCAACCACAGAACCAATTAAAGTAACAATAAAGAAAATTCTCCAAAAACTTACCGGATCTTTAAAGAAGAAAATTCCCATCAAAACAGTTCCGACAGCGCCGATCCCGGTCCAAACTGCATAAGCGGTTCCTATAGGTAAAGTTTGAGTGGCTTTTATCAGCAGAAGCATACTGATAGTAAGGGAGATTAAAAATCCGGCGAACCAAAAATACATGGTTGTTCCCGATGTTTCCTTTACTTTTCCCAGGCAAGAGGCAAATGCGACTTCAAATAATCCGGCAACAATTAAAATAATCCAATTCATAATTACTTATTTTTCTGCCACAAAGTTGAGGATTTAAAAGGAATTAAAATTTTACAATTGTTAAAAAATACATAGAACACTCAAACCCTCCAACTCTTCAACACAAATTCACTTAATCTCCGCCCGAATCCTACTCAGACTCACCTGAGAAATGCCCAGATAAGAAGCGATATGTCCCAACTGGACACGTTTGATGAGATCTGCCTTATCTCTCATCAAATCTTTATAACGTTCCAAAGCAGGCTTGAACTGCCTTGAAATAATCAGTTCCTCAGTTTTTACCAATTCTCTTTCTGCAAACTTCCGTCCCCAATTGGCAATGTGAATATCTTCATTGAATAATTTTCTTAAATTTTCTGTTTCCAGTTTATATAATTCGCAATCTTCGAGAAGTTCGATATTTTCGTAACCGGGTTTATCCTCCACATAGCTTTTCATGGAAACGATTGTTTCGCCTTCTTTTCCAAACCAAAAAGTAATGTCTTTATCTTCTGTAGTAGCATAAGCACGGACAATTCCTCTTTTTATAAAGTAAATATAAGGCACAATTTTATGAGCTTCCATCAGGCAGAAATTTTTCGGATATGAAACTTCTGTGATATATTTTTTAAGCTTATTTGCCGAGCTTTCGGGTAGGGGATGAATATTATTAAGAATATCGTTGATGGTCATAAAGATCTATTGAGTATTTCAAAATTATCAGTTTTTTAATTTTTAATAAAAGAATATTGCTATTAATTTTATAATTATTTCAGATTTCTTTAATTTAATTGAGATAAACGTTTAACCAAAATTTGTCCTAAATTAATATAATTCTGTTAATATTGAATTAATATTAGATTAATATAAATTACAATTTTTCAATTAACTATTTAATTTACAGTGTTTTAATTTGTTCGATTTTCGTTTTTCAAAAAGGCGCGAAAATACAATTATTTTTGAAACAGCCAAAAAAATAAGCCTATTGTTTTTTATATTTTTTATGAGATAATTTGCGGTTGTAAGTTAGTACCGTTATGAAAAGAGCTTCCATCAAAGACATAGCTAGAATTGCCGAAGTTTCCGTGGCAACGGTTTCCTATGTTTTAAACAAAAAGGAAGGAAGCAGAATAAGTGAAGCTACTAAGAAAAAAATTCATGATGTAGCAAAATCAATCAATTATACTCCAAATAAAATTGCGAAAAGCTTGAAAATGAGCAAAAGCAAATTGATCGGACTTATCGTAGCGGATATTTCAAATGACTTTTACTCAAACATTGCACGGAATATTGAAGATCAGGCCATGAAGCTTGGTTATACGCTTTTGATCGGAAGTTCAGACGAGAACCCGGAAAAATTTAGAAAACTAACCGAACTATTTTCTGAACAGCAAGTTGACGGAATGATCATCGCACCGGTGGTAGATTCTGATGATGCAATCAATAAATTAATCGGTGAAGAATATCCAATTGTAACGATCGATCGTTACCTGAAAAATGTAAGTCTTCCTGGCGTAATGATCAATAATTCAGAGATTTCCGAGTATATTTGCGATCAATTGGTCGAGAAAAATTTTGATGAAATCATTTACGTTGGATATGATACGAAATTGCCACATTTGCTTGACAGACAGGATGGTTTTGATAAAAGAATTTCTGCTTCAAAGATTAAATCAAAAAGAATTTTAATCGGAATTCATAATATCACGGAAGAAGTTCATAGCAAGCTTAGAGAAAATTTGAATCTTAATAAAAAAACAGCGATCTATTTTTCTAGTAACAAGTTGGGAATCGCAGGTTTACGCTATCTGAATGACAATAATATCCGAGTTCCGGAAGATGTTTCGGTGATTGCATTTGATGAAACAGAAGCCTATCATCTTTTTCCTACCGATATAGATTTTGTACAACAACCTTTGATTGATATGGCGAAAGAATCAGTAAAACTTCTTGACAGTCAGATAAATAATTATACTCCAAACGGAAAGAGGGTAATTTTCCATGCAAAATATATGGGACGAAATTCCGTGAAATAAAAATTTTGAATATTTAATTAAACGTTTAACCTAATGATAAATAATAAAAAATACGTCGTTTGTTTTGGTGAAGTTCTTTGGGATATCTTTCCTGAAGGCTCGAGAGCGGGAGGTGCACCATTTAATGCAGCTTATAATATCCACAAAATGGGTATTGATGTAAAAATGCTAAGCAGAATCGGAAGTGATGAGTTGGGCCAAAAATTGATTGAACAAATTCAAGGCTGGGGAATCACGACTGAGTTCATCCAAATCGATAACGAAAATCCTACGAGTACTGTTATTGCTAAAATTGATGAGCATAATGAAGCAACCTATGAAATCATCAACCATGTCGCTTGGGATTATATCGAACTGCAGCCGGAACATATCGAACTGGTTTCCAACGCTGATGCTTTTATTTTTGGAAGCCTTTCTGCAAGGAATGAAAAGACCAGACAAACACTTCTGCAACTATTGGATCACGCAAAATTGAAAATTTTTGATGTGAATTTTAGACCGCCTTTTATTGATGTAGAATTGATTAAAACACTCTTGCACAAAGCAGATATCGTTAAAATGAACAAAGCCGAACTGCGGCAGATCATGCTTTTTTTAAGCGAAGAATATAAAAGCGAAGATGAAAGTGTGGTTTTTATTCAAAATCATTTTAATATCAATGAAATTATTCTCACCAAAGGAAGTAAAGGAGCAAGATATTTTGTAGGCAACAAAAATTACGGATTTCCGGCGGTTCCTATTACCATTGCGGATACAGTAGGAAGTGGCGATGCTTTTCTGTCCGGTTTTATTTCGAAAAGAATTCAGGGGGAAAGTCCTGAAGAAATTATGAATCAGGCCATTTCTTTGGGCGCTTTTATTACTTCAAAATCAGGAGCTTGTCCGGATTATGCATACTCGGAATTTGAGAATTTCAGGATTCAAAATAGCATTTAATTAAAATATTTCACTAACACTTAATTTGTAAAAACACGGTATGAAATCAGCTAAGTTTACAGAAAAAAAGTACCTAGTTGTACTGGCTTTTGTTATTTCCCTGTTCTTTTTCTGGGCAATAGCACTTACGATGGGAGATGTTCTGAATAAGCATTTTCAGAATGTCCTTCACATTTCGAAATCGAAATCGGGATTGGTACAGCTTTCCATTTTCGGAGCGTATGCTTTGATGGGAATTCCTGCAGGACTTTTTATGAAAAAGTTTGGGTATAAAATGGGAGTTATCTTAGGACTAACCTTATTTGCGGGGGGATGTTTTCTCTTCGTTCCGGCTTCCAATATGGCTTCTTTTGATTTTTTCAGGTTTGCACTTTTCATTCTGGCTTTAGGAATGGCGACTTTGGAAACGGTAGCGCATCCTTTCTTGGCTTCTTTGGGAGACGAAAGAACGAGCGATCAGAGGGTGAATTTTGCCCAGTCTTTCAACGGTTTGGGAGCCATTGTAGGACCTTTGCTGGGTGGTTTCTTCATTTTTGGAGGAGCTGGAGAAGACAATTCTTTGGATTCGGTTAAAAGCCTTTATACCTGGATCGGGATTGTGGTTCTTGTTCTGGCCATTATTTTTTCTTTCATTAAAGTTCCTGATTTGAAAGATCCTCACACTGAAGAAATGGAAATCCTTGAGCATGCAACAGGAGAGGACCATCACGCAGATCAGGTAGATGCTGCTGCACCGCTTTGGAAGCAGAGACATTTTGTTTTCGCTGTTGTCGCCCAGTTCTTTAATATTGCGGCGCAGGGCGGAACCTGGGCGTTTTTCATCAATTATGGTGTTGAAAAAATGCACCTTCAGGAAACTCAGGCTTCCTATTATTTTTCACTGAGTATGGCGATGATGATGGTAGGGAGATTTATCGGAACATTTTTAATGAGATATATCGCTCCGAATAAGGTTTTAGCCATTTTTACGGCTTGTAATATTGTTCTTTGTTTAATTATTTCTCAAAGTTTCGGTTGGGTTTCTTTTGTCAGTTTAATTATGCTTAATTTATTTTTAAGTGTAATGTATCCTACGATTTTCAGTTTAGGCTTAAAAAAATTAGGAGGAAAAGTTCAGCAGGCATCTTCTTTTCTGGTAATGGCTATGTTTGGCGGGGCATTCTTCACTCCGATTATGGGAAAAATTGCAGAAACGGATGTTGCCCATGCTTACTTATTGCCGATCATCTGTTATGTGATTATTGTTTTGTTTGCTTTAAAACTTTACAAACCAAAAACTTTAAAGTAAAACAATGAAAAATCAAATTTTAAAAGGCTGTTTTTTGATGATATTGATTCTCAGCCAGAGAGGATATGCCCAGATTATCATTACCAATAAGAAGTTTTCATTCGGGACAACGGGAAGAATCGGGGCAGGATATTCTCCAAACGCAGATGGAAGAACAGGTAGGCAATTGAACCTTGCCAATCAGGGATCTTTGGGAGGAAGGATGGATCAGGGAGATTATGTGGATTTTTTGCCGGCGTTTCATTTTACACCGGTTGTTGGCGACAGTGCCAAAAAAACAAAAATCGATATGCAGGCGAGATTGAGCTTTTACTCGGGAGGAACTTTTTTGGGAAATGTAGATACAAAATCCAATCAGGGAATGATCGTGGCATTACCGGAAGCATTTGTTGAAGCTAGAAATATCATGGGAAGTGACTGGGATGTCTGGGCAGGTTCGCGATGGCTGAGATTTGATGACGTGCATATTGCAGATTATTTTTACTTTGATGATCATTCGGCGACGGGGTGGGGAGTTCGACATAAAAACACAAGATTTTCCATGTTTTTCCCGGCTGCGATTGATACTGCAGCAAGCAATTCAACGCCGTATTCCTACACCAATATTATCAGTGGAGGAAAACATCTGATCTACAGACAGCGGGAAGTTTTTGTTTTGGAGCAGACAATTCCTTTTAAAAATAATGATCATAAAGTAAAATTACTGGCAGAATTCCACGCTGTTGATAAATCCGGAAAGCATTCTGTCGAAAATTATCCTTCAGATTACGGTTGGGTCTTGGGAGCGAAATTAAATTCAAATTTAAAAACCAGACTTCCGGGTTCATTTAATCAGATTTCACTGCGATACGGAGCTGGAATTGCCAACGGAGGAGATGGAGGAAATACCCAGACCTGGAGAACGTACGGTGCCCCGAATGAAGTTACGAGAACATATAAAGGAGCATATTCACTCACAGCTGTCGAACATTTTTTATTAAATCTTTCAGACAGATGGTCTCTGAACGGATATGCAGTGTATACCCAAAGTAAAGGCGGCGCAGACAGCGACAACAAAGCCATTGATTATTATAAAAGAGAAATTTTTAATAAAAAATCTGAGTTTAATACAGGAGTAAGAGCAACTTACTATTTCAATAACTGGTTCCATATTCTTTCGGAGCTGCACTACGCACAGCGAAAAGACGGAACCCAGGATCCTGCTTCCATGGTGAAGTTTGTGTTGGCGCCAACCATAGTTCCTACTGCGGAAAGAAGTGTTTGGGCAAGACCTCACATACGACTGATCGCGGAAATTTCCAGATACAACGACCAGGCGATGAATACGCTTTATTCACCGTTTTTACAGCAATCAGGTTCAAAAAGAATAGGAACTTATCTCGGCGTAAGAACCGAATGGTGGGTTTTCTAAAAATTTATGTGTTTTAATCTTTTATGGTTAAAAAAAATATAAAAAAACAAGAATTAAAAAAATGAATATAAAATTTGGGGCTTCCCTTCTTTCATGGATCACTCCGGTATGGAGTCCTGAAGCGGGAAAATATGCTATTGAAAAAACAGCCGGTGCAGGTTTTGATCTGATTGAAATTTTGCTTCCTGCATCCATGGAATTTAATACTGATGAAGTAAAAAAACAGCTTAAAAATAATAATCTGGAAGCAGTCTGTTCTTTAAACCTTCCGAAAGAAGCACATATTGCACATTATCCAAAAGTCGCTGAAAACCTGATGAAACAAGCCATCAATAAAACCTCAGAGCTGGAAACTGACTTTTTAGGAGGCGTTCTTCATGGCGGAATCGGTGTTTTTTCGGGGAATATTCTCACGGAAAATGAAGAGGAAATCATTACCGAAGTCTGGAGCAATGTTGCAGATTATGCTAAAGAAAAAGGCGTAAATATCGGCATTGAACCCATCAATCGCTACGAAACGTATGTTTGCAATACAGCGGAAAATGTGTTGGATTTAATTTCAAAAACGGGAAAAGATAATCTGTTTCTTCATCTCGATACTTTCCACATGAATATTGAGGAGAATAATTTTTATGACCCCATTATTTTAGCAGGAAATAAACTGAAACACCTTCATATGACAGATTCCCACCGCGGAATGCTGGGCGAGGGAACCGTAAACTGGAATGAATTGTTTAAAGCATTAAAAGAAATTAATTTTGAAGGAAATCTGGTGCTTGAAAATTTTTCATCTTCCGTTCCCGGAATGCAGCAGATGGTTTCTTTATGGCAAAAATCTCCGCATGATGCAGAAGAACTGGCTTTAGGAAGTCTGAAATTCATGAAAAATCACAGTAATTAATCAATAAAAATCTAATGTGATTGCCTTTCCATATTTTGGGAAGGCTTTTTTGTTTTTAATCTTCGGAATAGACCGAAAGACCAGATTTGTTTTACTAACTTTGCAACTCGTAATATAATTTTTATGCACAAAGCAGGATTTGTAAATATAGTTGGGAAACCCAATGCCGGAAAATCTACCTTATTAAACCAATTAATGGGAGAGAAACTGGCAATTGTAACCCAAAAAGCTCAGACAACACGCCACAGGATTTTCGGAATTTATAATGAGGATGACTTACAGATCGTATTTTCCGATACTCCGGGAGTTTTGGATCCGAAATACGGTTTACAGGAAAAAATGATGGATTTTGTAAAAGATTCTTTACAGGATGCAGACGTTTTCCTTTTCATTGTGGATGTTACCGATAAAGCCGAACCGTCAGAATTTTTGATTGATAAATTAAATAAAATCCCCGTTCCTGTATTACTTTTATTGAATAAAGTAGATCAGACCGATCAGGAAGGACTTGAAAAATTGGTGGGAGAGTGGCACGAAAGAATCCCGAAGGCTGAAATTCTTCCGATTTCTGCGTTGAATGCTTTTAATACGGATATTATTTTGCCTAAATTAAAATCGATGCTACCGGAAAACCCGCCATATTACGATAAAGATCAGTATACAGATAAGCCTGAAAGATTTTTCGTAAATGAAGCGATTCGTGAGAAAATTCTTCTGAATTATGATAAAGAAATTCCATACTCTGTAGAAGTGGTTACGGAACAGTTTAAGGAAAAAGAAGGAATAATTTTCATCGATTCTATTATTTATGTAGAAAGAGATACACAAAAAGGAATTATTATCGGGCATAAAGGAGAAGCCATCAAGAAAGTGGGAACTGAAGCAAGACAGGATCTTGAGAAATTCTTTAATAAAAAAATTCACCTGAATCTTTTCGTAAAAGTGAAAAAAGACTGGCGAAAAAATGACAGGGATCTGAAAAATTTTGGTTACAGATAAACTAAAAACCCAATAAAGACCGTTCTATTAAAAGATTATTGTTATCTTTAAAGTAAATTTTAACTTAATGAACTATTCGAATTCAAATTCTACAGTTTTAAAAGATATTATTTTATTGATTGTGAGGGTGTTTATTGGTTTTGCCATGTTATCTCACGGTTTCCCAAAACTTCAGACTCTGCTGGAAGGCGGAAAGATCGAATTTTTTGATTTTCTGGGATTGGGACCTCAAATCACTTTGATACTGACTGTTTTCTCAGAATTCGTTTGTTCGATCCTGCTTATTTTAGGGCTTTTCACGAGAGTGGCTTTAGGGTTTCTGGTTTTCACCATGATTATTGCAGGATTTGTAGTGTTGAGTGCAGAACCTTTTGCAAAACAGGAATTAAGTTTCATTTATTTGTCCGTTTACCTCCTTCTGATTGTTTTCGGAGCCGGAAAAATCTCCGTAGATTACATGATCGAGAAGAGAAAACGAGCCAACGACTGGTAATTATCAGAAAATAAAAATATAAGCAGTAAGTTTTCTTGCTGCTTTTTTTAGGGTTAAAATCTTCGATCTGAGACCATATTAATTTTAATTTAAAATCATTATTTTCGTTGAAAAGAGATTATTATGAAGATAAAACTAACCATCTGTCTCCTTGCATTTCTTAATTTTTATGATGCGCAGGAGAGTATTACTTACCAGAAACCGTCTGCTGAAATTCTTAAACTTGCAGATTATGAAAGACCTCCAAGTGTTTTGATGAATAATAAAAAAGACTGGATTGTCTTTACTTACCGCCCGACTTACAAAACATTGGAAGATCTGAGCCAGCAGGAAATGAAATTGGGAGGGTTGAGAATCAATCCTGTGACCAATATTTCAAGTTCGGCGACGTATTCAAATAATATTAAGGTTAGAAAAATTAATGATAAAACGGAAGTTCAGGTTAAAAATTTACCATCGAATCCGAAAATCACTTACACTTCATTTTCTCCGGATGAAAAGAAATTAGCTTTTACAAATACCACCAACAAAGGAGTAGAACTTTGGGTAATCGATCTGGAAACAGCTACAGCAAAGAAAATCACCTCCGATAATCTGAATGCCAATCTGGGAAGTCCTTACGTTTGGTATAAAGATTCTCAGAATTTGTTGATTAAAACACTTCCTCAAAATAGAGCAACTTTAATTGATTCCAGCAAAGATCTTCCGACAGGCCCGATCGTTTCTACAGCAGACGGAAAAGTTTCGCAAAACAGAACGTATCAGGATCTTTTGAAAAATCCACAGGATGAAAAGAATTTTGAAATCCTTACATCTTCTGATATTTACAACGTTGATCTCAATGGAAACTTGAAGAAAGTAAAAGATCAGGATCTGTATTCCGGACTGAGTTTTTCTCCGGACGGAAATTATCTGATGGCTACGACAATTAAAAAACCATTTTCATACATCATTCCTTTGAACAGATTTCCCATGACGACGACTGTTTATGATATGAACGGAAATGTTGTAAAAACAGTGAATGAAGTTCCGTTGAATGAGGTTATGCCAAAAGGTTTTTCGTCTGTAAGAACCGGAAAAAGAGATATGGGATGGAGAAGCGATCTGCCCGCAACTTTGGTGTATGCCGAAGCTTTGGATGGTGGCGACCAGTCGAAAACGGCCGATTACAGAGATGAAATTTTCACTTGGGATGCTCCGTTCAGCAATGCTCCGAAATCGTTCTTTAAAACAAAACAAAGATATGGAGGAACAAGCTGGACAAACGATCATTATGCCATCGTTTCCGAAGGTTGGTACGACACCAGAAATACAAAATCTTTCCTTGTTGATCTGGATAATGGTGAATCAAAAGTAATTGATGACAGAAATTATCAGGATGTTTACAGCGATCCGGGGAATTTTAACACAACAAAAAATCAGTACGGAAGATATGTGGTCGATATGAAAGGAGGAAAGTCCTATCTCATCGGAGCCGGTTTTACCAAAGACGGGCAACATCCCTTCATCGATGAAATGGATATGAAAACTTTAAAGAAAAAAAGGCTTTATACTTCAAATCTTAAAAATGCTAAGGAAGAAATCATTGATATTTTAAACCCTTCCAAAGGGGAAATCCTGACAACCCAACAATCTCCCAGTCAGTATCCGAACTATTTTAAAAAGAATATTAAATCTAATAAAACAGAAGCAGTAACCAATTTTGTCAACCCTTTTGAAAGCATCAAAGACGTTTATAAAGAAGTTATTACCTACAAAAGAAACGACGGGGTGACCTTGACAGGAACCCTTTATCTTCCGGCAAACTACGACAGAAAAGCAAAAAAAGAAAAATTACCTCTGTTAATCTGGGCATATCCAACTGAATATAAAGATAAAAATACGGCAGGGCAGAATACACAGAATCCAAATGACTTTACGTTCCCTTACTACGGATCTTTCGTATACTGGACGACAAAAGGATATGCCGTGTTGGATGATGCTGCTTTCCCGATCATCGGAGAAGGAAAAACAGAACCGAACGATACATTTATTCCGCAATTGGTGGCCAATGCTGAAGCTGCGATTAATGCGGTGGATCAGTTAGGCTATATCGACAGAAAAAAAGTTGCGGTAGGAGGGCATTCTTACGGTGCTTTTATGACGGCTAATCTTTTAACTCATTCTAATCTTTTCGCTTGCGGAATTGCACGAAGCGGGGCGTATAACAGAACATTGACACCGTTTGGATTCCAGAGCGAACAGAGAAATTACTGGGATGTTCCGGAAATCTACAACACGATGTCACCGTTCATGAACGCGGATAAAATGAAAACACCATTACTGTTAATTCACGGTGATGCAGACAATAATCCGGGAACGTTTACTTTGCAGACGGAAAGATACTTCCAGGCTTTAAAAAACCTTGGAGCTCCCGTAAAAATGGTTCTTTTACCAAAAGAAGCTCACGGATATGTTGCAAAAGAAAATATCCTGCATTTGCTTTGGGAACAGGATCAGTTTTTGGAGAAATGTTTGAAGAAATAAACTAAAATTAATAGTAAACTCGTTCAGATGTGAACGAGTTTTTTTTTATTTTTAATTTTAAAAAAATAACCTTGAAAATCTTAATCATTTTAATATGCTTGCCTTGCTTTATTTTTGGACAATTATCTCCTAAAGTCAAGACGTTTTATGACCAATTATCTATGAGTAAACGTGCAGAAGGCAAAAATATAGGGTTTGCCGGAAGTGAAAGTGATTTATATAAAATTCATGAAGAAATGGCAAAAATAGCCACAGATGAAGAGGTAGAATATATTGCTTTCAATGGTAATCCTGTAACGAAATATTATGCAACAAATATTCTTTTTGAAAGAAAATCCAAATCATTGGAGAAATTATTTCAGTATTATTTAAAAAGTAAGGATTCAGTCAGTGTTTTAAGAGGATGTGTAGGCGAAACAGATCATTTAAGCAGTAAAATTTACACGAGATTAAATTTTGAAAAACAAATTATAAAACAGACAGAATTCGAAAAGAAATGGAGAGATAGTATGATCATTAATAAACAACCAATGCCTGATGACTATTTTGATTTGTTTAATACTAAAACAAGCTGGACAATTAAAGAAATTGACTCATTGATTAATACATTAGATCAAATTGTGTTAAATGACCATAAATCTCCAAAATATCTTGTTGAAATTATCTGCGGATATCATTTATCAGAAAGCTTAAAAGTTCCTTATTTCGAAAAAATTGCTTATTTCGAAGAAAAATATAATTCTGAATATATTAGAAAATATATGAAATTTTGCAGATCCGGAATAAGAGAACCAATGGAATATTAAGCTTATTGATAAAAATTAAAACCTCTTCAAATAGGAAAGGATTTATAAAAAATCCAAAATTCCTTTAATATTTTTAAGTTCCATAAAATTCGGATGTTCTATCTGAAGATCATGTTGCTCATGGTTCCAGGTCACATGATAAGGAATATGCGCTGCAAATCCACCGATTTCCAAAACAGGTAAAATATCAGATTTGATTGAATTTCCAAGCATCAGAAAATGTTCAGTCCTGCAGTCTAGATGTTTTAAAAGCTTTTGATAATCAGATTCCTTTTTATCGCTCATGATTTCAATGTGATGAAAATATTCCTGTAATCCGGATTTTTTTAATTTACGCTCCTGATCGAGCAGATCACCTTTTGTCGCAACAACCAGTCTGTATTTTCCTTTTAAATTTTCCAATGTCTCCGTTACTCCATCTAAAAGTTCAACAGGTTTTTGAAGAAGTTCATGACCAATTTCAATGGTTTTATTAATCAATTCCAGAGAGGCTGTGTTATTCGAAATTATGCTTACCGTTTCAATCATACAAAGCATAAATCCTTTCACGCCGTATCCATACAAATGCAGATTTTTCATTTCTGTTTTAAATAACTCTTGAGATACAGAATGTTGCGGGAGATAATCTTCCAGCAAAATGCAAAATTCTTTTTCCGCTTCCTGAAAATAAGGTTCATTGATCCAAAGTGTATCATCTGCATCAAAAGCGATGGTGGTGATATTATTATTCATATTGAGTTTACTTTAGTTTTTGTAATTTTCTGCCGACAAAATTCAGTATAAAAAATAAACCAGAAAAGGACATTTGTCCCAACCGAAATATGTTACGTACCAATCCTCAGTTTTTAGACTATCTGGAAGAGCTTTATAACAAGCCTGAAAACAAAAAGAATATTGTGTTGAAATCTTTTGAAAAAGGCGAAAAAATTTTAACACAAAATGAAGTTTCTAATAAAATAATGCTTATTAAAAACGGAATTACAAAATGTTATTTCGTTGAAGAAAATGACAAGGAATATATTGTTGAATTTCTAGGAAAAGGTGAAATTATTGGTGAAATTGAAGTCATAAAAAATGTTTCCTGCCTTTGCAGTATTGAAGCGATGACGGAAGTTACAGTTTATTCCATGACAATTCCTTATTTTCAATTTTTAATTAAAAATGATCTTTCATTGAATAATTTACTGCTCGATGTTTTTGTGGAACGTATTGTGAATACTTCAAGCAGAGCATCATATCAACAGCTTTATACGACGGAACATACACTGTCTCAACTTCTTGAATTAAAATCCAAAGAAATGGAAATCTCAAAAGAAGATATGGCAGCCTATCTTGGAATTACCGTAAGAAGCCTTAACCGAGCTTTAAAAGAAATAAAACAAAGCAATAACGAAGAATAATTCTTAAAAAATTAAAAAATTCTTCACGTATCTTTGCGAAAATATACGTTAAAAGAATGCAAGAACTTATATTTAAGAATGCGACTTTAAAAGACTTACCGAAGATCGTAGAAATCTACAACTCAACCATCCTTTCGAGAATGGTAACCGCCGATACGGAAAATGTTTCTGTAGAAAGTAGATTACAATGGTTTCACGAACACAATCCCGAAACACGCCCACTTTGGGTCGTTGAAGATGAGGAAAGTAAAATAATCGGGTGGGTAAGTTTTTCGTCATTTTACGGCAGACCTGCGTACAATGGAACAGTGGAATTGAGCATCTATATGCATGAAAGCAGCAGGGGAAAAGGATATGGCAAGAAAGTGCTTCAATATTGCATCGATAATGCAGAGAAATTCGGGGTAAAAACTTTATTAGGTTTTATCTTTTTGCATAATGAACCAAGTTTAAAGCTGTTCAGACATTTCGGTTTCGAAGATTGGGGAGTGTTTCCTGATGTGGCGGTTTTGGACGGAGTGGAAAGAACACTGGTGATTTTGGGGAAGAGGATTGCTAATGGAAAACTATAATGAAATTTTTTACTTTTTTTCGTCTAGCCTGTATATTTTTATTGCTTGTTAGTTGTAAAGAAAAAAGATTTTTGAATAATCACGAGGTAATTCTCGTCACTAATTTTATTAATGGTGATGAAAAACTTAGAGAAGAAGCAAAAATATTTGAATCTAAAAATCGGATAAAATTTGATGAATCCAATAAAATTTATCTAAGATTTATCTCAAAATATGAAAAAATTGATACTGTGAAATCCACACATTTTTATCCAGCTTTGATTATTGATGGATATTATCTTTATTCATTTAAAAATATTAAAACCAATAAAGTTGCGGCTTTTGGAACTGGTGTTAATGCCCAAACAGGGCAGGTTAAGCAATTTAAAAAAGTCATCTGGATAAATGAACATTCATTGAAATCAAATTAAAAAGCGACCTCAAAAGATCGCTTTCCATTACAAATTCTGCTTAATTCTCTTCGCAGACATATTCAAAAATCGCTTGACGAGGAAAACTGCAGAAACCGTCAGTCCTAATCCTAATGCGATCCACATTCCGAAAGCTCCCATTTTTAGCGTTACACAAAAGAAATATCCTAAAGGAATCGTGATGATCCAATACGCAATAAACGTATAGATAGAAGGAATTTTCACATCCTGCAAACCTCTCAACATTCCCAATGCTGTCACCTGAATTCCGTCTGATAACTGGAACAATGCAGCGATGATCATTAATTTTGAAGCTAATGTAATCACTTCAACTTCCTCTTTTTTAGTAAAGAAAGTTGGCAGAATATTTCGTCCCAAAATAAAGACAATTCCGCAGATTGCCATGAAAATAAAGGCTATTTTCAAATTATTGATACCTACTTTTCTTAGTTCAACAAAGTTCTGTTCGCCCAGTTTTCTCCCGATCATCACTGTTGAAGCCACACTGAAACCGATACATAAATTGAAGGTGAATGAAGCCATACTCAACGCAATTTGATGGGATGCAATATCATGCGCTGAAATTAATCCACAAATGAAAGCGGCACCCGCAAAAGCCGTCACTTCAAAGAACATTTGCAAAGCGGTTGGCAGACCTAATCTGATCATTTTATCAAACATATTCTTTGAAAAAACTTCCATTTTTAAAGTGAAATCTTTGATATATCGTTTTGTTTTCTTTTCGTTTAAAAGAACAAAATAAAGGAAAACTACCATGAAAATTCTGGCAATTAAACTCGCTAAAGCAGAGCCTTTTACGCCCATTGGCGGAATTCCGAAAAGTCCTTTAATGAAAACATAATTTAAAACAATATTAATCACATTGGCGATGATCGTAGCCTTTGTCACTCCAATAGTATAAGATAACCCTTCCGAAACTTCCCGTAACGTCTGAAAAGCCATAAACGGAACAATACTGATCGCCATAATCGTCAGGAAATCAACCGTATCAGGGATAATCTTCGCCGGCTGCCCGGAATGATAGAGTAGCGGTGTTCCTAAAAAAAGGATTCCCATCAAAACAATTCCCACAGAAATATTGATAATAAATCCATGACTGAAAACAGAGTTGATTGTTTTATGATCGTGCTGAGAATGCGCTTCCGAAACCAATGGCGGAATCGCAAAAGAAAATCCTAATGCCAAAACAAACATTGAGAAAAACACAGCATTTCCCAATGAAACGGAAGCCAGAGCGTCGGCTCCCAAAAGTTTCCCGACAATAATATTGTCGAATAAGTTCACCGAGACTTGCCCCACCTGCGTCAGCATCACAGGAAGAGCCAGGGTAAGGCATTCTTTGGTGTAGTTTTTATGTAAAAAGTTCATAATAGTTTAAAATTCATATATAGTTTAATTCAAAAAAAAATTTGCAGTAACCAATTGATACTGCAAATTTAATATGTTGTTTAAGTAATAATTTACATTATTTCCTTACAAAACTTGCAACATCTTCAGCGGAAACAGTGTTCCCACCTAAAATAATTAATCTTTCTACTACGTTTCTCAATTCCCTGATATTCCCGGTCCATGATAACGCTTTTAAGGCATCAATAGCCTTATCATCAAATTTTTTAACGGCAGTTCCGTGTTCATCGGCGATCATGCCTGCAAAATGTTCTACCAACGATCTGATGTCTTCTTTTCTTTCATCCAATGGCGGAACGTAGATTTCAATCACAGAAAGTCTGTGGTAAAGGTCTTCCCTGAATCTTCCTGCTTCAATTTCCTTCTGCATATCTTTATTGGTAGCCGCAAGTACTCTTACGTCAACTTTTATTTCTTTGTCGCTTCCGACAGGAGAAACTTTACTTTCCTGAAGAACCCTCAATACCTTTGCCTGAGCGATCAAACTCATATCCCCGATCTCATCCAGGAAAATAGTACCACCGGTTGCCTGCTCAAATTTTCCCTGTTTATCCTTGATTGCTCCTGTAAAAGAACCTTTTACGTGTCCGAAAAGTTCAGATTCAATTAATTCTGAAGGAATTGCCGCACAGTTTACCTCTATCATAGGACCTTTTGCACGGTCGCTTTGATTGTGAATCGCGTGGGCTACCAGTTCTTTTCCGGCTCCGTTCGGACCTGTGATCAGAACTCTCGCATCAGAAACAGCAACTTTCTCGATCATATCCTGAATCTTCTTTAAACCAGCAGATTCACCGATCATCTGATACTTTTTGCTTACTTTTTTCTTTAAGGTTTTATTTTCGGTTTGAAGATTTTTATTTTCTTTCTTCAAAGTTTCTTTAACTAAAGCATTTTTTACGCTTGTAATCAATCTGTTGATGTCGATAGGCTTGGAAATGAAATCGTATGCCCCGTCTTTCAGGCAGGAAACGGCAGAATCGATATCCGCGTGTCCTGAAATCATGATGAAAGTGGATTCGGGCTTCAGTGCTAAACTCTGCTTTAAAAGTTCAGTACCGGAAAGTTTAGGCATTTTAATATCCGAAATCACTAATGCGAAATCTTCTTTTTCTACCTGTTTGTAACCTTCGAGGCCGTCTTCAGCGATAACAAATTCATAATCAGTAAGTTCGTCAGAAAGAATACTGTGGAGTACTCCCGAGATTGCTTTTTCGTCTTCTACAATAAGGATTTTTTGCATAGTTGCAAATTTAGATTTTTTGAATGAATTATTAGCAAAAATTATACCTAAATCATTCTATTTTGAATAATCTCTTCTCCCAAAAATTGCAGATCCCACTCTCACGGAATTAGCTCCGCAATCAATGGCGATCGGAAAATCATCACTCATTCCCATAGACAAAGTTTCCAGTGTTTTAAGCTGATTTAATTCATCAAAAACTCTTTTCAGAACTAAAAATTCTTTACGAATCTGGTTTTCATCATCGGTAAAAGTTGCCATTCCCATCAATCCTGTGATCTCAATACTAGAAAATTCTCCGTCTAAATATTTTTGAAACAGATCTTTAGCCTCATTTATTTCAAGTCCGAATTTACTATCTTCTTCAGCAATTTTTATCTGTAATAAAACTTTAATGGTACGGTTGTATTTGGCCGCTTCTTTATTAATTTCCTTAAGAAGTTTTTCAGAATCTACACTTTGAATGGTATTTACAAATTCGGCAATGTATTTCACCTTATTCGTCTGTAAATGACCGATCAGATGCCATTGAATATCTTTGGGCAGGAGAGGATATTTCTCCGTTAATTCCTGAACTTTATTTTCACCAAAAACCCTTTGTCCTAAGTCATAAACCTCCTGGATCGCTGAAACAGGATGTGTTTTTGAAACAGCCACCAGCTGTACATTTCCCGGAAGTTGACTTTTTATATCGTTGTAATTTTCCTGAATATTCATAATTGCAAATTTCTGAATTTAAAATTAAATCTCACAGACCTACTCATATTTTCAGAGATAATTACATATTGCTTTTTAATTTTAATGGAAGTATAACATAAAATCTGAGCAATCTGTGGGATAAAAAAATCAATTCAAAACCTCATTAATCTTCGGATATTCCGAGATTTTTCTGAAGATAAACCTGTTGCTTTTCTGTAATTTTTCAATAAAGAGATCCAGTTCGTTCACAGAATCCGTATCCGTTAAGTACTGATCATGAGTAAGAAAAACAAGGTGTCTTGAAGTTTTTTCGAGATCGTTAAAAAAGATACTGTCAACTTTTTTAAGCATTTCTTCATGCTTGCCTTTTAATACCATTTTATTGGTTGGTTTCCATTCAAGATCCCAGCCAATTACCTTATAACCAGCCTGTTTAAGTTTATTTGCGGCTTCCGTTGAGCTTTTAAGATCGGTAACGGAAATATTATTCAGCCTCCAGATATTTCTTCCGGGAGTTCTGGCAATTTTATCGTATAATTTTAAGCTGTCTTTGGCAATATTAAAATCATTTACTACACTTTCAGGATTTTTGTAAAAATCTGTATACTTATTGTGGGCGTGAGTAAAACTATGATTGGCCAGCTCAACAAGAGGGTCTTTCCTTAAAAGTTCAAGATCATTCTTTTGTTTTTTGCTTCCATAGGCGTGTTTTCCGACCAGAAAGGCGGTTGCACAAACTTTTCTTTTATTTAAAATTCTGAGAAGATTTTCGGTTCCCTGATTGGGACCGTCATCGAAGGTAAGATAGATAACTCTTTTATCGGAAGTTACGTCTTCATTATCGATTTTGGGGACTTTTTTTGCGATGGGATGTCCATTCGGAATCAGTATTTCTGATTCTTTTTTGTCGATTTTACGGTTGCAGCCGTTGAATAAAATTGAAGTTGCACTCATCAATGCAAACATCCCAAGAAAAGCCTTATTTTTAGACTTTTCCGCAAAGTTTTTTCTCATAAAGGTAATGGAATTTTAAATGTTAAAAATTGTTAATTTTTCCAAATAATTCTTAACAAAATTTATGCCAGATTTCCTTAAAACTTTACTTTTTAAGGAGATTTTAATAAATTTATTTTTAACAATTTTTTATTCCAGTATTTTCTTTAAAAATAAAGAATTATGAATCGCAGCATTTCCCCAGGTATTATTGAAAAATATAAATGCTTTCTTTTTGTTTGCTTTAATTTTTTCAGCTAAATCCTGAAGGAATTCTTTACTGTACTCAGATTTGTAGAGTATGGGTTTTCCGTGAAGGCGGTAATATAAAATTTCGGAATGATTGACAATCACATCTTCCGGCAGATTTCCTGGAAAACTTACTCCTGAAAAAATGATGTCGTTTTTTTTTAAAAGATTAAAAATTTCCTCTTTCCACCAAGATTCATGACGGAATTCTATGACATTTAAATAATTAAAATCAATATTATTAAGAATTAAATCAATATTATCCTGAGTATTTTTGAAAGAAGGTGGAAATTGATACAGAAATCCTGAAAGTTTTTCTTTTAAATGAGTCTGAACATGTTCGCAGAATTCTGTAATTTCTTCTTTACAATCTTTCAATCGCTTTTCATGGGAAATTGTTTTCGGAATTTTAATGAAAAATTTAAAGTTAGCCGGTGTTTCATCCACCCATTTTAAGAGTGTTTTCGCCGTAGGTTTTCTGTAAAACGTAGAATTTATTTCAACACAATTGAAAGTCTGAGAATATAAGGTCAGAAAGTCTTTACTTTTGGCATCTTCGGGATATAATGAGCCCTTCCAGTCATTGTTGTAAAACCCTGAGCATCCAATGTAAAGATTTTCTTTTTCCATTATTTTGATTATTTTTCTCTCGCAAATTTTTAATGCAAATAACTAAAACACAATCATCTGCTGGCAAATCTGCGAGAGAAGTTTAAACTATTTATTTCACATCCAGATCAACCGAATTTAATCGTAATGAATTCAAAATCACAGATAACGAACTGAAACTCATAGCGGCCGCAGCGATCATCGGTGATAATAGAATTCCAAAAAATGGATACAATAATCCTGCCGCAATCGGAACTCCCAAGACATTATAAATAAAAGCAAAAAACAGATTTTCCTTAATATTTTTCAGTAGCTTTTCGCTTAATAATTTGGCTTTAGCGACACCTAAAATATCTCCTTTTAACAATGTAATTTCTGCGCTTTCAATGGCTATATCAGTCCCTGTTCCCATCGCAATCCCAATATTTGCCTGTGCCAGAGCAGGGGAGTCGTTGATTCCATCACCGGTCATGGCTACGATTTTGCCTTGTTGCTGGAGTTTTTTCACCTCATTTAATTTATCTTCAGGATGGCTATTGGCTTTAAAATTTTTGATTCCAAGGGCTTCCGCAACGGCTTTTGCAGTGTGTTCATTATCGCCTGTCATCATGATAATTTCGATGCCCTCATTGAGCAACTGTTGAACAGCTTTTTTAGAACTTTCTTTGATTTTATCGGTAAAACTGATGAATCCCAATGCTTCATTTTCCTGGGCAACATATGAAATGGTATGTGCTTTCGACTGTACTTCAACGGCTTTTTGCTTTAAACTTTCCGGAATTGAAATTTTGTTTGAATTTAATAAGCTCTCATTTCCGAGAAAAACGGTCTTTCCATTGATATTTCCTTTTACGCCTTTTCCTGAAATATTTTCAAAATTTTCCACTTTTTCAGGTAAAATATTTTCGTCTTTTGCTTTTTTAATAACTGCATTCGACAAAGGGTGTTCCGAATTTTGATTTAAAGAATAGGCCAGTTTTAATAATAAATTTTGATCATTATTTACTGTTTCAATATATTCTACGGAAGGCTTTCCTTCTGTTAAAGTACCTGTTTTATCGGTAATTAAAACATTTACCTTATGCATTTCTTCAAGAGCTTCGGCATTTTTGATAAGGATACCGTTTTTTGCACCTTTTCCAATTCCGACCATCAATGACATTGGTGTGGCGAGGCCTAAAGCACATGGACAGGCAACAATTAAAACAGCAACGGCATTTACAAAAGCAAATAAGCTTCTCTTTCCTTCCGGACCAAAAAACTGCCATAAAACGAAGGTTAAAATAGCAATTAAAATCACTGCAGGCACAAATATTTTCGAAACTTTATCCGTTAATTTCTGAATCGGAGCTTTGCTTCGGCTGGCTTCATTCACCATTTTAATGATTTGGGACAGCAAGGTTTCATCGCCCACTTTTTCAGCTTTCATGATGAAAACCTGATTTCCGTTGATGGTTCCTGAAGAAACCCGATCATTGACCGTTTTCTCAACAGGAATCGGCTCTCCCGTGATCATACTTTCGTCAACATATGAATTTCCTTCCGTAATTTTTCCGTCAACCGGAATTTTTTCACCCGGCTTTACTTTTAACAGGTCACCGATTTTCACCTGGGAAAGTAAGACTTTCTTTTCTTCTCCGTTAACGATAAGATTGGCTTCATCAGGCGAAAGATTCATCAATTCGCGAATGGCATTTCCAGTTTTTTTGTGGGCGGCGGCTTCCATTAACTGACCTAAAATTACCAGCGTTAAAATCACACAGACCGCTTCAAAATACAACGGAATTTCATGATTGTGACCGCGAATTTCATGAGGAATCATATCAGGAAAAATCAACGAAATTATACTGAAAATGAATGCTGCAGCTACGCCCAAAGCAATCAGGCTGAACATATTTAAATTCCATGTTTTAAAAGAAACCCAACCTCTTTTCATTAAGAACCAACCTGAATAAAACAATACAGGAAGCGTTAAAATAAGCTCGATAAATCCCTGAATCTGATGCGAAAACGAAAAATTAATAAACATTCCGCCCATCGAAAGCATAAAAACGGGAATCGTGAAAACTAAGGAAATAATGAATTTTCTTTTTAAGACATTATAGGTTTCATCTTCTTCATCATCGTGTGCATCAGGCATTCTGACTAAATCCATTCCGCAAATCGGGCAGCTTCCGGGCTCATCCCGAACAATTTCCGGATGCATCGGACAGGTGTATTTTGCAACTTTTTTTTCGGGATATTTTACCAGATCCATTCCGCAAACGGGGCATCCGACATTTCTGTCATAAACTTTATCACCTTCGCAATACATTGGACAATAATACTTTCCAGCCATTTCATCCGTAACTTTCGGAGCTTCATGATGATGGCTGTGATCATGAATATGATGATGCGAATGGGAAACTGAATTTTTAACCAAATCTTCCGTTATTGGCTCCAAATGCATGTGGCAGACAGGGCAATCGCCTTTTTCATCATAGATTTTATCACCTTCGCAGAACATCGGACAGTAATATTTACCGACATTATCTTTGAAATTTTCGGGAAGATGGGTTGACGAGTAAGTTGGCTTAAAATTCGGATCTTTCGCCTGTTTTTCCTCGATCGGAACCAGGTACATATTACAAACGGGGCATCTTTTTCCCTGCTGGAAATAGACTTTTTCCCCTTCACATTCCATCGGACAGTAATAAACGGAGGAAGGAGAAACGCGATCCTGCGGTTTTACAAAAGCTTTCTCCGGCTGAGCGGGATCTTCTAGCTTGTAATTTCCTATTTCTTCTAAGGCCTTATTTAAAGTATTTATATCAATTCTTTTTTCAGAATGGATAGTGGCTGTATTGTTTTCAAGGTTGATTTCAGCTTTTATCCCTTTGATACTATTGAGTTTTTCAGAGATTTTTTTCTGACAGCCGGAACATGTCATTCCGAGAATTTTATATTGTTGTTCCATGATCCTTTAATTTATATTACAAATTTCCAAAATGCAAACGGAAGGTTGTTATAAATTTAAGGATAATGTTTATAGAATTTTGTTGGGAAGTTTTAAAGTCTGAGAGGTTGAGGGGTTGGAGTTGTGTATGGCAGTCTCTATATCACTCATATGCTCCGACTCTCAAACCTGATCAAGGGGTTTTCTATTATGAACTTTCAGTTTTTTGAATTCTGTGGGAGTGAAACCCGTGCTATTCCGGAATTGTGACGACAAATGCTGAACACTTTTATAGCCAAGTTTTCCGGCGATTTCTGTTAAATTAAATTCATTATACAAAAGCAGTTCCTTCACTTTTTCAATTTTTTGAAGAATAAAAAACTGTTCTAAAGTGATATTTTCGTTTTGAGAAAAAGTTTTGGAAAGCGAGCTGTAGTCTTTATGAAGATTTAAACTTAAAAATTCAGATAAAAGAAAATTTTCATCGATATCAAGTTCACTGATTTTTACAATGATTAGATTTTTAATTTTCTCTATAAGCTGATGAGCAGAATCTTTTATCCTTTCAAATCCGGTTTTTTCTAAAAGTTTTTCTAAAGACTGCAGGTCTTTTTCTGAAACTTCGGCTTCAGTTTCCACTTCACCAAGATGAATGGATTTAACCTTAATATTGCTATCACTGAAAATCGTTGACACCGCAGCAACACACCTGTCGCAGACCATATTTTTTATGAAAATTTTCATAATGGTTGCTGGTTGTTTAACCTGTCTTTTACAAACTCAACTTTTGTCTTTCCATGAGGAGCCGGATTTCCTTCCTCATCAAGGTTTACCATAACAATTCTGTCGACGGTAATGATGGTTTGGTGAGTCATTTTATTTCTAACCTCACAAGCCAGAGTAATGGATGTGGAGCCAAATTTTATAACTTCAATCCCGATTTCAACGATGTCGCCCTGCTTTGCGGAGCTTACGAAATTGATTTCAGAGATGAATTTTGTAACCACTTTGGTATTTTCCAGTTGGATAATGGCGTAAAGTGCGGCTTCCTCATCGATCCATTGCAATAATCTTCCTCCAAAAAGAGAATGGTTGGGATTCAGATCTTCGGGCTTTACCCATTTTCTAGTATGATAGTTCATGTTTTTTAATAATTTGAAGCACAAATTTAGTATTTAAAACCGGCTTTTTCAAAGGAAATGGATTTAGTTATCAAAAGAGAATTATTTATATTCTCAATTATTTTTTTTTGGATCGCATGGCTTTCACTTTCATGATGGAGTGGTCATGCAAGAACTCCTGATATTCCTTACTTTCTAAAGGGTAAATTGCCACTTTTCCTTTGTCGTTATGATGAATCCCGAAGCCATATTTCTTGGCTAAAGGAGAACATCGGAGGCAAGGTTGACCTTTGGAGAAAAATTTTTCTCTCGTTTCATGCTTTTCACTTTTTGAAATGTCATTTTTAAAGGCATAACAATCAAAAATAACATCATCAGAAGAGTATTTGTATGGATTTTTTACTATCTGTTCGTATTGTAAATTGGCCAATGTTTTTTCTTTCTTTTCGGGCGGAATTTGTGCTTCGGAAACAGGACAATCTTCCGCAACTTCGATGAATGTATTGATGAAATTAGTGGTGTGTTGTTTCATATTTAATGAAAAATATATTTAAATATACTCATTATTTACAATAACTCCCCACCGGAAAAAAGAGTTTGTAATTAATATTGTTAATAATAATATTGATTTTAATAAAAATTCATGATTAATTAGTGAAAAATTAATACTTTTTAACGAAACTAAAAATCGAATGAAAAATTTATTAAAATAATTTCAAAAAAGTCTTTGATATGAATTTAATAATCGTATCTTGCATGAGTCTATATTTGGAATCAATATTTGTTCATGACTTTATGTTGTTTTTCTTTTATAAACCAAATCATTTTTAACATTTTTAATTTTTTAACCCAGATGAACATTTTTGTTTCAAACATCAATTACGCAACTAAAGATTATGAGTTGCAAGATCTATTTTCAGAATTTGGAGAAGTTTCTTCAGTAAAAATCATTACAGACAAAGAAACTGGTCGTTCTAGAGGTTTCGGTTTTATCGAAATGGAAGACTCTGAAGGACAGCAAGCTATTGAAGCTCTTAACCAAAAGGAATTTAACGGAAAAACACTTAACGTTTCAGAAGCTAAGCCAAGAGAAGAGAAGCCTAGAAGAACTTTCAGTAACAATGGAGGTGGTAACAGAGGCGGAGGTTACGGAGGTAACAACAGAAGTGGCGGTGGCTACGGAGGAGGAAATAACCGTGGAGGAGGCGGTTACAGCGGCGGCGGAAACGGCGGAAAACGTTGGTAAAAAAATATAAGCGGCTTTTTTAAGCCGCTTTTTTTGTGCAAAATTTAATTGACAGTAAATCATTTAATTAGTATCTTAGATTGAGAAAACATTGCTATTTGGCATAATTTTAGAAAATTTTTAACCAATCAAAAATTAATTATAATGAGAAGACATTTATTAGCATTGACCCTGATGTTTTGTGGGTTATTATTCAATGCGCAGATTATTTATAACGGACAAAATATTCAACAGGATAAAAGGTATTGGTCTGATAATGGGCAATATTATCTTTTATTTCAAAAAGATGGAAATCTTGTATTGTACAATAGATCTGCACGCCCATTATGGGAGTCTAAAACAACGAACAGAGGTACTCAGGCTATTTTTCAGAGCGATGGTAATCTTGTAGTGTATGCACCTGGAAACAGACCTATTTTTAGTTCCAATACTAATGGAAAACGAGCCACCAAACTTTCGGTACAAAATGATGGGAACCTGGTAATTTATAATAGATCGAGTCCAGTATGGGCATCTAATACCAGTAATGACGATTCTAATAATAATGGCGGCGGAAATGGCTGGGGATTCAGAGGCGGAGGCGTAAATCCTGGATTTGCATTCTACAAAAACAGTAAAATTTACTCTGCCAATCGTAATTATTATCTGGTATTTCAAAATGATGGTAACTTGGTTTTTTCGAGAAACAATGGTGAAGCGATTTGGGCTTCCGGAACGGATAATAAAGGCAGCAGAGCAGAATTTCAGCAGGATGGGAATTTAGTGGTTTATGACTCTTATAATAAAGCTGTTTGGAGTTCTAATACTCAAAATCGTGGGGCAACAAGATTAGCTGTTCAGGATGATGGGAATTTGGTGGTGTATCAAAATTCTACCCCTCTTTGGAGCTCAGAAAGATAATTTTAAACTAAAAATATAAAGCATTACAAAACGTAATGCTTTTTTTATTTTTAGAAGGTTATTTTAGTTTTATCAGCAGATAAGCCTCCTGATAATAGATGTTTGACCGTTTATTATAAGGATATTTTTCTTTTGTAATTTGTTGGAAAACAAGTTTCACGTGATATTTTCCCAGGTCACTTTCCATTGCGATTTCAGGGACTTTTACTATATTCTTTTTGTCCTTGTGTTCTCCAAATAACTTCACGATTTGAGGGCCGAAATCTACTTCATCTGTATCATTTAAAATCAGTTTTAATGAAGATTTATCCGTAAGTTCATCAATGAATTTAAATTGATCTTCATTGAGTTTTTTCGGCTCTTGATCGTAGCGGGAAAAGCTCATGAAATACTGATAATCTCCAATTTCTGTTGTTTGTTTTTCAGAAGTGATACTAAGTCGTTGTGTTTCTTCAGGATCATTTTTTGAGGTTGTGTTGATATTGGTAAATTGATCCTGAATATGATATCTTATAGAATAAAATTCTCCTTTTTCAATATTTTTATTTAAATCATTTTGCTCCTTTTTATCCAGTAATTCAGACAAAAAATCACCTTCTTTTCTTTCCGACAAATACTGGAATTTATCTGCTATTTCAATACTGATGGTATCGGCGACTTTCTTTTTGAAATCGATTTTGCCGTTGTTTAATAATTGTTTTTCATTTAAAATTTTCGATAGTTCTGCCTTCTGGCTTCTTTTTGAAACACTGAAAGCATTTAAATAAGGAAAAATTAAAGCAAAAACTCCAAATGCAAATAAACTTATCGGGATAAATTTTATCGTTCCTTTTTTAACAAAAATAAAGTAAACAACAATGCTTAACAGCCACAAAGCCAGCAGTAAAACGAAATATCTCGGCTCAGTATATCCATATTCTAAAATCCTAGTAAAGATGGCTACAAAAAGTAGAATAATTAATGGAATAATTGTATAATAAAAGGCTTTTGAAAATATTCTTACCCACGATTTCGTATTCTCATTTTTCAAAGGATGAACCAGAAGCAGCGCCAAAATCCCGACAATACTGTAAGCCAGAATGAGATAGGAAACCCAGCCTCGAGGCAATTGCCAGTTAATGAGGATTTTTATAGAATAAAAATAAAGAATGACAACGTAAATTAATAATAAAGGAATTAAAATAAATTGAGTAAAAAACTTTAAAACAATAGGGTAATCTCTATCTTTTTCAAGATTATTTAAACCTTTATCATTGAATAAAAGAAAAATAAAACAACTACCGAATATTGCCAGAACGTATAATGTATCAGTGTAAAGCCTGTCATCAAAATTAAAATCAAAAAGCTTGTCGACTGCTAAAATCGCCAGTTCAACACCGCCCGTAAGAACGCCTGTAAATACGGCTGTAAGAAAAATATTAACAAAAAGGTTCTTATTATACTGCCAAAATTTGAGCTCTACATTTTGTCCCAGAAATGGAATAAATGAGACGAATAAATGCGTTAAAAGCACCGTAATAGCAATAATATAGCCATATACTTCCGTGAAATCCTTCTCTTTTCCGGGTAAGACAAAATAAAATCCGACAAGGAAAATAATCCCGAAAAGCTGTAGCAGAAGCTCTTTTCCTATTCGCTGGGACAACATTTTTAAGGCAAACATCAGCGAAATCCCAAGACAGGCACAGATGGTAAATTTTGAAAAGACAAAAAACAACTCACGTTCCCTGTTATTTTCAAACATACAAATAGCCCCGATTGCAGCTAACAGAGCCATTACCAGAACGATAGGGTACCGGAAAATGACTTCATTTGCCCGGCTCAGCGTTTCCTGAAATTTTGTTTTCATGATTTGAGTGTTTTTTTATGGTTAATAATTATTTAGGCTGATCTTTTTTCTTTTTTTTCTTCTTGTCTTTGCTTTTTTTATCTTTTTTTGGATTCAAAACTTCATTAGCGTATTCATGTTTCGGTTCCTTTATTTTTGCGGGTTTCATTTCGATTTTCAGATCAAAATACCCTCGCAAATCTTCCTGAGAGATCAGATTTTCATTAAATAAAAACTCCAGGATTTCCTTCCCGGAATCGTTGAAGAAATGATGTGAAATCTCTTTCAATAAAAATTTTCGGTATTCTTCCAACGGTACAAGAACAGTATATTTGAAGATCCTGCCTTCTTTTTCGGTCGATAAATAGCCTTTTTCAACCAATATTTTCAGATAAGTGGAAACCGTATTCTGATGCGGCTTCGGCTCAGAATGCTGCTCCATGATGTCCTTTAGATAAAAGGATTCAAGCTTCCAAAACAGTTTCATTAAGTTTTCCTCGGCAGGGGTAAGATGATTTATTTTCATATTAAATTCTTAATGTTGAAATTGTATATTGCAATATAAGTAAATAAAAGATACCACGAAAGCAATTCCGGCACCCATAAAAACCTCTCTGGGCGTATGTCTTTTTAAAATAATTCTCGTAATCCCGACCAAAAATGAAATTCCCAGCCAGACAAACCCCATCGTTGTATCCAAAGCAAAAAATAAAGCCGCTACAAATATATTGAAAGCTGTATGCATCGAACTTTTAATGAAATAATTGCTGATCTGCATCGAAAACAGCAGAATTAAAATGAAAAGCATTACAAAATCAACATACCCATTTTGAAAATAATTAAATAAAAGATAAGAAACCACACAGCCTGCAATAAAAATATACAACGTTTTCCTCTGGATCCTGTTGGAAACATCCATATTCGTATATCTTCCCGTCTTCACATTCCAGACAAGCCAGATAATCACAGGAAGAATGATCATTAATAATATAGGAAGAAAGTAGAGTAATGAGTCTTTTAATGTATAATTTCTCACACTCATGTAGACAAAAAAGATAAACAAAGAAACCAAAGGATTGAAAAAATCGGATATGACTTTTGAGATTTTATGTAATAGTGAAGGCTGTTTTTCTTCCATATTCTAGTTTGATAATGTAAATATAATACTATAACTAAAAAAACAATTGATCTATATACAATAAAAACAAAGTTTTTTTTATAATTTTGCTCAACTATTTCATAATAAATAAGCAAAGGCTAACACATGAAAGAATTTTCTAAAGAGGTATACCTGAAGTGGTATGAAGATATGACTATGTGGAGAAGGTTTGAAGACAAATGCCGTTCTCTTTATCTAAAACAAAAAATCAGAGGTTTTTTACATTTGTATAATGGTCAGGAAGCAATCCCTGCAGGATTTACGCATGCAATGGATTTAACAAAAGATAGTATGATCACTGCTTACAGATGTCACATCCATCCTATGGCGATGGGAGTGGATCCTAAGAGAATCATGGCGGAACTTTGTGGTAAAGCTACAGGAACGTCAGGAGGTATGGGCGGATCTATGCACATTTTCAGTAAGGAACACAGATTTTACGGAGGTCATGGTATCGTAGGAGGACAAATTCCTTTAGGAGCGGGTATCGCTTTCGCAGATCAGTATTTCGACAGAAAAGCGGTGAATATCTGTTTCTTCGGAGACGGAGCGGCTAGACAGGGTTCTTTACATGAAACGTTTAACATGGCCATGAACTGGAAGCTGCCGGTAGTTTTCGTTGTTGAAAACAATCAGTATGCAATGGGAACTTCTGTAAAAAGAACAGCCAACCACGAAGATATTTATAAATTAGGTTTAGGATACGAAATGCCTTGCCTTGCTGTAGATGCAATGGATCCTGAGAAAGTGGCTGAAGCTGCTTACGAAGCTATTGAAAGAGCAAGAAGAGGAGACGGCCCTACTTTCATTGAAGCAAGAACTTACCGTTACAGAGGTCACTCTATGTCTGATGCGGAGCCTTACAGATCTAAGGATGAAGTTGCTCTTCACAAAAATGATGACCCGATTGAATTAATTAAACAAAGAATTTTATCTAATAATTGGGCAACTGAAGAAGAATTGGAAGCAACGGACAACAAATCAAGAGATTTCGTTGAAGAGTGCATCGAGTTCATGGAAAATTCTCCGTATCCTGATGCAGAGAAAATCTACGAGTATGTGTACGCTCAACAGGATTATCCGTTCTTAGATAAATTAGAAAATTAAAAAAATTAATAATTAGTTTGAAATTTGACCTTTGAATTTGATGTTTCCGAATCTCAAATCTCGAATCTCGAATCTCAAATCTCAAATCAATATTATAATATGGCAGAAGTAATTACAATGCCACGTCTTTCCGATACTATGACGGAAGGAAAGGTGGCAAAATGGCATAAAAAAGTAGGAGATAAAGTAAAGGAAGGAGATATTTTAGCTGAAATTGAAACTGACAAAGCGGTTCAGGATTTCGAATCTGAAGTAGAAGGTACTCTTTTATACGTGGGTGTAGAAGAAGGCGGTGCTGCTGCTGTAGATTCTGTTTTGGCGATTATCGGAAATGAAGGAGAAGATATTTCAGGATTGACAGGTGGGGCTGCTGCTCCGGCTGCAGGCGGTTCTGAAGAGAAAAAATCTGAAGAAGAATCTAAAACAGAAAATAGTTCTACAAGCGTAGAGCAAACTTCTGCGGAAGTTCCTGCAGGGGTAGAAGTGATTACAATGCCAAGACTTTCTGATACAATGACAGAAGGTAAAGTGGCGAAATGGCACAAAAACGTAGGCGATACAGTAAAAGAAGGTGATCTTCTTGCTGAGATCGAGACAGATAAAGCGGTTCAGGATTTTGAATCTGAATTCAATGGGGTATTATTGAAGCAGGGTGTTGAAGAAGGTGGTGCTGCTCCGGTAGATTCTGTATTGGCAATTATAGGACCTGAGGGAACGGATGTTTCAGGAGTTGGTGCACCAAAAGCAGCAGCTGCCCAGTCAACAGAAAAACCTGCTGAACAAAAAGCTGAAGCTCCAAAACAAGAATCAAATAACCAACAACCGGCAACCGGCAACAACGAAAGAGTAGCCATCTCTCCATTAGCTAAGAAAATGGCTCAGGATAAAGGTGTTGATATTCATTCTGTACAGGGTTCAGGAGAAAACGGAAGAATCGTAAAAAAAGATATTGAAAATTATCAGCCATCTCAGGTGAAACCAGCTGCTTCAGCTCCGGCTGCAAGTGCTGCTGCACAAGTGGCATTAAGCTTCATTCAGGGTGAAGATACGGAAACTCCGAATTCGCAGGTAAGAAACATTATCGCGAAACGTCTTTCTGAAAGTAAATTCACTGCGCCTCATTACTACTTGATGGTAGAAATTAACATGGACAAGGCAATTGTGGCCAGAAATGAGATCAATTCTTTACCGGATACAAAAATTTCTTTCAACGATATGATCATTAAGGCAACAGCTATTGCTTTAAGAAAACATCCGCAGGTAAATTCTAGCTGGGCAGGTGATAAGATCATTCACAGAGGAAACATCAATATAGGTGTAGCAGTTGCGATCCCAGACGGATTGGTAGTTCCTGTGTTGAAGAATACAGACCAGATGAACTATACTCAAATTTCTGCTGCTGTGAAAGATATGGCTGCAAGAGCTAAATCTAAAGGTCTTAAAGCAAACGAAATGGAAGGTTCTACATTCTCTATCTCAAACTTGGGAATGTTCGGAATTGAAACATTTACAAGCATCATCAATCAGCCAAACTCTGCGATCCTTTCAGTAGGAGCCATCATCGAGAAACCGATCGTAAAAGACGGTCAGATCGTAGTTGGAAACATCATGAAGCTTTCATTAGCTTGTGACCACAGAGTGGTAGACGGTGCTACAGGTGCTCAGTTCTTACAAACACTGAAAACATATTTGGAAAGTCCTTTAACTTTGTTACTGTAATTTTCTAAAGTTTTAAATATTAAAAACGCTTCTCAATTTTGGGAAGCGTTTTTGTTTGGAAATTATTTTACGAAATCAAACCTTCAAGGTTTTGAAAACCTTGAAGGTTTAGTAAGAAGAAATTAAATATTAAAAAAAATCACCACTCACAATTCACTGTAAAATTCTACCATATTTCAAATCAAATTACTATTTTTGAATCATGATTAAAGCAAGGAATATCCATAAATCTTATGGAAATTTAGAAGTATTAAAAGGTGTTGATATTCACATTAAAGTAGGTGAAGTTGTATCTATTGTAGGAGAATCCGGGGCAGGAAAATCTACGCTTTTGCAAATCCTGGGAACGCTGGATCAGCCTACGGCTTCCAATAAATTCAATACCGAAATCACTATCGCCGGGGAATCGTTCATCAATATGAATGACAAACAGCTTTCTAAATTCAGAAACCAGAATATCGGTTTTGTATTTCAGTTTCACCAGTTGCTTCCGGAGTTTACGGCTTTGGAAAACGTTTTGCTGCCGACAAAAATTGCAGGTGCCAACGAAAAAGAAGCGTTGGAAAAGGCTTATGCTTTATTTGAAGACCTTAGAATTGAACAAAGACTTCATCATAAACCCAACCAAATGTCGGGTGGGGAAGCGCAGAGGGTAGCGGTGGCTAGAGCTTTAATCAACTCTCCGAAAATCATTTTTGCCGATGAGCCGACAGGAAACCTGGACTCTAGAAATGCGGATGATCTTCACAGATTATTCTTTGATTTGAGGGATAAATACAACCAGACTTTTGTCATTGTAACCCACAACCCGAATCTGGCGGAAATTACCGACAGAAAATTGGTCATGAAAGACGGGATGATTATCGATTAAAATTCCGTTGAATGATGAAATATTTTATTTTTTTATTCCTCTTTATCATTTCCTGTTCAAAAATAGAATCTCAGTCGGGAAATTTGGTTGATTATTTACCGAAATCAAAAATTCTGGAAATTAAAGATTATATTAAAGGGAAAAATTATAATCAGGATTTGGCGGTTTTCATCAATTTTAAAGTACATTCCGGGAAATACAGATATTTCGTTTATGATCTAAAAAACGATAAAATTTTACAAAAAGCGGTCGTTGCCCACGGCTCTGGTTCTGTGGTTAAAAACTCTCAGAATCTGCAGTTTAGTAATATTGACGGCTCTTTTCAGTCTTCTCTGGGAAAATATGAGATCAAAGAAAGCTATTCCGGGAAATTCGGAAAATCCTACCGGTTGAATGGCTTAGATCCCACAAACAGTAATGCAATGTCACGGGCGATTGTCCTTCATTCGTATGGTTGCATTCCCGACAAAGAATCGACTGATCCGGCATGTTTAAGCTTGGGTTGTCCGATGCTTTCTCAAAACGCATTTAATCAGACGGCAAAATACATCGATCAGTCAAAGCAGTCGATTATTTTATATGCTTTTTATTAAACTTATTATTCATAACTTCTTACTCAATAAATGTCCATTAAATTTTTAGCCGAAGACGACAGGCCCAGAGAAAAATTTTTACTGAAAGGCAAGAATTCATTGTCGGATTCTGAATTACTGGCCATTATCATGGGAAGCGGAAGCAGGGATGAAACAGCTGTGGAATTAGCGAGAAGAATCTTAAGTTCAGTGAACAACAATTGGCATCAGCTGAGTCTGCTTTCGATTAAAGATTTAATGAAATTTAAAGGAGTCGGAGAGGTAAAAGCGATCTCAATTACAACCGCTTTGGAGATCGGAAGAAGAAGGGCAAGCCAGGAAATCCCGGAAAAGCCTGTTATTTCAAACAGTCACAATGCATATCAGATTTTCAGGAACCATTTATCAGATTTGAGAACAGAAGAATTTTGGGCTGCTTTTTTGAATCAAAGTAATAAAGTCATTCATTTGGCACAGCTTACACAGGGTGGAATTAATCAATCCATCGTTGATGTAAGAATTCTGTTTAAAACGGCTTTAGACCACTTTTCAACGGGAGTTGTCATTGCTCACAACCATCCGTCCGGAAACCTGAAACCGAGCCGCGAAGATATTGAAATCACGCAGAAAATAAGAGAAGCGGGAAAACTTCTGAATATTCAGCTATTGGATCACCTGATTATCACGCAGAATTCATATTTTAGTTTTTCAGATGACGGATTGCTATGATTAGAAGATTGAAATACAACGAAATTGATTTCGATAAATATTCGGATTGTTTGGAAAATTCTGAGCAGAGAAAATATTCTGCCACAAAGATTTTTTTAGACATCACTTCCGATAAGCAATGGGAACTTCTCGTTTACGGTGATTATGAAGCTGTTATGCCCGTTCCTTTTATGAAGAAACTGGGAATTAAACTTGTGATTAATCCTAAACTCTGTCAGCAATTGGGCGTTTTTTCAAAAACGGACAATGTTGAAATAAATGATCAGTTTTTACAATTTTTCCGGAAAAAATACAATATCTGGTATTATGCTTTTAATGATGGAAATAAATTTTCAGAACCTTTACAACTTCGAAAAAATTTTCTGATTGAGCCTGAAAAATACGAAATAATACGTCAAAAATATTCACCGAAAAGAAAAAGAAAATTAAGGCTGGACGAAGAGGTTTCTGCCCATTCCAAAGTGATAGAAACCAAAATAAAAGATGCGGAAACGTTTATATCAGCCAATTTTATCGGAGCCAAAGATAATAAAGGCAAAGCCCATTTTTTAGAAATATTTACTAATCTGGAAAACTCAGGGCATTTGAAAATCGTTGCTTTTGTGTATCAGGAGAAAATTATTAATACAATTGCCGTGTATTTTGATGAGAAAACTGTTGCGCTTTTAGGCACTTTTAATGATAAAGATTATGTGAAGCTTTCCGGTGCTTCCACGATTATTGATTATGTCATTGCACAGAATATAGCACAGAAAATCTTTGATTTTGAGGGAAGTGAAGTACCCGCAATCGAAGAATTTTTCAGAGGATTTCGTCCTGAACTGAAAATGTATCCGGTCATTGCAAATTCTAAAAAAGATGTCATCAGAAAGACTTTAAAATTGTCCTGACTTATTGTTTTTTGTCGGCAAACAACACCGCATTTTTATTCAGTTCTATTGTAAATCCGAAAGGTTGCAGATCTTTATTCAGGTGTTCTTGAGTGTAGTCTTGGTGAATTTCAATAATGATATTTTCTACTTTTTCCAGCCATGAATTGTTTTTGCTTAACAGTTCAACTTCTCCGCCTTCTATATCGATTTTAAGTAAATTAATTTCGTTTAATTGATGTTCTTTCATTAAACTTTCAACAGAAATAGCCTTAATTTCAGCACCCGAATCCGAAATTCTCTGATTATAAGAAAGTTCTTCACTTCCGAAATTCACAGTTCCGTCTTCAAAATAAATAGCAGCATTCACACATTCAATATTTTTGAATGAAGAGGTATTTTCTTTCAATAACAGGAAATTTTCAGGAGAAGCCTCTACAGCAATAATTTTGGCATCCGGATATTTCAAACTCAGATAAATGGAAGTCAGACCGATATGAGCCCCCAGATCAACAATCACTTTTGGTTTTTCCTGAAGGAAATTTAAATGCTGATCATATGTTTTTTTCCAGAATATTTCGTAAAAAATATCAATATCACCTTTAAAAGTCCTTAGATAAAGATCAAATTTTCTATGATTTTTCTTGAAATGATAAACAAAAGTTTCGTTGTTGTTCAGATCAAGTTTATTTTGTTTAAATTTTGAACTGTATCTTTTAGAATTAACAATAAAAGCAATACATGTTTTGATATTACTACTCATTTTACCGTTAAAAGACAGCTTTGATATATAATTTTTGAAAGACACTTCTGTTTTATTTAGCGCCTGCAAATTAATACTATTTATGCTGATCGGAAAGAATATTTGATGCTAAAAATAAATTTTAAAATTTTGTAGTAAGAATTGATGAAAACATGTTCAAAAACTACCAAATAATTAGTAATTTTGCTACCTCAAATTATGACAAGTTTTTCAGGATATTTACCATATGCTTTTGCATTGATCATTGCGATACCTTTCTTGGTTTTGCTCAGACAATTTGTATTTACTTACATCAAGCTTAAAGAACAGGAAATCAAGTTACTTTCTATAAAATCGAATTCCGAAAATAAAACCCAGTCTTATGAAAGGATGACATTGTTTTTAGAAAGATTAAAACCTTCCAATCTTATTCAGAAGTTTGATAAAGGACTGGCCGTTCATGAGTTTATATTTCTTACGGAAAAATCGATCAATGAAGAGTTTGAGTATAATTCCTCTCAACAGCTGTATTTAACGAAAAATTCATGGAAAAATATAGTTGATTCTAAAAATGCTGTAATAGATTTGCTTCACAAAACATATGAAGGCCTCAGCAGCAGCCCGAATTTAGATGAGTTCAAAACGGTTTTCATCATGAATTATATGAACAGTGAAGATTATATTTCGGCAACGATAGAAGACCTGAGAAGAGAAATTTTAATAATAGCTTAACTAAAAAATAAAAAATTTAAATAATGATTCCAAATTTTAAAGCACATCCGTGGCATGGGATTTCTGCAGGGGAAGATGCGCCAAATGTTGTAAATGTTTTCGTGGAGATCGTTCCTTCAGATACTATTAAATACGAAGTAGATAAAGAAACCGGTTTTTTAAAGGTAGACAGACCTCAAAAATTTTCTAATATCATTCCTGCATTATATGGTTTTGTTCCAAGAACATACTGCGATTCTGCTGTGATGAATTTAGCTATTGAAAGAGGAGCAACAGACGTTACAATGGGAGATCATGACCCGCTTGATATCTGTGTTTTAAGTTCACACAATATTCATGCAGGAGGTTTGTTGATGGAAGCTATTCCTATCGGAGGTTTCAAAATGATCGACGGAGGTGAAGCAGATGATAAAATCGTTGCTGTAATGATCGGTGACCACGCTTTCGGACATTTCAGAGATATTGCAGAATTGCCTGAAGCGGAAGTGAAACGATTAATGCACTATTTCCTGACTTATAAAAACTTACCGGATGAGCCTGCAAAGTGCAGAATCCAGGAAGTTTACGGTGCTGAACATGCAAAACATGTAATCAGAGCATCTCAGCAGGACTACGCCAATAAATACGGAGGATAATATACTCTTTATTTAAGATAAATTAAAGGATAAATGAATTTTCGTTTATCCTTTTTTGTTGTTACAAGCAGATAACCAATGCGCTGTATTCAATAGGAGTGGGCTTTAGCCAAACTTAAAATTAATGCATGATGTAAATATTTATCAAAATTAAAATAAATTTCAAATAAATAGGTCAAACGTTTAACTAATTATTTTTAAATAGTTAGAATATTTTTTCACGATTTCATAGCAATTATTTATTATATTTAGTTCTTTATTACCAAAAAAATATTAAACTATGGACTTATTTGTGTTAGTACCAATCTTTGGTGTCGTTGCCTTACTTTACACCTTTCTTCAAAGTAACTGGGTGACGAAGCAGGATGCCGGGGATGAGAAAATGAAAGTTATCAGCGGACATATCGCTGACGGTGCCATGGCTTTTCTAAAGGCCGAGTACAGAATCTTAACCTATTTCGTAGCGATTGTAGCTATTCTTTTAGCCGTCATGGGAATGAGCAATGCCAATTCTCACTGGGCTATCGGGGTGGCTTTTGTTTTTGGAGCTATATTTTCGGCTTCGGCAGGTTTTATCGGAATGAAAATCGCTACAAAAGCTAATGTAAGAACCGCTCAGGCCGCAAAAACTTCACTTTCAAAAGCGCTTAAAGTTTCCTTTGCCGGAGGTTCGGTGATGGGAATGGGGGTTGCAGGTCTTGCCGTTTTAGGATTGGGAGGTTTATATTTAATTATCAAACAAATTTTCGCTCCGCATGCTACAGTAGACTCTCATGAAATGGAGAGAACGATCGAAATCTTAACAGGTTTCTCTTTAGGTGCAGAATCTATCGCACTTTTCGCAAGAGTAGGCGGCGGAATTTATACTAAAGCAGCCGATGTCGGAGCAGATTTGGTAGGAAAAGTAGAAGCCGGGATTCCGGAAGATGATCCTAGAAATCCGGCTACAATTGCTGATAACGTGGGAGATAACGTAGGAGACGTTGCCGGAATGGGAGCGGATTTATTCGGTTCATACGTAGCGACGGTTTTAGCAACAATGGTGTTGGGAAGAGAAACGGTTTCTGAAGATTCTTTTGGTGGTTTTGCGCCGATTTTGTTACCGATGCTAATTGCCGGAACAGGAATTATTTTTTCCATGATCGGGACTTTGTTTGTAAGAATTAATGACAATGAAGATTCTTCCACATCAAGCGTACAAAACGCACTGAACCTTGGAAACTGGGGAAGTATCGTCATTACAGCTATAGCTTCCTATTTTTTGGTAACATATCTTTTGCCGGACAAAATGGTTCTGAGAGGACAGGAATTCTCTAAAATGGGTGTTTTTGGGGCAATTATGGTAGGATTAGTTGTGGGCACTTTAATGAGTATCATCACAGAATATTATACAGCAATGGGTAAAAGACCGGTTTCAAGCATTGTAAGACAATCTTCGACAGGTCATGCAACCAATATTATCGGCGGACTTTCCGTTGGGATGGAATCGACATTACTTCCGATCATTGTTTTGGCAGGCGGAATTTATGGTTCTTATCTGTGTGCAGGTCTTTACGGAGTTGCGATCGCAGCGGCCGGAATGATGGCAACAACAGCAATGCAGTTGGCTATCGATGCATTCGGTCCGATTGCAGATAATGCCGGAGGTATTGCCGAAATGAGTGAATTACCGAAAGAAGTTCGTGAAAAAACCGATATTCTGGATGCGGTAGGAAATACCACAGCAGCTACAGGAAAAGGGTTTGCGATTGCTTCAGCGGCGTTGACGGCTTTGGCTTTATTCGCAGCGTTCGTAGGAATTGCAGGAATTGATGGTATTGATATTTACAGAGCGGATGTTTTGGCCGGATTATTTGTCGGCGGGATGATTCCGTTTATCTTTTCTTCATTGGCGATTACAGCGGTGGGACAGGCTGCAATGGCAATGGTAGAGGAAGTGCGCAGACAGTTCCGTGAGATTCCGGGAATATTGGAAGGAAAAGCTCAGCCGGAATATGAAAAATGTGTGGCGATCTCAACAGATGCTTCCATCAAAAAAATGATGCTTCCCGGAGCGATTGCTATTATTTCTCCTTTATTGATCGGATTTATTTTCGGCCCTGAAGTATTGGGCGGATTTTTAGCCGGTGCTACCGTAAGTGGGGTTTTAATGGGAATGTTCCAGAACAATGCAGGTGGAGCTTGGGATAATGCCAAAAAATCTTTTGAAAAGGGAGTAGATATTAACGGACAGACTTATTACAAAGGCTCTGAACCTCACAAAGCTTCGGTAACCGGAGATACAGTGGGAGATCCTTTCAAAGATACTTCGGGACCTTCGATGAATATTTTGATTAAATTAATGTCAATCGTTTCGCTGGTTATCGCACCGACTTTAGCCGTTTTACATAAAGATAAAATTGAGGCCAACAGAAAGGCAAAAATTGAAGCACTAACGGGCGTTGCGGGAGTTAAAAGTGTTGAAGTAACCGCCGGAGTGGTTGATTTAGCTCCAAAAGAAATCAAAGGTCATTTGAATGAAAGCGGAGACTTCGTTTACGATACAGGAACTATTCAGGAGGTGGAATTGAAAGGTGGAAAGAAAATATCGATCGGGGAAGGAAGCCAGTTGTATCAGATGTATAATTTGATTAAAAATAAAGATCAGAAAGTACTGGATCCGAACACCTGGTACACGATTGAGAATTTATATTTCCAAACAGGTTCAAGTGATCTGAAGCCGGGGTCTGAAGTACAATTATTAAATTTGGTTGAAATTTTAAATACTTATCCAAATTTAAAAGTAAAATTAGGAGGTTATACAGACAATACCGGAAATGAAGAAAGCAACCAAAAACTTTCTAATTTGAGGGCTCAGACTGCAAAACTAAAGTTACTGGAGCTGGGAATTGCCGGAGACAGGGTAGAAGCGGAAGGCTACGGCTCACAGTATCCTGTTTGTGAAGCCAATGATACGGATGAATGTAAAGCGAAAAACAGAAGAATTGACGTAAGGGTTCTAGCTCTTTAAAATCAATTTTAAAATATATAAAGCACTGCGTTGGCGGTGCTTTTTTGTTTTTATTTAAACACTAATGACACAAATTTTAACACAAATAAAAAAAAATCTGCGTAATCAGCAAAATCTGCGGGAGAAAAAACACTCTGTCATTTCGACGAATGAGAAATCTATAAAGTACATTTCACAGTAACAGCAACATAAGATATCAAAGATTCTTCCTCAAATACTCCAAAGCATCAAAAATCAATTCATCTTTTTTAGCAAAACTAAACCGCACATAATCAGAATCTTGCCTTGAATTATAAAATGCAGAAAGCGGAAGACAAGCCACTTTTTTTTCAACAGTCAGCCATCTTGAAAATTCTACATCGGTCATTGTTTTTGAAATATTTCTGAAATTAACGACCTGAAAAACAGCTCCTTCAGCTTTTTGTTCAACTATGAATGGAGTTTCTTTAATTAATTCATTAAAAATATTCCTTTTTCTCTGCATTTCTGCCTGATTTACAGACGGATCAAAGACCTCAAGATACTTTGCAATCGCATACTGACAAGGAGAACTTGCACTGTAAGAAATATATTGCTGATGGCAACGGAATTTTGCCGTTAAATCTTCGGAGGTTAATAAATAACTCACTTTCCAGCCGGTTGCATGAAACATTTTCCCGAAAGAAAAAATACAGAATGTTTTCTTTTTCAGTTCAGGATGAAGAAAAGAACTGTAATGTTCAACACCATCGTAACAATACGTATCGTAAATTTCCTCGGAAATAAGGTAAATATCCTGATTTTTAATCAATTCATACAACTGGTTCCAGTCGTTTTGCCGCCAGATTTTCCCGGTAGGATTTTGTGGCGAATTAACAATAATGGCTTTGGTTTTTTCTGAGATACAATTTTGAAATTTTTCCCAATTTATCGCAAAATCATTATCAAGATCATAATAGATCGGAATTCCGCCATTCATTACAATCGAAGGACCATACGTATAATACGAAGGTTGAATAACAATTACTTCATCTCCCTGATTTAGAATAGATTTAAGAGAAGTATATAAAGCAAAGGTTGCACAGGGAACAATCGTAACTTCATTTTCATTAAGCCTGATGCGGTTAGGCCTTTTCAGATTAAACTTAATGACATTTTCAATCAGTAAAGGATTTCCTGCAAGTGGCTCATAATTATGGGTATTAAGGTCTGCGGATTCTTTTAAATAATCCCTTAAACGTTCATCAATATCAAAATCGGGCAGACCAAGAGACAGATCAAAACTGTTGTTTCTTGTCGCCAATTCGGACATTTCCGTAAAAAACGAATAATGATTGAATCCGTAAATGTTGCCCATTCTTATTGCATTTATATCAAATATAATAAAAATAGCGATAGATTAAAGATTCTTTAAAATTAAATTAAAATACGTTTTAAAATCAATTGATATTTGATAAAATCATATAAAGTTCATTTTGGTTATTGAGCTCCATTTTTTTGATGATTCTGTATCTTCTTGCTTCTGCAGCACGAATGGTGGAGTTATTGTATTGGGAAATTTCTTTAATTCCAAAATTCATTTTCATCAAGGTGCAGAAATTAATGTCAGAAATATTCAGTTCCGGATATTTTTCTGCGAGTGTTTTATAAAAATCAGGATAGACTTTCTGAAATTCGATATAAAAAGCATTAATATCTTCTTTTGCAAGAACCACCAATTCTTTTACATTTTCTGAGGTATTATGTTGAAGATTTTCTTGATTTTGTTTTACCTCAGATGGTGTGTCAACAGAAACATCAGAAATACTGGGCGGATATTCTGTATTTTTCTTTTTCCAACGTATTTTGTAGAGGAAAAATAGAATAACTAAAATAATTGCAGCAACTAAAAAGATGATGAAATATAGATTATTATCGGAAACAGTTTTTTTAGAGCTTACCTTTTGGTTTATTTTATTAATGAAATTTACATCTCCAGATTTTTTCTTCACAATATCAATGCTGTCGATAAGGTGTTTATATTTTTTCGAAAAAGAAGTAGCTTTCTCAAAATCTTTCATCTCTGCATACGATGCGGAAATCATTGCATAGATTTCATATTCTTTGTAAGTATTATTATTTTTTTGAGCTTTTATGGAAGCTTGAGTGTAATAACCAACTGCTTTCTCAGGATTTTTAGCCGCACTTTCAATCATTCCTTTGATAATTAAACTTTGAATTGTAAAGGCATCATCAGGAAAAGTACTCAAATGTTGATCTATAATGGCCATAAAGTTTCTCGCTTCGGCAACTTTTCCAAAATGAGCTAAAGAAGCCGTTAAAGATTCGAGGGAATAAAGAATGGTCGCTTTTTTTAAATAATTACTATTACTTATTTTCAGCGACTTGGAGTAAGCTTGGTTTTTTAGTTGTATAATTTTCTCAATATCACTAGGATTTTTATTAAGAATTAACAAGTCTGCCTGTGAAGATAAAATATAAATATCATTGATGAGCTTATCCTCTTTCGAAGTTACCTTTTCATTATATCTTTCTGCCTCTTTTAAAATCTGTGTTGCGGCACTTAGATGATCTAGCTGTAGAAGGACTTTCTGGTATACCAATAGAAAACGGCAAAGCATAGTATCGTCCCCTTTTGCTTTGGTAAGATCTATTCCTTCACTGATTTTTGCAAGGGCAGAATCAAAATGTCCATTAAAGTAATAAATCCTGGCCTCTTCAAAAATAGCCCCCACTTGTCCTTGGTAGAATTTTGCTTCTTTAGAAAGATAATACAGTGAAGTCACATGCTTCAGGGTAAGATTAGGATTCTGATCTCCCTTTGCGTAGTTGTTTAGCAATAATTTACTTATACTATCTATTTCCTTTCTATGATCCTGAGCATATCCATCCATAGGAAAAATAAAAAAAACAAGAAAAAGACTAAATGTTTTTAATATTTTAAAACGACCCATTTCTATTAAAATTTGTTTAGTAAATATATTGAATTAGTTAAATAATTAAGTCAATATTAAGTGAGATTTTATTATTCTAATTATTTTTTTACCTAAAACTTCATTTAAAAAGAATAAAATTTCAACTCAATATCTAATGTTTATTCTACACAAAACATTACTTTAGAATTATTCTTCCTTTAAACATACACAAATATACACAAGTCCTCACAATAGGGCTTTCAGGCTTTTTTCGTATAGTTTTTGGCTATAATTTTGCCCTCGAATCATCAACAAACGAATTGTAAAAATCAACAAAAACATTTCAAAACTGATTTTTAGTTCTCGACTGATTTGATGAAAAAATTAATAAAAATATAAAAACAAACAAATGAAATTATTTTATCCTCTTCTTGCGGTTGTTCCCAAAAAATGATGAAAAATATATTCCTAATTAATGATGAAATAAATTGATAAGTAGGAAGAGGATTAAAATAATGAATTAAATAATTGATATAAAAAATTTCATTTTCAAAGTGTTGTGATAATATCTGCCCCCATTTTTCATTTTTTGTGTTTTCACTGGTTTGTGTTTTTTCAAAGGGGGCGATATTATTTTAACAAACGAAAAAGATAAAATAGATCAGCCTCTTTGTCCGGTTTATAGTAATAGTTTTCAATAATAAAATCTGGTTTCAGAGAGGCTTTTTACATAAAATAAATGATATTATTTTTTCCCCTTCCTGTGGAAGTTCCCAAAATGATGAATTGTTCCCAACTAAAGATGAAAAAAAGTTAAGAGCAGGAAGGGGATTTAAATAAAGATAAGATATTCATTAATAGTGTTTAGCTATAAACTTGTCCCCTGAGTGTTTATTCATTAGTGTTTATACCATAGGTAGTTTTTTTGAGGGGACATTTTTATAGCATTTACTTAAAGGTTTAAGCATTTCTTCTAAAAAAACAAGGAGAAATGACTGTTAATGGAATTTTTTTACCAATCACAAATAACATCATCAACAAACATAACAATAAATAAAATTAATTCAAACACTAAAATTTTTTACAAATGAAAAAAAATGTATTATTACTTTTGGCTTTGTTTCCTTTATTTGCGGCGGCGCAGGTTGGGGTGAATACTGCTGATCCTGCGGCTACCTTAGATGTAGTTGCAAAAAATGCGACAGGAACCACGACTAATGTCGACGGTCTTACTGTTCCAAAAGTCGACAGGGAAAGGGCTCAAAGTATGGCGGGCACTCCTGTTTCTACATTAATTTATGTAGACAATGTTTCTACGGGAAGCACCATTGGCTCAACAGTGAATGTTGACAAAGTTGGATTTTATTATTTTGATGGGAGTGTATGGGTGAAGTTTAGCAATACCAGTATTGATAGTGCCAACATCTATAATACCAATGGGATTCTTACGGGAAACAGAATTGTATCTCAGGAAGGGAATACACTTGCTTTTACAGGAAGTGCTGAAAATGCTTTTTCTGTGGATGGAAATACATTTTCTGTAGATGCTGCTAATAACAGAATAGGAATAGGAATTATAAATCCAACTGAAAAACTTGATATACTGGGAAATACGCGTATTAGAGAACTTCAAAATGGACAAAATTTTGATGATTTTTCCCGGCTAGTGGTTGCTAAGACTGACGGAACATTGGGCTATGCACAGAACTCTAATGTTTCCTTCCAAAGTTTTCAATTGAGAATACCACCGCACAATTCAACTGTGGTAGATTTTACAAATCACGCCAACACAGCTTACGATGCAGATAATTGGTGGGTGATATCAAAATCTTCTGTTGCGCCCGGAACTAATACACCTGCAAGAATGACAATTGTATATGAATATCAAGGTGGAGCTTTTCCAGATCCTGCGCAAATTTTTCCTCAGTTGACCGCTGGTAATAACTCTAGCTATCCAGACGTATTTGCACCTGCATTTATCAATTTAGCAACAGTTGGAGGAAAGACTAGACTTACTGTTTCTGTTGCAAGAGCAGACCATTCAGGATTACAATGGGGAGGAACATTTTTATTAAATGTTTTACTAGGGGTAAAAGGAGCGATATCAGCTCCACCTGCACCAGGTACGATATCTGCGTTAAACTGCGCAGGAGCAACTCATAATGGTACGTTAACAGCTAATTCTTCGGCTTCAGGAGTTAGCTCAGTAATTTCATATACGGGAGGAAATGGAGGTTTCTATAATAGCCAATCTATATCCTCTACAGGCGTAACAGGTTTAACAGCTACATTATCTGGAGGAAATTTCGCTACAGGAAGTGGAAACCTTACGTATACCATTACAGGGACACCGTCCGCTGCAGGGACTGCTAGTTTTGCTATAACAATTGGAGGACGTTCATGTACTATTACAAGAACGGTAGGAGCTCCTGTCGCTGGAGCTATTGCAAGCCTAAATTGTGCAGGAGCAACTCATAATGGTACACTGTCTGCTGGTGTTGCAGCTTCCGGAGTGAATTCTGTAATCTCTTATACAGGCGGTAACGGTGGGACACATGCAGCTCAGAGTGTAACCTCTACTGGGGTAACAGGTTTAACGGCTACCGTATCAGCTGGTAGTTTTGCCAACGGCAACGGAACCCTTACTTATACAATCACAGGAACACCATCAGGGAGTGGTACTGCAAGTTTTGCTATTAATATCGGAGGAAAAACATGTACTATAACAAGAACCGTAACAGCTTCTGTATTACCAGCTTGTACTGCTGAAGGATATTATGCAAATCCAAATGATCCGCATCAATATTACAGATGTGTACAACAGTCTACTCAATTTATTAGATATCAATATACTTGTCCTAATGGTAATATATATGTAGCAGCTCCTAATGGGGCACAAGGAAAATGTGTTGCACCATAAACAATAGATATTTGAAATAATAATGTTAATAAAAGCTTCCCTGGTTCTTATAAAACCGGGGAAGTTTTATCTGTTTCTTTTTTTATTCAATTAAACAATTGAAGTTATTTTAGCTTTGTTTCTCAGAGACTATCGTTGAAAATCAAGTGTCAGTATTTCAAAATTCTGTATAATTAAGTATCAAATGAGTAAAAATAAATCTTTTTTAAAATTTTATTTCATTGCTTTTTTTTGTATTTATCCGATTAAAAATTTTGCTCAAAAATCTACCCCGGAGATCGATCGTATTATTAAAATCATCGAGGAAAATTATATTACCAACAATGTAGATAAAGATCAATTATTGGATTATACCTACGATTTGTACTATCTATCCAAAAAAGCAAATTTTCCGGATGGAAAAGCATATTCTATCTTTGAACAGACAAGAATTTATTTTTTTAATGGAGATCTTGAAAATTCGTTAAAAAAAATAAATGAAGGCATTGCTCTGGCCAAATCCAGAAAAGATTATGATATGCTGTGTCGTCTGTTACTCGTCTATCAAAGTACCCTTTTAAAATTAAATTATCTCAATGAAGCCCAGTATATTCTAAAAAAATGCGAAGAATATAATGAGTTGAATGTTGCAAAAGAAAACGCAAGAATCAATGACGTATATATTTTACTGGCGAAAGCCGATGTATTAGTGGATGAACAGGGAAGGAGTGATGAAATGGCAACTGTAATTTCCTTGAAGAAAAAAGCTTACTCGCTGGCACAACAGCTAAGCGAATCTGATAAATATAAAGGAATCACTATTATATACGCTCTCGAGTCTCTTACTTTTTCTTTGGCCGTTTCGGGAGATGTATTCAGCGCAAGAAATTATATTGTGCAGATAGACAAACTTTTGAAGGTCTATCCCAACAAATATTCTTTGATCCAAAGCTTTATTATAAAAGGAGCAATAGAAAGTAACGAAAAAAAATATGCTCAGGCGATTTCTTATTTTAATAGAGCTGCAGAAATTGCAGCCAACAACAAAAACATCTATGAGCTTTATGAAATTTACCCGATGATGTCAGCATCATACAGTGAGATGAAAGATTTTAAAAATGCATCAGAATATTTATGGAAGTTTAAGCATCTTTCAGACAGTATTACCCAGGTGATGAAAAAATCGGAGAATAATAAACTTATTGCTGAAATCAATAAAAATATTCAGAAGAGAGATGAAAAAAAATTAGAACAGGTAAAAATTGATTTTGCATTGGTTTTCGCTTTATTTGCGATGATATTATCTGTTTTTGTATTGATAGTTTACAAAAAAAAACAAAAAGGAAGTCAAACATATAATGAATTCGGCAATGGTAATTTTTTGCAAAATACTGAAGAAAAGAAGAAGCCGGAAATAGATCCCGAAATCATAAAAGAATTATTGCTATTGGTAAAAAACGATATTGATACATTTTATATCGAGTTTCCGAAAATCTATCCGGATTTCTACCAATCCTTACAAAAAGAATATCCCAGTCTCACAATTTCAGACTATAGTTTTTGTGCATTAGTAAAAATGAATTTTACAGTCAAAGAAATTTCATTATACACCAAATTAAGCCTTAGATCTGTAGAAGGCCGAAAATACAGAATCATGAAAAAAATGAAAGTCAGTAATCAAAATGAATTATATATAGTTCTTTCTTCTATTAGCTAAGGTTTACACCGAAGATTCAATAATAACTTATTAAATAAATTTTGTTATTTTTAAGCAAATTATTTTTAAATGAAAAAACTATTTATCCCGCTATTTTCAATAGCCTTACTGGTAAGTTGCGGAACGGCAAAAACTTCTACAGATGCAGCAAATACTACTTCATCCGTCGTAAAGGGTGACAAAGCGTTTCTTTCTGCATACAAGGAGATTAAAGCAGATGATTTAAAGAAAAACTTATACGTAATTGCTTCTGACGAAATGGGAGGCAGAGACACCGGAAGCCCCGGACAGAAGAAGGCGGGAGAGTATATGGTTAATTATTATAAAAGCTTAGGAATCGGTTATCCGAAGGCTCTTGGATCCTATTATCAAAAAGTTCCTTCAGATTATATGAAGCAGCGCGGTGGCGAAACTCTTCCTGATTCTGAAAACATTCTGGCTTTCATAGAAGGAAGTGAAAAGCCTGAAGAAGTCGTTGTGATCTCAGGACATTACGATCACGTAGGAACTAAAAATGGAGTAGTGTACAACGGCGCCGATGACGACGGAAGCGGAACCGTAGCGGTAATGGAAATTGCAAAGGCTTTCCAGGCTGCTAAAAAGGCAGGAAAAGGTCCGAAAAGATCAATTTTATTCCTGCACGTGACAGGTGAAGAACACGGCTTGTTCGGCTCTGAATTTTACACGGATAATCCGGTTTTCCCTTTGGCTAATACCATTGTGGATTTAAATATCGACATGATCGGTCGCGATGATCCGGAAAACAGAGGAAAACAGTATGTCTATGTGATTGGTTCCGAGATGTTAAGCTCTCAGCTGAAAGTAATCAATGAAGCGGCCAATAAAAAAACAAACAACCTTGAACTGAATTATAAGTATGACGATCCAAACGATCCTCAAAGATTGTATTACAGATCAGACCATTACAATTTTGCTAAAAATAATATTCCTGTCGCATTTTTCTTCGACGGAATTCATGAAGATTATCACAAACCTACAGATGACGTAGAAAAAATCGACTATAAACTTCTTGAAAAAAGAACGCAGCTTGTGTTCACAACCGCGTGGGAACTGGCAAACAGACCGGAAAGAATTGTAGTAGATCACAAATAACTCATACAAAACAGAATATTGAAAAGGCAAATTTGTAACGATGCAATTTGCCTTTTTATGTTTATTAAAAATTAATTTAAAATGATTCGAGAAGCCCGATTAGAAGATATTCCGCAGATACAGAAAGTGCGAAATTCAGTCAAAGAAAATACTTTGTCTGATCCCAATTTAGTTACCGATAAAGATTGCGAAGAGTTTTTATTTGAAAGAGGAAAAGGCTGGGTATATGAAATTGATGATCAGATTGTCGGATTTTCGATTGTGGATTTAAAAGAAAAAAACATCTGGGCTTTGTTTCTGGATCCCGGTTTTGAAAAGCAGGGCATCGGAAGAAAACTTCATGATACAATGCTCGACTGGTATTTTGAGCAGACCAAAGAAACCGTCTGGCTGGGAACTGCACCCAAGACCAGAGCAGAAAATTTTTACAGGAAATCCGGCTGGAAAGAAACCGGAACTCACGGAAAAGGTGAAATAAAATTTGAAATGACTTATAACAACTGGAAAAATAAATAATCATGAAACAAAACGTAAAATCAATCCGCCCGTTTATCGGTTCCGAAAATTTTGAGGAAAGCAGAAATTTTTATAAAGATTTGGGCTTTGAAGAAGTTATTTTAGACACCAAATTATCGGTATTCAAAAAACAGGAAATCGCGTTCTACCTTCAGGATGCCTACGTAAAAGACTGGATCGATAATACCATGCTTTTCATTGAAGTAGAAAATGTTGAAGCATTCTGGCAGGAACTTTTAGGTTTAAATCTTACTGAAAAATACAAAAGTGCAAGATTAACTCCCATAAGAACGATGGATTGGGGAAAAGAGTGTTTCGTGCATGATCCTGCAGGAATTTTGTGGCATTTCGGGGAGTTTTTTAATAAATAACAGAAACTATCAACTAAAAAATGATTTACGCATTTGATACGTATTACTTTGAGGATTATGCCAATACGATCTGTATCGCTTTTGAAAACTGGAATTCCGAAAATGAAGCTGAAATTTTCAGTGAAAAGACAAATATCACCTCAGAGTATGAAAGCGGCGCCTTTTACAAAAGAGAACTTCCCTGCATTTTGAGTTTGCTTAAAAAGATCCAGCTTACAACCGGAGACATCATCATCGTCGACGGATATGTCACTTTAAATGACGAGGGCAAAATAGGGTTGGGAGGCTATCTGTATGAAGCTTTAGACCAAAAATATCCTGTCATCGGGATTGCAAAGAATGAATTTAACTCCCCGGATTCCCGAAGAAGGTCAATCTACCGTGGAGAAAGCAAAACACCATTATTTTTAACGGCAATCGGAATGGATGTTGATGAAATCAAACCAAAAGTAGAGGCGATGCACGGAGCCTTCAGAATACCTGCACTTTTAAAAAAACTGGATCAGCTGACGAGAATTTAATGAATGTATTTACTTTTATTTTAACCACAAAAGAGGCTAAAGATTTAGCACATTGATTATTTAAGTTCATTATTACACTGAAAAATAGTTTTTATCTCTATTGTGGTTAAAATTAAAGTTTTCATCAAAAGGTGACAAATGTCATTTCATTATTATTTTTATTAATTCTAAATAAATATAAATTTGTCCCAGTAAAAATATTCAATCAAGAAAAAACACATATCTAATCATATCCATATCAATTTTTGTTTTTTCTATACCGGCAGTTTTATGTGCCGGTTTTTTATTTTTGATACAAAGATCTTCTGTATTCAATGCCCCATTTTGCGATTTCGTCGATGATGGGTTCGATGGTTTTTCCGTACTCGGTAACTTCATATTCTACCGTTACAGGCTTCGTATTCAATACCGTACGATTGATGAGATGGTTGATTTCCATGTCCTGCAGTTCTTTGGAAAGCATTTTGGCAGCAATACCGTCGATTTCGCGCAATAAATCCATAAATCGCATTTTTTCGCCCTGCATTAATGTCCCTAAAATATGGAACTTCCACTTTCCGGATAGGATTTCCATTGCATCTTTTATAGCATTCATCCTGTTTTTACATATCAATGTTGTATTAACGTTGGCTTCCTTTTTCATGATTCAGACCTTTATTTTTTGATTTTGTAAATTTATAAAAAATTAAGTAAGTTAGTTTCCTCGAGGAAACTGGTTTCTAAAAGTAAACCCATAATTAGTATTTAAAAATCAAATGTTAGTTTTGTGGTAAGATAAAATAGTATTAATAATCTTATCATCACAAAAAATGATAAACTACAAAATACTGACATTCATTTTCCTTACTGCGGCTTTAGCGAGCTGCAATGGACAGAACGGTAAAAGTAAAAAAATGGAGAACAAGACATCAAACCCACTATTATGTGATCCTGCTACAGGAATTTGTGAAGTACCCGGAGAAAAAACTGAAATCGGGGATATCAATGTAAAAGCTAATGAAAAGCCTGTAAAAGTTATTTATTTTACAGATCCTATCTGCTCTTCCTGCTGGGGAATCGAGCCTCAGCTGAGAAAACTAAAACTGGAATACGGAAACAACGTAGACATAGAATACAGAATGGGAGGACTTCTTCCGGATTGGAGCTACAACAGCGGCGGAATAAGCAAGCCTTCTGACGTAGCGCACCATTGGGACGAAGTGAGCCACTATTACGATATGCCGATCGACGGTGATGTATGGTTGCAGGATCCTCTGGATTCATCATATCCGCCATCTATTGCTTTCAAAGCAGCGCAGATGCAGGATAAAACGAAGGCTATTGAATTCATGAGAGAACTTCGTGAAATGGTATTTTTAAAGAAAATAAACATCGCAAAATGGGATAATATCGCTGCTGCAGCTAAAAAAGTAGGCCTTAATGCAGATCAGTTGAAATCAGATTATGAAGGAAAAGGAAAAGAACTTTTCCAGGAAGATCTGAAACTGGCCAGAGAAATGGGCGTTCGTGGTTTTCCTACGATGTTCTTTACCAACGGAGCGGGAAGTAAGGAAATTGTGTATGGCTCAAAACCTTATGCATTCTACGAAACAGCGATCCTTAGAGTAAATTCGGAGACAAAAAAATCTGAATATTCTAAAACTTGGGAAAGTCTTTTTGCAAAGTACAATTCTCTTACCGCAAAAGAATTTTCAGAATTGTCCGGAACACCAAGAAAAGAAAGCGAGCAACTTCTGAATGAGCTTGCCGCTAAAGGAACTCTGGAAAAGCTGACCACCAAAAACGGTTCTATCTGGACCTTGAAATCGTAATTTAATTTCAGTAATATTTAGCAAATTTTTACCGAAGATTCTTTTGAGTCTTCGGTTTTTTTAATTAGAATTTGTTTGAGCTTTTATGGTTGAATTTTTCAGTTAATTTAAACAGACTTTTACTACTTGAATTTCCCGCATTAAATCGCTGAAAATTAAAGTTTTTGAAAAAATATTTGGATTTTTAAACCGAACGGTCTAAATTTGCAGAATCAAAATCATTTATCATGAGCAAAGCCGAAAGAACCAAACAATTCATCATTGAAACTGCAGCTCCTATCATTAATAAAAAAGGAATGGCAGGAACTTCAATGTCGGACATCATGGAAGCGACCAAGCTGGCAAAAGGCGGGATTTACGGCAACTTTGAAAGCAAAGACGAGATCTGTAAAGAAGCTTATTCTTATCTTTCGTCTACTTTGGCCGGAAGGCTGAATGAAGCTGTAACCAAGGGAAAAACAGCCAAAGAAAAGCTTGATAATCTGCTGGATGTTTACGAAAATAAAAGTCTTTCCGGAGGGTGTCCTATTCTCAATTTCGGGATCGAGGCAGATGACACGCATCCTGAGATCAAACAAAGGGTGAATCAGTCGATTTCCTCTGCCAGAAACAGGATCGCAGGAATTCTTGAATTTGGAATTTCGAATAATGAAGTGTCAAAAGATATTGACGTGAAAGTATTCAGTACTAAAGCTTTTGCGATGATCGAGGGCGCAATTATGTGCAGAAGAATCATGGATAATGATGAAGTGATTTCTACCATCATCGAAACAATAAAAAAAGATTTTGAATCTTATTTGATTTAAAATTTTTTGCCCAAATATAGACCGATTGGTCTTTTTTTTAATTGAATAATTAATACAATATATATGAGAAATTTAGACACTAATCATAAGGGTTTTAGCACATTTCTTGCTCTTGGCTTAATTCCGTTATCGGGATTTGCAACGGATATTTATTTACCTTCATTGCCTTCGATGGCGAAAGATCTGCATGTTTCTTCGGCGGCAATTCAGCTTTCTTTGGTTTTATTTATGTTCAGCAACGGGATCAGTCAGATTTTTATCGGAAGCATTATCGATAGTTTTGGTCGTTACAAGGTTGCTGTGGCTTCATTGGCTGTATTTTCCATCACCAGTTTTATGATTGCTCTCGTTCCGAATATTTACCTGATTTACGTGATGAGAATCATCCAGGGAATTGCCATTGCCTTCATCGTTGTCGGAAAAAGGGCTTATTTTGTGGATCTTTATTCCGGTGAAAAACTGAAAAATTACATCAGCCTATTTTCAATTATCTGGGCTTCAGCTCCGATTTTAGCTCCGTTTTTGGGAGGATATCTTCAGGATCTTTTCGGATGGCGTTCCAATTTTTATTTCCTGGGAATTTTATCGTTGGCTTTTTTAGTTTTAGAATTAATCTACAGTGGGGAAACCTTAAAATATTATCATCCGTTTAAAGTAAAAACCATCACAGAAACGTATGTCGGAAAAATAAAAACTCCGGATTTTACCTTAGGAATTATCATTTTAGGAATCAGCTTTGGGCTGGTTGTAGTGTACAGTCTGTCGAGTCCGTTTATTATTGAAAGAGTTTTGGGTTATTCTTCAGTGGCAACGGGATACAGCTCATTATTGTCCGGATTATCATTAATGACGGGTGGAATTATCGCAAAATCGATGATTAATAAACCGCTGGCTCAGAAAGTGATCACAGCAATTTCCATACAGATTATTTTAGTAGTGTTAATGATCGGAACCGTTCCTTTTGGTACCAATATTTTCACTTTGGTCGGTTTCACCATCGGAATTCATATGGCGGGAGGATTTACCTTTAATGTGGTTTATGCGTACTGTTTAAGCCGTTTTACAAAAAATGCCGGAATTGCGAGCGGATTAACGGGAGGTGTTTTATACATCATCAGCTCTTTGGTAAGCTATAGTTTTGCCAATTTATATGCCGTAAAAAGCCAGGTTTTATTGGGCGTTGCCAATATTACTTTAATTATGATCCTTATTGTAGTGTTTATTTTCTTCAATAAATATCGAAAACTTGCCCTTCAATTGGATAAATAATCAGTTTTTAAGTTTAATTTTTTTCTAAATTTTTGTCATTCCACAGGAATCTATACAACAGTATCCAGATTCTTATGGAATGACAAATCTTTTACATCCTACATTCCCGGCCAGTATAGCACATTGAATTTATGCCCATCCGGATCGGAAAACACAAAAGTATATCCTTCACCGATTTCATAAGGTTCAACGGAAATTTTTCCGCCGGCATTTTTTACAATTTCCACCCATTCATTTACCTGATCCCTGCTTTCTGCGGAAAGGCTAAAGATAATTTCATTACCGTTTTTTAAGTCTGAAAATTGGGTTTTGGTATTGTTTTCAAGGACATCTTTCAGGAAAAAATTAATGATAAAATTATTTTCACCACAAGAAAAACTGATTAGTTCCTTAGAATTCATTTCGCCATTTGGTTTAAAACCCAGCGCGGTATAAAACTTGGTTGTCTGCTCAATGTCTGTGATCGCGAGGTTTCCCCAGATTTGTTTCATTTTCATAATAATATATTTTAATTGGATTGATAATGCTTAAAGTTACGGACTTTTTAAAGCTTCATAAAATTTAACCTGAGAAGTCAAAAAGATTTTATCAGGAACATTTGGTGAATTTTTTTATGCTTATGTGTCTTTTGTGGTTAAAAAACAATTCTTTCATTTTGGCTACATCAATATCCGTTTTGGCAACTCTATTCTTTTCCCAAGTGCAGACCTTTGTCATGTAATTTTAAAACAATAAAAAAATGAAAACAATTTTCATCACAGGTGCCTCAACAGGACTAGGAAAAGCAGCAGCAAAATTATTTCAAAGCAGAGGATGGAATGTCATCGCAACAATGAGAAATCCCCAAGCAGAAACAGAATTGACCCAACTGGAAAATGTGACGCTTCTTCCATTGGATGTGACAAGTATGGAACAAATTCAGTCAAACGTAAAAAAAGCATTGGAAATCAGCGATATCGATGTGGTTTTTAATAATGCAGGGTACGGTTTGATCGGCCCATTGGAAGCGTTGGAAGACGATCAAATTTTAAAGCAATTGGATACCAATTTATTAGGGGTAATTCGTGTCACAAAAGAATTTATTCCTTATTTCAGAGAAAAGAAAAGCGGAATGTTCATTACAACAACTTCTATCGGCGGATTGCTTGCATTCCCTTTGAGTTCTACGTATCACGCTACAAAATGGGCGTTGGAAGGATGGAGCGAAAGTCTTAGTTTTGAATTAAATAAATTCGGAATTGATATAAAAACCGTTTCTCCCGGAGGTATTAAAACCGATTTTATCAGCCGTTCTTTAGACACCGGAACAAAACCTGAATATCAGGAAATGATCGATAGCATGTTCTCCAACACAGAATCGATAATGGAAGGTGCATCTGAGCCGGAAACTATCGCTGAAGTGGTTTACGAAGCTGCAACAGACGGCAAAAAACAATTAAGATATATCGCAGGAGAAGACGCAAAAGCATTGTATGCACAACGTCTGGAAATGGGCGCTGAAGCTTTCAGAGAAGAGTTTGGGAAACAGTTTATTTAATCGAGATACGAGGTTCGGGTTTGAGAGTGGGAGAGTATTAGAGTCAGAGAGAGTGATTATAATTTATCTGGTAAACTCTCAAATCCTAATACCTTCCAACCCTCCAACTTAATTTTTGTACCTTTAAATTATGGAAAAGAAAGACAATTCTCCGTTGAAAATCACAACCATTTCAGAGCTTCATCAGATTCTGAATGTGCCGAAGCCGCTTCATCCGCTGATCAGTCTGGTGGATAATACGGAAATAAGTGTAGATAAAACCTATCTCGACCGAAGCTTTACGTTGAGTTTTTTTAAGATTTCCTATAAATTTTCCGAGAACGGGAAGATGGGATACGGACAGGGATATTATGATTTCAATGAAGGCGGAATGATGTTTACGGCTCCCAATCAGGTACTTTCTACGGAGGAAGATTCAGAATATCATGGCTATACTTTATTTATTCATCAGGATTTTTTGCGGAATTATCCTTTGGCGAAAAATATAAAGAAATATGGCTTCTTTTCTTACGATACGAATGAAGCTTTGCATTTATCCGATAAAGAAAAAACTTTAATAGTAGGATTGCTGAATAATATTAATGATGAGCTCAATACGGCTATTGATGAGATAAGTCAGGACGTTATCATCTCATATATTGAAGTTTTGTTAAACTACAGCAACCGTTTTTACAAAAGACAATTCATCACCAGAAAAGTGGTCAACAACGACCTTCTTTCTAAAATGGAACATCTTCTGGAAGATTATTTCAACCAGCAGAAAACCTTGACAAAAGGGCTTCCTACGGTAGAATTTCTGGCTTCAGAGCTTAATCTTTCTCCCCATTATCTGAGTGATATGCTTAGAAATCTTACCGGACAAAATGCGCAGCAGCACATTCACGAAAAGCTGATTGAAAAAGCAAAGGAATATTTGACCACCACAAGCTTTTCCGTCTCGGAAGTAGCTTATCAGCTGGGGTTTGAACATTCGCAGTCTTTCAATAAATTATTTAAAAAGAAAACAAATATGACGCCTTTGAGCTATAAACAGTCTTTTAATTAAAATTGCCCATTCTCCATTGACATTTGTAGCCCCACCAGGAATCGAACCTGGATCTAAAGTTTAGGAAACTTCTATTCTATCCATTGAACTATGAGGCCATTATTGATATAAAGTTAAAGATTTAATCGGGAAAAATAGCTGAAAAGGGAAGGAGATGAAAGAATCCGCTCTTTAGGAGCGGATTCAGTAGATAAAAACATCTCATTTTTTTAATTAGACAACAATAAAAAAGCACAGCCGACAATGCTGTGCTTAAATTTTTATAAATTTAATTGCGATTTCAAAACTGAAAAAAGCAAAATATGTTTCCACTTCAGTAATTATTACATAGTAAATGTAGACAATAAAAATCATATAAACAATAATTAAATGTTAAAATTCACACGTTATCCACATTTTTTTGTGGATAAGTTTGAGAATATCATTTTTTCATGTAGCTGGCTTCTACAAAGGGATTCATCGTTTTTTGTCTTTTTAAATTTGTATTAAGTGTGGTTAAATTATTAATGCAATAAAAAAAATTCTTACATTTATCTCATCAAAATCTCTTTATAAATATCATCTAAAATTTCAGGCAGCATTTTATGCTTGAAAATCTAAGGTTCAAATTCATGAACCCTGTCAATCTTTTATTTATAGCAAGACAGCAGAATGAATTGGTCATTTGCGTGGTCTTGCTTTACAAACAATTATAAAGAGAAATCACATGAAAATAAATAAAGTAGCCGTAATCGGCGGAACCGGAAAATCCGGAAAATATCTTGTTCAACATCTTTTGGATAAAAATTATTCCATTAAATTATTACTGAGAAATCCTGATAATTTTACGCTTCAAAACCCTTTAATAGAAGTTGTGAAAGGCGATGCACGAAATTTTGAATCCATCAAAGATCTCGTTCAGGGTTGTGATGTTGTGATCAGTACACTAGGGCAGCCGAAAGGTGAGAAATCGATCTTCAGTGACGCTGCGAAAAATATCATTAACGCCATGAATAGTAACGGAATAAAAAGGTATATCGTAACCACAGGTTTAAGTGTCAACACGTCCAAAGACCATAAAAACGGAAAGGTAAAAATGGCTACCGACTGGATGTATCAGAACTATCCCGAAACTACGACAGATAAGCAAAAAGAATACGAAATTCTTGCAGAAAGTAATCTGGACTGGACGTTGGTACGGCTTCCTTTAATCAATTTAACAACCGAAAGCTTTAAAACCGAAACAAGCCTGGAAGACTGTAAAGGTGAAAATATCAGCGCAACAGATCTCTCTGAATTTCTGGTTTCGCAGATTGGCGACAGAAGTTATATAAAAGAGAGTCCGTTTTTGTATAATTTTTAAACACTAATGACACAAGTATTTTGCACGGATACACACAAATTTTAAATCGTGCTATTTGTGAAAAATTAGAGCTATTTGTGTTTAAATAAAAAGAGAGTCGTTTTGACTCTCTTTATTTTATTTCCCCAGCTTTTCTTTAATATATTTCGCTGTGTGAGATTTTTTATTTTTAACCAAATCTTCCGGTGTTCCTGCGAAAACAACTTCGCCGCCGTGTTTTCCGGCTTCAGGACCAATGTCGATGATATAGTCTGCACATTTGATGATATCCGGCTGATGTTCAATGACAATCACGGAGTGACCAAGATCGATCAGAGCCTGCAAAGATTTCAGTAATTTTTGAATATCATGGAAATGCAGCCCCGTTGAAGGTTCATCAAAAATGAATAATGTCTTATCCGTCGTAACACCTTTTACAAGGAATGATGCCAGTTTCACACGCTGGGCTTCACCTCCGGAAAGGGTAGAGGAGCTCTGTCCCAACTGAAGATATCCTAAGCCAACTTCCTGCAGAGGTCTTAATTTGGTCACGATTTTTTCTTCATGATTATCTTTAAAGAACTCCAAAGCATTATCTACCGTCATGTGAAGAATATCGGAAATATTTTTCTCGTCATATCTCACTTCGAGAATTTCGCTCTTGAAACGTGTGCCTTTACAAACTTCACATTCCAGCTCGATATCTGCCATGAACTGCATCGAAACATTAATAACGCCTTCCCCTTTACATTCATCGCATCTTCCGCCATCGACGTTGAAGGAGAAATGCTTTGGCTTGTAACCCATCATTTTTGCAACTTTCTGCTTGGCAAACAGGTCTCTGATGTCGTCATAAGCTTTCAAATACGTTACCGGATTGGATCTTGAAGATTTTCCGATCGGGTTCTGATCAATTAATTCAATATTTTTAATTAATTTTTTCGGAAAGTCCACAGAATCGTAATCACCTTTTTTACCGCCCATTCCCAACTGAATCTGAATATCATTCGTAAGGATTTCCTTCATTAAAGTAGATTTTCCACTTCCTGAAACCCCGGAAATCACCACCAGATTTTCCAGAGGAACATCCACATCAATGTTTTTAAGGTTATTTTGTCGGGCTCCTTTTATATTGATCCATTCTTTGGCACCTCTTCTCTTTTTCGGAACTTCAATTTCAAGTCTTCCTGTAAGGTATTTCGATGTCAAAGTATCTGCATCTTTCAGGTCTTTATAATCTCCTGCGAAAACCAGTTCACCACCTAGATAACCCGCTTCCGGGCCAATATCGATGATATAATCTGCAGCTTTCATGACGTCTTCATCGTGTTCTACAACGATTACCGTATTTCCGAGGTCACGAAGATTCATCAAAACTTCAATTAAATTTTCCGTATCTCTGGAGTGAAGGCCGATGGAAGGTTCATCCAGAATATAAATAGATCCTACCAAAGAACTTCCCAAACTCGTTGCAAGGTTAATTCTCTGGCTTTCACCACCGGAAAGCGTATTTGAGGTTCTGTTTAATGTTAAATATCCTAATCCGACTTTTAATAAAAATTCTAGGCGGGTTGTAATTTCGTATAATAATCTTTTAGCAATTTCCTGATCGTGTTCAGACAGTTTTAAGCTGTTTACCAAAGGTGAAAGTTCGTCCAGAGGAAGCTCGATCATCGACTGGATATTGTGCCCGTCGATTTTCACCCAGCTTGTTTCCTCACGCAATCTCAAGCCTTCGCAGGTAGGGCAGAGTGTTTTTCCGCGATATCTGGAAAGCATTACACGATATTGGATTTTGTATAAATTTTCTTCAAGCATTTTGAAGAAATTATTGATCGATGGAAAGCTCGAACTTCCGTCACCTTTCCAAAGATAACTTTTCTGTTCTTTGCTTAATTGATGATAAGGCTTATGAATAGGGAAGTCTTTCGCTTTTTTAATGAAAGCTTTTTTCCATTCGCTCATGCTTTCTCCTTTCCAGGAAACAACGGCGTCTTCAAAAATGGATAATGTTTTGTTGGGAACGACAAGATCTTCATCGATTCCGATTACTTTTCCGTAGCCTTCACAGGTTGGACAAGCGCCGTAAGGATTATTAAAACTGAAAAAATGAACATTCGGTTCAAGAAATTCTATACCGTCAAGCTCAAATTTATTCGAAAATTCCTTGATTTTCCCGGTATCAACATCTTTTAATGAGCAATATCCGCGACCTTCATAGAAAGCCATCTGGATAGAATCTGCCAAACGCTGAAGGAAGCTTTCATCTTCTTCGTAAGAAAAACGGTCGATCACAAGATTGATCTCCATTCCTTTTTCGGGAGTAAAGCCAAAACTTTCCAGATCCTCGATTCCTGCTACATTTCCGTTGATTTCCAGCCTTGTGAAACCTGCCAGCTTTAAGACATTCAGGTTTTCGCCAAAATTAGCAATATCATATTCCAGCGGAGCTGTCAGTAAAAATGAAGTATCTTTTTTTGATGTTTTAATAAAATCTACCACATCGGAAACCGAATCTTTTTTCACTTCTTCCCCCGAAACCGGAGAAAATGTTTTCCCGATTCTTGCAAAAAGAAGTTTCATATAATCGTAAATTTCCGTTGAAGTTCCTACCGTAGAACGCGGATTGGAAGAAATTACCTTCTGCTGGATCGCAATGGATGGAGCCAGTCCTTTAATATCATCAACTTTCGGTTTTTCCAGTTTTCCCAAAAACTGACGTGCATAAGAGCTCAAACTCTCTACGTATCTTCTCTGTCCCTCCGCATAAATAGTGTCGAAAGCCAATGAAGATTTTCCACTTCCGGAAACTCCTGTGATGACGATCAGCTTATTTTTCGGGATGAGTACATCGATGTGTTTCAGATTGTTAAGGTGTGCGTTTTTAACAAAAATCTGCTTCTTTATATCTATATCTGTTGTATTAGCCATAGTGAAATTAAGACTAACAAAATTACGAATTTTTGGCGGATTTTTTATGATTTAGTTCAATACAAATTATTTGAATATTTATGCGGCCTCAAACCTACCAGGTTAAAAAAAAACATTAGGTTCAAATGAAAAAACAACACACAAATACGGCTCAGTTTTTAAAATAACTATCATTTATTAAATAAAATAATCTTGTAAAATCATAAAATTAAAAATTATTTTTATTCACTTTTAAATCAAATAATTGCCTTAAAATATTAAACAAGAAATACGCTTGGTAATGAAAGATTCCTAATTACAGCCTTCTTATTTTGCCAAAAATTAAACAATTTTCAATCAAAGGATGTTATTTATTGCATATTATTAATTTTCAATGTTAAATTTTAGAATTTTTATGTTAATTTGTGAAGAAGGTATTGTTTTGTATTTTAAAAATATTTAAAATTGTATTCATAAATATGTAATATAGAAATGAGAAAATTAATCAGAGATCTAGTTACACATTTAATGAGAAAAAGATAAAGAAATTACTAATTACTTTCCCAAGAGATGCAGCCTCCAAAGCTGCATCTTTTTTTATGACAACTATCATTTGTATGTCTTCCTGAACTCCATTACTTTTGGACTCGCGAAACTTATTGAGAATAATTCTGATTTTATGACTAAAAAAATAGGAAGTATATTTTTCCTTGGAGCCTTGTTTTTTGCTCAGGCACAGGAGAAATCAACTGATATTGAGACCATTGAAATTCAAGGAAAGCTGATTTCCATCCCTTACAAAATTGCCAACCAAAACATCACCGTTATTACGAGAGAGGAAATAGAGAATTCTCCGGCAACAAGCATTGATGAAATTCTTCAGCAGATCCCCGGAATGGATATCAGAAGAAGAGGAGCAAACGGCGTACAGAGTGATCTTGGCTTTCGCGGAAGCTCTTTTGAACAGATACTTCTTCTTTTGAACGGAATCAGAATGAACGACTCCCAGACCGGACACAATTCTATGAATCTGCCGATCGACCTTGATGATGTGGAGAGGATAGAAGTGATCAAAGGTCCCGGAGCAAGAAGGTTCGGGCAGAATGCTTTTGCGGGAGTCATCAATGTAATTACAAAAATCCACATCGGAAAAAAGGTAAAAATAAGTGCTGAAGCAGGAGATTACGAAAGCTATGGTTTTGGTTTGAACGCCCAGTTGGGAAATGAAAAATTTTCAAATTCTCTGCAGGCAAATTCCAATTCGTCTCAGGGATATATGTACAATACCGATTATGAGATCCGAAATGTTTTTTATCAAAGTAAATTAAATATAAAAGAAGGAGACATCAGGTTGCAGGCCGGTTTTTCTGAGAAAAAATTCGGGGCAAACGGTTTTTATTCTTCTCCGAAAGCCACTGAACAATACGAAGAAACGCAGGCTTCTGTGGTAAGTATAGCCCATCAGCAGACGTTTGGAAACCTGAAGCTTCACTCGAATATCTATTGGAGAAGAGGACAGGATATGTATCTCTTCAATCGCGAAAAACCTGAAATCTACCGGAATATGCACATCGGAAATAATGTGGGAGGAGAGGTGAATTCCAGCTATCAATGGGGATTGGGAACGACAGGAGTCGGGTTGGAACTGAGAAAGGAATTTCTGGCGAGCAATAATTTAGGCGACAGAAACCGATTTGTTTCTCAGGTTTTCTTCGAGCATCATTTTTCTTTATTGGATAAAAAACTAAATATCAATCCGGGAATTTCCTGGGCCAATTATTCGAAAGAAGGAAATTTTTTCTACCCGGGACTAGATGTTGGATATAACTTTAATGTAAACAATAAAATCTATGGAAATATTTCTAAAGTCTCTCGTGTTCCTACTTTTACGGATTTGTATTATGTAAGCAAAACAGAGCAGGGAAATCCTGATTTGCAACCGGAAAATGCAGTTTCAGCAGAAGTTGGCTATCAGTTTCAGAATAAGGGAATTTTGGCTAAAATCAGTGGATTTTTGAGGAATTCTGACAACTCTATTGACTGGATCAAGAAAACGTTGGACGATCCGATCTGGTACGCCCAGAACGTCGGGAAAATTGAAACGAAAGGAATTGAAGTAGAACTTAACCACAGAATCTTTAACTGGTTGAAATATACCGCAGGATACACTTATCTGGAAAATAAATTTACGGCTTCCGATGAGTTTGTTTCAAGATACGTTTTAGACAACCTGAAACATCAGATCATTGCGAAGCTTGAAACAAAATTAGTTAAAAATTTCACCGCCGAATTGGTGTACAGATATAATGAAAGGGTAAATCTTGGTAGTTATAATTTGCTGGATGGAAAATTAAATTTCGTTAAAAAAGACTTTTCACTGTATATTTTAATCAACAACATTACAAATACATCATATACAGAAACTTTTGGAGTGCAAATGCCGAAAAGATGGTTCCACGTGGGGTTTTCGTACAATATCAAATATTAAGCGAATGTTAATTAATAATGAATTAAAGTTAATATTACGAAATTGTTAATTCAATTACTTTTGCAAAAATTTTTTTTTGATGAAACTCTTTTTAGGACTTAGTTTATTTTTAAGTATTACTTTTTTTAAAGCACAGGAACACATCTCAAGCTTCAACGCGGTGACGCTCACCTATAAGTTTCATCCCAAATTTTTCCTGTATGCAGAAGGACAGCTGCGCGGAAATGAAGAATATTCTTACCCTGATTATTATGAAGCAAAAGGAGGATTAGGATATTATTTAACTAAAAATCACAAGCCATTCGTAGGAATCGGGAGGTATGTAAATTATAAAAATCACAGCCTGAGCAGGGAAGAGCTGCGTGTCTGGCTTCAGGACGTGATCGATGTAAAAAAAGGAATTGTAAAATTTGAGAACCGTTTTCGTGCAGAAAAAAGCTGGTTTTATGAGCCTAAAACAGACAAATCTTCACAAAGAATGCGTTACCGTTACCGTTTGAACATCAGCGTACCGTTAAATGCAAAAGAAGTGAAAAAAGGAACTGTTTTCGCAAATGCCTATGACGAAATTTTCCTTGTAAGCCCGATGAAACCTACATTTGCAAGAAACAGAGTATATGGCGGGTTCGGTTATCAGATCGACGATTATTTCGGGATTGCAACGGGATATCTTTGGCAGAGGGAATTTGAAGCGGCAGGAAATAAAAACCTACACTTCGTTTACCTGGCTTTAAATATCAATATCGACGGTACGAATCATCCTGTTAAAACGTATGATTATCCGGGGGCGGATTAAGATTTTTCCAATCTTGTCTGAAAATCAAGAAGTTCTTCTTTACAATCGATGTATATTTTACTTATCATTGCCTGGTATTCGTTGACAACAGAATATAAAGCACTTACTTCTTTTTCAAGATATTTATTGTTATTAAAATAAATGTATTCAGAATTTATAAACTCTTTTAATAAGTTTTTATTCTCTATAGTTAAAAAGTCCTTATAAGCCGATTCTTCGAGGAAATGTGTTAAAACTTCTTTGAATGGTTTTTCGTTTTTTATAAGCACCGCTCTGTATTTGCGAATTTCCTCAAAAGGCAAAGTTACAGACATAAACCGGGTATGGGGAACAAAATTATTGATGGAATTCTGAAAAATTTCATATTCACTATCCAAAACAGCAAATTTTTTATACTTGCTTTTCAGAATCTCCTTATCATAATCGTCGGCAATATTATAGTAATAATTGAAGATCTTTTTATCATTTTCAAGAAGTTCTGCCTTTAAATCTTCAAATATTTTTGTAAATCTTGGAATTAAAATCTTAGCTTCTTTTGCTTTATAAAGTCTGCCATCGCATTTAAATGTTTTAATTATTTTCGGATTGGCGGCTAATTGGTTTAAGGTGTAAAGATCCGCTTCAATTCCTGCTTTTTCATGAACCAGAGATACTTTTTTATCATTAAACCAATCCTCATTTTTAGCAGAATCTGAAGAAATATTTATAATGGAATCAACATCTTCTAAAACCGGATTATGCCTTTCATAATATCCATTAAAAGAAGAACTCATTACCTGATAAGGATATTTCTCATGATAAAGTTCTAAGAATCTTTCGTTATTTTCGATGACTTCACCTACGTTTTTTACGCTGTATAAGGTTAAATATTTCTTCGTTAAGGCTTTGCAAATATCATCAAAACCACGGATAATATTTTTTGCCAATTCATTATTTTCAGGTCTGTTTTTAGTCTCATTTTTCCAGATTTTTTCAATTCTTTTATCGGTCTCCGGGTGAAATGACCATTGATCTTCAATCTCAATTCTGCTTTTGTTATACCTTGTTTGGTCTTCCAGATCAACTTTTGGAAGATCATTTTCAAATGGGTGATTATTTCTTTCACTAAAAACCTTCATTAATGAGGTCTGGTTTTCGAAAAGATTTTCGGGCAAATATTTTTCTTCACTTTCAGCATAAAACATGAACGAACTGTTGAAAGCAACGCTGCTGAGATCCAGCCTTAATAAAGATGAAACCTGTTCTCTTGGATTCGTAACATAGGTAGCAACTGCATCTGCATGAAATTCCATTTCTCTTCGTAAAGAAGCATTATTCTTAAATAAAAAATCAGAAAATATTTTTAAGATATATTGAAAAACATTAATAAATCCTACAGAAACGATTCCTGTAAGCTGAAATGCCCAGTGTCCGGAACCATTCATCAGAGAATTCTCGTATTCTTTATTGTTGTAAACCGTATCAAAAATAATTTTTTCAGCCTGATTTACATACCCTCCGATTTTCATGCTTCTCTGTGAAAAATGTCCGAATTCATGAGCCAAAACAGTTTTCAATTCTCCGACTGTTGTGGAGTTTATCAGTCCCATTCCGATGGTGAGGTTCTTTTTTACCGGTAAAAACATACTCCAAAAAGCAGAATTGTAGCTTACACTTGCATTCACTTCAGGAGACAGAAAAACACGTTTAGGTTTCTGAACCTTAGTTTCCTGTACAATTTCATCAATGATCGCAAAAAGTTCAGGCTGATGTCCCCTGTCAATTTCAATTAAATGTCTGTTGCTGTAATGATTCCTGATGAAAATAAATTTAATCAAAAAATAAAAAACAACAAGCCCGATACTGAATAACCCCAATGCAGCCAGGACAGTAAAGTAATTCGCATGGAACATAATAATTTTCACAGCTCCGTATCCCAATAAAAAAATCATTAATAATGAAATTAATATCAAAATAAAATATATAACGAAAAATATTGAAATTGAGAAAATTGCAGACATCAGCTTAGATCTGTAAGCTGATGAAATAGGAGGGAGGTTATTAGTCATTTGTATTAATATTTATCAATCAGATAACGATAAGCTTTTAAATATTTATTAAATCTTTTAATATCTTTAGGAAGAAGTTCGCGGTTGACCCTTCTCAGATCCATATTATCACGAAGGTCATTGAGTTTTACGGCGACGGCGAGGGGAGAGCGTTCCGTTCTTTTTACAAAATCATCGTAATCTTCCTCGGGATCGAACTTTGTAAGACAGCTGATGGCAAAAATGATGTATTCGGGAAAGCCCTCACTTCTCAGGTAATCCAGGCTGAAATCGACCGGATGATCTTCTACAACATCGTGAAGGACGCCTACAATCTTTTCGTCCATGGTTTTTCCGTATTCCATTACACGCATGACGTGGGCGATGTAGGGAGCGTGGTATTTGTCGGTTTGACCTTTATGTGCCTTGTCGGCAATTTTTATAGCTTTATGAAGCAGTTCTTCTTTTGTCATTGTATGTAAAGTAGAGTACAAAAATAAAAAATGCCCCAACATATTGAGACATTAAAATAAATTTTATTTTCAATTATTACAATTAATTAATAGTTTCATCTTCCACCGTCGCATTCGGAGCGTTGTTTTGTACTGATTCTATACCGTTTTCCATGCCGTTTTCCGATTCGTACATTTGGCTGGTGCCGATGATTTGTCCGTTGGTGGCCTTCAAATTGAAATACCATCGCTCGTCTTTTGCTTTGTTTCTTTCGAAATTTGAATTGTCGCGTGAGTTTTTCTTTACCGAATCGATGCCGTTTTCACACGAAGGTTTTGAAGCATATCCCTGACTTGTCAAAATCACCTGTCCGTTTACCGCTTTTAAATTGAATTGATACTCGTTGTTGTTTCTTTTTGTGATAATAAATTTTCCCATAGTCTACTAATTTGTTTGATTTGGTTGTAAGTTTTTATTTAGAATTTTCTGTTTTATAATAATCTCATTAGTGTGAATTTTTTAATAAAAATAAATATTTTTTTTAAAATAAAAAACACCTCAGACAGAGATGTTTTTGTTTATTGAATTTTTAATAAATTGATAATTCTATTGGATTATAAGTTTTAGCTACAACTGGAGCTCTTTTTGTAATAGTTTGGATAACTTCAGGATCATCAATCATTTGTTTATATTTATTGATATCTAGCAAAGATCTTCTTTTGTAGTCAAATATTTTTGATTTATCAACTAGTTTTGCATTTTTATACATATTCGCTGAATTGCAGACATATTTTCTCTTTCCAAATTTATACAATGAATAGTGATAATCATTTTTATCATCATATACTTCTAAAATAAGACCCGGTAAACCACTGAATTTGTAAGGCCCAAAAGGAAAAGGAATATCCTTTGCAAACCATGCTATCCACATTCTTCCATATTTTTTAGCTGTTGCTTTTTGAACTTTATATTTTCCTATTGTTTTAAAATCATTCTGCAATTGCCAGTTTATATTATTATCTTCTTCATATTTAAAATAACTATCAAATGCAACAAGACTTACATATATCTTAGAAGACGTAATCCCGATAGTTTCCGGAAACTCAGTATAATATTTTCCCGTCATCTTCATATCTTTATAAGCATTTCCAGACAAAATAATTGACTTTTCATATACTAAAGAATCTTTTATATATTTATTCATATTTTTAAAATATGATTCATTTTTATTAAGCAATAATGCAAAAGTTGTTTTATTTGTTACGGCATTTGAGGTGTTATAATCTTTATAATTTAATTCATAATCTGCCTCATATTCTACATTGAATTTTATCTGGGATGATACTTTTGTAAATAAAAATATCATAATAATTAAATAATATTTCATAGTTAAATGTGGTAGTTACCGAAGTAACTACCATTTAAAATTTAATGTCCGTAAACTACAATTTGTGAAGCCTGTGTGTTAGAATTACAAAGAAATCTATCTAAACTTGCTAAAGCTTCTTGTAATGTATCATCAGTATAAAATGTAATTCCTTCTGATACATTTACAACACTTCCACAGGACGTTCTAAAGGGAAAAGCAGACACTGCGACAGCGCCCAAAAAGCAAATTGTTAATAATGTTTTTTTCATTTTTTTAAAGTGTTTTTAGAATCATTTCCTACTTATTGTATTAAAATATCAATGTTGATACATTAATTTCTCCTTTCGGAAGGCTGGTTTTCGGCGAGTCCAACCTTTTTTGTTTTAAATGTTTCAATCCCTACCTATTTTTAAAACTCTCTATGCTTTCCTTTTAATACGCAGAGTAAAACAGATGGTTCATAAAAATTTGTTCATGTTCCAGACTTTATTGCACGAAAAAAGCGTGGAACTATGTCTATTGTTCTGGAGGCACTGGTATACCTAATGTACAAATAAACAAGCCCACGCCAAGGCGTGAGCATCGCAACTTCTTGTACATTTTGAAAATTACCAGTTTTACCAGAACAAGAAAAGCTAATGCTTTATATTTTTTACGTTAAAAATCTGGGACGAAAATAAAAAATAAATTCTTCACTTAAAAGTGGTTTTTCAAAAAACAAAAACGCTTCCTAAAAGAAATGCTTTTTGCTTATCAAAAAATAATCAATTTTATGTAGATTCATTAATATTTTCCTTTCATGATGAAAGAATTATTTTTTCATTTTCCATTAATAATCATTCAATCGAGTGTAGGATTTTGTTGCCATTGGAGTAGTTTACTGATACTTTGTTTCTACTTTTTTTGATGAATTATATGTAATCTCGCAGATGGTATTATACTGCATTTTAACATTTTAAATTAATTATTGAATTGGTTTACAAGTATTTATATCGTATCGAAAAAATAGAGTAGTGATCTTCATTCACTAAGAAAGTAATTTTGCTTCTCCTTTTTGACAGCTCATATCGGCCAATTTTATCGCCTTCAAAAAAGATGGAAAACAAAAATATGTTTTCTATAGGCTAGAATATGCGATTATTTTAATTTAAAAATTTATTTAAAATGAAAAAAAATTTATTAGCGTTATTAATTCTTTTAATCAATTTCAACACGTATGCTCAAACTCAAACCATCTCTTTTGAAACCTCGGAAGGGTATTCTTTAGGAGATATCCATTCACAAAACGAATGGGAACGTTTTTCTATGACTCCACCGTTTTCTTCTGAAATAATGAATACCGGAGCTGCTACGCACGGAAATAATTATCTGAAAATTGAAGGTAGAGGAAATAACAGATATGTTCAGCAAACATTTACAGGCTACAATAAAACAGAATATTCCTTTGATTTTAAAATTGATACTCTAAATGAATCACAATATTTAATAGGATTTAAAAAGAGTGGTATGTTTTCCCATTTTGCAGGATTCTATATTTTACCTGACGGAAATGTTCACACAGCTCCATTTTCACCTGTCAGTACCGGTTTTACGGCTACTCCCGGGCAATGGAATAACTATAAAGTTGTTGTAGATCTGACGGCGAGAACGGTAGAATATTTCATCAATAATCTGTCTGTCGGGATCATAACTATCTCCGATGCTCAGGTCACAGATTTTAATATGATTAATTTTTCTTTTAGTGATTGGCAGAACCCAGGAACTAATCTTTCATGTTCAGTAGATAATATTAAAATTACCAATGCCGGTGGTACTCTTGGAACATCAGAAGTTTCTTCAAAAAGTTTTATCAATATTTTTCCAAATCCAACTCCTGATTTTATCAACATTAAAGCTGAGGATAAAATCGACTCTGTAGAAATATTTGATCTTTCCGGAAAGCTGATTTTAAAAGACCATAAAGGGAAAAATCGAATAGAAGTAAGCACCTTAGAAAATGGAATTTATATGGTTAAAATTAATACCGCAAAAGGATCTATAACCAGGAAGATCATTAAAAATTAATTTTATTATTAATTAATCAAAAAACAAAAGCGCTTCCTTATAAGAAGCGCTTTTTAGTATCAAAAAAATAATCAATTTATGTGAAGTCATTAATAATGTCCTTTCCCGATGAAATGGGCAGCCACTTTTTCTGTCAAGGCTACAACATTCGGGTTGTTGGTATATTTTGTGAATCTTCTAAGACCGGAAAGCATCATTCTCTGTTCGTCGCCTTCCGCGAAAGAAACAATTCCTTCTTTGGCTGCAACCACGATTTTTTCAACAGCTTTGTAAAGGTTCAGCTGAGCCATTGCCGCTTCCACAGAATCGGCGGAGAAGTGTTTTTCAGCTCTCAACACTGCAGATTCTGCCATGTAGATCTGGTTCAGAATTTCAGAAGCATTTAACAATAAATGTTGCTGTTTCTCAATATCCATCATATATTTTTGAAGAGCAGCTCCGGAAACCATTAAAAATACTTTTTTAAGGTTGGCGATAATTGCTTTTTCTTCACTCATAAATGCAGAATAATCAGGAACTTCAAACGACGGAATTCCCATCAATTCTTTGCTGATTGCCATTGCCGGAGATAATAAGTCTAATTCTCCTTTCATTGCTCTCTTGATCAGCATTCCAACCGCTAAAAGCCTGTTGATTTCGTTGGTTCCTTCATAAATTCTTCCGATTCTGGCATCTCTCCAAGCAGATTCCATTGGCGTGTCTTCTGAGAATCCCATTCCTCCATAGATCTGGATTCCTTCATCGGCTGTATTTTGAGTAAGATCTGAAACAAAAACTTTAAGGATAGAAGCTTCTACCGCGAATTCTTCAACACCTTTTAATTCAGCTTGCTGATGATCCATTCCGCCAGCAACTAATTCTGCAATTTTATCTTCCACATTTTTTGCCAAACGGTAAGAACCGGCTTCACTTACAAAAACTCCTGTTGCCATTTCAGCAATTTTCTTTCTGATCGCCCCGAAAGTCGAGATCGAAACGCCAAACTGTTTTCTTTCGTTTGAATACTGAATCGAGTGGTTCAGGATTCTTCTCTGTCCGTCAAGATTCGCGGCAGCGAGTTTAATTCTTCCTACATTTAATGCATTTAAAGCGATTTTGAAACCGTTGTTTCTTTCGCCCAGCATATTTCCAACAGGAATTTTCATATCATTAAAGAAAACCTGACGGGTAGAAGAGGAACGGATTCCTAATTTGTGCTCTTCCTCACCGAAAGTAAGGCTTTCCGGGTTCTCCAATTCGGATTTGTTAATGATAAAACCTGTGATATTTTTATCGTCATCAATTTTCGCAAACAAAGTGAAAGTATCTGCAAAACCTGCATTTGAAATCCACATTTTCTGTCCGTTGATGATGTAATGTTTCCCATCTTCAGACAATTTTGCTCTTGTTTTTCCTGAGTTGGCATCAGAACCTGCATCCGGCTCAGTAAGGCAATACGCTCCGAATTTTGTTCCTGTCGCCAAATCCGGAAGGTATTTATTTTTCAATTCTTCGGTTCCGTACAAAAGAACAGGCAGCGTACCGATTCCCGTATGTGCTCCGTAAGCCGTTGCTAATGAACCGTTTCCACCTGAAACATAGTCACAAGCCAACATGGTGCTTACGAATCCCATTCCAAGACCGCCGTATTGTTCGGGAACGGTGATTCCCAAGAGTCCCATTTCGCCTAATTTGCGCATGGTTTCTTCCGTTAATGCATAATCTTTTTTCTCAAAACGATCGTGCTGCGGAACAACCTCTCTATCAATGAATTCTTTCGCAGAATCGCGAAGCATTTTTTGTTCTTCACTCAGTTCTTCAAGACTGAAAATTTCGTTTGCAGGAATTTCTCTGATAAGGAATTCACCGCCTTTTAATATATTTCCCATTTAATACTTGATTTTTTTAATTATTATTTTTTTTTAGACTTTTAGATAATAGACGGATAGAGGATAGACTTTTTAGTCTGTGTAAAACTATATTTGATTGTCTATTTTTCATCAGTCTATGATCTATTCATCTGATCTGTTAAGCATATTCTGAAATACCATTGTTGCTCTTTGAAATTCTTCAATTTTACTTTCAAAGATTTCACACTTTTCATCAGATAAATATTTTCTGTGATTTGCTAACAATATTTGTGTTTGCAATTCAAAAGAAGAACCTAAAGAAATATCTAAAAAATGACTAAAAGACTTATTTGTTCTGCTTGATCCTTCAGCTATATTGGAAGGAATAGAGATTGAACATCGATCCATTTGGCTTTTCAAACCGTATTTTTCATAAGTTGAAAAAGTATCAGTAAGGTCTAATGTTAATTTTGATAATTCCATACTCATCTGCCAAATTTTAAGTTTTTTAAAATTGTGTCTTTTAAAATCATTCATCATTTCTTGTGTTTCTAATCTATTATCTATCTGTCTATTCTCTTATTGTCTTTAAAGAAGCTCAAAAATACTCGCTGCTCCTTGTCCTGTTCCCACGCACATTGAAACCATTCCGTATTTGTTTCCGCGTTTTCTCATTTCGTCAAGAAGCTGAACCGTTAATTTTGTTCCGGTACATCCAAGTGGGTGACCAAGAGCGATTGCACCGCCGTTTACATTTAAAATATCAGGATTTAAGCCTAATTCTTTTTTAATGGCAACAGATTGTGATGCGAATGCTTCATTTAATTCGATTAATTCAATATCTTTTAATTCTAAACCTGCCTGTTTCAAAGCTTTTGGAATGGCATAAATCGGTCCCATTCCCATGATTCTTGGTTCAAGACCTGCGGCTGCATAAGCCACCAATCTTGCTTCTGGCTCAAGACCTAATTCTTTTACCATTTCTTCGCTCATCACCATTACGAAAGCTGCCCCGTCACTCATTTGAGAAGAGTTTCCGGCAGTTACGCTTCCTCCGTTGGCGAAAACAGGTCTTAATTTTGCCAAACCAGCTAAAGAAGTATCTGCTCTCGGACCTTCATCCACTGAAAAGTCAAACTTTTTGGTCTGCATTTTCTGGTTTTCATCCAGGAAGTTATACTCAACAGGAATCGGAACAATCTGATTCTTAAATCTGCCTTCTGCATTGGCTTTTAAAGCTTTCATATGAGATTCAAAAGCGAACTGATCCTGTTCTTCTCTCGTGATATTGTACTGTTTTGCAACTTCTTCCGCAGTGTAACCCATTCCCCAGTAATAGTCAGGATTTGTTTTTGCCATATCCGTCTCAGGAACCGGTTTGTAACCTCCCATCGGAATGTAAGACATTGATTCTGTACCTCCTGCAATAATGCAATCGGCCATTCCTGCCTGAATTTTTGCAGAAGCAATCGCAATCGCCTCACTTCCTGATGCACAATATCTGTTGACCGTAACTCCGGGAACTTTGTCTGTATTTAGTCCCATCAAAGAGATCAAACGCGCCACGTTTAAGCCTTGTTCAGCTTCCGGCATCGCATTTCCTACGATAAGGTCATCGATTCTGTTTTTGTCTAATTGCGGAAGTTCAGCCATTAATTTTTCAATTACGGTTGCCGCCATTACATCGGGTCTCGTGAATCTTAAACTTCCTTTTGGAGCTTTTCCAACGGCAGTTCTGAAACCTTTTACTATATATGCTGTTTTCATATTTTTTATTGATTAATTTATTTTTTTGAGAGTTTTGCCTCGTAGAGGTAAACTGTTCATAGCTTTGTTTGTTTTGTTTTGCTTTGCGGAGCTCCGTAGGAGCGACCTGTTAATTTTCCATCCATTCAAATAAATATTTTGGATCGTATTCAATTTCAAATTTTTCCATAAAATCCAAATATTCTTCTTGAAATGTTTTCTTTTTATGATGTTCTTCCTGGTTTAAAATATACTTTACAACCGAATCAACACTGCTTTTAGAATAAGAGAATGCACCATAACCTTCCTGCCAGCTGAATTTTCCTTTTGTCCATCCTTTTTCATTAATGAACTTTGAAGAACCCGCTTTAATATCCCTTACCAAATCTGAAATTGAACCTGTCGGACTCATACTTACAAGAATGTGCACATGGTCAGGCATTGCAAAAACTGCGAATAATTTTTGATTTCTATTGGAAACAATACCTGCAATAAATTTATGTAATTCTTCTCTGTTTTCTTTTGAAATCAGGTTTTGTCTTCCTTTGACAGCGAAAACAATTTGAATATAAATTTGTGTGTACGTGTTTGCCATAAAATTAATGTGGTCGTCCATTATCAGGTCGCCTCTACGAGGCTCTAAAAAATTCGCTACTCGTTCTGCTATTAACAGTTCGCTCCTACGGAGCTCTCCATTAATTTCTCAAAGGTTTTCCATTTTGTAACATATACTGAATTCTCTCCAACGTTTTTCTCTCACCACAAAGCTGTAAGAATGTCTCTCTTTCAAGGTTCAATAAATATTGTTCGGTAACGACCGTTGGTTCAGAAAGATTTCCTCCGACCATGACGTTGGCTAATTTATCTGCAATTTTTTTGTCGTGTTCAGAGATATAATGTCCGGTTAACATCTGGTCAGTTCCTACGTAGAACATTCCCAAGGCATCTTTACCAAGAACTTTTACTTTCTGTTCGATCGGTTGAGTATAACCTTGCTCAGCTAATAATTTTGCAACCTTTTTAGCTTCTGCAATCTGTCTGTTTTTGCTTACGGAAACGATATCTTTACCTTTTTCAAGAATTCCCATATCGTAGGCTTCATAAGCGGAAGTGGCTACTTTACCCATTGCGATGTTCATGAAAGCTTCACGAAGCCTGTTGTTTTTAACATCATCACTGTGGAATTCTCTTGAAGTTCTCAACGTCAATTCTTTCGTTCCGCCACCGCCGGGAATTACACCAACTCCGGTTTCTACCAATCCGATGTACGTTTCTGCTGCGGCAACCACTCGGTCGGCATGCATGGTCATTTCGCAACCACCACCAAGGGTCATTCCGTGAGGAGCAACTACAACAGGAATAGAAGAGTAACGAACTCTCATCATCGATTTTTGGAAATAAGCGATCGCCATATTCAAATCATCCCAATCCTGTTCGATGGCCATCATTAAAATCATGGCTAAATTGGCTCCAACAGAGAAATTTGTGCCTTGATTTCCAATCACTAAACCGTCGTATTCTTTTTCCGCTAAATCAATCGCTCTATTTAATCCGTCCAACACCTCACCTCCAAGAGAATTCATTTTAGAACGAATCTCGAAGTTGATAATTCCGTCGCCTAAATTTTCAATCGCAGCTCCTGAATTACTCCAAAGTGTTTTATTTTTTCTGATATTATCTAAAATAATGAAGGCATCCTGTCCAGGAATTTTGTTGTATTCACCGGAGTTTTTATCAACATAAATGCTTTGTCCTTCATCATTAACTTTATAGAAAGTTTCCACATTTTTCACCCAGTCTGAAACTTCATAACCGGCTTCCTTAGCCAATTCGATACCTTTCTGAACGCCGACAGCATCCCAGATTTCAAACGGACCGTTTTCCCAACCGAAACCTGCTCTCATCGCATCATCGATTTTGTACACTTCATCAGAAATTTCAGGAACTTTATGCGAAACATAAGCGAATAATGCGCCTAAAGATTTTCTGTAAAGCTCTCCGGCTTTATCTTTCCCACCAATTAAAACTTTAAATCTGTCAATCGGCTTGTCAATATTTTTAGTTAATTCTAAAGTCGGGAAAGAAGATTTCCCTTGAAGTTCGTATTCCAACGTATCAAGATTCAATCCGTGGATTTCAGATTTTCCTTCTGCATTTTTCACTTTTTTGTAGAAACCCTGTTCAGTTTTAGAACCCAACCATTTATTATCAACCATTTTCTGGATGTAGTCAGGAAGAGCAAAAACATCGTTGAAATCATTCGCTTCAGCACCGCTTTGACGAACGCCGTTTGCCACCATCACCAATGTATCCAACCCAACAACATCCGCCGTTCTGAATGTCGCAGATTTCGGACGACCGATCACAGGACCCGTTAATTTATCAACTTCCGAAACGGTTAAACCTAACTTCTGAACATTATGAAGTAAATCCATCATCGAGAAAACTCCAATTCTGTTAGCGATGAATGCAGGAGTATCTTTTGCTAAAACGGTTGTTTTTCCCAAGAATTTCGCTCCGTAATTCATATAGAAATCAATGATTTCCGGTAGCGTATCGTTGGTTGGAATAATCTCTAAAAGAGGAAGATATCTTACAGGATTAAAGAAGTGTGTTCCTGCAAAATAATGCTTGAAATCTTCGCTTCTTCCTTCCGTTAAAAGATGAATCGGAATTCCTGATGTATTAGAAGAAATCAGTGTTCCGGGTTTCCTGAACTGCTCAATTTTTTCGTAAACAGATTTTTTGATGTCGAGTCTTTCAACCACCACTTCAATAATCCAGTCTGTATTTTTTATTTTCGGTAAATCATCATCAAAGTTTCCGATTGTTATTCTATCTGCGAATTTCGGCGAATAGAGTAGCGCCGGACTGGCTTTTTTCAGTTTTTCAAAGTTTTCAGAAGCGATTCTGTTTCTTACCGCTTTATCATCTTTGGTCAAACCTTTTTTCTGCTCTGCTTCAGTCAGTTCAAAAGGAACGATATCCAGCAACGAAACTTCTACACCAATATTGGCAAAGTGCGCTGCAATACCGCTTCCCATAATTCCTGAACCAAGAACCGTAACGTGTTTGATTCTTCTTTTCATTTGATTTATTATTATGTAATTGTTTTTAATTTTTTGTTATTCTGAATTAAATAAAGTGCAATCAAGAATTTCGTATAAAATTTTAATTAATTCTTCCTTCAGAATAGTATCGCAAGATTTATTTTCTGTTATTTAAATCTGTAGCGATTTTCATGATCTCGGTCATGACTTCCTTGAAAGTTTCCAGCTTTTCCGGCGCAATTTTTTCCATAACTCTTTTGTTGAAATTCACAACAACTTCTTTAGAAAGATTCCTGGAATTCAGACCTTTATCTGTAAGCTTAATAATCACTTCCCGTTTATCGGTAGTCGTTTTTTCCTTATAGATATATCCGTTGTCTTCCAGAAGCTTGATAATTCTTGTAAGAGAGGTTGGTTCTATGGCCATTTTAGGACCAAGGTTTGTACTTCTTGTTCCTTCTTTAGGATCTATTTTAAGAAGAGTAAGAGCCTGAACAGCCGTAGAATCGTGTTCCTGAGCCAATTCTGTGTACATTTTGGAAACAGCTAACCAAGTCTGTTTTAAAATTAAATCTACGTTTTCTATTTTGTCCTTATTATTATCCATCATTTTTTTAGGGAATGGTTTTATTCAAATTTAGTAAATATTATGCATGCATAGTATTTATTAATGTTAAAATTTGTTAATACACTGATAATAAAAGGATTAAATTGTATGATTTGCATAATACTATGCATGCATAGTATATGAAATATCTAACTAAAAACGGGTATTAGTAAATGGTTTTCACGAAATTAATGATTTCTCCAAAAGATTCGCATTGTTGTTTGATCGAATCGTTTGAAATTAACCAAAAGTCGTTTTGAAATTCAAAATTGAATGAAGAAAGGTCTTTATTGATGTTTTTTTGAAGTAAAGAATACAGCATTTCTTTATAAAAATCTGGTGCGATAATTTTTGGAGCTACGAAATTTTCATTCATCTGAAATAGGGAAGGATTCATCAGTTCATCATGCTGAAGCAAAACATCCTCCACCATCCCAGAATACAATTGGCTGTCTTTAACATACCATATTTTATCTGCAAATTCTTTTGCCAGACGCCAGTCGTGGGACGAAAAAAGGATCAGTTTATTTTGTTCCTGAGCCAGTTTTCGGAGTGTTTTTAAAATAATTATTTTATTTTTTTCATCCAAATGCGTTGTCGGCTCATCAAGGATAATAATGGGAGAATTTTGCGTTAAAGCTCGTCCGATAAACGCTTTCTGAAGATTTCCATCAGAAAGATTTCTCAATAAAGTATGCTTGTATTGATCTAAATCCAAAGCCGTGATGATCTCCGAAACTTCTTCTCTGTCTTCTTTTTTAAGCTCAAAATAGAAAGGATAATAAATATATTTACCCAGCGAAATCAGGTCTTCCACTGTATAATTCTGAGGAATAACTGATTTTGAAAAGACAACCGCAATGTTTTCTGCAATTTCTTTAACGGAAAGATTTTTTACATTTTTATCGTTAATGAAAATTTCTCCGCCTAAAACAGGAATTTGATGTAAAATCGATTTAATTAATGTCGTTTTCCCGACACCATTGTTACCAATCAGTAAGCATACTTCTCCTAAGTTCAAATTTGTATTTATATTTGAAATTAAGCTTTTGTTGTAGCCGATGTTTGCCTGGTTGATTTGTAGGTGCATTTTGTTGGTTTTCGCAAAGACGCAAAATTAATTTACAAAAATAGTGTTTTAAGGCGCAAGGAATTTGACTTTGTCAAATTTTCACACGTTTAAATTATAAAAAGTTTACAATTCTTGTTACTCCATTTTTGAAAACATCAGATTGAAAATTTAATAATAATCCTAATTTACAATTTGTCATCTTTAAATAAGTTAGAAGTTGAGCTTTATGTATGGAATTAATATATTCGACTGTTTTAATTTCTAAAATTAATTTGTTTTCGACAATCATATCTAATCTGAATGCATTTTCAATTTTTAATTCCTCATATACTATTGGAAGTAATTTCTGTTTTTCTACTAAAAGTCCAACTTTTGTTAGTTCATAGAATAAACATTCTTCATAAACATATTCAAATAATCCTGCTCCTAATTTTTTGTGAATTTTTAACCCTGTCTCAAAGACAATCTTTGATAATTCATTTTCTGTCATTCGTGTTGTGTTTTTTTATATTTTGTTGGTTTTTCGCAAAGACGCAAAGATTTCTAATTTTATACTGTTTTTAAGGCGCAAGAAAATCAAAAATTTTCAGCAAGTGTTGTGCCGTATTAACTCTGTAATAATTCTCGTTACTAAATTTTATCAAAGATAAAATCCTTGCGCCTTAAGACGTAAAATTATAAAAATAACTTTGCGCCTTTGCGAAAAACCAACAACTAAACTTTATTCTGTTTCAAAAGCATCATCAAAATCACAGGAATTCCAAAGATTGAACTTATCACATTCAACGGAACTTGCGTTTTTTCTGCAACGATGGAAAACAACAACATGATCAGCATTCCTAAAAACATATTCAGAATCCATTGCTGCCACAGTTTAGCAGGATTATAAATTAACCTACAAAAATGCGGAACAATAATTCCGATGAATAAAATTGGGCCTAAAAAAGCCGTAATCGATGCAGAAAGCAGGGAAGAGGCTGCAATAATTAAAAATTTTAACCGATTCAGATTAACTCCCAGACTTTGGGCATATGAATTTCCTAAGGAATTTCCGATAAGCGGTTTGATGGTTTTAAAACAAATAAATGATCCTGTCAACACCAAAATTGTCAATACATAAATCTGATTTCTTGAAACCATATTATTAGCTCCAAAAGACCATAAAATATAGTTTTTCAAGCTCTGATTTTCTGCATAAAACTGAAGCAGGGAAACAATCGCTCCCGCAAAAGCCGAGACCAAAAATCCGAAAATAATTAAGTACGATTTGTCCTGGAATTTATTAGACATCGATAGTAAAACCAGCATCAGCAAAAAACTTCCACCAATTGCCGCAAAACTTAAAAAGCTGTTTTGAAGTAAATCCGGAAGGGTGATGTTATATGAAAAAAATATATAAAATGCCACCGACAAACTCGCCACAGAAGTGATTCCTAAAATATCCGGGCCGGCTAAAGGATTCTGAAAATATTCCTGCATCAGGAAACCGGAAGTCGGAATGGAAATTCCCGCCAAAAGCATGACTAATACACGGTTTATACGAATTTCAGCAATCTGGCTATTGGATGATTCTGTAAAAAAATCCTGAAGATGTAAATTTAAAAATCCTGTGTTCAGGTTAAAAACCGCGGTCAGAATAATCGCGATCAGCAACAGTAAACACAGGATTTTAAATTTTTTTGACATTATAATAGTCTGAAGCCTATTGTAAAAGAGCATTAATTTTCTCGTTAAGCTGCTCTTCACTTATCATTCCCAACGTTTCGTCAGTTTTATCACCTTTTCTCATGAAAGTAAAAGGAATCGCACCGCCGTCCCACTGCTTAAAATTATTTTTGAAAAAATTTCCATCCAAAAGCTGTCCGTCTAACAGAACCGTTTGATTACGAATTCCCTGTTCATCGACAAAACGAGGAACTTCAGAATTCCAGACTTCTTTTTGGTCTAAACTCACGAATGTAATTTTTACAGGTTTTCCGTTCAGTTCCTGAATTTTATTTTTAAAATGTGGAATTTCTCTTACACAAGGTCCGCACCAGGTTGCAAAGAAATTGGTGACGTATAAAGTGTCATTTTTTTTATTTAAAAATTCGGAAGCCTGTTGTGGAGTCACCATTTTCAGGGCAGCGGCTATCGGAGCAGGTGTCGATATAGAATCTGATGCAGCCGTATTCTCTTCAATTTTTTGATTTTCTTTCTTACAGCTTGCCAATGTAAACACCACCAACGTGGATAAAATTATCTTCTTCATAATTATTTTTTATCTATTTTTGAATTGAAGTATGGAACAACAAATCTATAAGGGGAAACTAACGCAGTTTCACTGGCTAAAAATAACGAAAAAGGAAGAACTGACCAAAAATACTTTTTCTCTCGAATTCGAGATTCCTGAGAATTTGAAAGAAAATTTTAAGTTTGATGCAGGCCAGTTTGTAAGTGTAAAATTTCAATCAAATGGGGTAGATGTCATTAATGATTATTCAATGACTTCGGCTCCGTATGAACAAAAGATTGCATTGGGAATAAAAGTGAATTCTCCTGATGGCCCGACTTCCCATTTGATTAAAAATTATAATATTGGAGATCATTTATTGGTAAGCGAACCCAGCGGTAGATTTACAATAGTTTCCAAACCCAGCGAGTTCCGGACAATTGTAGGCTTTGCAGCGGGGATAGGAATTACCCCGATTTTAAGTCACTTCAAAAATATTCTTTATAACGAACCCAGAACCAGGCTGTTTTTATTCTACGGAAATAAAACTTATGAGGATTTAATTTACAGAGAAGAATTAGATAATCTGGCTAGAAACTGCGGCGAAAGGCTCCAGATTTTTTACTTTTTTTCCCAGGAAAAAACTTCTAACAGTTTCTTTCATGGTAGATTGGATGATAAAAAATTAGGTTTAATAATTAATCAGATTCTACATTTAGATGATACCGATGAAGAATCTACTATCTGGGATGCTGTGGATGAAGTATTGATTTGCGGAAAAGGAGAGATGATAAAAACGCTTGCTAATGCTTGTTATCATCATGGTATTCCAAAGAAAAATATTCACTTTGAGCTTTTTGAAGAATATAATGACGATATTTATCCTATTGAAAAAGAGTTTCCGTTGATTGAAAATATTGAAGTTGAATTTAAAATGTTGGGAAAAGAATATCGTACAGAGCTTCCCGACAATAAAGAAAAACTGCTTCAGCAATTATTGATTCAAAATTTTTCGGTTCCTTATTCCTGTAAATCAGGTATTTGCGGAAGCTGTGAATGTATTTTGGAAGAAGGCGAAGTGGAGCTGCTGGAAAATGAATATTTAACGGAAAGAGAAGAAAGAAAACATCATATATTGGCTTGTATGTCAATTCCTAAAAGCAAAAAAATAAAGCTTAACTTTGATTTAAGTTGAGAATCGTAAAAAACATATTTAACCTTACATTTATATCAGTAGAAATAGGAATTCTGTTGATATGTCTCGCTAATGCATGGGTTTTTGCCCTTACAGACGGCAGAACGTATACGAAAATTTCAAAAATCCCGCCCCGTGAAGTTGCCCTTGTGTTGGGAACTTCCCCGAAAATGAGATCGGGACAGTCGAATCCGTATTTTACCAAAAGAATGGATGCCACTGCGCTTCTTTACCATCACGGAAAAATCAAAAAAATCATTGTAAGCGGCGAGAAAAGCAAGGGATACGACGAGCCTGCAGCCATGAAAAATTATCTTATTTATCAGGAAGGGGTGCCCGAAGACATCATCATCGAAGATCCGAGAGGTTTTAATACTTATAAAAGCATTCTGCGTTGTAAAGATGTTTATAAAAAAGATAATGTGATCATTGTTTCACAGGGCTTTCACAATCTTCGTGCCCTGCTTTTTGCAAGGAACAACAATATGAATGCCCTGGGTTTTGATGCACAGGATGTGATGAAGCCCGAAAGCTATTACAGAAACCAGTTCAGGGAAATTTTGGCCAGAACCGTTGCTGTGGTATATTTTGCTCTGGGAATCTCCCCGGATTAGAACGGATAACCGAACGCAATATTCAATGTAGGTTTGAATGGCTGAAAATATTTCAGTCTCCATCTGTCGCCTTCCGGTTTGTTCGGATCATACATTTTATAGGCTAAGTCCAGTCTTAATGTAATATAAGCCACATTTACCCTTAATCCAAATCCACTACCGACACCAACCTGACTTAGAAATTTATTAAATTTAAACTCATCTCCGTAACCGTCATTATAATTTTTCAAGCTCCATGTGTTACCGATATCCGTGAAAAGCGCGCCTTCATACATATCGTTGAAAGGAACCCTGAATTCTATATTGGTTGTTAGTTTCAAATTGTCTGTCATGTATGTACGAACCCTCTCATCAACCTGAGAATCAGCAGGTCCCAGTCCTCCAAAAGCTACCCAAGCCCTGATATCATTAGATCCACCATTAAAATAAGACCTGATTACCGGCATATTCGAAGAGTTTCCGTAAGGAATTCCGACACCGACAAACTGCCGAAGAACAAGTGTATTTTTGCTGAATTTAAAATACTTTCTTACATCAAAATCAAATTTTACAAATTGTGCATAAGGAATCCCGAAGATGGTTCTTTCCGGGCTTGTTACAATTCCCCCATCATTTCTTTTCTGATTAAAAATGCTGAAAATATTTCCTGCTAATTCTACTTTCCCGTTAAAATAGAAAGCATTTGGATAATCTTTTTTTCCAATTTCATTATAAACAAAATTATAAATTAATGAAGAAATCAAGACATCCTGAGTCTGTCGGTCTTTATTTACCAACGTTCCGATAAACGCTGTATAACGATCGATACCCGCTTGATCTAAGCCTTGCTGATAATCCAAATCCTCCGTGATTCGCTGTGAAACCTGGTCGATAGTCAATTGCCCGGAGCTAAACTGTTGAGCAATATTAGGTCTAACTAAAAAATAATTATCAAAAATTTCCTGTCTGATCTCATTGTCATTGACGAAGTAATCATAATAGGCATCTTTATTTTTAGTTAAACTCAGCTGTGTATTGAAAATAGTAAGCCTGTGGGAAACTTTATCGTTTACGGTTGCGAGATAATTTAAACCTGTATTAAAATTCACCCTTCCCAAACCGATATTGTTCTGAACTGAAGCTCCTAAAACAATCGATGAAGTAGGGCTGTATCTTTTTGGTAATAGTTTATAATAATCAAATGGCAGCAGTAGTCTTGGGAAATTAAGTGAAGCCTGAGCTGATAACTCATACGCTAAAACCCTTTTGCTGATATCTTTTGTACTTCTGATCGAGCCAAATGTCCCTGAAAGACTGGTAGAAAGGTTTTCTGCCCCTCCAAAAATATTTCTTGTCGTCAAATCAACCGAAGGTGAAATCCCTAAGTTCAGGACCTGCGAATAATTAATATCCGTTCCCACTTTTAATTCATATTTCGGAAGCGGTTTCAAAATATACATGACATCCACAATACTGTCATTGGGAATAGTTCCTCCACCATGTCTTAAAGAATCCCTTGCTTTAAGAATACTGAAGTTGTTCATAGACAATATGTTCCTTTTTGTAAGATCAAGCTTTTTCTGATCATAAACCTGTTTGGGTCCAACAGTAATAGCTCTCCAGATGGCACGATCCTTATACTGATTATTCACTTTATGAAATCTGATTCCGCGAAGGCTGTCTTTCGTTGTATTTTTGGGATAATCATTCATTTCATCCACAATCGCAACATCTATATTTCCGATAGTTGCCATTTTATAAGGAGTATCGAGAGAATCTTTGTGGATTTCCAGTGTTAAAGGAACCTGTTTTCTACTTTTAAGAGAATCGGCCACGAAATAAATTTCATCTCCAAGGCTGTTAAACTTATAGTAACCGTAGTCTCTCATCAGGTCATTGATTCTGGTCACTTCTTTTTCAAGGACTGTCTGATCAAGGATTTGCCCTTGTCTCACCAGACTCTCATGAAGTTTTTGCTGATAAATATTTTTAACCTTAGGATCGGTAATATTGTAATAATATTCTTTAATATAAGTAGGATCTTTGTGAGTAATGAAATAGGTAACGGCTGCTTTTTTCGCAGCTGAGTCCAGATCATGCTTAAATTTCACTTCAGCATCCCAATATCCACGATATGTTAATCTTTTTTCAATAGATTCTGCACCTTTTTCCGTTTTGGTCTGATCCAGAATGACGGGAGCGGAACCCCAGCTGTGATACAATCTGTCGAAAAACAGGCTTTTTCCGACACTGCTTTTCATATTATATTTAATGAATAGAGAGTCTCTTAATTTTTGATCTCTTAATTCATTAGGATACGTCATGTATTCATTCAGAAGGGTATCGTATTTCGGGTTTGCAGCGTTGTAGAGCCACAAACTCAAAGGCATGAACAGAAACTGTCTTTTATTCGGTTTTTGTTGTACGTAGCCTTTCAGCTCACTGTCGAAAGGTTCTTTTTTATCTTCAAATTCAAAATTGTTTTTTACAAGCAGGTATTCGCCGTCCGGAACTTTTTTAGTCGTACTGCATGCATAAAGGAAACCAACAAATGTTGCAAATGAGATAATTTTATAATACTTTTGAGGAGAATTCTTATAATGCTTACAGCTCATACAATAAAAGTTTTACAGTCTTTAGATAAAAAGAAGTTCAGACAAAAATACAATTTGTTTTTGGTTGAAGGTAATAAAATCATTTGTGAACTTTACAATTCTAACTTTAAAATTAAAGAAATATTTTCTACCGATCCGCAAAAATTAGGCCGTTCGGATGTACCGGTTACTCATATCTCTGAGAATGAGTTGAAAAAAATTAGTTTTTTGCAACATCCGAAAGATTCTGTGGCTGTTTGCCATATCAATACGGAAAAAAAATCGGAAGACAAAAATATTCAATTGATTCTTGACGGAATTCAGGATCCGGGAAATCTCGGGACGATCATCAGACTGGCAGACTGGTTCGGAATCGAGCAGATTATCTGCAGTGAAGATACTGTGGATTTCTACAATCCTAAGGTAATTCAGGCAACGATGGGGTCTTTTACAAGGGTGAATATCGTTTATACCAATTTAGTCGAATACCTTTCCAAAACAGAAAATGTAAATATAGGAACGGATATGGAAGGGGAGAATATTTATACTTTTCAAAAACCTGAAAAAATTAATTTAATTCTTGGGAATGAAGGCAACGGGATGCGTCCGGAAACGGAAGAACTTCTTCAAAAAAGCATAATGATCCCTAGATTCGGAAAATCGCAATCTACAGAAAGCCTGAATGTTTCTATGGCGGCGGGAATTATTTTGGGACAACTCTTCCGAGTTTGAGTGTAATAGGGTTTTAGAGTGGGAGTGTTTGAGTTTTTTCAACCCTAAAACTCTCCGACTCTAAAACTCCAAAACAATTAGATAAGCTGTTCCATACTCGAAACACTTTTATTTTTCTGATAATTTTCCAGTTTCTTCCTGATGAATTTCAATGCGATAGGAGCCAGGTAAATCAAGGCAGCACCCAGAACTTTCTTTTTCCAGTTTGAGCTGCTCATGTTTTTCTTGGCATAATTTCCTACGATTGCCGTTACACCTAATTTTATCAGCGCATCCATTGCATTTCCTTTGAATGCGGAATTGGCAATGCCCATCGCTGTATTTTTATTGATGAATGCATCCTTTATTTCAGTTGTAATCTGTTTTGCGATGACATCTTTTCTGAGAACAACTTTTTCTTCACCGTCATCGTCTACTTTCTCCTGCAGATACTGATCTGTCAAACCATTGGTAAATGCACTCAAACTTTCTTTTGTATTTTTGAATGTAAGAAGATCTTCCAAACCGTCGATTTCTTCTTTCAACAATTTTTTCTTTCTTCTCAGTTCCTCTAAGCTCTCATACTTTCTGCCCATAGTTTTAATGATTTAAAAATTTAATAACCTGATCTGCGACATAGTTTACGATTCTCTTTTTAAAGATAACAACAAGAATCATTATTAAAAGATAAAAAGCCGCAACAATAAGGAATCCATAGGAATGATCGCCCAAAGCTCTTCCTATAAGGAACGCAATTCCGAAATTGAACAGAATAATGAAAAAACCAAAGGCTACAAGCAATACGACAAAATAAGTAATCATTCCGGCTGAAAGGGAAGACTTTTCGGTAGCTTCAATTTTCAGGAGATCGATTCTCTTCGACGCATATTCTTTAATAGTTTCAATCATTGTTTTTTTTTAAAGTTACAAAAAAAGGAACTTTCATGTATAAAGTTCCTTCTCATAATTTACCTAAAAAATAAATTATTTATTTTTTTAGATCATTCAGTTCAGATTCTACATTTTTTACTACATCTGCAGTCTTAGAAACGATCTGATCTTTGTATTTGTCGTATCCGTCTTTTACCGTATGAGCAACGCTGCTCGCTGTTTCTTTGAAAGTAGAAGAGATATTGCTATACTGATCTTTTACTTTTTCAGAAACTTCTCCGTATTTGTTTTTAGCCTGATCTTTAAGATCATTAGCCTTATTTTTTATCTTCTTTCTAGTTTCCTTACCTTCTTCCGGAGCATAAAGCATTCCTAAAATTACACCTGCTGCAGCACCTGCAAGAAGTCCTGCCAAAATACCCGCTGTATTGTTTTTTCTAGACATTTTTCGTTTTTTTTAATAGTTAAATAATATTAGTTTTTACTGTATTAATGCGTACAATTAGCATACCAAAGGGGCAAAATATCCTATTAAAAAATGTTAAATATTTTGGATATGAGATAAAATGCTTTCGATGGTTTCCTGTTTGGTAAGATGGGTATTGTCGATCACGATGGCGTCTTCAGCCTGCTTCAATGGGGCGATTTCCCGCTCACTATCAATCTTATCGCGTTCTATCAGGTTTTCTTTTACCTGTTGTTCATCAGCCTCGATTCCTAAAGAAATCAGCTCATTGTAGCGTCTTTTTGTTCTTTCGTCAATACTTGCTGTCAGGAAAAATTTGTAGTCCGCATTTGGCAGAACTACTGTCCCTATGTCACGTCCGTCCATGATAATGCCGCCTTTTTCTGCCAAAGAGCGTTGAGAATGCAATAAAAAATCTCTTACTTCCTTTTGTTTTGCGACAAAACTTACATTATCAGAAACCTCGTTGGTACGGATGGCTTTTGAAATATCGATATGATTAAGGAAAAGAATTAATTCTCCATGATCATTTTTAAACTCCAGTTCGATCTGGTCAAATGACGAAAACAAGTGATCGAGATTAATAGAACCATCTTCATTAAGGCAATTCTGAAGCGCAAACCAAGTTACTCCTCTGTAAAGTGCACCTGTATCCAGATGAATAAGTCCCAGCTTTTCGGCGATGACTTTAGATATTGAACTTTTTCCGGTAGACGAGTACCCGTCGATAGCGATTACAGGTTTTTTCATACTGCAAATTTCAAGAAATTTTCTTAAAAATCAAGAAACCTTAAGAGATTTTCTTAAGGCTTCCGTTTATTTTAGTGTTAAATATTTTTAATTAAAATTAATATCCCGCATGGCTTGTAAGGTCTATAGAAACCCCTATCTGATTGACATTGGTAGAATTATGATATCTCACATGAGCATAATCTATCCTGAATCTGGCAATCTTAATACCAAACCCCGCAGAAAGCCCTGAAAAATTTCTCTGATCTGCCACAGCAAGCTCATTTCCTCTTTTTACATTATATCCTAATCTGATATTAAACCCTTTTTCCGGAAACAATTCTGCGCCTACGGAGAAATGGTCTGCAATTTTTCGGCCGACATTCACTTCCTGTCCGTTTACGTTGTATTGAGAAGAAATATTAAATTCCTGTAAATCGTGTGCTGTAATGGTGATAGCTAACGGAATCGCCTTTAAAATTCTCGTGTACCCCAAATCTACACGGAACGGAAGATTTTCCCTTGTCCCGTTGAAAGACTTAAACTGATATCCGAAATTTCTGAAAACCAAAGAAGCCGTTTCCTTATTTTTTTTGTTGTGATAAGTTACGCCTGCGTTTCCGGAAATAGCAGAAGAAGTGTAGTTGTCAATTTTTGAAGTAATGAAATTAATTCCTCCGCCGATCGTCCAGTCTTCTTCAAACTGATAAGCATATCCTGCTCCGATCGCTACATCTGAAGCGTTAAAAGTACCGTTTTCAAAACCGCTTTCATCCGTTCTCGGAATATCTCCGTAGCTCATGTAGCGTGCATTGATCGTGGCCATGTGACCATTATCAAAATCTTTCGCATAGGCAATAGTTCCGTATTTTGAATCTGCCAGATAAGCTGTCGCGTTTACAGAAAGTTGGTTATCAGAATCTTTATTCAGCAAAGAGGGGTTTGCAATAGCAAAGGATACATCACGATCTCTGATAGAAATTGCGTCTCCTCCCAAAGCAGCCTGTCTTGCAGATACAGGAATATTTAAGAACGGATAAACGTTTGTTCCTGTTTGTGCATAAGAAACAATTCCTGATAGAAACAATGAAAAAATGACAATTTTCTTCAATTCAGTTTATTATTAATGCAAAAATAATCCTTTTTCGTACTTTTCAAAATATTTCTCACATTATTTATACGTAAATATTTAAGTTTTGTGAAAATAAGGGTTTGATGGGGCTTTGGCTTGTTAATTAATTAAGATTGATTTAAATTAATAAAAAAGGCTTCGAGAGCCTCAGCCTGACAATGCGGATAATTAAACCGAACGTATTAGAAAAGTATTTTTTACTAGATCAAATAATTTTATGAAGAAAAAAGCCTTTAGAACAGCTTACAGCACAACATTTAAAAATTTAATCCAGAATTAAAAATCAATATTATTAATGATTATATTTGCAAAGTCAAATTTCAGGGAAATTGACAGAACTAAAATGTTATTAAAAATTAAAGATGAAATATAAAAGAATCCTTCTAAAACTTAGTGGTGAAGCCTTAATGGGGAACAGACAATATGGTATTGACAACGAAAGGTTACAGGAATACGCAGCTGAGATCAAAAAAGTAGTAGATAAAGGCTGTGAAGTTGCCATTGTAATTGGAGGAGGAAATATTTTCCGTGGAGTTGCAGGAGCTGCAAAAGGGATGGACAGAGTACAGGGAGACTACATGGGAATGCTTGCAACCGTAATCAACGGGATGGCGCTGCAGGGAGCATTGGAAGATGCAGGAATCAGAACCAGACTTCAGTCAGCGATCGAAATGGACAAAGTTGCCGAGCCTTTCATCAAAAGAAGAGCAGTAAGACACCTTGAAAAGGGCAGAGTAGTGATCTTCGGAGCGGGAACAGGAAACCCGTATTTCACAACAGATACTGCTGCAACATTAAGAGCCATCGAAATCGGAGCCGACGTTATTTTAAAAGGAACAAGAGTAGACGGAATCTACGACAGCGATCCTGAAAAAAATGCGGATGCCGTAAAATATAATTCGTTATCTTTCGATGAAGTATATGCTAAAAATCTTAAAGTAATGGATATGACGGCATTTACCTTAAGCCACGAAAACAAACTTCCGATCATTGTTTTTGATATGAATAAGGAAGGAAACCTTGAAAAAATTGTAGACGGAGAAAATGTTGGTACTTTAGTTGATTTGTAATATTTTAAGTTGGGAGTTTTGGTTTAATGTTTAATGTTTAAAAATTACTCACTACCAATTACTTATTACTCATCATTAACAAAATGTGTAACCTATCAAATTTTAATTATATAATGGAAGAATTAGATCTTATAGTAGAATCTGTAAAAGAGGATATGGAAGCAGCTCTTAAACACTTGGATCATGCATTTCAAAGAATCAGAGCGGGGCGTGCGTCTACGAATATGGTTCAGGATGTTATGGTAGAATATTACGGAGCTTTGACACCTATCAATCAGGTTGCGAATGTTTCTATTCCTGATGCCATGACGATTTCTATTCAACCTTGGGATTCAAAAGCTATTAATGATATTGAAAAAGCAATCATTAATTCAAATTTAGGTTTTGCGCCTTCCAATAACGGGATTAATATTATTCTTAATGTTCCGCCTCTTACCGAGGAAAGAAGAAGAGAACTGGCAAAACAGGCTAAAGGAGAAACTGAAGATACTAAAATCGTAGTAAGAAACGCAAGACAAAACGGTTTGAAAGAACTTAAAAAGCTTGAAGGTGTTTCTGAAGACGTGATCAAAGGAGTGGAAGCAGATATCCAGGTACTTACCGATAAATATGTGAAGCTTTGCGAAGAACATCTTAAAGTAAAAGAAGCTGAAATTATGAAAGTATAATTTTCAGTTTTGAAAATAAAAAAGCGGTTTCATTTTTTTTGAAACCGCTTTTTATTTATAAGCTTACAGACACTGGTTGACTTTCCCTTTTTTATCTTTATTTTTGATAATAGACTCGTAGGTTGTCATCAATTTACTGATATCACACTTTACTTCCTTGTTTTCTATTTTATTAGGATCAGGATTGTTTCCTGCAGATCGTATTGAGTATTTTTTCTCCAGACACTGAATAGGTTTACTATTTGCCAGATAAATTCGGCTTTCTGTAATGTCATCTTTCGTTTCAGCATTTCCATCGGCTTTCTTTGGAGCATTTATATCAAAATTCCATGAGGTATCCTGCTTTAGAATAAAGTACACATTTTCCTTATCGACATAATATTCTGTAACGGATGAAAAATGGCTGTATTCCGAATAAATATTTTTTACAGCTTTAAGGTTTTTATCCTGATAATAGAAAATCACATCGCCTGACATCCCGTCTTCACAGACATAATTGAAATGTGTGGAATCCAGTTTTTTTGATGCTAAAAGAGCGCTCGTCTCAGAGTATTCTTTTTTTATGTCATCAATGGTTTTGCCGGTAGTATCTTTTACATCCCCGGAAACTTTTTGGGTTGTCAGACTATCATTAGATGTATTCTGAGCATCTTTCACCTCTTGTTTTTTACATGAAATAATTGAGATTAAGCTCAGAATAAGAATCGTATTTTTCATTTAATGTTTTATATCATGCATGCAAAAAGTGTGCGCAAATAAAAAAAGATCCGATAAAATCGAATCTTTTTAATAAAAACTTTATATAAGTTATTGGTACCTTTTATGTTCTTTAGTTTTAACAAGCAATCTGGTAATCGGCTTAAACAATGCTTTGTATTTTTCGGCATCGAATAATTGTGAATCCGTCAGTGCTTTATACGTCATCCAGACACCAAAAGGGAAGAGAACAATATTCGGAATCCAGGCTGCGAGATAAGGGTTAATTTTCCCTGACCACGCCATATTTTCCGTTCCTACATTGATGACGTAGAAAATAATGAAAATCACGATGGCAATGATTACCGGAAGTCCCATTCCCCCTTTTCTGATGATCGACCCCAAACTGGCACCAATCAAAAAGAAAATGATGCAGGTGAAGGAATACGTTACAATTCTTTGCTGATAGATCACTACTTTCCCGTAATATTTTATCCCCGGATCAAGCTCATTATTTTTAGCATCTACCGTGCTTCTCAAGTTATCCAGCCTGTTGTAAGCATTATTAATGATCTCTAATTTTTTATCACCTTTTACCGTATCCAGTTTTATCTGCTGTTTTGGCTTTGTCTTGGCTCTGTTTTGCGCCGCATCCATATAACTTACCACGGCATTGGTCTGGCTCAGGACATCGTTGTTGACATTCGAGAAGAATTTATCGTTGTCTTTTTTTGTTTTATCGATGGTTTTATTTAATTCATTGAAGGTCTGGAAACGATAATCGTCCGTAATTTTTTCTTCTTCAATAGCTTTATTAATGATTTCACTTACATCGAAGTGGGAAACCAAAGTGTCAAATTTTATTGCCTGATCGGGCTGTTTCAATCGGACATTATCAGCTTTTCCTGCAAAATTATCTTCATAAACATATCCGTTGTAAAGCACCAGTTTCAGGTAATTTTTATTGGCAGCAGGAATAAATTTCCCTTTCTCCGCCACAATCGATTGCTGATTTTCGTAAGTTGTAGCTTTTTTGTGAACAAATACCCCGTCAATATTTTCTCCGTTTTCTCCATGAATCCTGTCAAACTTCACCATATATCCCGGAATCTGATCGATAAACTGTCCCGGCGTAAAGTTCAAAGCAGGTTTGGTCTGAGCAATGTTAAAGAGCATATTTTTTGCCTTCCTCTGGAAATCCGGAATAATATTATTGGAAAAGAAATAAAGCATGATGGAGAGAACCGCGGTGACTCCCAACAGCGGAAGCATCACCCGTGTGAGCGAAATTCCGGCAGCCTTCATCGCGGCGAGCTCATACCGTTCCCCAAATTCTCCGAAAGACATAATACTTGCCAATAGGATCGTAAGCGGCAACACCATACTGATAACGCTTACCCCAAGATAAAAAAGCAACTTAAGGATTTGCCAGTAACTCAATCCTTTTCCCATAAATTGCCCCAGCTGAACCCAGATAATGTTTACAATAAAGATGAAAAACAATACACTAAATATGAAAAAAAACGGTCCAAAGAAGGTTTTTATGATATATCGGTCTAGTATTTTTAACATTCTCCAAAATTAATCAAAAAGCCACAAAGTTTTCTTTGCAGCTCTTATATTTTATGAAATTTTATAATAATTAATGTGTTCTTCCGATTTCCCCGCTGTTAAAGCTCAGTGATCAGATAATTTTTAAATTTATTCTTATCAAAAACGAACATATTCGGATCAAGATCCTGATTTTCCTTGTATTCTTTAATGGCGATTACGGCAACATCTTTATTATTTCCGTGCTGTTCCAGCTTTACCATTTGTTTTTTTACAGAATCTACAAAGATATAAACGTATTTTATCCCGTTCGATTTTACCGGAACCAATTTGATGAAATCAGCATTTACGCCATTTACATTTTTCTTTCCGTTGTATGTTACATTATAATCGTTTCTGTAGGAAGAAAGGTAATTGATAGGGGAGAACATGCTGCCGCTTCCGTTGGGTTTTGCCACCGTTACCTCCATATCTTCGGTGTTGATATTATAGATTTTATTGCCATCGAAAATCTGTTCTGTCTCCATGATTTTCAACTTATATTTGTCACCTGCGGCATAATAAATTCCCGGTTCTGTTTTAGAAACCTGTCCGTTTGTTCCGCTTCCGAAAGAAAACTTAAAATAAGAATTCTTTTTAGAATTGTAATTGGCTGTAATATCGTCTAATATTTTTTTTGCTTTAGCATCAATTTTCTGAGCGTTCGTTATTCCCACTGCTCCTACAACCAATCCGCTTACGATAACTTTTGAAATAATATTTTTCATTTTTTTATTTAATACTCTTTAATCTTAGACATTTTTATGGGATGAAAGTTAAATCAACCTCCCATTCTCCTTTTATTTACGCAGATCTTCCAAAAACTGTTCCAAAGAATGAAGATCACTGATGAGAACTTCCCTTGCTTTAGCCCCGTTGAATCCGCCCACAATTCCGCTTGCTTCCAATTGATCCATAATTCTTCCCGCTCTGTTGTAGCCTAATTTTAATTGTCTCTGCAGCATTGAAGTAGAGCCCTGTTGAGTAGAAACGATAATTCTTGCCGCTTCCTCAAATAAAGCATCTTTTTCATTCGGGTCAAAAGTTCCCACTGTACTTGTAGCATCTTCAGAAACATATTCAGGAAGAAGGAATGCCGAAGAATATCCTTTTTGTTCCCCGATAAACTCAGCCAGTCTTTCCACTTCAGGAGTATCAACGAAAGCACATTGAAGTCTTAAGATTTCATTTCCGTTAAAGTAAAGCATATCACCTTTACCGATCAGCTGATCCGCTCCCGGAGAATCCAGAATCGTTCTCGAATCGACACTTGAAATTACTCTGAATGCCGCTCTTGCAGGGAAATTGGCCTTAATCATACCTGTAATTACGTTTACAGACGGCCTTTGTGTAGCAACGATCAGGTGAATTCCCACTGCTCTTGCAAGCTGTGCCAATCTCGCAATCGGTAATTCAACTTCTTTTCCGGCTGTCATGATAAGGTCTGCAAACTCATCAACCACCAGTACAATATAAGGAAGGTAACGGTGACCGTTTTCAGGGTTTAATTTTCTTTCCGTGAATTTTTTGTTGTATTCTTTCAGGTTTTTACAGAAAGCATTTTTAAGGAGATCATACCTCGTATCCATCTCAATACAAAGAGAATTCAGGGTATTGATTACTTTATTGGTATCTGTAATGATCGCTTCCTCCGCATCCGGAAGTTTAGCCAGATAATGTCTTTCAATTTTTGAATATAATGAAAGTTCCACTTTTTTAGGATCCACCATGACGAATTTCAATTCGCTCGGATGTTTTTTATAAAGCAGGGAAGTAAGGATTGCATTAATACCCACCGATTTTCCCTGACCCGTTGCACCCGCCATCAATAAGTGAGGCATTTTGGATAAATCTGCCATGAAAATTTCGTTGGAAATCGTTTTCCCGAAAACCACCGGGAGATCCATATCTGTATTCTGGAATTTTTGTGAAGCAATCACCGAACGCATAGAAACCATCGTAGGATTTTTTCTCGGAACTTCAATCCCGATCGTACCTTTACCCGGCATCGGTGCAATAATCCTGATTCCTAATGCCGAAAGATTCAGCGCAATATCATCCTGCAATTTTTTAATCGCAGCAACTCTGATTCCGGCTTCGGGTACAATTTCGTATAAAGTAACAGTAGGGCCGATAGTTGCTTTAATTTCAGCAATGCCTACATTAAAGTTTTTCAGTAATCCGACAATTTTATTTTTGTTTTCTTCTAATTCTTCTTTATTAATAGAAATTTCTTCACTTCCATAATCTTTCAAAAGATCTACAGTCGGCATCTGGAACTTGGCCAGATCCAGTTTGTGATCATAAAGCCCGTGCTTTTCAATTAATTCCTGAGATTTCTTTTCTGTATCGTCCAGAACATCTACTACAGGCGCAACTTCTACGTTAAACTTAATGTTTTCCTGAGCGTTATTGGATGGTTTAATATCAAAAGCCTGTTCCGGACTTGAAGTCGGGATCGAAGGTTTCGTATTAAGATTTATATTTAAAGATTGTGAAAAATCATCTTTATTTTCCTCTTCAAACGAAGTCTGGTTGGGAGTAACGATAGGATCTAAATTGGTAGAAACCGGAACTTCAGGAAACCCTTTCGGAATGCTCACATGCTCTGGCTCTGTCATCTTCACTGTTGGTTTTTCAACCACTTCCGTAACCGTAATTTTTGACGGATTTTCTTCTGCGTTTGCAGCTTCCTCGATCAGTTCTTCATCTGCTTCAAAATTTTCATCAGAACTTGGCATCATAGATTTTACTCTTCCGATGGTATTTTCATTGATGTCATTAAGTTTAGATTTAATTGAACTCGGACGAAGATTAAATTCAAGGATAAAGTATAACGCAACACTTGCCGCCAAAACCAGCCAAAGTCCCACTGTTCCGATAATCGCGTTCAGCGAATCCATGATCTGATATCCGTAAACACCGCCCAAAACGCCCTGTCCTTTGGTAATTGCCCCCATAAAAATCGGAAGCCAGCAGATAAAAAACAAAGAATGTCCCACTGTTTTCCATGGTTTGAATATTTTCTTTTTCAGAATAATGGTTCCAAAAACCAAAAACAGAAAAGCTATAATGAACGAAGCAACACCAATACTCTCGAAAATAAAGATATTCCCAAGCCAGTCGCCCAGTTTTCCGAAAAGATTTGATGATTTTATACTCTTGTCAAGCATTGTTCCTGCCTGGCTCTGATCGGCCTTCCAATTCATTAAGTATGAGACAAATGAAAAGGTAAGAACGACAGAAAAAAGTATAAAAGTAAGCCCGAAAAATATACGCGGCTTAGATAAAATTTTGCCTTTCTCAGGCGAGTCCTGTTGTTTGTTTTGTGTGTTTTTATCCATAATATCAGTGTGGGCAAATTTAATGTTTTTTCGACATTAAACGAATGCTTTTTTCCTTAAAAGAAGTGTTAATTTTTCCTCTTATTTTTTGAACTAGTTCAAATGTCAGGATTTTTCTTCTATATAATTTTGTCTCATTAAAATTTAAATAAAAATTATGAAAAATGTATTTAAAAGCACATTGATTATTTGCCTGACTTTAATTTCATTATTTATTAACGCACAAAAAAGAAAAAACATGGAAAATACAGCATTATTAATCATCGATGTACAGAATGATTATTTCAAAGGCGGAAATATGCCTTTAGTAGGAGCCGAGGAAGCCGGAAAAAACACTCAGAAGGTGTTAGAATATTTCAGAAAGAATAATCTTCCTGTGATCAACATCAAGCATATTGCTACCAATGATGGCGCAACTTTCTTTCTACCAGATACAAAAGGAGCGGAAATTAATTCTTTAGTTGAACCCAAAAATGGAGAAAAGGTAATGGTTAAACATTATCCCAACAGCTTCAGGGAAACAGAACTTTTGGCTTATTTACAGTCAAAACAAATCAAAAACCTTGTCATCACCGGAATGATGACGGATGTATGTGTAGAATCTACCACCAGAGCTGCTTTTGATTTAGGTTTTACCAATACCATTATCGGTGATGCCACTGCAACTAGAGACAGGGAAGTGAACGGACAGGTTGTAAAAGCGGCAGAAGTTCAACGATCATTTTTAGCAGGAATTTCAGCATTGGGAAATTTGTACGCCCAAATTGTTAATACAAATGATTTTTTAAACGGAAAATAATCTTTAAACTTCATTAAAGAATCAGATTAATAAAGATATCAATTATATTTGGTATCTTTATTTTGCTTAAATATCAAGGATGAACGACTTGCTTTATAAAAATATATCCAGGCATATCCAGCTTTCTGAGGAAGAATTTCAACGTTTTTCAAAACCTTTTCAACTTAAAAATTTTAAGAAAAAAGAGGTTGTTTTACAAGAAGGAGAGTATTGCAGTTTTGAGGGTTTTGTTTTAAACGGATGCTTTAAAGTATATTTTTTAAATGAAGACGGATCTGAGCAGACTTTATATTTTGCCGTAGAAGGCTGGTGGATCACAGATTTGGACAGTTTAATCAACAATGTACCGAGCACTTTGAACATTGAAGCTTTGGAAGACAGTGAAGTTTTAATGATTTCAAAAAAAGAAAAAGAGGACCTCTATGAAGCCATGCCGAAAATTGAAAAACTTTTCAGAATAATGAATCAGCAGTCTTCCATCGCTTTACAAAGACGGATTTTATCTTTGATGAACAAGACCGCAGACAAACGCTATCATGAGTTTCTTGAAAAATATCCAACGCTGGAACAACGCCTGACACAGCAACAAGTCGCATCATACCTGGGAATCTCCCATGAATTTTTAAGTAAAATCAGAAAGAAAATCGCTCTGGGGAAATAGACAAATCCGATCATCCAGATAGCTTTTTTTAATTCTAAATTCAAGCGTATTACAATTTAAATTTTCCTCAATAAGATCCGAATTATTAAGAACGATTCAAAATAAGACTTATTGGCCGTAAAGTGATAAAAAACAGCTTTTTTTATCCGCTTTGTGGTTTATCATCCTTATTTTTGCATGTCAAGTATATAAATCATGAAGAAGCTCCAGGATATTCTTATCTCGACCAGGACAATGGCTGTGTTGCTACTGGTGTACGCATTTGCAATGGCATATGCAACGTTCTTAGAAAACGACTACGGAACTCCCACAGCAAAAGCACTAATTTATGAAGCAAAATGGTTTGAACTCATCATGTTCCTGCTTATTCTCAACTTTATCGGAAATATCGGAAGATACAGACTTTGGAGACGGGAAAAATGGCCGGTTTTGGTATTTCACCTTGCTTTTATCCTTATTTTCATTGGGGGTGCGATCACACGATACATCAGTTTCGAAGGAACGATGCACATCAGAGAAGGGGAAACGTCAAACGAAATCGTAACCGACAAAAATTTCTTTAAAATTCAGATTGAAGAAAAAGGTGATGTGCTTAATTATCAGGATGTACCTTATTTAATGTCTCCACTGCACAAAGATTTCAGCGCAACCTATGATTTCCATGGAAAGGAGGTGAAAGTTTTTGCAAAAGAGTATGTTCAAAGAAAAAAAGACAGCTTAATTGCTGATCCGAACGGTGCGGAATATCTGCATTTGGTTTCTACGGGACAAACCGGAAGACAGAATATTTACATCAAACCAGGTGAAACGAAGTCTGTCAACGGAACTTTGGTAACATTCAACAGAGCGATTGAAGGGGCGGTAGAATTCAAAAATGAAGGCGGAAAATTATTTATTAAAACTCCTGTGGATGCATCCTATATGACGATGGCAACTCAGGCGACAGGAAATACCGTGAAAGACGAATTCCAGCCTTTAGCTTTGAGAAGTTTATATAGCATTAATGAATTAAAACTTGTTGTTCCTGAAGGTCTTAAAAAAGGAAAATTAATGGCTTTTGAAGGTGACAGAAAGAAGGATGCGAATGTTCCGGATATGTTGACTGTTGAAATTCAGGGGCCAAAAACAAAACAATTGGTAGATCTTTCCGTAGAAAAAGGAAATCCGAACGCTTACAAACAAGTAACAATGGATGGACTGAACATCATGGTTGGTTTCGGACCGAAAATTTATAACACACCTTTCGCGCTTAAACTGGATGATTTCGTTATGGAAACATATCCGGGAAGTTCATCTCCGAGCGCTTATGAAAGTCATGTTAAAATTGTAGACGAAGGAAAAGAAACACCGTATAAAATCTATATGAATCACGTTTTGAATCATAAAGGGTATCGTTTCTTCCAGTCCAGTTTTGATCCGGACAGAATGGGTACCGTACTTTCTGTAAACCACGATTTTTGGGGAACTTTGATTTCTTATATCGGGTATACGTTCCTGTTTTTAGGAATGTTTGTGATGTTCTTCTGGAAAGGAACTCATTTCTGGAAATTAAATAAAATATTGGCAGATGTTAATAAGAAAAGAGGGGCTGCTGTACTTTTATTATTCTTAAGTTTAGGCTTACAGGCTCAGAAAATTGAGACACATGGTACAACAGACGGAAGCAGAGAACATATCCACGTAGAAGGTGAAGCTCACAATCATGCTCCGGCTCCGGAATCTGCACAGGTGCAGCAAGCACCACAACAGAACTCTCTGGCTGCTCCGTTGAGCAAAATGAGATCAATTTCTGCTGACGAAATCATTGCGAGAAACAAAATCAGTAAAGAGCATGCCGATAAATTCGGATATCTGTTGGTTCAGAATTTTGAAGGAAGAATTGTTCCTATCAATACAGAAGCTTTAGATGTTTTAAGAAAATTATACAAAAAAGACGAGTTTAAAGGAACAGACGGAAAGTCTCTGACGGCCAACCAATGGTTCCTGTCAATTAATACAGATACTCCGAGCTGGACGATGGTTCCGATGATTAAGATCGGTTCTAAAGGTGGTGACGAGCTAAAAAATAAAACGAAGGCTAATGATGAAGGTTACACTTCATTAATGAATCTTTTCCCGGCCGATGCCAACGGAAATTTGACCTACATTCTTGAACACGATTACAACACAGCTTTCCGTAAAAAGCCTGCTGAACAGACAAATTACGATAAAGAAGTAATTTCTGTAAACGAAAGAGTACAGATTTTCAACGAATTTTTCAGCGGACAGTTTATGAGAATTGTTCCTGTGAAAAATGATGCAAATCACACGTGGCATTCTTGGCTGGATCAGAAGTTTGAACCAGATATGGAATCTCAACAAGTGATGGGACCATATTTTGCAGAAGTTCTTCAGGCTCAGAAAACAGGTGACTGGAGCAAAGCAGATGCTGAACTGGCAAAACTTTCAGCTTATCAGCAAAAATGGGGTAAAGCTGTAGTTCCTTCAAAATCTAAAGTTGATTTGGAGGTTTTCATGAATGAAGTAAATCTAAATTTCAAATTATTAATTTTCTATACTTTAATCGGAGGATTGTTATTAATCTTAGGTTTTGTTGAGTTATTCAAGCCGAATAAAGTTTTAAATAAAATTATTAAAGCCATTATTTATTTAGGAGTTGCAGGATATATTCTTCACTTTTTAGGATTGGTGGCAAGATGGTATATTTCAGGACATGCGCCTTGGAGTAATGGTTACGAAGCGATTATCTTTATTTCGTGGGTAGGTATTACAGCTGGTTTAATATTATATAGAAATTCCAATGCATTAATTCCTGCCGCAGGATTTATGGTTGCAGTAATTATGATGGGATTTGCTCACGGAGGTTCAGCGCTTGATCCGCAGATTACACCGCTTGTTCCGGTATTGAAATCATATTGGCTGATCGTTCACGTAGCGATTATTACATCAAGTTATGGCTTCTTTGCCCTGTCGATGATCATTGCGGTAATCAGTTTGGTATTCTATATTATTTCAAATAAAGAAACCTATAAAATTCATCATGATACGACTTTGAAGGAATTGTCAATCGTTTCAGAAATGTCTCTTACAATCGGTCTTTTTGCCTTAACAGTAGGAAACTTCTTAGGAGGAATCTGGGCAAACGAATCTTGGGGAAGATACTGGAGCTGGGATCCGAAAGAAACCTGGGCTTTCATATCAATTATGGTGTATGCATTTGTACTTCACATGAGATTGGTTCCGGGATTAAGAAGCAGATGGGCATTTCACGTAGCAACGATGTTTGCATTCTGTTCGATGGTAATGACCTATTTCGGGGTAAATTACTACCTGAGCGGACTTCACTCTTACGCAGCAGGAGATCCTGTTCCGGTGCCGGCTTGGGTGTATATCGGACTTGGAACAATGGCTCTTTTATCGGCCGTATCTTATTTCAAGTTTAAAGCTTTAAATAAAAAATAGATTTAAAAAATCATAAATAAAAATCCCTGAAATTAATTTTTCAGGGATTTTTATTGAAATATTATCCATTAAGATTTTAATCTTGTATCAAAAAACTCAAAACTAATAACTCATAATTCAAAACTTCTCCATATCTTTATGATATCAAAATAATATCAAATTAAAAAAATCATATCATGGAAAAAGTTTTAAAACCAATGTCAGGATATCTTACTTTAGTTATCTGTTTGGGGTTATTTGCAGCGTCAATTTACTTATTCGTAATAGGAGTTGATAATAACATTACTTTTGTTGTTATTGCTTTATTGGCATTTATTCTTTCTTGTTTTTTCTTAAAAGGGTTGATGATCATTCAGCCGAATCACTCAAGAGTTCTAAATTTCTTCGGAAAATATGTCGGTACAGTGAAAGACAACGGATTATTCTTTATTAATCCTTTGTATTCATCACAAAAAATCAGCTTGCGTTCTGAAAATTTACAAGGGCAAACGTTGAAGGTTAATGACAAGATGGGAAATCCGATCGAAATTGCAGTCGTAATCGTTTGGAAAGTAGGAGATACCTACAAAGCGGCTTTCGATGTTGAGCGGTATTCAGATTTTGTGAAAATGCAGAGTGAAGCGGCAGTTCGTCATTTAGCGATGAGTTTTCCGTATGACAATTTGGAAGACGATCATGCACCGATTACTTTAAGAGAAGGTGGCGATAAAATCAATGCTATTTTGGAACAGGAATTGACAGACCGACTTTCAAAGGCTGGAATTACCATTCAGGAAGCCAGAATTTCTCACTTGGCATATGCTTCGGAAATTGCGGGAGCCATGCTTCAAAGACAGCAGGCAACAGCCATCGTAGCGGCCAGAACGAAGATTGTAGAAGGAGCTGTAGGCATGGTAGATTTAGCATTAAAAAAACTTTCAGAAGAAAACATCGTAGAATTGGATGACGAAAGAAAAGCAGCGATGGTAAGTAATTTAATGGTCGTTCTTTGTGGTGAAAAAGCAGCGCAGCCGATCTTGAATGCGGGAACTTTGTATAATTAATAGTGAATAATTAAAATTTTCGCAAAGTTTGTCATTTTGATGAAGAAGAGATTCGTTTACATAAAGGGTAAAAAAACAGATTCTTCATCCCACTTCGTTCCCATTCAGAATGACAGTACAAACACCCTTCACTGAGTGCAACGCCTTTGCGAACGAAAAATATTCACAATAATTTAAAGAAATCTTAGCGCTCTTTGCGTTAAAACAAAAGCATTAGAAACAAAAAAAATGAAATCAGAAAAAACTCAAAACTCTCCCGAAAACAAAGGCAAAAAATCTTTCGTGATAAGGATAGATGAGTCCACTTACAAGCTTCTGGAAAAATGGGCAAATGACGAATTCCGAAGTGTAAATGGACAGATTGAGTATTTGCTTCATCAAAGTCTGGTTAATTCGGGGAGGAAGAAAAAGGAATAAAATTACTATTGGTTCAAGTCTTCGATTCCACTCAGACTAACAATGGATAAATTGCAGATAGTATTAGAGATGTCAGTCTGAGCGGAGTCGAAGACTTTATTAAATAAAATCAACCATTCAACAAAAGAAAAAGCAGAGAAAATTTCTCTGCTTTTTTTGTTCCATATATCAATTAAATTAATCAAATATCGTTGCGAAATAATTAGTAATCACCGTCCAGAAATTCTTTCCAAGAAAATAAATAAGGGTAGAAGTGATGATTCCCTTCACGGTAAAGAATATAATTCCGCCAATTCCAAACTTCTTCACCAGACTTTTCCATTTAGAATTTTTCTTCTCTTCTGCAGGTTCGTTGATTGTCTTATTATTTTCCATTTCTGAAATTCAAATGATTACCCTACAAAGATAAGCATGTTTATAATTAGTCCAAATAAAAAACACGTTAAAAAAATTAAAATTTTGCAGTTCGCGTAATATTTTTAACTTTAGGGAAAACGAAAAGTAAAATTTTTATGTCTAAAAAAGTAAAGGATTTTGGGATCGAAAAAACGCTCAAAAATCTAGGAATTAAAGATGAAAATAAGGGAACTTCAGTAGGCGGAAAATACTTTGCTTCAGGGAAAACCATAGAAAGTTATTCACCTGTAGACGGTAATTTAATTGCTAAAATAAAGACTTCCGGAGAATCTGATTATGACAAGGTAATCGAAACTGCAGAAAAGGCTTTCAAAGAATTCAGGATGATTCCGGCTCCTAAAAGAGGGGAAATTGTAAGACAATTGGGTCAGAAACTAAGGGAATATAAAGACGATTTGGGTAAGCTTGTTTCCTATGAAATGGGAAAATCTTTACAGGAAGGTCTGGGTGAAGTACAGGAAATGATCGACATCTGCGACTTTGCAGTCGGTGTTTCAAGACAGCTTCACGGGTACACCATGCATTCGGAAAGACCGGGTCACAGAATGTACGAGCAATATCATCCGTTGGGAATCGTGGGAATTATCACTGCTTTCAACTTTCCGGTGGCTGTTTGGTCGTGGAATACAGCTCTAGCATGGATCTGCGGTAATGTTACCATCTGGAAACCATCAGAAAAAACTCCGCTTTGTGCTATTGCCTGCCAGAATATTATGGCTGAAGTTTTAAAGGAAAACAATCTTCCTGAGGGGATTTCAAGCGTTTTGGTAGCAGATCATGAGATCGGACAAAAACTGGTTGATGATAAAAGAGTTTCTCTAGTATCATTTACCGGTTCTACAAGGGTAGGAAGAATGGTTTCTACAAATGTTGCTCAAAGATTCGGGAAATCTATCCTTGAACTAGGAGGTAACAACGCCATTATTATTTCTCAAGATGCAGACATCGACATGTCAATTATTGGTGCTGTTTTCGGAGCGGTTGGTACTGCAGGACAGAGATGTACTTCCACAAGAAGGCTGATCATTCATGAAAGTGTGTATGACGAAGTGAAAAAAAGATTGGTAAAGGCTTATGGGCAGCTGAAAATCGGAAATCCTTTAGACGAGACCAATCATGTGGGACCGCTTATCGATACGGATGCCGTAAACCAATATCAGGAATCTATCAAAAAATGTAAAAAAGAAGGCGGAAAATTCATTGTTGAAGGTGAAGTTTTAAAAGGAAAAGGCTACGAATCCGGCTGTTACGTAAAACCTTGCATCGCTGAAGTGAAAAATTCTTATGAAATCGTTCAGCATGAGACTTTTGCACCGATTTTGTATTTAATTAAATATAAAACGTTAGAAGAAGCAATTGCCATTCAGAATGATGTGCCTCAAGGGTTGTCGTCTGCGATTATGACGCAAAATCTTAGAGAAGCGGAGTTATTCCTTTCTCAGGCAGGTTCAGATTGCGGAATTGCCAATGTAAACATCGGAACTTCAGGTGCGGAAATCGGTGGAGCTTTCGGTGGCGAAAAAGAGACTGGAGGAGGAAGAGAATCCGGCTCAGATGTATGGAAATACTATATGAGAAGACAAACCAATACAATTAATTACACAACTCAACTTCCTTTGGCACAGGGAATTAAGTTTGACCTTTAAAATAATTTAAAAAATTAAAAGTTCACCGTATGAAAATTATCCCTAAGCAATTTTCTGTTGACGGGGCTTTTAATCCAATCACCCCTAAGATTTTTATTTAATATGGAACAAACAATTGATATACAAGCAAATAAAGTTAAAGAAACAGTAGGCAGACACGTTTTGGCAGACGGTTTCGATTTCGTGATGGATATTGAAAAATCCCACGGCTCATGGCTTTACGACAAGCTTACCAATAAAGAATATTTAGATATGTTTTCGATGTTCGCTTCGGCGTCTGTCGGTTACAATCACCCTTATATAGTTGAAAAATCAGCTTGGTTAGGGAAAATGGCAGTCAATAAACCTACTTTGGCAGATGTGTATTCTGAGGAATATGCTCACTTTTTAGAAGTTTTCGAAAGAGTGGTGATCCCTGAAGAGCTGCAGTATGCCTTTTTCATCGAAGGTGGAACTCTAGGTGTTGAAAATGCCATGAAAGCTTGTTTTGACTGGAAAACACGCAAAAATTTTGAAAAAGGCCTTAATATTGAAGCGGGAATCTGCATTCATTTCAGACAGGCATTCCACGGAAGAAGCGGTTATACTTTAAGTTTGACCAATACTGCTGATCCAAGAAAATATCAGTATTTCCCGATGTTTGACTGGCCAAGAATCATTAATCCAAAATTAACATTCCCAATCACGGAAGAAAATCTGGAAGAAACAATTAAAAATGAAAAATTAGCTCTGCTTCACATTGAAGAATCAATTTTGATGCATCCTGATAAAGTGGCTTGTATCATTATCGAACCGATTCAGGCTGAAGGTGGTGACAACCATTTTAGAGACGAATTTTTCGTTGAATTAAGAAAATTATGTGATCAGAATGAAGTGCTATTAATTTTTGATGAAGTTCAGACAGGTATCGGAATTACCGGTAAAATGTGGGCTTTCCAGCATTTCACAGCAAAACCGGATATTATTTCTTTTGGTAAAAAAGCGCAGGTTTGCGGAGTTTTGGCGAATAAAGAAAAATTTGATGAAGTGCCGGATAATGTTTTCAGAGAAAGCTCAAGGATCAATTCTACTTTTGGAGGTAATTTTATTGATATGCTTCGTTTCCAATTGATAATGGAAGTGATCGAAAAAGAAAACCTTGTAGAAAATGCCAGAGTGGTAGGAGACTATCTATTGGAAGGATTAAAAAAATTAGCAGAAAAATATCCTGAAAAACTTTTAAACGCAAGAGGAAGAGGGTTGATGTGTGCCATCGACCTGCCGACTCACGAAGAGAGAAATGCCCTGAGAGATGAGCTTTGGAACGATGGAATGATCATTCTGGCCTGCGGCGATCTGTCGCTTCGTTTCAGACCGCATCTGAACGTTACCAAGGAAGAAATCCAGCTTGCCTTAGATAAAATTGAAAACAATATTAACAAAATTTGAAACTCAAAATTTGTAATTTTCAAAAAAACGTCATATATTTAGATACTCAAACGGGATAGAATATGGAAAGAAGTACCAGAGTATCAGTTTTTGAAAGTGATAAACCTTCAGAAATACAATTAATCAAATCAAAATTGGAAGACGCACAGATCACCAACAGTGTTGAAAACAATTACCTTACATTTACGACTACGCCCACAGCAACATCGCTGAAAGTAATGGTAGATTTGGAAGACGAGAAGAAAGCCTTCGAGATTATCGACGCTTATCTTCAACAAAATGAAAATCAATAAAAACAATTTCATAATTTTAAATTTTACTACTTCGAACCGAAAATTAATTTTTATTAGTTTTCGGTTTTTTAATTCAAAATTTTAACCTTTATCGTAAAATTTAAAGGATTGAAGTTGTAGAAATTGTAATAGATGCTTCGAGAGCATCAGCATGACATCGTTACAAATGATTTCGCTGATAAAAACTGTTAGTATTAGAGATGTCATACTGAGCCCCGTCGAAGCATCCCAAATAAAAGCATTCATTCAATAGAGGTGGCTTTAGCCCGCCTTAAAACAAACGCTCAAGTTGACTTTAGTCAAAACCTAAAAACAATAAAAATATAAATCAATAGTAAAAACGAAAATTTTTCAATCCTTAATCTTTATATTTTAAATAAATTTTTCACAGCAATGAATTCAGAAATCAAACTAAGAAAGGCAGAAATTGAAGACAGAGACATTATCTGGAACATTTTACAACAGGCAATTGAGAGAAGAAGAAAAGACGGAAGTACACAATGGCAGCAAGGGTATCCGAATCTTGATACGGTAGAAAGTGATATTGCAAAAGGTTTCGGTTATGTAATGACGGTAGATGGCGAGATTGCAGTATATGCAGCTCTGATTCTCAATGATGAGCCGGCTTACAGCACCATCGAAGGAGCATGGCTGAGTAACGGCGAGTTTGTAGTGGTACATAGAGTGGCTGTCGACGAAAAATTTGCAGGGCAGGGAATGGTAAAAAAATTATTCGATCATATTGAAGAGTTCACGAAATCACATGGCATTCAAAGTGTTAAGGTAGACACAAATTATGACAATATCGCCATGCTGAAAATCCTTGAAAGCAAGGGATATTCTTATTGTGGAGAAGTATTTTTGGCAGGCGGAATGAGAAAGGCCTTTGAGAAGATTATAATTTGAGTAAAAAGTTAAATCCATTTTCATTGAATTTTTAAAACACTAGGAATTTATAAACTCTATCGAGTTTGTTCGTTTAGTTCAGAACTAAATGATACTTTTGCTTCAAATTTATATACCATGCATAAGAGTATAGAAATTGATGAAAAGATTTTTCAGGATGCCGTAAAGTTCTATGGCACCGTTTTCAGCCTTCCACCGTTAGCCTCAAAAATATATGCTTATCTGCTTTTCGATTACGACAAAGTAGGCATTACTTTCGACGAGTTTGTGGAAGTGCTTTCAGCAAGCAAAAGTTCTGTTTCCACGAGTATTTCACTTCTGTTGAATGCCGAGCTTATCGTAGACCACAACAAAATGGATGAGCGGAAACGGTATTTTTTCATCAATGAAGAATATAAAAAGATAAGATTTGAAAAAATAGTTCAAAAGATGCAAGACGAATTAAAACTACTAGACGATTTAGACAATTTTAAAAAAAATCATGACGATGGGTACAATGAAAGAATTGAAGCTTACAAAGCTCTTTTAAACAAAAACATTAAAAATATTCAGGAATCTCTTAATAAACTATAAAATGAATAATAAGCTGGTTATACTTTCTATTGCAGCACTTTCTTTGACAGCCTGCAAAAAAGAAGCTCCGAAACAGGATGGCCCGAAACCATATCCTGTGGTACAGGTGGAGTCGAAAAATATAGTAGGCTATCAGACTTTTCCTGCTACCATTCAAGGGAGAGTAAATAATGATGTTCGTGCTAAAATACAGGGATATATCACTCAGGTTTTGGTGGATGAAGGGCAATATGTCACCAAAGGACAGCCTCTTTTCCGTCTGGAAACCAATATTCTGAACGAAAACGCAGCAGCTTCCAAAGCCGGAATCGGTGCTGCAGAATCTAATATTGCCGCTGCTCAGGCTGCTGTAAATGCCGCAAATGTGGAGGTAAACAAATTAAAACCACTTGTTCAGAAAAATATCATCAGTAACGTTCAGTTACAGACCGCTCAGGCAAATCTTGCACAGGCTCAGGCTCAGCTTCAACAAGCCAGAGCAGCAAAAAGCCAGGCTGTTGCCAATTATAAAGGAGTAGAAGCAAACATCGAATATTCTATTATTCGTGCTCCTATTTCCGGGGTAATCGGTAAACTTCCTTTAAAAGTAGGAAGCTTGGTGGGACCTACGGATCAGACTCCACTGACAACCATTTCCGATACTTCCCAGATTTACGCTTATTTTTCAATGAACGAGAAAGAATATTTCGATTTCCTTGAAAAATCTCCGGGAATGTCGATGCCGGACAAAATCAAAAACCTGCCAATGGTAGAATTGCAGCTGGCAAACGGAAGTCTTTATCCTGAAAAGGGTAAAATTGAAGCTATTACAGGGCAGATTGATCCTACAACGGGAACGATCCAGTTCAGAGTTGGTTTTACGAATGCTCAGAAATTATTAAGCAACGGTAACAGCGGAACCATCAGATTCCCACAATATTACGATAACGTTCTTGTCGTTCCGGAAAGTGCAACTTACGAACAGCAGGGAATTGTTTACGTATATAAAGTTGAAAAAGATACCGCCAAGAATGTGGTTATTAATGTGATCGACAGAATCGACAATATGGCTTTAATAAAATCCGGTGTTAATAAAGGTGAAGTCATAGTAGCCGCAGGAATCGGAGGATTAAAACCAGGAACAGCCGTGATAAAGAAACCTGTAAAAATGGATAGTCTTGTTCAATCTATAAAACCGAAATTCTAAAATGATTAAAAATTTTATAAACAGACCGGTTTTATCTACCGTTATCTCAATTTTAATTGTGATTCTCGGTGTTTTAGGACTGATCTCATTGCCGGTTACCCAGTATCCGGATATTGCGCCTCCTACGGTAAGTGTTTCTACCAACTATACGGGAGCCAATGCGGAAACTGTTATGAAAAGTGTTGTGGTTCCTTTGGAAGAGCAGATCAATGGGGTGGAAGGTATGGATTACATTACTTCTTCTGCCGGAAACGACGGTTCTGCCCAGATCCAGGTGTTCTTTAAACAAGGAATTGATCCTGATATCGCTGCGGTAAACGTACAGAACCGTGTAGCCAGAGCAACGCCTTTGCTGCCTGCAGAAGTTACGCGTTCAGGGGTTGTTACCCAGAAACAGCAGACAAGTGCGCTGATGTATATGTCTTTCTATTCCGAAAATAAGGATCTGGATGATGTATATCTTCAAAACTTTTTGAATATCAATATTATTCCAAATTTAAAAAGGATTAATGGGGTAGGTGACGCCAACGTTTTCGGAGGTAAAAACTATTCGATGAGAGTCTGGCTGGATCCAGCGAAAATGGCGGCTTATGGAGTAACTCCTACCGATGTTACCAATGCCATCAACGAGCAGAGTAGAGAAGCTGCGGCAGGTTCTATCGGACAAAACAGCGGAAGCTCTTTCGAATATATTATTAAATATGTAGGTAAATTTAACGATAAAGGTCAGTACGATAATATTATCATTAAATCTCTTGGAGACGGACAAAACCTGATGTTGAAAGATGTTGCCAAAGTAGAATTGGCAGGGCAGTCTTACACAGGAATCGGGGAAAACGGGAACAATCCATCGATCAGTATGGGGATTTTCCAGACGCCGGGTTCTAATGCTCAGGAGATTATTAAAAATATTAAAGAATATCTGAAATCAGCGGAAGGAAGCTTTCCACAGGGTATTAAATATACTTTCAACTTTGATACGAACGAATTCCTCGAAGCATCTATTGAAAAGGTGGTTCATACCTTAATAGAAGCATTTATCCTGGTATTCATCGTTGTGTATATTTTCCTGCAGGACTTCAGGTCTACGTTGATCCCGGCAATTGCGGTTCCGGTTTCGATTGTGGGTGCCTTTTTCTTCCTGAATTTATTTGGATATTCATTAAACTTATTAACGTTGTTTGCCCTCGTTCTTGCGATCGGTATTGTGGTGGATGATGCCATTGTCGTCGTCGAGGCCGTTCATGCCAAGATGGAACATGGGATTTCCGATGCCAAAAAAGCAACGGTAGAAGCCATGGACGAGATCACAGGAGCGATCATTTCAATTACTTTGGTAATGGCGTCGGTGTTTATTCCGGTAACGTTTATTACGGGTCCTACCGGTGTATTCTATCAGCAGTTCGGGATTACATTAATTGTGGCGATCATCATTTCTGCGGTAAATGCATTGACATTAAGTCCGGTTTTATGTTCATTATTCTTAAAACCTCACGATGCACATCACAAAGAATATAAGAATTTAAATTTTCTTCAAAAGTTTTTTTACAAGTTTAATATTGCTTTCAAAACAACGACAGACCGTTACGGAAGAGGATTTGTATTTTTACTGAGACATAAATGGGTTACTTTGGTCATCTTCGCGATCACGGGAGCTATCCTGTATTGGGCAAGTACTTCCATGAAGAAAGGTTTCGTACCGACGGAAGACAGAGGGATTATCTTTACAGATGTTCAGCTTCCTCCCGGAGCTTCGATGGAAAGAACGTACAATGCTCTGAAAACTTTACAGGCAAATGCTTTAAAAGTTCCCGGAGTACAAAACGTGACGATCTCGACAGGTAGAGGATTTTTATCCGGAAACGGAAGTAATAACGGTCTTGCCTTTGTTAAATTAAAACCATTTGACGAAAGGAAAAAAGACGGACAAACTTCTGAAGATATCACCAAAAAATTATTCGGAATCTCAGGAAAAGTTCCGGATGCAAAAATCGTGTTTTTCCAGCCGCCGAGTGTGCCCGGTTTTGGTAACAGTGCAGGTTTTGAGATGGTTCTTTTGGATAAATCCGGTGGCGAATATGCCGATCTGGATGCCAAAACAAACGAATTTATCGCAAAATTGATGGAAAGACCGGAGATTGAATTTGCCCAGACTTCATTTAATACAAAATATCCTCAGTACGAAATGCAGATCAACGTTCCTCTGGCAAAACAATTGGGAGTTTCTGTAAGTGACATCCTTTCTACCATGCAAGGATATATCGGGGGAATTTATACTGCCGATTTTACGAAATACGGAAAACAGTTCAGGGTAATGGTTCAGGCGCTTCCTGAAAACAGACAAAACATTGATAATCTTAATGAATTGTATGTAAAAACAGGTTCAGGTATCATGTCGCCAATCTCTCAGTTTGTGACTTTAAAGAAAGCCTATGGACCTCAATCTGTAAGCCGCTACAACTTGTTTACTTCGGTAAAAATTACAGGTTCCAACTCGGCAGGATTCAGTTCCGGGGATGCGATTACTGCGGTGCAGGCGGTAGCAAAAGAAACATTGAATCAAAACTATGATGTAGAATTTACGGGATTAACAAGGGAGGAATTGAATTCCGGATCGCAAACGGTTTTAATCTTTGCATTAAGTTTAGTTTTCGTTTATTTCATCCTTTCTGCCCAGTACGAAAGTTATATTCTTCCTTTAATTGTGGTCATTTCACTTCCTCTTGGGGTAATGGGAGCTTATTTCGGACAGAAAATCATGGGCTTGGAAAACAATATTTACTTCCAGATTGCCCTGATCATGTTGGTCGGATTATTAGCGAAAAATGCAATTTTGATTGTCGAGTTTGCCGTTCAGAGAAGGCATCACGGTGAATCTATCGTTATGGCTGCAATTAATGCTGCAAAAGCGAGGTTAAGACCTATTTTGATGACATCTTTTGCTTTCATCTTCGGTTTATTACCATTGGTTTTGGCCAGCGGAATCGGTGCTGTGGGTAACAGATCCATCGCAACCGGAGCGGCAATCGGTTTATTAATAGGAACCATTTTAGGACTTTTCGTGATTCCTGTACTGTTTGTTATTTTCGAATACCTGCAGGAAAAAGTGAAACCTCTTAAAAAAGAAGAAATCAATTTAGCAGAATAAAAAATTAAGTTAGTCTAAGGTTTTGAGCTTAAAGTTAATTAAACCAAAAACTCAGAACCTTAAACATAAAACTTTAAACTTTTAAATAATGAAGAGTTTATTAAACATCATAAAAGGAATAACTTTTTCAGTCGCAATTCTTGCACTCGTATCATCTTGTATGGCGCGAAAAGAATACCAAAGACCGAATAATGTTGTAGACGAAAAGCTGTTCCGTACAGATATGCTGCCTTCCGACAGTACCAATATTGCCAATGTTTCCTGGAAGGAGATCTTCACAGATCCTATACTTCAGGGGCATATTTCGAAGGCTTTGGAAAATAATTTAGATATAAGAATTGCCTTGCAAAGCATTACTTCTGCGGAAGCTTATTTAAAACAAAGTAAAGCAGCCTACGAACCAACAGTGACGGTAGGTCCCGGCTACACTTTCCAGACCCAGTCTTTGAATACGCAGACCGGACAATTGTTCGGACAGAGACGTTATATCAACCAGCTTGACATCACGGCCAGTGTTGCTTTCGAAGCTGATATCTGGGGAAAACTGAAAGCTCAGGAAAAAGCTCAGCTGGCAACATATTTGGGAACTGTAGCAGCTCATAAAGCGGTAAAAAGTGATCTTGTTGCATCGATTGCTTCTGCTTATTATCAATTATTGACTTTCGACGAACAGAAGAAAATTATCACGGAAACGATTAAAGTTCGTGAACAAAATTTAGAAACAACAAAAGCGTTAAAAACTGCAGGAACATTAACGGAAGTGGCCGTTCAGCAGAGTGAAGCGCTTGTTTACAATGCAAAATCTTTGTTAATTGACATAGACACTCAAATCCAGTTATTGGAAAATACGATGAGTCTTTTGATGGGAGAGCCATCTCATTCGATTGAAAGATCTACATTGGAATCACAAAATGTTCCGAGCGATTTAAAATTAGGATATCCTGCTCAATTGCTTGCCAACAGACCGGATGTGATGAGAGCGGAATACAATTTAATGAATGCTTTTGAACTGACAAACGCTGCAAAAGCACAGTTTTATCCTACATTAAGAATTACGGGAAGCGGTGGACTTCAGTCGATGGATATTGATCATTTGTTCAGTGTAAATTCATTGTTTGCAAGTGTTGTAGGTGGGTTGGCTCAGCCGATTTTAAACCGAAGAACGATTAAAACAAACTATGAAGTAAGTCTGGCCAATCAGGAAACGGCTTACCTGAACTTCAGAAAAACGGTGCTTACAGCCGGAAAAGAAGTTTCGGATGCGATCAGGGTTTTCTCGGTTCAGGATCAGTATATCGACCTGAAACAGAAAGAGTTGATGAACTACAAAAATTCCGTAGATTATTCTCAGGAATTGGTAAATTACGGTATGGCCAACTATCTTGAAGTTTTGAATGCCAGCGTAAATTCATTAAACGCAGAATTGAATATCGCCAATGCACAATACAGTAAAATGAAAGCTGCAGTAGAGCTGTATCAGGCTCTGGGCGGCGGTTGGAAATAATTTCAAAATAAAAAGTAAATCGGAAAAGCGCATGTTAATTAATTTTTAGCATGCGTTTTTGTTTTGATTAATCTCACTACAATGATTTAATTCATGTGTTAAAGTATTAATTATCATTAGATTATATCAATTATAAGTTTCATTAACCTGATAATTCAATCTCTCATTTATTGCTTACCTTTGATTACCTAAATTAAATATTACAATGAAAACAAATTTTTTATCACCTATGACTTTAGCCCTGATTGTATGCGGATTTTTTCAATCTACTGCACAGATAGGCATTAATACAAGTAATCCGCAAGCCTCGTTAGATGTATTAAGCAAAGGCAACACCGGGGCAACGAAAGCTATGAGAATCAACAATTCCGGTAATACTGAAATTGTTACCGTAACTGATGCCGGAAGAGTAGGTATCGGAACTTCTGCACCACAGCATACGCTCCATTCTATCGGAACTTTAAGGTTTGAAGGGGTAAATGCCGGACAAGCATCGGGAATGGTATTAACCTCCAACGATAACTTAGGAACTGCAACATGGCAAAGAGCAGCATCCAACGTAGTCACAGGTACATTAGGAGGGGGCTATAATCTTCCTTTTGCTCAAACTTCTACCATGTCATATACAGGATCTTCCATAACCTTACCGCCGGGAAAATGGATGCTCACCATATCTTTATTATTAATACCCAGTGGAACTCTCGGAGCCAACGACTGGATGTTTGTAAGAAGTACTTTTTCTGAGCAGAATTTAACAACGATAGGCGATGTTGGGGTACAGTCTCCAGATGTGATAAGACCTACATTGATGAGTTTTCAGGTCGTTGGTCCGTATACCGGAGGACAAAAATATAATGTCGCAACAGGCACCATTCAAATTAATAATACTTCGGGAACCACAAAAACATATCGATATATTGTAGGAGCTACCCAGGCCAGCGGTACTGTGGCAGGCGCTCAACTGAGCGGTGTAGGAGGCTCATGGTCTGAAAATGCCATTTATGCTATCGCCACCAATTAATTTTAAAATTTTATACTATTTCAAACCTTGACTTGATTGAGTCGAGGTTTTGATATTTTTAAATTGCTTTTTAATCAAAAAATGATAAAAGAGTATTCATAATATAGCCAGTTATTATTCTCATTAAAGAAAATTTAACAAAATGTTTGTACATATATTTTAAATACTTACTTTTGTACGGCTTCAAAAAAGGGGGATTGGCGCAGTTGGCTAGCGCGTTTGACTGGCAGTCAAAAGGTCACGGGTTCGAATCCCGTATTCTCCACTTGATAATCAGAGAGTTGCAAATTTTCAGTTTGTGACTCTTTTTTATTTGCATAAATAATAGCTTTTTCCATATTATTTTGTTTCCGAGGCTTAATTACATAATTTTGTCATACTCACTCTCCATTAATCTAAGCATTGAAATTATTTCATATGGAAACAAGAAAGGAAAACTCTACGAACAATATCAATCTTACGTATCTGAACAACTTTTGTGGTATTTCATATACGCTTGCAATGATTGGCGGCAGATGGAAGATCAATATTTTAGCCTATCTTCTGAAAGATCAGAAACTGAGATTTGGTGAGCTCAAAAATAAACTTGAGGGAATTTCTGAAAGGATGCTCATCAAAAGTCTTAAAGAATTGGAAAATAACGGATTAATTAACAAAATCATTTACCAGCAGTATCCCCGAAAAGTAGAGTATGAGCTTACAGAACTTGGCCATTCCCTTAATGAAATCATCAAATCTATGGACGAATGGGGAGAATCGAGATATGATAAAAACATAAAACCGCAGCACATTAGCCGCGATTTAGGTTAAAAATTACAATAAAAATTATTGAATAATTATTTTAAATTTATTATCTAAAAACAATAAAACGACAGAAAGTATACACATTATTAAAGAGTTATAGTAGTGATTATACTCTCCGTGAGCCATATGTGTAGTAAACGCTCCTATGGCAAAAGGAAATAAAAAAAGAACACCCAGGTTTCTAAATTGTGGTTTGAATAATCCTATCACAATCAATATAACACCAATCAGTTCTCCTGCACCGATCAGCATCGTCCATGTTTTATTAAAGCCCAGCGACTGCATACTCTTCATCATAGATTCTTTCTGAAAAACTTTAAATAATGATGCATATCCAAATACATATAAATAATAGGCATAACTTGCCCAATAAATTATTTTGCTTACTAATTCCATTTGTTAAAAATTTTATTGTGCAAAATTAAATAGTATAAAAATTATAAAGAATAACAGACAAAATTGTATGTATGAACCGATAATGAAAATTACTGATTTATAAATTTTTATAAATTTAACTAATTTTAACGTTTTTGAATTTTGTATATTAAACTAATTTTTGTCTTTTTGTAAGGTTTTTAAAACGAATAATAACTATTTGAAATAATATGAAGAAACTTTTTTTACTTTTATTAACTGCTTTTTTATTCATCGGATGCAGTAAAGATGAAGATACAATCTACGATTTCATCGGAACGTGGTCCGGAACTTATGAAGGAAGCGATAAAGGTGACTGGAACATTGTAGTGGCAACCGACGGAAAAGTAACAGGAACAATGCATTCTGATCAGACCAACGAAAATTATTATATTTCAGGACATCTGACTGAATCCGGAGATCTTGCTGCTTCTATTGGTTCACCGGCAGACGGAGAATTTAAAGGATCTTTAACAAGAGAGAAAACAGGAAGCGGAGGCTGGACAAATTCAGTTCCCACACCCGCAATAGCAGGAACATGGAAAGGTGAAAAAAATTCTAAATAAATAAGATTTTTACGAAATATAAAAAGCTGTCCTTATGGATGGCTTTTTTTTGTTTTAAAAGGCTGGAAGAGGGAAGCTTGAAGCAGGAAGTTTAATGAAGTCCAAAATGAACCTCCAGCCTCCATCTTCACGCCTCCTACCTACAAAAATCCCATTCTCACAATCTTTTTCTCATTATATATAGCTATAAAATACAGCACAAAGTCATCATCGGAATAATGCTTTTGAAACGAGATTTCTTCTTTATTCCATGCTTTTTTATCTTCAAAACTTTCGGTTAAATAATTATCAAAATCAATTTTCAGCATCACCAGTGAAACTTCATCTGCTTGGATTTCTTTATTTAAATTTAATTTTACCTCCCATAAATCCGAAGAAATAGAAGCCTCATTCCCTATATGAGAATAATTCCCAAACTGAAAATTTTTCAGAATTTCTTTTCCTTTTTCCGTTGACAAACCGTTTTTCACTGTTCTTTTTCCTCTTTCCGAAACAGTATCCAAATCTTTAATCTCCGTCATAACCTTTGCAAATTTCTGATAGAGCAGAGGATCTCCGGCTTTTTTAATATATGGAACAAGAGCCTGTCGTATCATTTTCCCGACTTTGGAACAATGACCGAATTCCGAGCTGTTTTGTCTTACTTTTTCATAAGTCGGACTTTTTTTAAAGGCTGTTTTATTGAACCCGCTTTTCTTCCGAACAACATTTTTACCGTTCAGTTCATAAAAAACAAGGTCGCCAACAGCACCTTTTATTTTAATTAAGCTCTCGTAAGTTGCCATATTTTATTTGTGTTTAATAAAAGTCAAATATAATGATTATTAATTGAATATAATATTTTAACATAATTTTATAATATAGTTCTAGTATAGTTTAAGTATAATTAAAATATAAATGTATATATTTGTACTACATTAGTATTCTATTAAAAATCAGGAGGATATGAAAACGGAAATATTTGGAAAACCCTATAGTATGAAACAGTTGTCTGTTTTGCTGATTGCATCTTCACTTATTATTTCATGCGGAAGCTCAAAAAGTGTTGCTACAAAGAAAAATACAAATACTAAGACCATTACAAAATCTGAGAATCTTCGAAATCTGGACTCAAAATTTGATGGAACGGTTTCAAAATCAATCAACGAAATTTTAAAGGATGCCGAAAAATATATTGGGACACCTTATAAATTCGGGGGCAATACATCTTCAGGATTCGATTGTTCCGGTTTCACGGTAAAAGTTTTCGAGGAAAATGATTTCAAATTACCCCGAAGATCCTCTGATCAGGCTGAAGCTGGAGAAAAAATTGATATTAAAGAGGTAAAACCCGGCGATCTTTTATTCTTTGCAACCGCGGGCGGAAGCAGGGTTTCACACGTCGGAATCGTTCATGATATCGGAAATGACGGCGAAGTGAAATTTATTCACGCATCTACATCAAAAGGCGTAATTATTTCTTCTTTAAACGAAAAATACTGGAATAAAGCATATTTGCACGCGCAAAGGGTTTTGTAAATAAATTTTAACTCTTATTAAAAAAAGAATCTCAATTACAGCAAAATAGATTCTTCACGTCACTGTGTTTCATTCGGAATGACAAATAAGTCGCTAATTTCAACCAGATTTTCTAACTTAAAATTAATCTTATCCTAAACCTTAAACTAAAACTTTTGTATCTTCGCGAATAATTTTAAACTAGAAACATGTCGTTACAACAAACAATTGAAAACATTTGGGATAATAGAGATCTTTTGCAAAATGAAGACAGCCAGAAAGCAATCAGAGAAGTTATTTCTTTATTGGATTCCGGGGAACTTCGTGTTGCTGAGCCTACAGAAAACGGATGGCAGGTAAATGAATGGGTGAAAAAAGCTGTAGTAATGTATTTCCCGATTCAGAAAATGGAAACTATCGAGGTAGGTCCGTTTGAATTTCATGACAAAATTCCTTTGAAGAGAAATTATGCTGAAAAAGGAGTGAGAGTTGTACCTCATGCGATCGCGCGAGAAGGTTCTTTTGTGGCTTCAGGAGTGATTATGATGCCTTCTTATGTAAATATCGGGGCATATGTAGATTCAGGAACAATGGTTGATACCTGGGCTACGGTTGGAAGCTGTGCACAGATCGGTAAAAACGTTCACCTGAGCGGTGGAGTTGGAATCGGTGGTGTTTTGGAACCGCTTCAGGCCGCTCCTGTAATCATTGAAGATGATTGTTTTATCGGGTCAAGATGTATCGTTGTAGAAGGTGTTCACGTTGAAAAAGAGGCAGTTTTGGGAGCTAATGTTGTGTTGACGGCTTCAACGAAAATCATTGATGTTACCGGTCCTGAACCCATCGAGATCAAAGGAAGAGTTCCTGCGCGTTCTGTGGTAATTCCTGGAAGTTATACAAAACAATATCCTGCGGGAGAATATCAGGTTCCATGTGCTTTGATCATCGGTCAGAGAAAAGAATCTACAGACAAGAAAACGTCTTTAAATGATGCGTTGAGAGAAAATAATGTTGCTGTTTAAGATTACTATTTTAAACTAAAACCTCACAATCTTGAAAGAAAAATTCCTTAAAATACTATTAAACCCTAAATATATATTTGGGGTTTATCTTATTATATCAGTGGTCACGGCGATTTCCAAATATTTCAGGGGAGATTATGCCATTAATAATTATCTGATTTTCAAAAGTGTATTTTTTAATACCGTCAATCAGAAAAATTTATTCATTCACTATCCAGATCTTTTTTTTGATCTAAATCATTACGGCGTTTTTTTCAGTGCACTGATAGCTCCGTTTGCTGTGATGCCCGATTGGTTGGGGATTTCATTATGGAATCTGGCCAATACATTCATCTTCGTGTACGGAATTTACAAGCTTCCGTTTTCCGATTCAAAAAAAGCGATTTTCGGAATTCTCTGTTTGCAGGAATACATTACCGCGGCTTTAAGCTTACAGTTCAATGTAGCTCTTACAGGGCTTTTATTGCTGTCCGCAGTTTACATTTACGAAAGAAAAGAAGTAAAATCGGTTACAGCAATTTTAGTGGGCGTTTTCGTAAAAATCTATGGAATTGTAGGTCTTACTCAATTCTTCTTTATTAAAAATAAGGCTAAATTTATTCTATCAGGATTAATTATCGCTGTATTATTTTTCGTCCTTCCGATGGCTTATTCCAGTCCGAAATTTGTGATTCAGTGTTACTCCGACTGGTTCCAGTCAATCGTTGAAAAAAACAATGAAAATCAGGTGTTGGGAAATATGCAGGACATTTCATTGATGGGCTTTTTCAGAAGAATTTTAGGTGATGCTTCGATTTCCAATCTGGTATTTTTAGCGTTTGGCTTACCGTTTTTTGCTTTGCCTTATATCAGAATTAAACAATATCAGCATTATGCTTTTCAATTAATGATTTTAGCTTCATCGCTATTGTTTTTGGTATTGTTCAGTTCAAGCTCAGAATCTCCGACGTATATCATTGCTGTTGTGGGAGTTCTGGTTTGGTTTTTCCTTCAGAAAGAAAGAACCCCATTCGTCATTGGTTTGCTCATTTTTGTAATTATTTTCACATGTTTTTCGACTTCAGATTTATTTCCGAAGTTTGTAAAAGAGAATTATATCAAAAAATATTCTTTAAAAGCTGTACCTTGCATTGTGGTTTGGTTGAGGGTAACTTATGAACTTTTAACCAAAGATTTTGAAAAAAATTACAGCCTGAATAAGTAAATATGAAAAAAATTTCAATCGTCATTCCTGCCCACAACGAAGAAGGGAACGTTGCTTTGGTTCATGAAAAAATTAAAGAAGTTTTTTCAGGATTACACGATTATGATTTTGAAATTATTTTCGTTAACGACGGCAGCCGCGACAGTACCCAGCAAAAACTGGAAGAACTTTCAGCACAATATGACGAAGTAAAATTCATTGAATTTTCAAGAAATTTCGGACATCAGCCTGCCGTAAAAGCTGGTCTTGACCATGCTCACGGAAACGCGGTAATCTCTATGGACGGAGATCTGCAGCATCCGCCGGAACTGATTCCCCACATGATAAAAAAATGGGAAGAAGGATATGATGTTGTTTATACAATCCGGACTTATCCGAAACAGATTTCTTATTTTAAGCGAAAAACCTCAGATTTTTTCTATAAAATGCTTTCAAGCCTTTCAGATGTTGATCTTACAAAAGGAGGCGGATCAGATTTCAGACTGTTAGATGCAAATGCTGTTGAAGTCATGCGCAGCTTCACGGAAGACGATCTTTTTTTAAGAGGACTCACAAGCTGGATGGGCTTCAGACAAACCGGAATTGAATTTACCGCAAACGAAAGAATCGCAGGGGAAAGCAGTTACAATCTCAAAAAAATGGTAACTTTTGCCTTTACCGGAATCACGGCTTTTAGTGTGAAACCACTTTATATTGCGGCTTATCTCGGTTTTCTTTTTTCGGCACTTTCTGTTGTCGGATACGTTGGATACGTAATTTATTCATTCGTCGTGGAAACCGAAATTTCAGGTTGGGCATCATTGATCATGACCATTGTATTCTTTGGCGGGTTACAATTAATTATTATGGGAATCATGGGAATTTATTTAGGTAAAATCTTTAAACAGGTGAAAGAAAGACCTAATTATATCATAAAAAACAAAAATTTTTAAAATGGTTTTATTAAGTTTTGACATCGAGGAATTTGATATGCCATTAGAATACAAGGGAGAAATTCCTTTTGAAAAGCAAATTTCACTCTCACAGACGGGTCTCGAAAGAATTTTAGATATTCTTAAAAAACATAGCGTAAAAGCAACTTTTTTTTCAACGGTAGTTTTTGCGGAAAACAGCAAAAATCTTATCGGAAGACTATTAAATGAGGGGCATGAACTGGCTTCTCACACATGGTTTCATTCCGATTTTGAAGAAAAGCATCTGAAGGAATCCAAAGACCGATTAGAAGAATTATTTTCTACAAAAGTAACAGGATTGCGAATGCCGAGAATGATGCCCGTAAGCAAAAATGCGGTAGAAAATGCTGGATATTCTTACAATTCATCGATCAATCCGACGTTTCTTCCGGGAAGATACAATAACTTAAAAATTTCTAGAACGTATTTTAAAGAAGGAAAAGTCACGCAGATTCCGGCTTCGGTTTCTCCAAATTTCAGAATACCTTTATTTTGGCTGAGTTTTCATAATTTCCCTTTATCTTTCTATAAAAAACTGGCTTCAGATACATTAAAAAAAGATAACTACTTAAATATTTACTTTCATCCCTGGGAGTTTGCTGAAATTAAAGATGAAACATTTAAATTACCTGGATTTACAGTAAAAAATACAGGAAAAGATATGATTAATCGATTTGATGAATTTGTTTCCTGGTTAAAAAGCGAAAATTATTCATTCGGAACATTTCAGGAATTTCAAAAACAGATTGAGTCATGAAAATAGCTTTCGATGCCAAACGTTTTTTTCACAATACATCGGGTTTAGGCAATTATTCTAGAGACCTTGTGCGAATTCTGGCGAAATATTTTCCTGAAAATGATTATATTCTGTTAAATAAAAACAAGTCGGAAAGAGGAGCTGATATTTTAGAAAATACCAATGTTCAGTTTGTTGAAACTTCCAAAGGAACAATGTCCCGGCAATTCAAAATGGGAAAAGATGCGCAAAAACAAAATGCAGATATTTTTCATGGCTTATCCGGTGAATTGCCTTTAAAATGGGATAAAAAACCGATCAAAAAAATTGTTACGATTCATGATCTGATCTTTGTAAGATATCCTCAGTATTATTCTTTTTTTGACAGAAAAATTCACCTTTGGAAATTCAAAAAAGCGGCAAATTCTGCTGATAAAATCATCGCCATTTCAGAACAGACGAAACGGGATATTATTCAGTTTTTAAAAGTTCCGGAAAGTAAGATTGAAGTCATTTATCAGGGATGTCATAAAGCCTTTAAAGAACAGCAGTCAGAAGAATTTATTGAGCAGATTATAAAAAAATTTAACCTTCCCGAAAGGTATATTTTAAACGTAGGAACGATTGAAGAACGCAAGAATCTTTTAAATCTGGTCAAAGCACTAAAAGACACTCAGATTCCATTAGTAGTCGTCGGAAAAAAAACAAAGTATTTCCAGAAAATAGCGAATTTTATTCAGAAAAATAAATTGGAAAAACAGATTCATTTTTTGGAAGGCGTTTCAATGGATGAACTTGCTGTGATTTATAAATTGGCTGATATTTTCGTGTATCCGAGCTTTTTTGAAGGCTTCGGAATCCCGGTTATTGAAGCATTATTTTCAAAAACAGTGACCATTACAAGCAACACAAGTTGTCTTCCGGAAGCAGGAGGTCCGGATTCGGTTTACGTTGATCCTCAAAATTATTTGGATATTCAATCGAAAATACAATTTTTATGGAATAATGAGTCCGAGAGAAAACGCCGTGCTGATAAGGGTTTTGACTTTGTTCAAAAGTTTAATGATGAACCCATTGCCAACGAATTGATGAATCTTTACAGAAAAATTATTTCGTAAATTTCTTGGAAGTTTAAAAATAAGTCCTACATTTGTACCACAAAATTTCAACAATGAAACCGAATTTTTTAACAGTACATCATTATTATCATCATCTCTGCTAGACGGAATTGTTGATATATGACTATGTTAAAAATCAAAATAATAAAAACCGTCTGAGCAATAGACGGTTTTTTTGTTTCTAAGATTTATCCGGAAAATTTTTCAACATAATGCTGTTTTTACTTGCTCAGACTCAATCAAAATAAAATGAGTAAATTAAAAATTGCAATACAAAAAAGCGGACGACTTTACGAAGAATCTCTCCAGCTCCTCAAAGACTGCGGAATTTTTATTAATAATGGAAAAGATCAGCTGAAAGTTTCGGTAGATAATTTTCCGATGGAAATTATGTATTTAAGAAATTCAGATATTCCTCAATATCTGGAAGACGGAGTAGTAGATATCGCGATTGTCGGTGAAAATATTTTAGTTGAAAAACAGAAAGATATTAAAATCATTCAAAAGCTTGGATTCTCAAATTGCCGGGTTTCTCTCGCTATCCCAAAGGATGTTGAAACTGATAGTCTGGCGTATTTTCAGGGTAAAAAAATTGCTACATCTTATCCTAATACCCTTAAAAATTTTCTACAGAACAATCAAATTTCAGCAGATATCCATGTGATTTCCGGTTCAGTAGAAATAGCTCCCAATATCGGCCTTGCAGATGGAATCTGTGACATTGTAAGCTCGGGAAGTACTTTGTTTAAAAATGGCTTAAAAGAAACCGTTACACTTTTAAAATCTGAAGCTGTTTTAGCTAAAAGCTCAAAATTATTCAAAGAAAAAGAACTTATTCTGGATAAATTTCTGTTCAGAATTAAAGCAGTTTTAAAAGCAAAAAATTCCAAATATATTCTCATGAACGTTCCTGACAATAAGATTCAGGAAGTATCCGATGTTCTTCCCGTTTTGAAAAGTCCCACCGTAATTCCTTTGGCAGAAGAGGGTTGGAGCAGTATCCATTCCGTAATTGATGAAGAACGATTTTGGGAAGTCATCGACGAGCTCAAAGACAAAGGCGCACAAGATATTTTAATAATTCCGATCGATAAAATGGTTATTTGAAATGCAGATCAGTAAATATCCTCAGAAAAATGAATGGTCTGAACTCATCAAAAGACCCATATTAAAAAGAGAAAAGCTTTCGGAAATTATTGTTGATATTTTTAATCAGGTTGAAAAAAAAGGCGAACAAGCTTTACTTGAATTCAACAAAAAATTTGATGGAGCTGAAGTTAAAAATATTCGCGTTTCTAAGGAAGAAATAGAAAATGCAGAACAACTTCTCAGTAGAGAATTGAAGAATGCCATTCATCAGGCAAAAGAAAATATTACACAATTTCACACATCGCAAATCACTGATATTAAGAAAATTGAAACATCAGACAATGTAATATGCTGGAGAGAAAACCGGGCTATAGAAAAAGTCGGGATCTATATTCCTGGAGGTACGGCTCCTTTATTTTCAACGGTTTTAATGCTTGCAATTCCTGCTCAACTGGCTGGTTGTAAAGAAATTATATTATGTTCTCCATCCGATAAAAATGGAAATATAAATCCTGCGATTTTGTACACCGCTCAGCTTTGTGGCGTCTCAAAAATATTTAAAGTTGGTGGGGCTCAGGCCATTGCAGCCATGACATTGGGAACTGAAAATATTCCAAACGTCTATAAAATTTTCGGCCCTGGTAATCAATATGTTGTCGCAGCAAAAGAATATGCGCAAACGTACAATGTTGCTATCGATATGCCTGCAGGACCAAGCGAAGTATTAGTAATTGCCGATGAACAGGCTATTCCTGAGTTCTGTGCAGCAGATCTTCTTTCACAGGCCGAACATGGAAATGACAGCCAGGTAATTTTCATTTCAACAGATGTGAAAATTTTTAATGAAACCATCAAAGAAACGGAAAAACAGATTAAAGAACTTCCGCGGAATGATTTTGCTCGGCAGTCATTAAAAAACAGCCATTTCCTCCTTTTGAATTCAATAGATGAAGCTCTGGAATTCAGCAATTTATATGCACCTGAACATTTGATTTTAGCCATAGAAAATTTTGAAAAATATATTCCTGAAATTCAGAATGCAGGATCTGTTTTTTTAGGAAATTATTCCTGTGAAAGTGCAGGAGATTACGCTAGTGGAACTAATCATACCCTTCCAACCAACGGATTTGCAAAGAATTACAGTGGCGTTTCTCTAGATAGTTTTGTAAAAAAAATTACGTTCCAACATCTGTCTGAAAAAGGTCTTCAAAATTTAGGAAAAACAATAGAAATCATGGCAGAAGCAGAAGGTTTATTCGCTCACAAAAATGCCGTATCCATCCGATTAAAACAAGAAAAATGAAAGAATTTAATATCAATCAATTAGTAAGAAAAAATATATTAGAATTGCAGCCTTATATCAGTTTCAGAGACCATAATGAATTTGAAAAACCGGTTTTGCTGGATGCCAATGAAAGTCCGTTTGGAGAATTTAATCGTTACCCGGATTCTACGCAGAAAAAAATTAAGCAAAAATTATCAGAATTAAAAAATATTTCACCTGATCAAATTGCAGTTGGAAATGGAAGTGATGAATTAATAGATCTGATTATCAAGGTGTTTTGTGAACCTAAGAAAGACTCTATTCTGATGATGAATCCATCTTTTGCGATGTACGGTTTTTATGCTTCAGTTAATGAAAACAGAGTAATAAAATTGGATTTAAATGAAAATTTTGAAATGATAAAAGATGAATTTTTAAAGACAATAAAGCAAGGTCAGTTAAAAATTTTCTTTTTATGTTCACCAAATAATCCAACAGGAAACAGTGTAGATGATATTGAGTTTTACGTGAAAAATTTTAATGGAATTATTGTTATTGACGAAGCTTATATTGAATTCTCCGGAAGAAAATCCAGTATCAAATTGTTGGAAAAATATCCTAATCTCATCGTCCTTCAGACTTTTTCCAAAGCTTGGGGAATGGCAGGGGCAAGAGTTGGGGTTGCTTATGCGTCAAAAGAAATTATTAAACTCATTAATACTGTAAAAGCTCCTTACAATGTAAATTCTTTAAGTTTAGATTTACTATTAAAAAACATTGATAATCAAGAAATTTTAAATCAAAATTTAGAAAATACTTTAATAGAAAAATCTTGGCTAAAAAATGAATTACAAAAAATAAAATACATCAATAAAGTATATCCGAGTGATGCTAATTTCTTTTTAATTGAATTTAAAAATGTCGAAAAAGTTTATCAGAAATTATTGGAAAAAGAAATTCTGACAAGCAAAAGAACGCCCCAAATTCCAGATTGTATTAGAATTAATGTGGGAAATAGAGAGGAAAATATTCAGTTGGTTACAGTTTTAAAAGAGATGGAATCATGAAAAAAGTACTGTTTATAGATCGTGACGGAACATTAATCATTGAACCCACAACAAATTTTCAGGTCGATTCTTTAGAAAAATTAGAGTTCTATCCTGGAGTCTTTCAGAATCTTTCAAAAATAGCCAAAGAGCTTGATTTTGAATTGGTAATGGTCACCAATCAGGATGGTTTGGGAACAGAAAGTTTTCCTTTTGAAGACTTTATAAAACCACACGAAAAAATGTTGGAAGCCTTTGAAAATGAAGGGATTTTTTTCAGCGAAATATTAATTGACAGAAGTTTTGAACATGAGAAATTACCCACAAGAAAACCAGGAACAGGCATGTTGGGAAAATATATTTATGGGAATTATGATCTTGAAAATTCTTTTGTGATTGGTGATAGAAGTACAGATATTCAATTAGCAAAAAATTTAGGTACAAAAGCGATTTTCATTAATAATATTCATAATGAAAATGCTGATTTAACGACTCAAGACTGGAGTGAAATTTATTCTTATTTAAAGCAAATTCCGAGAAAATCAAAAATTGTAAGAAAAACCAATGAAACAGAAGTTGAAATTGAAATAAATCTCGATGGAAACGGAAATTCTGAAATTTCAACAGGTTTACATTTTTTCGACCATATGCTTGAACAGATTTCGAAACACGGAAATTTAGATTTAAAAATTAAAGTAAAAGGAGATCTTCAGGTTGATGAACATCATACCATTGAAGATACCGGAATTGTTTTAGGTGAGGCTATTTTAAAAGCTTTGGGAAGTAAAAAAGGAATTGAAAGATATGGCTTTCTGCTTCCAATGGATGATTGTCTGTCGCAGGTTGCCGTTGATTTTGGCGGAAGACCGTGGCTGGTTTGGAATGTTGATTTTAATCGTGAAAAAATAGGTGACGTACCAACGGAAATGTTTTATCACTTCTTTAAATCTTTCACCGATTCGGCCAAATGTAATGTAAATATTAAAGCTGAAGGAAAGAATGAGCACCACAAAATCGAATCCGTTTTTAAAGCTTTTGCAAAGACCATAAAAATGGCAGTAAAACAGACTGATCAAAATTTCAATTTACCCTCAACTAAAGGACGTTTATAAGATGATTGCTATTATAAAATACAACGGCGGAAATGTAAATTCCGTGCAAAATGCCTTAGACAGATTGCAAACAGAATCTGTTATCACCGACGATTTTGAGATCGTTCAAAAAGCTGATAAGGTTATATTTCCCGGAGTTGGAGAGGCATCTTCTACAATGAAAAATTTAAATAAAAAAGGTTTGAATGATTTAATTCCTACACTCACACAACCGGTTTTGGGAATCTGTCTCGGAATGCAGTTGATGTGTAAAAACAATGAAGAAGGAAATACAACAGGGATGGGAATTTTTGATATTAATATTAAAAAATTTCCACGTGAAAATTTAGTTCCGCATATGGGGTGGAATACTATTTCAGGCTTTAAATCTTCAGTTTTTTCCGGTGTTGAGGAGAAATCAGATGTGTATTTTGTTCATAGTTTTTATTGTGAATTGTCTGAATATACGACTTCTGTCTGTGATTATATTTTGCCATTCAGCGCGTCTTTGCAAAAGGATAATTTCTTTGCAATGCAGTTTCACCCCGAAAAATCGGGAAGGATAGGTAATGAATTATTAAAAAACTTTTTAAAATTGTAAATGTGAAAATTATTCCTGCTATTGACATTATTGACGGAAAATGTGTACGTCTGACAAAAGGTGATTATCATACAAAGAAAATTTACAATCAAAACCCTGTAGAGGTTGCAAAAGAATTTGAAAGCTTTGGAATTCAGTTTCTACATCTGGTTGATCTGGACGGTGCAAAATCCAGGAACATTGTTAATCAAAAAGTATTGGAAAATATTGCAAGAGAAACATCTTTACAAGTTGATTTTGGTGGTGGCCTGAAAAGTTTACAGGATATTGAAATTGCTTTTAATTCCGGGGCACGACAAATCACCATCGGAAGTATTGCCGTTCAAGATCCTGAGTTTTGTTTTGATTTAATTGAAAAATATGGTTCAGAGAAAATTATTCTAGGAGCTGACTGTTATGATAGAAAAATAAAAACTTCAGGCTGGCTGGAAGAAAGCAATGAAGATGTAATTGATTTTATTCTTCAATATCATAAAAAAGGTGTAAAAAATGTAATCTGTACCGATATTTCAAAAGACGGGATGTTGGAAGGTCCTTCCATTGATCTGTATAAAGATATTTTAAATCAAACATCAGTTAAATTAACAGCCAGTGGCGGGATTTCTAAGATGGAAGATGTGTATCGGATGAAAGAAATCGGATGTTCCGGAACGATTATCGGGAAGGCAATTTATGAAGGAAGAATCAACCTGAAAGAAATTCAAAAATTTATTACAAATGCTTAAAAAAAGAATCATCCCGTGTTTGGATATCAAAGACGGAACAACGGTAAAAGGAATCAATTTTAAAGGGTTGCGAAATGCCGGAAATCCAATAGATTTGGCAAAACAGTATGAATCAGATGGTGCGGATGAACTGATATTTCTTGACATCACGGCTACCATTGAAAAGCGAAAAACTTTCGTTGAATTGGTGAAAAACATTGCTAAAGAACTCAGCATTCCTTTCACTGTCGGAGGTGGAATTTCTACAGTTGAAGATGTCAGAAAATTATTACAAGCCGGGGCCGATAAAATAAGTATCAATTCGTCTGCTGTTAAGAATCCTAATTTGATTTCTCAGCTGGCAAAAGAGTTTGGAAATCAATGCATTGTTGTTGCAATTGATACAAAATTCAGTAATAATTCTGATTGGGTTTATATAAAAGGAGGTAGGGAAAAGACCGAATTGAATACCCTGGAATGGGCGAAAAAAGCTGAAGAATTGGGAGCAGGAGAGTTGCTTTTGACTTCCATGGATGGCGACGGTACAAAAAAAGGTTTCGATATAAGAATTACAAAATCAATTTCTGAAAATGTGAATATTCCCGTCATTGCTTCCGGAGGTGCCGGAAATACAGGAGATTTTGAAAATATTTTTAATGAGACAAAGGCAACCGGAGCTTTGGCAGCAAGTATTTTTCATTTTGGAGAAATTAAAATTCTGGACTTAAAAAGAGAATTAAAATCTAAAAATTTGGCAATAAGATGAAAATTAATTTTGATAAAAGTAACGGACTTATTCCGGTTATCATACAGGATAACAATTCATTACAGGTATTAATGCTTGGTTATATGAATGAAGAAGCTTTTGAAAAAACAAAAAAAGAAGGGAGAGTCACTTTTTTCAGTCGCTCTAAAAACAGACTCTGGACGAAAGGTGAAGAGTCAGGAAATTTTTTAACTGTAAAAAGCATGACTATTGATTGTGACCAGGATACACTTTTAATTAAAGTCAATCCTAAAAATGTGGTTTGTCATACGGGAAGTTTCAGTTGTTTTGGAGAAAAAAATTGTAAAGGATTTTTATACGAACTGGAGGAAAAAATTTCCCAAAGAATTGATGAGGAAACCGAAAATTCATACACCTATTCTTTATATCAAAAAGGCATTAATAAAATCGCTCAAAAAGTAGGAGAGGAAGCTGTAGAACTGGTCATTGAAGCGAAAGATAATAACAATGATCTGTTTAAAAATGAAGCGGCAGACCTGCTTTTTCATTTTTTAATTTTGCTTAAATCTAAAAATATGACCTTAGAAAATATTGAAGAAGTTTTGATGTCTCGTGATCGAAAAGCTTGTTGAGCATCATTTGAAATAGTTTCGGCGGGCTTTGCCCGCCGAAACCTCAATTATTTTAAACTTAAATTATTTTATTAAAATTTTTCTTACCGCAACATGATCTTTCGATGTCAATTTACCGATATAAGCTCCTTTAGCAAGACCTTCAACGTTGATATGCGTATTATTCTTATCTTTTATTAAGACGCGTCCCAACAAATCCGTAACCTCAAAATTGAAATCCTTGATATCCCTTGGTAGTTCAATATTCAGGAAATCTTTTGCCGGATTTGGATAGATTTTCACCGATTCCAAAGCATTTACATTGGCTTCTTCAGTAGCTAAAATAGAACTCGATGCCACGGCAAAGTGTTGCAAAGCCCCAACAGCAGCCTTTCCAACATTGAAAATATAGACCGGATCTGTATTGGCAAAAGTATCATTGGCTGTGTGAGGGTAATAACTTCTGATTTTCTCAAAAAACCCCGTAATCACTTCACCTTTTTCTTCAAAAGAAATATAATCTGTGTCTTCCGCCGGATCGACATCAGTAAGAAGCGGTGAATATAGCTGCGTACAATTTCTCAACTCTTGTGTAATCACTGCTGAAGCCGCATTGTTGCTGGACAAACCGTCCTGATCTTCATCACAATAAATCGTATTGTTATTATTTCCCATTACTCCGCCAACCTGATCAAGATTGAAAACCAATTTGATATCCAGCTGTTTTACGTTGTTCTGATAAACCACATTGTCTACATAATGAGCACTACCGAGCAGTCCTTGTTCTTCACCGGAAAAATGAATGAATTTAATCGAATATTCCGTTGGAACATTTTTTAAAATCCTTGCAGCTTCCAGAATAATCGAAGTTCCGCTACCGTTATCATTCACTCCGGGACCGTTGATAGTATCGAAATGCCCGCAGATAATGACAAATTTATTAGGATAAACGGTTCCTGTTTTTGTTATAATTAAATTTTTAGAACTTTTGTTGTTGTAAGTGAAAGGATCTTCAGTAATCTGACTGGCAGAATATCCAAACGCCAGATACTTGTCTTTAAGCCAGTTGAAAGCATTGTTATTTGCTACGGAACCGGTCGTTTTCACTCCTAAATTTTCAAACTGCTGTAAGTTGGTCGTGATGTTGGATTGGGTCACCATATTAGCCCTTGTCTGATAAGCTTGAATAAAATTCTGTGCATTTAGGCTCAATGTTGACAAAGAAAACAGTAATAATGTTGTGAGTTTTTTCATTTGTGTTGCTTTTTGTTAAATTTTTGTAATCTGCAAATATAAAAAAAATCCTGAGTATTGCTCAGGATTTCAATATTTAAAATTTTAAATTTATTTTCCTATAATAATTTTCCTTACGGCAGTTTTATCATTGGCTTTAATTGTGCATAGATAAGCGCCGTTAGTTAATCCTGAAACATTAATTTTTGTTTCATTTTCTTTGTTTAAAACTAAACGTCCGTTAAGGTCTGTGATCTCCAAACTGAAGTTTTTAATATCCTTTGGAAGTTCAACATTTAGAATATCTTTGGCCGGATTAGGATAAACTCTTACGGATTCCAAAGTATTTGCAACCGTTTCATTGGTTCCTAAAACACTTGTGGCAACGGCAAAATGCTGTAATGCTCCAACTGCAGCTTTACCAACGTTAAATACATAAGTCGGATCTACGTTTGCAAAAGTATCATTCGATGTGTGTTCATTATAGCTTCTTACATTTTCATAAAAACCGGTAATGATATCACCATTTTGCTCGAAAGGGACGTAATCGGACGAGTAAGCGTTAGACATCACCGTCTGAAGCGGAGAATAAAGTGTCGTGCAAGTTGCCAGTTGTTGTGTAAATGTCAGAGACTGAGCATTATTTCCCGATAATCCGGCTTGGTCACTTTCACACTTGATCGCATTATTGGTATTCCCGATTTTACCGCCAACCTGATCGATATTAATGACCAGCTTCACATTCAACAGACGAACATTATTTTGAAAAACAACATTATCCGCATAATGCGCGCTTCCCTGTAAACCTTGTTCTTCTCCTGAAAAATGAATGAATTTAATCGAATATTCTGTTGGGATATCTTTTAAAATTCTCGCTGCTTCCAGAATAATTGAAGTTCCGCTTCCATTGTCACTTACACCGGGGCCATTTATTGTATCATAATGTCCGCAGATGATGACGTAAGTATTAGGATAAACGGTTCCTGTTTTCGTTATCACCAGATTTTTAGAGCTTATATTACCTCCAAAAGTAAAAGGATCTTCCGTGATCTGACCTGCTGTATATCCGTAAGACTGATATTTTGCCTTCAACCAGTTTAGTGCATTGGTATTAGCGGCAGAACCGGTGGTTTTCACGCCAAGAATTTCAAATTCCTGCAATATGGTCGTGATATTGGTCTGAGAAACCATATTGGCTCTGTTTTGGTAAGCCTGAATAAAGCTTTGAGCCTGAAAGCCATAAGTTGCTAATGAAAAGAGTAGAAGAGTAGTTAATTTTTTCACTTTTAAAGAAAATTTTATATAATCAATAATTATTAGCAAATGTATATAATAAAAAAATCCTGAGCAAAAAACTCAGGATTTATATTGATAACAAAAATTCTACATTTATTATTTTACTTGATCTACAACAGCTTTGAAAGCTTCAGGGTGATTCATTGCTAAATCTGCTAAAACTTTTCTGTTTAGTTCGATGTTGTTCTTTTTAAGAGCTCCCATAAACTGAGAGTAAGACATTCCGTGCTCTCTGGTTCCCGCGTTGATACGAGTGATCCAAAGTGCTCTGAAGTTTCTTTTCTTCTCTTTTCTACCACGGTAAGCATATTGCATTGCTTTTTCTACCGCGTTTTTAGCTACAGTCCAAACGTTCTTTCTTCTACCGAAAAAACCTTTAGCTTGCTTAAAAATTTTCTTTCTGCGAGCTCTTGAAGCTACGGCATTTACTGATCTTGGCATAATTTAAATTGTTTTTTTGAAATGTGCGACAAACTGTTTCATTGTACTTAGCTGCTCCATTTCAGGGTTAAAATTTTGAATTTGTTTTGAATTCTTATAAACCGAATATAGATTTATAAAAACTACTTAATTGCTAATTGACGTTGAACACTTTTTTCGTCCACTTTAGCTACATAAGAAGTAGTAGTAAGATTTCTCTTCTGCTTAGTTTCTTTTTTAGTTAAGATGTGGCTTTTGTAAGCATTTTTTCTTTTGATCTTACCAGAACCAGTAAGAGCAAAACGCTTTTTAGCACCTGATTTCGTTTTTAATTTTGGCATTGTTTTGCTTTTTATTATTTGTTATCAATATCTGTCTTGGCTATTTTCCCAAACATTTTTAGGAATAATAGTTTGCAAAATTACGGAAAAAAACTGAGAGTTGAAAGTAATTTTTTGGATGGAAGAGGGAAGTTGGATGACGGAGGTTTTAAAAGTTATTAATTTTAACCTTTTTATTTGTAGCTATTTCCCGCTTTCCTCTGTATCTTTTGGGTTACGGCCTCCGCTTTGCTCCGGCCGCAACCCAAAAGGATGTCGTTACAATCGGGGCTAGGGTGGAAGTCGATAATTCAATTTTTCACAAAATTGTCATACTGAAAGCATCTCGACAGTTATACTTCAAACGTTGCTTACATACTTTCAGCATGACAAAATGCACGCGAAACAAATGAATAACTTATATAAACAAAAACTACAACCGAAAATTCCGATTGTAGTCTTTCTTTAATATGCGTAGGAAAAATTATGATTTAAAAAATTCCAAAAGATCTTTATTGATAACATCTGCATGAGTTGTCGGCATTCCGTGGGGGAAACCCGGATAAGTGATCAACTTACCGTTTTTCAACAACTTAGCTGATTTCAATGCTGCGTTTTGGTAAGGAACTATCTGGTCATCTTCTCCATGAAGCACCAAAACAGGAACATCCACAGCTTTCAAATCTTCTATAAAATCAGTTTCTGAAAATGCTTTTACACACTCATAATGAGCAAGAATACTTCCCATCATCCCTTGTCTCCACCAGTTTCTCTGTACACCTTCTTTTATTTCAGCACCTTCTCTGTTGTAACCGTAAAAAGGGAAAGTAAGATCAATATAAAACTGTTGTCTGTTATTCATCGTCTGGTTTCTGATATCGTTGAAGATTTCAATAGGCACACCATCGGGATTGGTTTCACTTTTCACCATTACAGGCGGAACAGCGCTTATTAAAACAGCTTTCGCAACTCTGTTTTTACCGTATTTATTTACATAACGGATTACTTCACCACCACCTGTAGAATGTCCTACGTGGATCGCGTCTTTTAAATCTAAAAATTCAGTAAGTTCCGCTACGTCTGCTGCATAGGTTTCCATTTCATGTCCGCTCGTTGTCTGGCTGGAACGTCCGTGACCTCTTCTGTCGTGAGCAATTACTCTATATCCCTGCTGAACGAAGAATATCATCTGAGCATCCCAATCGTCAGCAGATAAAGGCCATCCGTGATGAAATACGATAGGTTGTCCTGTTCCCCAATCTTTGTAATAAATTTCAGTTCCGTCTTTTAATTTAAGTGTGCTCATTGTTGTATTGTTTTAATTTGTTGATGATTTGAATAAGGTTCCTTTCTTATTTCTAAAGCAAATTTATAGTAAAATTTTCACCATAATCTTGATCTAGGTTAAATTTTAATAAATATTTAATAAGTATTATAAATTTATGGAAAATAATAAACAAATTTTAATAATTGATTAAACTAATTTAATTAATGAGCCAATTTCACTGATTTCCGTGACATGAAAAATGAAAAATCTTAAAAATATTTACTTCCCTTGTTTTCTTGTTTGAAGAGATTCAAACCTAACAGGTTTTTTTCAGCGCAATAATTGACGATTCACAATTCGCATTTAGATTTCACAATTTGTAATTCCTTTCCGGTCGCAAGTTCCTAGCCCAGATAGAAACGGTTACCCCGCAACTTGGGTAGGAGAGTTGGAGGGTTGGGAGATGGAAAGCACTGGCGTGAGGAGTAAGAGTGGATAGCTGGAAATAGCTCCTGAAAATGAGTAATAAGTAATAAATAATGAGTAATGGGTAATATTCTTCTTTAATACTTTCTTTAACGGCTTTAAAACAAAAAAACCTCAAATTGCTTTGAGGTTTACTATTCTTAATCAGATCTTTATGATCTGTCTGTTGATTATTTAGCAGGTTTTTTAGGACTCATCATCATAATCATTCTCTTTCCTTCAAGTTTAGGAAGCTGGTCTACTTTTCCAACATGCTCCAGTTCCTGAGCCAGTTTTAGAAGCAAAATCTCTCCCTGATCTTTAAAGATAATAGAACGTCCTTTAAAAAATACGTAGGTTTTTAATTTTGAACCTTCTTCAAGGAACTTTTCAGCGTGCTTTTTCTTAAACTCGTAATCGTGCTCATCGGTCTGAGGCCCGAAACGGATCTCCTTTACCACCACTTTTACTTGTTTAGCTTTTAGTTCCTTTTGCTTTTTCTTTTGCTCGTATAAGAACTTTTTATAGTCTAATATTCTCGCAATGAACGGTTCAGCCTTATCGGAAATTACTACCAGATCCAATTCCTGTTCTTCAGCAATTTGTCTTGCTTTGTCAATCGGATATACTCCCGGCTCTACGTTGTCTCCCACCAAACGAATTTCTCTTACTCGAATTTTTTCGTTAATCATGTGAGCGTCCTCCTGTTGCGGACGTCTCTGTGGGCCCCTGTTGTTAAATCTTTGTGCTATTGTATTATAATTTTATTGGTTAATTACTAAATTTTATTATTAAAAAAATTAAGATCAAAAGATTAATTGCTTTAAAATTTTCAAATCTTTAATTTTTAAATATCATTTTATATTGCTGCTTCTTTCTTAAAGTAAGCTACAAAATCTTCCATATTCATCACTCCAAGATCTCCTTCGCCACGTCTTCTTACAGAAATTGTGCCGTCTTTTTCTTCATTTTCACCTACAACCAGCATGAATGGGATCTTGTTCAATTCCGCATCACGGATCTTTTTCCCTGTCTTTTCGTTTCTGTCATCAATCTGACCGCTAATATCGTGATTTTCTAAAAATTGTGAAACTTTTTTAGCATAATCTACATATTTTTCACTGATCGGAAGAATGATAAACTGATCCGGGCTCAACCACAGTGGGAAATCTCCCGCAGTATTTTCAAGCAAAATCGCGATAAAACGCTCCATAGAACCAAACGGCGCTCTGTGGATCATTACCGGTCTGTGTTTTTCATTATCGTTTCCGATATAGTGAAGGTCGAATCTTTCCGGCAAATTATAATCAACCTGGATAGTTCCAAGCTGCCATTTTCTACCTAAGGCGTCTTTCACCATGAAATCCAGTTTCGGACCGTAGAATGCCGCTTCACCATATTCAATAACCGTTGTCAGATTTTTGTTTTTTGCTGCTGTGATGATCGCGTTTTCCGCTTTTTCCCAGTTCTCATCAGAACCGATATATTTTTCTCTGTTATCAGGATCTCTCAACGAAACCTGAGTCACAAAATCTTCAAAACCTAAAGATTTGAAAACGTACAATACAAGATCGATTACCGCTTCAAATTCTCCCAATAGCTGATCCGGAGTACAGAAAAGGTGGGCGTCGTCCTGAGTAAATCCACGAACTCTTGTCAAACCGTGAAGCTCTCCGCTTTGCTCATATCTGTACACAGTTCCGAATTCTGCATATCTTTTCGGCAAATCTCTGTAGCTCCATTGTGAAGTTTTGTAAATTTCACAGTGGTGAGGGCAGTTCATCGGCTTCAGCATAAATTCTTCTCCTTCATTCGGAGTTTTGATCGGCTGGAAGCTGTCTGCTCCGTATTTATCCCAGTGTCCTGAAGTTACATACAATTCTTTTGCCCCGATGTGAGGCGTCATTACAAATTCATAACCTCCTTTTTTCTGAGCTGCAGAAAGGAAATTTTCTAATTTTCTTCTCAAAGCAGTTCCTTTTGGCAACCAAAGTGGTAAACCGGCACCTACTTTTTCAGAGAATGCAAAAATCCCAAGTTCTTTACCTAGTTTTCTGTGGTCTCTTCTTTTTGCTTCTTCTAATCTTTCAAGATATTCTGATAAATCTTTCTGTTTAGGAAAAGAAATACCGTAAACTCTCGTTAATTGAGGATTTTTTTCGTTTCCTCTCCAGTATGCTCCGGCTGCATTTAAAATCTTAACCGCCTTTACAATACTCGTATTTGGAATGTGTCCTCCACGACAAAGATCTGTGAAATCATCGTGAGTCACAAAAGTGATTTCTCCGTCATTAAGATTAGAGATCAGTTCTACTTTATAAGGATTATCTGCATATACTTTCAACGCCTCTTCCTTAGAAACAGGGTATAATGAAAAAGTTGAAGCTTTTTTAGCATTTTCCAATACTTTTTTCTCAATTTTTTCGAAGTCTTTTTCAGATAAACTTTCGTCGCCGAAATCTACGTCATAGTAGAATCCGCTTTCGATAGCAGGACCGATGGTCAACTTAGCATTAGGATAAAACTCAAGGATAGCCTGCGCCAAAAGGTGGGCAGAAGAGTGCCAGAAAGCTTTCTTTCCAAGATCATCATTCCATGTCAATAACTGTACCGTAGAATCCGTGGTTATAGGTGTGGTCGTCTCTACTTGTTTGTCATTTACAACTGCGGAAATGGTATTTCTAGCCAATCCCTCGCTTATAGATTTTGCCACATCTAGCGGAGTAACTCCCGCCTCGAATTCTTTGACGCTATTGTCTGGAAGTGTAATTTTTATCATTGTTTACTAAGAAATTTTAAAATGCAAAAATACGGAATTTTTAGATAAAAAACTACATCTATGCTTCCTATAGATAAGATTTAATACGAATTGCCAATAAAATTTGTTTTTAATAATTAAGAAAATTTCAAAGCATTCATTACAAATGAGTTAAAATTTTTAATTCTTTCTCTTATATCGAACTTTTTCTTTTATAATTTCAATTACATCAACATTTCTCACCTTAGATTTTACCCAACCGTGAATATCGATGTACAATAATGATCTTCTGTAGTACTCGTTTCCGGAAAAAATTTCAAGCTTTTTATCAAATTCTTTGAAAGCTTCCACCTGCTTATCCGGCGTCAGATTATTGAGGTTTTTGAAAAATGTGATGCTTTCAAAATGAAACTCATCAGGCTTTTTCATTTTTCTCGCAAACTTCAGCGTTGTTTTGATAAACTCGTCATAATCTTCATCATTCCCCGATTCATGTTTTGCCATTAAAATCAGAATTCTCGTGTGAAACAGCAAATCTTCCTGTACATTTCCTTTGGATTCAATGACTTTCCGGGAATACTGGACAGATTCTTTAAATTTTTTACTTCCAAAAAACATGGCTGCCATTTTCAGGTAAAGAATCATAAAATGGTGGTCATCAATTTTATCCCGGAGTTTTTCCATTTTCAATTCTATCTCAGGAATTAATTTCGTCCCGGAAAAAAATTCTCCTTTCACAAAATGAATATTCATTAAAGTATTATAATGTGTCAGAAAAACAAGCGATTGTATATTTTCATTTTGAGTAAAACTTGAATCTGAAACCGTTTCATTAAATTGTTTAAAACTATCTTCCAGAATATCAATATTTCCATAGAGGAAAAGGATTTTCAACAGGTACGTATTCCCTTTGATATACCAAACGGGATGGCTTACAATCATTTCAGGATTTTTGTGAAATAAATCCACCCACTGAAAAGCATACTTTAATGTATATTTATATTCCTGAAGCAGCTGATTTTTCCAGACATGGGCTTTGAAATACCATAATTTCTCCGTAAAATTCAGTTTTTCAAAGTTAATTTTCTGAATCTGGGCATTAAAAATTTCCATGATTTCGGCTCTGTCTTCATCATTTTTTACATATCCGTGCGTCAGCATTTCACTATATAATTTCAGCGAAAGATTGGATAATTCGGTTGCATAATGATTTTGCTTGCTGATTTCTGTAGATTGGTTAATTAATTCATCGGCGCGACCTTCGATACTTCGCGTAATAAATTGTGATTCAATTACTTTTTCAAGGTCAATAATTTCCGAAGCAATACTTTTTTCATCTAAATCTAACGCTGCATGCTTGGTTTTATCTAAAATTTTTAAAGCCTGTTTATACAACCCTTTTTGATATAAAATATTCGCAAAATCGAGTTGTTCACGTAATTGTATTCTATAATTCTGATGACTCGGATTCATTCTTAAACTCACCAAAATTTGTTTATAAAGATGCGCTTTCAAATTGGATAATTGCTGTTTCGTAGAAATTTTCTTGTCAAGAATAATATTTTCATCATATTCTTTCATCTTATCCATTTCTGAAAAGAGTAGGAGAAATTTGGCATCTACATTTATTCCGAGACGGTTTACATACAACTTGAATTGCCTTTTTTCGGAGGTTGTTAATGACTTGATCAGTACAAATAAAAAATCTTTCTGCAATTCTGCCATTGTAAATTTATAGAATTTAAAAATTTGATTATCAATTACATAAAATCAAAAATCAACATTTTGAGTATTGTAATTTTTAAGAAAAATGAAAATTAAAAAACAATTCAACTTTCTAGTTTTGAATCAAAATTAAGTAAAAACTTCATTATGAAATCCGAAAAAATTGAAATTTTTGATACCACGCTGCGTGATGGAGAACAGGTTCCGGGTTGTAAATTGAATACAGAACAAAAATTGATCATTGCAGAAAAGCTCGATGAACTCGGAGTGGATGTTATTGAAGCCGGTTTCCCGATTTCAAGTCCGGGAGATTTTCATTCTGTTTCGGAAATTTCAAAATTAGTAAAAAATGCAAAAGTTTGTGGCTTAACGAGAGCCAATCAGAAAGACATAGACACCGCTGCAGAAGCATTAAGATACGCCAAAAGACCACGAATCCATACGGGAATCGGAACATCAGATTCACATATAAAATATAAATTCAATTCAAACAGAGAAGATATCATTGAGCGTGCGGTTCAAGCCGTTAAATACGCAAAAACATTCGTTGAAGACGTAGAATTCTACGCAGAAGATGCAGGAAGAACGGACAATGAATATTTGGCGAGAGTCTGTGAAGAAGTTATCAAAGCCGGCGCCACTGTCCTGAACATCCCTGATACAACCGGATATTGCCTGCCTGAAGAATATGGCGAAAAAATAAAATATTTGAGAGAAAATGTCAGCGGCATTGACAAGGCTATTCTGTCTTGTCATTGCCACAATGATTTGGGATTGGCAACTGCAAACTCCATTTCCGGCGTGATCAACGGAGCCAGACAAATAGAATGCACCATCAACGGACTTGGAGAAAGAGCCGGAAACACCGCTTTGGAAGAGGTCGTGATGATTTTAAAACAACACAGAAATCTACAATTATATACTGATATCAATTCCAGAATGCTCAATTCTATGAGCATTTTGGTTTCTGATCTTATGGGAATGCCCGTTCAGCCAAATAAAGCGATTGTCGGAGCCAATGCCTTTGCGCACAGCTCAGGAATACATCAGGACGGCGTGATCAAAAACAGGGAAACGTACGAAATTATCGATCCTGAAGAAGTGGGTGTAAATGCTTCTACGATTGTATTGACAGCGAGAAGCGGACGTTCTGCTTTAGCATACAGATTCAAGCATATCGGTTTTGATGTTACTAAAAACGAGCTCGATTTTCTGTATCAGGAATTTTTAAAAATCGCTGACATGAAGAAAGAAGTCAACAACGATGATCTAAGTTCTATCATTGAAAAAGTGACAAGAAAAATAGGGTAGGATTTGATATTAAATGAGATAAAATTAAAATGAATAACGATAAAAAAACATTATTTGACAAAGTTTGGGATGCTCACGTTGTAGAAACGATTCCCGACGGGCCTCAAATTATTTATATTGACAAACACCTGATTCATGAAGTGACCAGTCCACAGGCTTTTGCAGAACTGGAAGCCAGAAATCTCGAAGTTTTCAGACCAAAACAGATCGTCGCAACAGCCGATCACAACGTTCCGACATTGGATCAGGATAAGCCGATTCGTGATGAGTCGTCGAGAAATCAGGTGGAGCAGCTAACAGAAAACTGTCAGAAAAACAATATTGAGCTTTATGGTTTAGGCCATCAATACCAGGGAATCGTTCATATCATCGCGCCCGAACTGGGAATCACTCAGCCGGGAATGAGCATTGTCTGCGGTGACAGCCATACTTCTACACATGGCGCTTTCGGAGCCATTGCCTTTGGAATCGGGACGAGTCAGGTGGCGCAGGTTTTTGCGAGCCAGTGTCTGTTGCTGAATAAGCCGAAATCGATGAGAATTACCGTTAATGGTAAACTAAATAAAAATGTTCAACCGAAAGATGTGATTTTGTACATCATTTCAAGGGTCGGAACCGACGGCGGAACCGGATATTTCTGTGAATATGCCGGAAATGTTTTTGAAGAAATGTCGATGGAAGGCAGAATGACAGTATGCAATATGAGCATCGAAATGGGAGCCAGAGGCGGAATGATTGCGCCTGATGAAACCACTTTCAACTATGTTAAAGGAAGAACTTTTGCGCCAAATGGTGAAGACTGGGAAGAAAAATTAGACTATTGGAAAACATTGAAAACTGACGACGAAGCTGTTTTTGATGCAGAATTTTCTTTTGATGCCTCTGAAATTTATCCCATGATTACCTACGGAACCAACCCGGGAATGGGAATTTCCATTAATCAGAATATTCCGAGTCCGCAGAATGAATCGGAGGAAAAAGCACTGAAATACATGGGGTTAAAAGCCGGACAGGCACTTTCTGATATTAAAGTCAATTATGTTTTCATCGGAAGCTGCACCAATGCGAGAATTGAAGATTTCCGTTCTGCAGCGAATTATATTAAAGGGAAAAGTAAATCAGAACACGTTCAGGCTCTGATTGTTCCGGGATCGCAACAGGTTGTAAAACAGATTTTTGAGGAAGGTTTGGATAAAATTTTCAATGAAGCTGGTTTTCAGATCCGGCAACCGGGCTGTTCGGCGTGTCTGGCGATGAACGATGATAAAATTCCGGAAGGTGAATATTGTGTTTCCACTTCCAACAGAAATTTTGAGGGAAGACAAGGGCAGGGCGCAAGAACGATTCTGGCAAGTCCGCTGACTGCGGCGAAAGTTGCTATCGAAGGGAAAATTTCAGTCTTTGAAAACTGATTATAAAGTAAATTTTATTTCATAAGTTAAAAGTCAATTGTTAATTAAAAAATAAACTTGTTTAAACTTTTTTAAAATTATTTTTCCAAGAAGTTTGTCAAAAAATCTTGTGTTTCATTTCAAGGGATTGCTTCTTCACTTCGTTCATCGCAACGATGACTGCAACTCTAACCCCGATAGGAACGGCATCCTTTTTTATTGCGGCTGGAGCAAAGCGGAAGCCGTAATAAAAAAGATGCAGCACTTCGACAGGCTCAGCATAAATTCCAAGCGGGATTAAGCTTCTAAAAAAATAAAAAATAATTAAAACTAAAATGCAAAAATTAGTCATTATAAAATCTCAGGCAATTCCGTTGCCGATGGAAAATATAGATACAGACCAGATTATTCCTGCCAGATTTTTAAAAAGTATCGATAAAAACGGCTTTGGAGATAATCTTTTCAGGGATTGGAGGTATAATGTTCATACGAATGAGCCGAATCCTGATTTTGTTTTAAATAACCCGAAATACAGCGGTGAAATTCTCGTTGCCGGAAACAATTTCGGTTGCGGAAGCAGCAGGGAACACGCGGCATGGTCTTTGACGGATTTTGGTTTCAAGGTTGTTGTTTCAAGCTTTTATGCTGATATTTTTAAAGGCAATGCTTTGAACAACGGATTGCTGCCTGTAAAAGTTTCCGAAGGTTTTTTAAAGGAAATTTTAAACGGTATTACTGAAAATCCCGAAAAGGAAATTACGGTGGATGTGGAAAACCAGACCATCACTTTCGACAATACCACAGAAAATTTTGAGCTGGATTCTTATAAAAAAATATGTCTGATGAACGGGTACGATGATATCGACTTTCTAATCAGCAAAAAACAGGCGATCAAAGAATTTGAACTAAAAACACAAAAAGTATATGAACAAAAATCAATTTAAAATTGCAGTGCTTCCGGGAGACGGAATCGGTCCGGAAGTGATTGGTGAGAGTATTAAAATCCTGAATGCCATTGCCGAAGCTTTTCATTATACATTCGAATTTACGTACGGATTGATGGGGGCTGAAGCGATCTACCAGACAGGAAATCCTCTTCCCGACGAAACGTTGAAAATCTGCAAAGAATCTGATGCCGTGCTTTTCGGAGCCATCGGTGATCCGGCTTTTGATAATAATCCCGATGCAAAAGTGCGCCCCGAACAGGGTTTATTGAAACTTCGTAAAGAGCTTGGCCTTTTTGCCAATATCAGACCTTTGAAAATGTATTCTTCATTAATAGAGAAAAGTCCTTTAAAAAAAGAAATTATTGAAGGAACTGATATCCAGATTTTCAGGGAACTGGTGAGTGGGATTTATTTTGGGGAAAAATTCACGGAAGAAAATGGGGAATATGCCTATGATGTCTGCAAATACAGCCGCGAAGATATTATTCCGATTGTACACATGGCTTTCCAGGAAGCGCAAAAACGCAGGAAAAAATTAACTTTAATTGATAAAGCCAACGTACTGGACACTTCAAGATTATGGAGAAAAGTGTGCAAGGAAATTGCCTCGGAATATCCTGATGTAGAGCTGGATTTTATGTTTGTTGATAATGCTGCGATGCAGTTGATTTTAAATCCGAAACAGTTTGATGTGATCGTTACGGAAAATATGTTCGGAGATATTATTTCTGATGAAGCGAGTGTGATCGGAGGTTCTATCGGGCTTCTTCCATCGGCTTCTATTGGTGAAAGTAATGCTTTATTTGAACCGATCCATGGTTCTTATCCTCAAGCTAAAGGAAAGGGAATTGCTAATCCGATTGCCTCTATTTTGAGTACCGCAATGATGCTTGATTATCTTAAACTAGAACAAGCCGCAGAAAAGCTCAGAAAATCGGTGGAATATGCGATTGAAAACAAATACGTCACCGTAGACCTGAAAGCTGAACAGCCTTATTCTACGAGTGAAGTAGGAAGTTTCATCGCCGATTATATTAAATTTTCCGAGAAGTCTTACTATAATTTTGAAAATGTAAAAATCGGAAAATCAACGATTGTGTAAAAAATAAATTGTCAATTTTGGCTTCGTGAGTCAAATAGTTAGTAATTAGATAGTCCATAGAACTGGCAAGCGAAGCAAATTGATAATTGATCAACCTGGTTGACTTTTATTTGTATATTTTTTTTCTAAAAAGGTTCCGCCTCGATGAGGCAGAACCTTTTTTATGTTTCAATTATTCCTTCGTGTTGTCGGTTTTTCCTGATTTGTTTTTGGAAGACTTTTGTACATCTTCTTTACTAATATCAGGCGGATTTGTTTTCTTCGACGAAGCAGGAATATTTGGGAAATCCTGATTTTGTCTTTTTGTTTCTGCCGTATTTGCAGATTCTTTGCCTTTTTTATTTCCTTTTGAGTCCATAACTTTGAAATTTAAAAGTTTGAAGTTCAGAGTTTCGGGTTCAAGGTTTAATGTTTAGAGTTTAAAGTTTTATAATCCTAAAACGCCTAATTTCCCTGTCTGATCTTCTATTGTATAATTCAAAGCCTTTGCCAAAACGAAAATATTATCAAGATTTTCCATTAATTGTTTACGTCCTTCTGTTCTCAGCTGATTTTGATTAACAGATTTAATTGCCGTTTCTTTTGCCTTTTGAGTTACATTTTTGATGTCTTTCTCAGAAATCCTGTTAATAAAAGAATCATCCAGCGATTGAATTTCCACGCTTGGAGTAATTCTGATGTCTGCATCTGGAAGCTCTTTAATTATCAGTTTTTTATTAATGGAATCTACTTCCAGCTTCATTTTATTAAGATCGTAAGAAACCTGTGCATTGGTTTTGGTGTACGTGATAATGCTGTTGCTGGAAACTTCTTTACCAAAAAATTCGTAGCCCATTTTGGTCTTCTGCATCGAAGATGTATTCTGTTCGATGACTACCATTTTATTCATTTTGGAGATCTGGTTGGTCAGGATATAATAATCCGACTGTTCCGTTTTTTTTCCAAAATTTAAACAGGATTTTAAGCCAAAAAACAGAAGCACCATCACAAGAACTCCCGCAAAAAAAGGTATTAATATGATTCTGAAATTTTTCAAATCTTATTTTTTAAAAATTTCATCAATAACAGACTTATCATCTTTCTTTAAAATCTCTGCCAAATCTCTTTCGATATAGCCGCTTTTAGGCATTTCTACGATTCTTCCTATTTCTTTGCCGTATTTCTGAACAATAATCGTAGGAACTTTCTGAATATTAAAAAGTCCTTCATCGCCGTTCGGAGATTCTTTTTTACGGTTTAAAGCTATGATTGTCAGTTTATTTTCCGGATATTTCAATTCATCCAAAATTCTCATTAATCTTGGAAAATCTCTGTGGCTGTCTTCGCACCAGGTTCCCATGAATACGATAATATTGTAAGAATTGATCTTATCTTTTCTTAATTCAGTGATTGCTTTCTGATCCACCGCATATTCGTCGTGTTCTTTCACATACCAGTCTGCGTAAGGAGCCTTTAGGAACTGATCTCTTAGCTGGTTACCCAGAAGCATTTTGCCGTCATTGGTGGTTTCCACTTCGCGGTTTACCACAACTTTTTGAGCATTTACCTGCTGAGCCGTAAAAGCCATGCAGGAAACAACAGCAATATTTGTAATAATTTTTTTCATATTATTTTTCGATAATTGTCTTCAAATCAGCAGGAGAGTAGTATTTGTTTTTCAAGACTTTATGATCTACCTGTCTGTAAACATTATATTTTTCTCCGGATTTTTCGTAGAAAGATTCTACTTCTTTTTCTTTATAAAATTCTACCGTTTCCTGTGCCTGTTCTTCATTATCGCAAGCTTTAGACATATTGGAACGCTGAACTTCGTTGAATAGCTCTACAAATTTGTTGCCAAGTCCGAATTCCAGGACAGCTCCGCTCAATACATACTGCAAATCGCAAAGGGCGTCGGCAATTTCTACGATATCGTTATCTGCAATAGCTTGTTTTAATTCGTTTAATTCTTCCTGTAAAAGTTCAACTCTAAGGTTGCATCTTTCCGGCGAAGGAATCTGCGGTGTCTCTAAAATAGGGGCTTTGAAAGTGGTGTGGAATTCTGCTACCTGGTTCAGACTGTCAATTTTATCCATGAATATTTTTTATTTAAGGCAAATATAAATATTAGGTTTTAGATATGGGGAATTAGGGCTTAGGTTTTTTGTTGAATTATTTTTGTTAATGCTGTGTTCGGTTTGTCATTCTGATGAAGCAAGAATCTCAACAGCCAAAAGATGTATAGTTTTTCCCACAAATCTCTCAGATTTACACAGATTATTGTGAATATTGGTGAAAATATTTGTGTTTAAATATTTTTTCAGAGCTAGGGATAAAGTTCTGCCAATCAAAACCTAACAGGTTTTAAAAACCTGTTAGGTTTGAATCCACAAAGTTTGTCATCGTGTCAAGAATCTAAGTGTAGTTTAGAAAAAAAGAATGGAAAGAATCATGCCTAGATCCTTGACAGGATGACAAACAGAGCAGCAAAATTTTAATACAATTAAATTATACAGAAACAGATGTTTCGACTGCTTCGCGCTCAACATGACAGTGCGAAAAAAAGATACAGTAAGATCCCGAAACTCAAAACTCAAAACTCAAAACTCGCATCCCGAAACCCCAAACCCGAAACAAAAAAAGACTGCCCGTTTCCGGACAGCCTTTTATCTCAAGATTGTAATTGAGTAATGATCATTAGTTTTTGATGAATCTCTTCGTGATTTCCCCTATCTGAATCATGTAAGCTCCTTTAATAAGTCCGCTTACATTTACAGATCCTCTTTGAAGTTTTCCTGAGCTGATTAGTTTTCCACCCATATCGAAGATTTTGTAATCTTCTGACGTCGTGTTTGAAATATTTAAAATATCTTTTGCAGGATTCGGATACAGTTTAATATCTGTAAGCAGATCTTTTATATCAAGGATTTCTCCTTTACCTGATGAAACAATATTTAATGTATAATCTTCAACCTGCCCGTACGTATAAGACCCGCAAGAAGATGTAGGTACAGAGCTGTACTTCATCATCACTCTCATTCTTGTTGTTCCAAGAGATGCCGCTGCCGGAATAGTGATAGACCCTGTAGCCGGAGTCGTTGTAGAACCTGCTTTAGACCAAGCTAATTCACCACTGTCTGTGAAATCGCCGTCTTTATTGTAATCAATATAAACTGCATATGCTTCACTGTACACTGTTGATGTCCAAACCGGAGTTACGGAAATCGTGTAAGCAGAACCTCTGGTTACGTTGGTAGAAACAGAAGTAAAATCTTCGTATCCTGCCGTACCTGTAGAAGTATTATTGATGGTTCCGAACTTCACATTTCCGATTCTTTCGTCACCTGTATTCGTTGCAGAAGCTGAACAATAAGTTACTGTACTTCCCGCAAGAGTCGTTACGCTTACCGTGTTGCTTGATGGCGAAACATTTCCTGCCGCATCTTTTGCTTTTACAGAGAAGCTATACGTTGTTGAAGGAGTCAAGCTGGTTACAGTGTAAGAAGTCGAAGCTGTGGAACCGATCAGTGAAGCCCCTTGATAAACATCGTAACCCGTAACTGCTACGTTATCCGTGGCTCCTGACCAAGAAAGATTTGTGCTTGTAGAAGTAGTGCCTGAAGCTGCCAATACAGGAGCAGTAGGAGCGACGGTGTCTGTTCCTCCGGAACCTGCATTTACAGTGATATTTGCATTATTTACGTCAAAGAAAATATGGTTTGAACCTTTTACCATAATTCTTCCGGTAGTTGTTGCAGAATTTGGAATTGTTACCGCCTGAGAACCGTCATTTGGAGTTCCAGCCAATAGAGTAGACCATGTTGTTCCTGAGTCTGTAGACCAAAGAATGTCTACGTTGGCAGCATTTACGCCATTTGCCGTAGTTCCTGCAACGTTCCATGTAATGGTTTGAGAAGTTCCTCCCGTATATGTTGTCGCTGAATTTTGTGAACTTACACTGAAAGGTCCTGCTGTTCCGTTGACAGTGATTAATGCATCATCAGAATTATTTCCTGAACCTCCGGCTCTGTTGTCGCGAACAGTAAATCTGAAATTATATGATCTTGCCACATTGGATAAGGCTTCAACAGTGATTTCTGAACCGGCAGTCGTTGTTGCTCCCGTTAAAATTGAAGCCATTCTTGGGAAATACCTTGTTGGAGAAGCTATCGGCGTCCAGGATCTGAAAGTTGGTCCTGAAGCTTTTGTTGCGCTTGCTGCGGAACTTGCTCCTGTTTGGGAAGATGAAGCATTGTCCATTTGTTCCCAGATGTATGTTAAAGAATCTCCGTTGGCATCTGTTCCGGTTCCTGTTAACATAAATGGTGTTCCTTTTGGAATGGTATAATCTAACCCTGCGTTTGCTGTTGGAATTGAATTTCCTGTGTTTGTGCTTACCGGGCAGGTTTTAGCTTTAATATTATTGGTGATCTGCTGAATACTGATCGCATGGAAAAACGCATCTGAGTGCGGCTGAATATCCTGAGAAGTAATTCCCGCATATCCCATGATGGTTGATCCGGATCCCGGCTCCATGTTGGCGCCTGTTCCTTCATTGCTCATCGAGAAAGTGTGATTTCCGCCGAACTGATGCCCCATTTCATGAGCTACATAATCGATATCGAAATTATCACCGGATGGAATAGCATCTGCAGGAGACGTATATCCGCTTCCTTTAGAACCGTTTGTACACACGCAGCCGATACAGCCCGCATTTCCGCCACCTCCTGAAGCTCCGAACAAGTGACCGATGTCGTAGTTTGCTTCACCAATAACGGATGTTAAAGTAGACTGCAACTGAGAATTCCAGTTGTTCATCTGTGCTGCAGGAGAATATGGATCTGAAGAAGCACTTGTATAGATTACAGCATCATTATTGGCAATTAAAACCATTCTTGCTGCAAAATCTTTTTCAAAAACTCCGTTTACACGAGTCATCGTATTGTTCATTGCGGCTAAAGCATTGGCTTTTGTACCACCAAAATAAGCGGTGTATTCTCCTGTGCTGGAAAGTGCCAATCTGAAGGTTCTTAATTTTGCATCATCTGCGTTGGGTCTTGCAGCCACATTGGTATTAGCTACCCCTTTTTGAGCAACATCAATTACGGTACACTCAAATTTATTAAGATCATCTTTTTTATCTGATTTTTTATAAACCACATAGGTAGAAAGATCTTTGGTATAAGGTTCGATAAAAACGGCAGATTTGTCGCCATAGATCTCCATTGATGATAACCCAAGTGGAGAAACGCTGAAATAAACTGTAGAATTTGGGTCATTTAATCCTTCACCAACATAAGATTTGATATCAGGATATTTTGCCGCCAGTTCAGGATCGAAGTTGGAATTTTCTCTTACTTTGAAATTTTCCATTTTCCCTTCAGAATTCGGGAAAGAAATAATGATCTCTGATTTTTCTCCGGCTGCAAGTCTTTTTGGTGCGTTGGCCAGAGCATTTTTCAATCCGTTAATGTTCAGGCTGTAAACCTTAGGATTGATAATGTTTGTTTTGTTTTCAAAGATCTCAGATGTTGTTTTTCTTGAACTTTCAGACCAGAGACGATCGGTCTGCGCGAAAGAAATGCCCGTTATCAGAAGCATTCCAATCATGGATAATTGTTTTTTCATATAAATTCTCTTTTGATTGTGGAATATCAAAGCTAATAAAAATTTAATTATGAAAAACAAAATTTTTTAAGAAAATTTTAGACTATTCATTTAAAATATTATGCAATACATTGAATATGTTTGAATTTTTATTTTCTCAAAAAAAGAAAATAGCACACGCGAAATACGTGTGCTATTTGGTTTATTAATGATAATTCTAAATTTTTAGAACTTGTCGTCAGCAGTTGGTCCGTACAATCCGGGAACTTTATTTCCTGTAGATCTTAAATAAACTACCAACTCACCTCTGTGATGATACAAATGATTGTACAAAAACGAGCGAATCACCTGAATTCTCGGCATAGGAGGGAAGAGTGTATTTCCGCCCATTTCCATTCTCCATTCATTAAAATAAGTATTTTCGTCTGAGTTTTCTAAAACTTGTTTAGCTTTAGCAACATTTTCCTCAAACTTTGCTACAATATTTTCTGCCTTAGAGATATCTCCTTTGTCATACTGATATGTTCCCATATCGAAAACATCCTCATTAAAAGTAGAATCAAACCAATTATAAACTTCTGCAATGTGAGAAGCCAATTGACCTGTTGTCCAGTTGATTTCAGAAGGTTTAAAATCCAAAGCGCTGTCCGGAATTGCCTGTAAAAGTTTTCTTGTGCTTTCTGCTTCATACAGAAACTCACCTAATAATGCCTGTTTGATCATTTGTATGTTTTTTTTTAAAATAATTTTATTTCGTGATATCTCTTCCGATTACCAGTCTCTGGATCTCAGAAGTACCTTCACCGATCGTGCAAAGCTTAGAATCTCTGTAGAATTTTTCAGCAGGGAAGTCCTTTGTATATCCGTATCCGCCGAAAATCTGAACTGCATTGTTTGAAATTCTTACACAAGCTTCTGAAGCATATAGTTTTGCCATAGCTCCTTCTCTTGTCATTTTTTGTTTCGCATTTTTCAAAGTAGAAGCTCTGTGGATAAGAAGTTCTGCAGCGTCGATTTCTGTTGCCATATCTGCCAACATGAAGTTGATCGCCTGGAATTCTGAAATCGATTTTCCGAACTGGTGTCTTTCTTTAGCATATTTTAAAGCAGCTTTGTAAGCTCCTCTTGCTGTTCCTAAACTTAAAGCAGCGATAGAAATTCTACCTCCGTCAAGGATTTTCATAGCCTGTTTGAAACCTTCTCCCACTTCTCCCAATCTGTGAGAATCAGGAACACGAACGTTATCGAAAATCAATTCCGCTGTTTCAGAAGCTCTCATTCCCAGTTTATTTTCTTTTTTACCGGAAGTGAAGCCAGCCATTCCTTTTTCTAATACGAAAGCTGTTGAATTGTTTTTTGCACCTTTTTCACCCGTTCTTGTCATTACCACGGCGATGTCACCGGAAATAGCATGAGTGATGAAGTTTTTAGCACCATTAATGATCCATTCGTCACCGTCTTTTACGGCTGTAGTAGACATTCCTCCTGAATCTGAACCTGTATTGTGCTCCGTAAGTCCCCAAGCTCCGATTACTTTACCAGAAGCCAGCTGAGGAAGCCATTTATTTCTTTGTTCTTCGTTTCCGAATTCATAAATATGATTAGTACAAAGTGAATTGTGCGCTGCTACCGAAAGCCCGATAGACGGATCTACCTGAGAAATCTCATCAAGGATTGTGACATACTCATGATAACCAAGACCAGAACCTCCATATTGCTCAGGAATCACGATCCCCATAAAACCCATTTCTCCTAACTGATGAAATAAATCTTTCGGGAAAGTCTGACTTTCATCCCACTCCATAATATTAGGTCTAATATTCTTTTCAGCAAATTCTTTTGCCGTTTCCGCTATCATTTTGATATTGTCAATAGTCTCTGTATTCATATAGATAAATAGTTAGTTCCCAAAGATAACCAAATTGGCTGAACGTCCAAAAAAATTATTCAAACCATAGCACGCCTTTCGCAAAACTTTAATTTTCAATTTTTTATATTTTAAGAATTAACCATTTTTTAATAAAAAATTCCGAACTTTAAGTATATTTATTTACTATTTTAGTCACCCATTTTTTTAAGAGCATGAAAAAACTTTTATTTCCTTTACTTTTAATTTCATCTTATTTTGCGGCACAGATTCCTGCAGGATATTACGATGGAACAGCAGGTTTAACGGGCTATGCCTTGAAATCGAAACTTCATGATATTATTTCGGCGAAGAATATCAACTGGCATTATGGTGACCTTACCAATTACTATAATCAGACAGATTTGGATAAATATTACGATCACGATGCTACCAATACTACTATATTATTAGATATCTATTCTGAGATCCCGACAGGTCCGGATTCGTATGAATATACAACGGCAAATATTATTGGAAGTGCAGGATCGGAAGGTCTAGGATGGAATAGGGAACATATGATGCCTCAAAGTACATTTTACAGCAATTATCCGATGTATTCCGATATGTTTTATGTAGTTCCGACGGATGCGAGAATTAATCAGTTGCGAAGCAATTATCCCTATGGAATTGTAGGTTCTACTATATATTATACGTTTACCAATACTTCCAGAATCGGAAATTGTGCCATTCCCGGTGTGACTTACACTGGTCGGGTTTATGAACCAATTAATGAATTTAAAGGAGATGTAGCGAGAAGTTTACTCTATTTTGCGGTAAGATATGAAGGAAAATTGGGTACTTTTAATTTTAATAATAATGCAAATCCTGCTTCTGATACCAATCCGCTTGATGGAACGGAAGAGCGTTCTTACGATCCTGCATACATTGCAATGCTTCTTCAGTGGCACAATCAGGATCCTGTTTCTCAAAGGGAAATCGACAGGAATAATGTGGTGTATACTTTACAAAAAAACAGAAATCCTTTCATCGATAATCCTGCCTGGGTCAATACAATCTGGGGACAAACTCCTGATGCTGCGGCTCCTGAAACCCCGACAAATGTAGCGGTTACCCAAAACAGCGCTTATTTTGCCACCCTGAGCTGGGCTCCGAGTTCAAGCACGGATGTGATTGGCTATAAAATTTACCAAAACGGAACTTTGGTTGGCGCAACGAAAAATACCACGTTCAGTATAGATCATTTAACGCCTTCTACAACGTATAATTTTACGGTAAAGGCTTATGATAACGGCTATCTGCTTTCACCTGACAGCAATACGGTTTCTACAACAACTATGACTTCTGATATTTATGCTAAAGATTTATTTGTTTCAAAATATCTGGAAGGGACTTCAAACAATAAAGGTCTGGAAATCACCAATAAAACAGGGCATCCTGTGAATTTGAACGACTACAGATTATCCATTCAATTCCCGAGCGGAGGCAATTATTATTTTCCTGATCCTTACGAGTTGGAAGGTATTGTTCAGAACAATGAAACTTTTGTCGTGCTGCATCCTGACGCGAATTTCTCATGCTATACCATTAATCAGGCTAAATTTGTAACGGCAGCTCCGCAAATGACCTTTTCCGGAAGTCAGTATCTGGAATTGAGATATAAAAACTCTACCGTTGACGCGATCGGTATTTCAAGCACGAATAATTCTTCAACTTTAGGAAATGTTTCTCTGTATAGAAAGGCGAGTGTCAATCAGCCAACCACAAGTTTTAACATTTCCGAGTGGGACTCTTATGCAAGCAATTATTGCCAGAATTTAGGAACGCTTTCTGCTTCTGATGTGATCTTAGCCGGAAATGAATTTAAAATTTATCCAAATCCTGTTTACGACCATATTTTTGTGAATGGAAAGGTTGAAAATGTAAAATCTGCTCAGATTCTGGATTTCTCCGGAAAATTGATTTATTCTGAAAATTTACCTTTTAAAAATAAGAAAACTATTGCTGTTCAAAACCTGACGGCGGGTTCTTATTTGTTGAAGTTGGATGAGAGGGTTTATCAGTTTATTAAAAAATAATTTTACAATATAACTCTACAAAAAAGTCTTTAAAACAGACTGTTTTACAACATCATCGATATAAGCAGATTCACTAATAACCAATATCTATAAGTGTTTCTGCTTATATCTTTTATTTATAAGTAATTATGCTTATATTTGCAAAATGATAGCGGTCATTACCGGAGATATTATAAATTCACAACATGCGGAAACGGAGGTTTGGATCACCAGACTTAAAAATCTTCTCGAAAATTGGGGAAGCGCTCCTAAAACATGGGAAATCTACAGGGGAGATGAATTTCAGTTCAAATGTAATATCGATGACGTTTTCTGGCATTTCTTAGCCATAAAATCACTTATCAGAAGTCAGGAAAATCTGGATGTAAGAATTGCCATCGGTATTGGTGAAGAAAATTTTTCGTCTGAAAAAATCACAGAATCCAACGGAACGGCATATGTCTATTCCGGAAGATTGCTGAATGATCTGAAGAATGACGGACACACCGTATCCATCAAAACATCTAACGATTCTGTAGACAGAGATCTGAATATTTTACTGAAATGGTCATCCAAAGATTTTGATAACTGGACGATGGCGACCGCAGAAATCATCCACGAGATGATCATGAATAAAGATATCACGCAGGAAGATCTTGCGAAAAAGTTTGCAATCTCACAGTCGTCTGTAAGCCAGAGACTGAAGCGCGCCAACTATGACCTGATCGTAGAAACCAATCTATATTTTAAAAAGAAAATTTCGGAACTGTAAGCATGATTTTTATCAAACTCATATTGGCACATCTACTCGGAGATTTTGTTCTTCAGCCAAATTCTTGGGTTGCAGATAAGGAAAACCGTAAACTGAAGAGCAAATATTTGTACCTTCATGTTCTGATTCACACTGCTTTAAGTTTTATTTTCCTTTGGGATGTACAACTTTGGTGGGTCGCCGTTTTGGTGGGAGTTTCGCATTTTATTATTGATGCATGTAAGTTGAGTTTTCAAACGGTTAAAAATAAAAAAGGCTGGTTTTTTATAGATCAGGCTTTGCATGTTTTAGTGATTGCAGGGATTTCTTTTTATTTTAATGAATTCAATTTTGAATTTTTAAAAGATCAGGAAACATTAAAAATAATAATGGCAGCTTTGTTTTTAACATCGCCTGCTTCGATTTTTATTAAAATATTATTGTCTTCATGGACACCCGTTCCGGAGACTGCAGGTAATATACAAACCGAATCTTTATCAAGTGCCGGAAAATATATTGGAATTTTAGAACGTTTACTGGTATTCGCTTTTATTTTGGTGGATCACTGGGAAGGCGTTGGTTTTATGGTGGCTGCAAAATCTGTTTTCAGGTTCAGCGACCTTGCACAGGCCAAACAGAGAAAACTCACAGAGTATGTATTAATAGGTACTTTACTGAGCTTTGGAATGGCAGTTTTAACAGGAATTTTAATTAAATAATAAAAATAAATCTAGTAAGAAATGGAAAAGAAAGAAATGTTGTACGAAGGTAAGGCAAAACAAGTATTTGCAACCGATAATCCTGATCAGGTAATTGTACGTTTCAAAGACGACGCTACTGCATTTAATGCTCAAAAAAGAGGTTCTGTTGATTTGAAAGGTGAGATGAACAACGCCATCACGACTCTTATTTTTGAATATTTAAATGAAAAAGGGATTAAGACTCATTTCATTAAACAATTGAACGAAAGAGAGCAATTGGTAAGAAAAGTATCCATCATTCCTTTGGAAATGGTTGTAAGAAACTATTCTGCAGGAAGTATGGCTCAAAGATTAGGAGTGGAGGAAGGAATAAAATCTCCGGTAACGATCTTCGATATCTGCTACAAGAAAGACGAGTTGGGAGATCCGCTTATCAATGATCACCATGCGGTTTTCTTAGGTGCTGCAACGTATGAAGAGCTTGATGAGATGTATGAATTGACTTCAGATATCAATGAAATCCTGATCGATCTTTTCGACAAAATGAATATTATCCTTGTTGATTTCAAAATCGAATTGGGTAAAACTTCAGACGGAGAGATCATTTTAGCAGACGAAATTTCTCCTGATACATGCAGACTTTGGGATAAAGATACCATGAAGAAGTTGGATAAAGACAGATTCAGAAGAGACTTAGGAGAAGTTACTGAAGCTTATGTTGAGATCTACAATAGATTGAAAGCTGTACTTGCTAAATAATTATTAGGCCAGAAGCCAGAAGTTGGATGCTGGAAGTTTATCTGAAAACTTAAAAAGTTTAGTTGTAAACTTCAGACTTCAAGCTCCCAGCTTCCATCATCAAAATTTAGAAAAAATAGAAATGAAAAGTTTAGACATTCATAAAAGTGAATATTTAAAACAGTTTGAAACTCAAACCTACGGAAGAAATCTTTTCAGAACGCAGGAAGAAGAAAGACTGGATGCTCCGAATGAGGAGTGCGGTATCTTCGGAATGTATTCTGATAACGATCTGGATACGTTTTCTCTTTCACAGTTCGGGCTTTTTGCGTTACAGCACAGAGGTCAGGAAGCGTGTGGTATTTCTGTTTTAAAAAACGGAAGAATCACCAATATGAAAGACGAAGGGTTGGTTTTGGACGTTTATAAAGAGATCCATGATCCTGAAGCTTTTATGGGAAATTCTGCAATCGGGCACACCCGTTACACGACTGCAGGAGATAAAAAGAAGTATAATTTCCAGCCATTTTTCGCGAAAAACGAATATGACCAGATTATCCTTTCCATAGCGCATAACGGTAACCTTACCAATGCCAAAGAACTAAAAGCAGAGTTGGAGGCTGAAGGCGTAGTTTTCAGAGCAACTTCCGATTCTGAGGTCATTTTAAGATTAATCCAGAAAAACCTTGATTTGGGGCTTCGTAGTGCTATCAAAGCTACTATGGAGAAAATTGAAGGCGCTTATTCTGTGGTGGGAATGACAAGAAATAAATTTTTTGCATTCCGGGATTTCAACGGGATCAGACCTTTGGTTTTAGGAGCTATTGACGAAAAATCTTACGTTGTCGCTTCAGAATCTGTAGCTTTAGATGCTGTGGGAGCTCAGTATGTACGTGATATTTTGCCGGGAGAAATTGTTTACACCAATGAAAACGAACCCGGAAAACTTCATTCTTACATGGCAGATGAAATGAAAGGAAAGCAGAGAATCTGTTCTTTTGAATATATTTATTTTGCAAGACCTGACTCTTATCTGGAAAATATCAATGTTTACGAAATCAGAGAAAAATCGGGAGAGAAAATCTGGCACCAGGCTCCGGTAGAAGCTGATGTGGTAATCGGAGTTCCGGATTCGGGAGTTCCGGCTGCGATTGGTTTTGCGAAGGCTTCGGGGATTCCTTTCCGTCCGGTTCTGATTAAAAACAGATACATCGGAAGAAGTTTCATCGTACCGACTCAGGAAATGAGAGAAAGGGTAGTGAACCTGAAACTAAATCCTATTATTTCCGAAATTAAAGATAAAAGAGTAGTGATCATCGACGATTCTATCGTACGTGGGACGACTTCCAAGAGATTGGTAAAAATCTTAAAAGATGCAGGGGTGAAGGAAATCCACTTCAGAAGTGTTTCTCCACCAATCATTGCACCTTGTTATTTAGGAATAGATACCCCGTCAAAAGACGATCTTATTTCTGCAAATATGACCACTGAAGAGCTTAGAGCTTATTTAGGAGTTGATTCTTTAGAATTTTTAAGCGTGGAAAACTTAAAAGAAATTTTAGGTTCTTCCAACCACTGCTTCGGCTGCTTCACAGAAGAATATCCTGTAGAAAAAGGAGAAGAGGTAGAATTATTTAATTAAAATTTAAATAAAAATAAAGCGAAAGGTCAGACTTAAAAATATTAAGTCTGACCTTTTCATTGAAATTAAATTGGTTATGTATATTAAAATTTGTAATTCAATCCTAACTGGAATACTCTGTTGGTTTTGCTGTTATATTCCACACCCGGCATAATATAATTGTTATAAGTATGCGTCAAACTGTTGATATATCTTGCATTAATACCCAAATTGTGAGTAATATCCAGACCTAAACCAAGGGCCAATCCTATATCAAACTTTCTTACAATATCTTTATTAACGCTTCCTGAATTAGATATCGTTTCTGTAGACGTACTAGATCCTGTAGTTTTTGTAATTGTAGTTTCACCTTCATTTTTACCGTTCAGGAAGTAGCTGAATTGCGGCCCTGCCTCCATATAAAAGCTTCCGGGTCTGAACTGGAACATCAAAGGAACTGAAATATAATTCAGATAGTTTTTCACATCACTTACAGTTTTCGTAGTAGTAGTGGGTGAAGTGATTTCTGAAGATGATGTGATGGTTTTTGCACCCATCTGGTTATACAAAACTTCTGGTTGTACACTGATTTTATTAGAAAGCGGCACATTCACAAAAACACCTGCGTGGAATCCTACTTTCTGGTTGTTTAGGCTTAGTTTCTGATCACTGAACTGTGACGCATTAGCACCTCCTTTGATTCCCACTCTTGCATGTGGTTTTTCCGGTACCGGGGTAATAGTAGCAGTTTCTACAACAACTGTTTCCTGAGCAGCGACTAATGAGCCAGCGACTAATGCTAGTCCTAAAAATAACTTATTCATAATCTTGTTTTTTTTATTTCCTATTTACTTTTTAAATCTAAACTTTCATTTAGACTTGGAGTACTTCGCAAATACTTTGCCAAAAATTATAAACCACCTGTATTTAAAGGATTTACAAGTTCCTACTTGGTTAATATTTTACATAAAAAACCATTATATTTCAAAAAAATATTTTAAAACTAAAACTTCTGATTTCTTTTTTAAATTAAATTATGTTAAAAATAAAATACTTAAATTTTTTATTATTTTTTTTCTTCTTATTCTTAAAAACACCAAAAAAATGAAAAGGTCAGGCTTTACGAATAAAACCTGACCTTTTCTATTGAATCAAAATTGTTTAAAACTTGTAAGCAACTCCTACCTGGAATACGCTGTTTCTTACAGCATCACCAGGATTGTCTTCAGCGATATCTGTAACTCCGGCTACAAATCTTGCCGTAACACCGAATCCGTCTACGATGTAGTATCCTGCACCTAAGCCGATACCTAAATCAAATCCTTTGATTGAATCATTAACGTCTAAAGAACCACCGTTACCTTTTATCTTTCTGTTAATAGCAAAACTGAACTGAGGCCCTGCTTCAAGATACAATTCTGGAAGAACATTGTACTGGAACATTACAGGAACTGAAATATAATCAAGATTTAATTTCACATCAGAATTACTTTCTGCTTTTGCTCCCATTCCGTTATACAAAACTTCCGGCTGAACGCTGAAAGAACTTGCAACAGGAATATTGGCAAATACACCTCCGTAAATTCCAGCTTTAGCTTTAAAGCCATCTTCATTAATAGAAGAGATATTAAGACCAGCTTTCACACCGAATCTTACCGGCGAAGAAGGTGAAGAAGTTTTTGCATTTTCCTGAGCGAAAGTCAGTGAACTTAAGGCGATTGCGAATCCTAAGAATAATTTTTTCATAGTCAATAGTTTTAAATTTAATTAATAATTTATAAAATTTCAACCTCCATAGTACAAAATTCTTGCCAATTTTTATTAAAAGATTAAAAAATAAGTAAAAAAATAAGTCAGGTCTATAAATAAACCTGACTTCATAAAGTAAATAGCCGATTAGGATTAAAATTTATAAGCTACTCCTACTTGCAATACGTTATTTTTCACAGCATCAGAACCACTAGGTCTGTTTTTGACAACATCCGTAAGACCGGCAACATATCTTAAAGTAACCCCAATGTTTGGAGTAAAATAATACCCTGCTCCAAGACCAAGACCGAAATTGAAAGTTTTTAAGTCTTTTTTGTCAATTTTACCTGAAGTTTCTGTCGTGGTAGTAGAAGAAGAGTTTCCAGTCATAGCAACCATTGTAGTTGATACTTTTTCTTTTGCGCTCAACATGAATCCAAACTCAGGTCCCGCTTCTAAATATAATTTTGGTGTTGCATTATATTGAAACATTACCGGTACGGTAAGATAGTCAAGAGATGCCGTTGATTTTCTTGTACTATTAAATGTAGTATTTTGAGATTGTCCTGAGAATGTCTCTACTTTCTTCGCTCCTAATCCGCTATACAATAACTCCGGCTGTACGCTGAATTGTGCACTTAATGGAATGTTTGCAAAACCACCTGCATAGAATCCAACTTTTGATTCCTGAACATCCGATCCGCTATCCTTTGAAAATGAAGATACGTTCATTCCGGCTTTCAAACCGTAGCTTATAGGTGAAGTTCCTTTTTTCTGTGCAAATGTAAATGAAGCAGCAACAAGTGCCAATCCTAAAAATAATTTTTTCATAATTTAATTGTTTTTTGTCAGTTGTATTTTTGTTTGACGCTAAGGCCAGACAAATTGTTTGCCAAATAAGAAAACAAAACCAAACCGCATTTTTACCCTTGAAAATTATTTAAACAAGCTATTCCTTTCCTTTACATTTATTTTAATTCATATTTTAATATCTCATAAAATCTGCTTATCCATTCGCTATTTTTAACGTAAAATATTTTTTTTGTTAAAAAATAAAAAAAAGTCGGACTTATAAAAGTCCGACCCGTATTGAAATCTGTTTGTTCTAAATAAAACTACTTAATTATTTAAAATTTGAATGCTAAACCTACCTGGAAGTTATTGTTTCTTACAGCATCTCCATTGTTATTTTTGTAAATATCAGTTGTTCCTGCAACATATCTCGCCGTTAAACCAATATTATCCGTAAAATAATATCCTGCACCAATACCAATCCCAAGGTTGAATTTGTTGAAATCATCTTTGTTTAAGCTGTATGATTCTGCTCCTGTCGTACTTCCGTTTTTAGTATTTTTATACTTATCTCTAGCATCAATCATGAAACTGAACTCCGGACCTGCTTCTAGATAGAAGTTAGGAACAAAATTATATTGGAACATCAATGGCACTGAAATATAATCTAAATGTCTTGCGTATTCTGCTGTATAATTGTTTCCTCCGATGTTTACGTCTGTAAGGGTAACTTTCGAACCAAGGTTATTGTACAAAACCTCCGGCTGAATACTGAATGAACTTGCTACCGGAATATTAGCAAACACCCCTCCGTTGAAACCGATTTTAGACTTCGAATCATCCAGTCCCGCATCATTTGAAAGTGAAGAAACGTTCATTCCCCCTTTGATACCGAATCTTACCGGGCTAGAAGATGAAGCTGTTGTTGTCGTCGTTTCCTGAGCAAATGCTAATGAACTTGCAGCTACTGCTATTCCTAAGATTAACTTTTTCATAACTTAAATTTTTAATTACTATTTCCTAATTTTAAATTTTACTACTTGTCAGTTTTTCATTTGACGGAGAGTATCTTTCAAAATGTTTGCCAAAATTAAAATTAAGGTTGAAAATAAACTTAAAAACAGGCGTTTGAGCTAATAGTTTTGATAATTAACTTACTATTAATCAATATTATAAAAGTTAATTAAACATTTGTTTATAAAAAGTCTAAATTATATTTTTTATTTAAAATTTAATCAAAATTTGTCAGAAAATAGGATAATTTCAATCAAGCATCATTCAATTCTCTATAAAACTTAAGCGAAGCCGTGATGTTTTTTTTGCTGCACTTATGATCAAATGCACACGAACCGATTCCTGAAAGCAGGGAAAAGTTGATGTTACTGTCTACATTCTTTTTATCATTTAATAATAAATCAAATATATCTTCATCTTTAAAATCACTTATATCCAAGTAAGGATAGTATTTCTGAATGTTTTCGATAATTAATGTTGAATCTTCTTCCGAAATTAAGCCTTCCAGATACGCAAGATACGCCTCTGAAATCATTCCCATCGCCACAGCTTCCCCATGAAGAATCGGATTTCCCTGACTTAAATATAAACTTTCAATCGCATGACCTATTGTATGCCCGAAATTCAAAGTTTTTCTGATATTTTTTTCGTGAAAATCTTCCTCAACCACATTTTGCTTAATATCCATCGAAGTCTGGATATGCGGAATCACTCCGTCTATATCAAGCTTGTGAATCTGCGTAAGGCTTTCCCAATGAGCTTTATCGGCAATTAAGCCATGTTTCAGCATTTCTGCAAAACCACTTCTTAATTCTTTAAAAGGTAATGTTTCTAAAAATTTAGGATACACAAAAATATGTTCCGGAAAAGTGAAAGTTCCTATCATATTTTTATAATTCATAAGGTCAATTCCTGTTTTTCCGCCTATTGATGCGTCGCACATCGATAATAGGGTAGTCGGGATATTGATGAAAGATATGCCTCTTTTATAGGTAGAAGCCACAAAACCGCCCATATCTGTGATCACGCCGCCTCCAAGATTGATCATTAACGCTTTTCTGTCCGCCTGCATTTCCGTAAGGATTTCCCACAACTGATTCACCGTCTGAATATTTTTCATTTCCTCGCCGGCTTCCACTTCAAGAATTTCAAATCCAAGATCCGTCTGCATATTTCCCAACAGGGTAGGAAGACAATATTCATGCGTATTTTCATCAACCAAAATAAAGATTTTGCTGAAAGATTTTTCGTGTAAAAAGTCATTTAATTGAGAAAAATTATCGTCTACTATTGTTATCATTTTCAGATTTTCTGTAAAGTTAATTGTAATACTATCTTGCAAAGTTATGATTCTTAATTTTTAACTCGTTATTAAATATACTATCTTTGCAGAAATTTTTAGAATGAGCAGAGATAACAATAATTCAGAAAGACCAAAGAGACCAAGAATTTCAACTAAGAAAAATTCTGGCAATTCTCGTGCTTCCAGTTCTGGAAATTCTTCAGAATCAAAACCTTTCAAGAAATCTTTCCCTAAAGCAGGCGAAAGAAATTCTGAACACAGAGGATCCAATACAAAGTTTGGACAAAAGCCTTTCAAAAAAACGGAAAGAAGTTTTGACAGACAAGACGACGATCAACATTCTAAATCTGAGAGAAAGCCTTATATCACGAATAATAGTGAAGAAAGAAAGCCATTCGGGAAATCGGCTCCAAAAAGAGGCGGCAAAAGCTTCGACAGCAGAGATAAGTATGAAAGAGGCAGCCTGAAATACGGGAGAAGACCTGCTGCGGCTGGAGAAGAAAGACAGGACAGAGCAAAATCTTTCGTACAGAAAAGAAAATTCAACAAGATTGACAAGGATATCCACAAAGATACCATCCGTCTCAACAAATACATCGCCAATTCAGGGATCTGTAGCAGGAGAGAAGCTGATGACCTGATTGTTCAGGGACTGGTAGAAGTAAACGGAAAAGTCGTTACGGAAATGGGTTATCAGGTAGAAAAAACGGATAAAGTAGTATTTGACGGACAAAACATTACTCCCGAAAAGCCTGTGTATGTTCTTTTAAATAAGCCAAAAGGTTATATTTCTACTACAAAAGACGACAAAGCCAGAAAAACAGTAATGGATCTTGTAGCCAATGCTTCACCTTACCGTTTGTTTCCTGTAGGAAGGCTGGATCGTTCTACGACTGGGGTTATTCTTCTTACGAACGACGGACACATGACAAAAAAACTTACGCATCCATCTTTTGATGCAAGAAAAATTTATCATGTGACTTTGGATAAAAAACTAACTCATGAAGATATGAAGTTAATTGCCGAAGGAATTCGTCTGGATGAAGGAGTGGCTGTTGTAGATCAGATTTCGTTCATTGAAGGAAAACCGAAAAATGAGATCGGAATTGAGATCCACATTGGCTGGAACCGCGTGATCAGAAGAATTTTCCAAAGATTAGGATATGAAGTGGAAGCTCTTGATCGTGTCATGTTTGCAGGATTGACGAAGAAAAACATAAAGAGAGGACACTGGAGAATCCTTACAGAACTGGAAGTGAATAATCTTAAAATGCTTTAGTGGGGTTTCGGGATTCGTGTTTCGGGATTTTAGAGTTTTTTTAAGCTAAAAAATAAAAGACGTTGATTTTTTTCAACGTCTTTTTTATGTATTTTCTGAGTGTGTCATTCTGGCGAAGAAGAAACTATTATTTAAATTTAAAGGCTTCGAGAGCCTCAGCCTGACAACGCTAATACTATCCGTAAGTTTTATCCAGTGTCAGGCTGAGGCTCTCGAAGCCTTAATATATGAAAAGTCTTTATTTATAATTAAAAAATTACCCCAAAACAGTCACCCCTTTCTGAATCATTTCATAAATCGCATCCCTTCCGTTATCCGGCTTTACATTCACCGCACGAGTTCCGTTGAAATGCAGACATGTGATATATCCGTTGGCAACTGCATCAAGACAGGTAAATTTCACGCAATAATCCATCGCAAGACCTACAATTTCCAATAATTGAATATCGTGATATTTCAAGAAATCGTCCAATCCCGTTTTCATAAAATGATTATTGTCCTGAAAACCACTGTAGCTGTCAATCTCGGTATTTTTTCCTTTTTGAATGATATGAGTGACTTTATCCCTGTTCAGGTCTTTATGAAACTCTGCCCCGAAAGTCCCCTGAATACAGTGATCCGGCCACATAAACTGCGGAACGCCGTTCAGAATGATACTTTCTCCAACATTTTTCCCGTTGTTGCTGGCAAAACTTTTATGATTTGCAGGATGCCAATCCTGTGTTAAAACTATTTGATCGTACTCATTTTCTTCCATCAGAGCATTGATGTATGGGATTACTTCATTTGCTTCCGGAACTGCCAATGCGCCGCCTTCACAAAAATCATTCTGTACATCTACGATTATTAACGCTTTTTTCATATTTAGATTTCTCGAATTTTTGATAAATTTACAAAAACTAACACGCAAAAAATTGTCCAAAACCGAATTATCGGACAAATCGACAACATAAAATTTTAAATCTAATAAAATGAGCAATTTAGAGAATAAGAAATTTCCTATTGGGCAATTCGAGCAGCCTGAAAATATCTGCGATATCAAACTTGATGAATATATTAATGTGATTAAAGATTTTCCGGGCAGACTGAAAAACCTGATCGAAAATTTCACCGACGATCAGCTTGACACCCAATACAGGGAAGGAGGATGGACGGTAAGACAGCTCGTAAACCATATTGCAGACAGCCATATCAACAGCTTTATCCGACTCAAATTAGCACTCACGGAAGATAATCCTACCATCAGACCGTACGATGAAGCAAAATGGGCAGAACTGCAGGACAGCCGCAATATGCCGATAAAACCAGCTATGAGAATGATCAAAGGAACCCACCAAAGATGGACTACCTTGCTGAAAACCATGACCAACAAACAGTTTGAAAGAACTTTTCATCACCCTGAACAAAATAAAGATTATGATCTAAGAAGTTACCTGGCAGTGTACGCGTGGCACTGCAACCATCATTTTGCTCACATCGAAAATTTGAAGAAAGAAAAAGGTTGGTAAAAAAAAGTCTTCATAGCAGTATTTATTTTGAGGAAATTATGAAAAGAATTTCCAATTTGTCTGAAAATTCCCAGAAAAGATGGGGAAAAATGGATGTATGCCAAATGATGAGACATTGTAATTATGTCCTTCAAATTCCGTTGGGGAAAATAGAACTTCCTCCTGTCAATGCTCTTTTTAAGACAATAGGCATCATAACCAAAATAGAAATGCAGATTTTTAATAACGGAATTCCCAGAAATATGCCTACTTTTCAAAAACTTATCGTTAATTTTGAATGTGATTTTAATGATGAAAAAGAAAACCTACTGAAAACACTTGATGAATACCGCAACACTTTCAAACAAGGAAAACTGCCTGATCATCACGTTCTTTTCGGAAAAATGACCGAAAAAGACTGGGGATTCTTAGAATATAAACATCTTCATCATCACCTGAAACAATTTAATGTATGAGTTTTTTTGATAAAATATTTAGTGGAAAGGGAGAAGAATCTGAAAAAAAATCTTTCTGGAAAAAGATCGAATCGGAAGAAGATCTTCAAAAAGCCATTGAAAGCTCTTTCCACAACAGGATTGCTATCTTTAAACATTCGACCAGCTGCTTCATCAGCAAGACCGTATTGAAAAATTTTGAAAAAGAGATAGAAAACTTAGATCAAAAAGTAGAGTTATATTACTTAGATTTGCTAGCACACAGATCTCTCTCCAATAAAATTGCCGAAGATTTTGGTGTAAGACACGAAAGCCCTCAATTAATAGTAATAGAAAACGGAAAAGCCATAAGCAATGCTTCACATCAGCATATATCCGCAGATCAAATTGTATAATGAAAAATATTAATAATTATTTAGCAAAAGTTTTAAGTGTTCCCGTTGAAAAGGTGAACATGTGCAGTTTACACTATGAAGTAAAGAAAATACCGAAAAATCAGTTTCTTTTGCAATATGGTGAGATCTGCCGATATATTTACTTTGTTGAAAAAGGACTTATCAAAATGTATTCTATCGACAAAAACGGTAAGGAACACATTATTCAGTTTGCTCCTGAAAGCTGGCTGATTTCCGACCGAAGCAGTCTTTATTTCAATGAAAAGTCTGTATATTATATTGAAGCTGTTGAAGATTCCGAGGTGCTTTTGCTGCACCCAGATTTTATCAGCAAATTAGTGGGAGAATTTCCGAACAGTCTGGAAAAAAGCGATATTTTATTACAAAAACATATTAAAAGTTTACAGGACAGGATCAATTCTTTACTGGCCGAAACAGCGGAAGAACGCTACATGAAATTCATCAAAATGTACCCTGATTTATTACTGAGAGTTCCGCAATGGATGATCGCGTCTTATTTGGGAATCACTCCTGAAAGTTTGAGCCGCGTAAGAAAAGAATTAGCAAGAAAAAATTTCGTTCCGGATAATAAATAGCGGGAAGATATGAAGCTGGAGGATGGAAGTTTTACAATGATATACTTCCAGCTTCCAACATCCATCCTAAGCTTAATCAAACTCAAACTCTTTTCGCCAAATTCCCCAATTGTTTCAGCTTCGCCTGTGTCTCCTCAGACCACGGCAAACCGATGCAAAGACGCATACAGTTTTCAAACTGATCCTGTAAGGTAAACATTCTTCCGGGGGCAATACTTATATTTTCTTTGATCGCAAGGTCGTACAATTGCGTTGTTTTAATATTTTTATCAAATTCTACCCAAAGGGAAAGTCCGCCTTGTGGACGGCTGGTTTTTGTACCCTGCGGAAAAGCTTCTGCGATCGTCTGTACGTAATTCTGATAATTATTTTGCAAAGATTTTCTCATCTGCTGAAGATGCTTTTCATATTTCCCGGATTTTAAAAAATTAGCCACCGCTTCATTTACAATTGAGATAGATGAAGTAGAGTGGAGGAATTTCAGCTTTAAAATTTTATCCTTGTATTTTCCCGGAGCAATCCATCCCACACGATAGCCGGGAGCCAATGTCTTTGAAATCGAGCTGCAGTACAATACATTTCCTTCTTTATCAAAAGATTTGCAGCATTTCGGGCGGTCGGAGCCAAAATAAAGGTCGCCGTAGACATCATCTTCAATTAAAGGAATTCCGTTTTCTGAAAGGATTTTCACCACCTCCTTTTTATTTTCATCGGGCATACAGCTTCCCAGAGGCGCATTATAATTCGGAATTAAAAGGCACAGATCAATCTTTGGAATGACTTTTTTTAAAGCATCAATTTCAATTCCCGTCGTGGGATGGGTCGGAAGCTCGAGAACTTTTAAACCTAATCCGTTCGCCAACTGTAAAATCCCGGGATAGCACGGACTTTCAATGGCAATAGTATCGCCGGGTTTTCCCAAAGCCATTAAGCAGAAAGATAGTGCATTCATCCCGCCATTGGTTGTTACCAGGTCATTTTCATGAAAATTTCCGCCCCATTGTAATGATCTCATGGAAATCATTCTTCGTAATTTCAGATTTCCCTGTATTTCTTCATATTCCGTTCCTCCTTCCTTTAGAGTTCGGGTAGCGTTGATGATTTCTTTTTTAAGTTTAGCCTGTGGCAAAAGATCTCCCGACGGAATTCCGATGGAAAAAAGCGTTACTTCTTTCTTTCCGATGTTTTCATATACTTTATTGATCAATTCATTAGGTTCTTCATTATTGGCAATTAATGAAGGTTTGCTCACTTCAGGAAGCGGCAGTTCTACGGAAAGAATATTGCTCACAAAATATCCCGACTGCGGTTTAGAATCTACCAAAGACTGCGATTCCAACTCCAAAAAAACACGTTTTGCGGTGTTCATGCTGATCTGGTGTTCTTTGCATAATTTCCTTACAGAAGGGAGTTTATCGCCAGATTTTAATATCCCGTTTCTTATTTGTGAAGCGATTCCGTTGGCTATTTCGGTGTATAAATATTCTTTATTCATAATAAACTGTACTCATGCAAATATACAAAACTGAGACTGTGTTTATCTTTTTAACCTTTATAATTTTGAATTATTAAAATTAATCTTCAATACAATGATAACACATAAACTATCAAAAGATCAGACACTCAACGGATGGATCAACGGTTTTATCGGGGTTTTGCTTTTCAGTGGTTCGTTACCGGCTACAAAATTGGCGGTGACAGAGATGAATCCCATTTTCGTAACAATCGCACGTGCCGGAATCGCGGGTGTGCTGGCTCTTTTTGTTTTATTGATTTATAAAGAAAAACGTCCTGCAAAAGATCAGATTTTTTCTTTAGTTTTAGTTTCGATAGGCTGTGTGATAGGATTTCCTTTACTTTCTTCTCTGGCTTTGCAGTATTTAACGTCTGCTCATTCCATCGTCTTTTTGGGGATGTTACCTTTAATGACTGCTATTTTCGGGGTATTTCGCGGAGGAGAAAGACCGCATCCAGTGTTTTGGTTTTTTTCCATTATCGGAAGTTTATTGGTGATTGGGTTTGCTGTCTCGCAGGGAATTTCAGCTTCTCCGATTGGCGATATTTTGATGCTGCTTGGTGTAATCCTTTGTGGATTAGGCTATGCCGAAGGTGCAAAATTGTCAAAAACTTTAGGAGGATGGCAGGTGATTTCCTGGGCATTGGTTTTGGCTCTTCCTTTAATGATGCCGTTATTTTTTATTTACTTTCCAAAAAATATCGAAACTGTAAGCTTTCAGGGCTGGTTTGGCTTGGGGTATATTGCTTTGTTCAGTATGTTTATTGGTTTTATTTTCTGGTATAAAGGTCTCGCGCAGGGCGGAATTACCACTGTAGGACAGCTGCAGCTTTTACAGCCTTTTTTCGGATTGGCATTGGCTGCGTATTTCCTGAATGAGCAGGTAAGCTTAGGAATGTTAGGGATCACAGTAGGAGTTATTCTTTGTGTGGCAGGAACGAAAAAATTTACGAAATAAACGAACATAAATGAATATTATGATCGAGATCATAAATTTTTAACTAAATGTTTCCATACATTTGAAATAACACCAATAAAATATAAAGTTATGAAATATGTATTAACACTCACGATACTCGGATTTATAGTCCTGAGTTGTAAGAAAAGTGCAGATACCTCCACCACTTCGGCATCTGACACAACGATAGTTGCAGACAGTACAATAGCACCGGTTCCGGCCGATACAATCTCAGTAGACAGTACAGCAACAAACCGTACAGATACTGCGGATACCACTAAAGTTACAAAATAAATTTACACGTCATAGATTTACAAAACCCGTTTAGAAAAAAGCGGGTTTCATTTTCATTTCCGTTACCAGATTTTTCAGATTTTTTAATTGGTAAATCTTATTTTTATTTCAGAGGTAAATATAAATTAATAAAAATAATCTTTCTTAATAATTTATATTGAAAATCAAAAAAATAACGGACAAAAGATAAAAATCAATAATAGAATTAACATAATTTAACATTTTAAGAAATCAACAAGGTTCAATATTTGTATATAATAAAACGTAGTGCCCAATTTTTTCTAATAAGATGCTAAACATTACTAACATTAAAACAACTATTTATGGTTATCAAAGAAGAAATTTTGCATTCAGTAGGAGCAAGTATAAAAACCTATAAACCCACTGAGATCATTTTCAGTGAAGGAGATCCTGCTAATTATTATTATCAGATCATTACCGGAGACGTAAAACTGAACAACTACAACAAAGATGGGAAGGAAAGCATCCAGACTTTATTAGAAGCCGGACAGAGTATCGGCGAATCGATGCTTTTTATAAACAAACCTTATCCAATGAACGCAATTGCTATCACCAATTGTGAAATTCTCAGGCTTCCAAGGCATATTTTTTTGGATCTTCTGAAACTATATCCGGAAATATCCCGCGATATCAACACATTTCTTTCACAAAGAATTTACTACGCCTTGGTAATGAAACAGAATTTGAATACTCACAATCCTGTTTCAAAATTAAAAACATTAATGGATTACCTTAAAAGCTTTCAAAAAGAACAAGCGCCATATTCTTTTCTGGTTCCACTCACAAGGCAGCAAATGGCAGGTCTTACAGGCCTTTGCGTAGAAACTGCAATAAGAACCATTAAAGTAATGGAAAGAAATAAAATATTAAAAATTAAAGATCGTAAAATTTTATATTAAAAAATCAATATCAAATTTTCCAATTTTATTAAAACTTTTACTAAGCATGAAAACAATAAGCTGTATGAATATTGAGCCTGAACTTTTGTATTCTTTCGGTGCAGAAGTAAAAACATATCAACCTGGCGAGTTGATCTATAGAGAAGGAGATCATGTGGTTTATTATTATCAAATTCTAAAGGGGAAGCTAAAGCTCAACAATTACAATGAAGAAGGCAAAGAATTTATTCATAATATTTTGGGAGAACACCAGAGTTTTGGAGATTCCATGCTTTTTTTAGAAAAATTTTATGTGATGAACGCGGTATGTCTTAGCACATGCGAAATCATCAGGCTTCCCAAAAGCAGTTTTATGGACATGCTGGAAAAACATCCGCATGTTTCACTGGAAATGAATGCATGTCTTTCGCAAAAACTTTATTTCAAGGCAATTATGCTGCAAAGTATGTCTTCTCAAAATCCTGCTTTAAGGTTGAAAGGATTGCTGGATTACCTTAAAAGTTATCACGATGGCGATTGCGGGCAATGCTTTCAGGTGGAGCTTACAAGACAACAGATTGCGAATTTGACAGGCTTACGAGTGGAAACTGTAATCAGAGCCTTAAAAAAAATGGAAAAAGAAGGTAATCTTAAGATTGAAAACCGGAAAATTTTATATTAATATTAATCAACATGACTTGGGTCATAAGAAAGTAGACGCTTTAAGGCATATATTTGAGGTGACAAATTATCCATGTTCCCATAAACCTCAGACCGAGGAAACACAATAAGCTTTTTAGCTTTAAAAAAAAATTCAAGTTTTAATATCAATTTATTGCTGTCTAATACTAGTCACAGCTGGAAATACTATCACTAAATATTAATTAATTTACTTATCAGCATAATTTTTTATTTGAACCATTTAAATAACCCAACCACTAAAATATTAGAACTATGAAAGCCCCTAAGAAAACCAACAAAAAGCTGGATCAGCTTGAATCGCACAGCACTTCCAACGATCAGGAAAAGCTTACTACCAATCAAGGTCTTAAGATTAATAACAACCAGGATTCCTTAAAAGCCGGAGACAGAGGACCGACCTTACTGGAAGACTTTATTTTAAGAGAAAAAATCACCCATTTCGACCATGAAAGAATTCCTGAAAGGGTAGTACACGCAAGAGGTTCCGGAGCACATGGTGTTTTTAAACTAAATAAAAGCCTGGCCAAATATACAAAAGCAAAATTCTTAACGGAAGTAGGAAAAGAAACACCTGTTTTTGTAAGGTTTTCAACCGTTGCAGGAAACAGGGGAAGTACCGATCTTGCGAGAGATGTAAGAGGATTTGCAATAAAATTTTACACCGATGAAGGAAATTATGACCTTGTAGGAAACAATATGCCCGTATTTTTTATTCAGGATGCCATGAAGTTCCCGGATCTTGTACATGCCGTAAAGCCTGAACCACACAACGAAATTCCACAAGCTGCCTCTGCTCACGATACTTTTTGGGATTTCATTTCACTGATGCCTGAAAGTATGCACATGATCATGTGGCTGATGAGCGATAGGGCTATTCCCAGAAGTTTCAGCAGAATGGAAGGATTTGGAGTTCACTCTTTTAAATTTATTAATGATGAAGGAAAAGCACATTTTGTAAAGTTTCATTTTAAACCAAAACTAGGCGTCCATTCCGTAGCTTGGGATGAAGCGCAGAGAATTTCGGGGGTAGATCCTGATTTTCACAAAAGAGATCTTTGGGAATCCATCGAAAATGGAATATTCCCTGAATGGGATTTCGGTGTACAGCTGATCCCTGAAGAAGATGAAGACAAATATGATTTTGATCTTCTCGATCCTACAAAAATCGTCCCTGAAGAAGAAGTTCCGGTACAGCTTGTAGGAACATTAACTTTAAATAAAAATCCTGAAAACTTTTTTGCAGAAACAGAGCAGGTGGCTTTCCATCCCGGACATATCGTTCCCGGAATCGATTTCACCAACGATCCGCTGCTGCAGGGAAGACTATTTTCCTATACAGATACTCAGCTGATAAGACTGGGCGGGCCAAATTTCCATGAAATTCCGATCAACAGATCCGTAAACACGGTTCACAACAACCAGCGCGACGGATACATGAGACAACAGATCCCCAAAGGAAAAGTAAGCTACGAGCCAAACTCCATCGGCGGCGGATGTCCTTTCCAGGCGATGATGTCAGAGGGTGGTTTTGCATCCCAGGAAGCCAGAGTTTCAGGCGCAAAAGTGAGAGAAAGAAGCAGAAGTTTCGTAGATCACTATTCTCAGGCAAAATTATTCTACAACAGCCAGTCGACACCGGAAAAAATACATCTTCAAAATGCCTTGATATTCGAATTGTCAAAAGTGACTATTCCTGCTATAAGAGAAAGAGTGGTAGGGCAATTGGCATTCATTGATAAATCTTTAGCATGGAGAGTGGCAGAAAAAATCGGTGTTACGGTAAAGGAATTGGAATTTCCTAATCAAAGCATTCCCGCAGATGCCAATCCTGCTGACTTACAAAGCGAGGAAAGAGAGCCCAATACAAAAATCTCAAAAGCTTTGAGCATGCAGAATACCGTTAAAGATACCATCCTGGGAAGAAAAATCGGTTTTATTATGGGTAATGGAGTAGATGCAGAAGCTGTAAATGATTTAAAATTAAAACTGGAAGCAGAAGGCGCTGTTGTGGAAATCATCGCACCAAGTTTAGCTCCGGTAAAGACAAGCGACGGATCATCTTTAACTCCGAAACATTCTTTGAGCAGTACGGCAAGTGTTTGTTTTGATGCTTTATTCATCGGAACAGGCGAAGATTCTACCAAAGAATTGCTGACTCCGGAAAACAAACCTCTTGTATTGCGTTTTATTAATGAAGCTTATAAACATTGTAAAGCCATCTATTTCGGCGACGGAACAGAAGCTCTCTACATGAGCAGTAATGTCGGATTAAAGAAACATGAAGATCCCGCCATCATTACGTGGGAAAACAAAAAAAGTCCTGAGAAATTTATTGAAGCAATAGCCAAACACAGAGTCTGGGAATTGGAACTCGAAAGAAATGCTCAGAATTAAACTAAAACTTAAAATAACCCCTCACACCACACTAAATTTTTTAATTATGGAATTTCAAAAAAACCTTCTAGAATACATCAGCCAGTCATTATTAACAACAGGCGAAACGATTTCAGTAGTAGAAAGTGTAACTTCAGGCTGTTTGCAGCTTGCTTTTTCACAAATGCCCAATGCTTCTTTGTTTTATAAAGGAGGTATGACGGCCTATACGTTACCCGAAAAAGTCAGATTATTAAATGTAAATAAAGCGGAAGCAGAAGAATGCGACTGCGTTTCAGAAAATATCGTGGAAACCATGGCTTTAAATGTAGCCCAGCTCTTCGAATCCGACTGGTCGATTGCCACAACAGGCTATTGCACACCCATCAGGAATTCTTCTTACAAGATTTTCGCGTATTTCTCTTTTGCCTACAAAGGGGAAATTATTATGACCAAAAAATTGGAATTACACCCAAAAACCCAAGCTCTGAATGCTCAATTGTATTATACAGAATTCATTCTGGGGTGCTTCAAAAGCGAAATTAACCAGTTATTAATTTTAAAATAAAACTTAGCAGATACTCAGAAAACAATATATTAAGTTATAAAAAGTAGTTTTAATTATGGGAAAATTAAAATTAGAAAACAAATCCGTTCTCATTACCGGAGCAGACAGTGGAATAGGTAAGGCCGTAGCTTTACTTTTTGCACGTCATGGAGCTAATATTGCCATTATATATCACTCCAACACCGATGATGCCGAAGAAACTAAATCTGAAATTGAAAATCTCGGAAAAAAATGCATTATTTTCAAGGGTGATATTAATGATTATGAATTCTGCGAAGAAACTGCCAAACAAACAGCTTCCGAATTCGGAGGAATTGATATTTTAATTAACAACGCCGGAATGCAGTTTCCTTCCGATAATATTGAAAATCTTGAGGAAAAGAACATCAGAAAAACCTTTGATTCCAATATTGTAGGGATGATTTTGTTAACGAAAATTGTTTTTCCTTATTTAAAAGAGGGAAGTTCCATCGTCAATACAACGTCTGCAGTAGCCTATCAGGGACATCCGGAATTATTGGATTATTCCGCGACAAAAGGTGCCATTGTTTCTTTCACAAGATCATTGGCCTTACAGGCAAAACCCAAAGGAATCCGCATCAACGCCGTAGCTCCGGGACCTGTAGCAACACCTTTAACCGAGAAAACTTTTGGAGAAAAAGAAGAAGATGAAAACAAACCACCTTTGGAACGAAACGCCTCACCGGAAGAAGTGGCCACCAGCTTTCTTTTTTTGGTAAGCGATGATGCTGCCCAGATTACAGGGCAAGTTTTCCATCCCAACGGAGGCCTGATCGTCAATGGATAAAAGAAATTAAACATCAAACTTTTACGGATATTTCAACTGTCTTGAAACTGCAGCAATCAGGGAAAAATATATCGTTGAAGCTTCGAACATTAGATTCGGAACCACAAGTCATATTCAGTATCTGAAATGCAAAAAATAAACTTAAAATCCCAGTACAAGATGTCTAAAAAAACAAGTTTTATATATCGCAACAGCTTAAGTATTGTTTTGCTGATATTAATGATTTGCTGTCTTGCCGCTCAGTTTTTAACGGGCTGGAAAACAGAAAATAAAGAGCTTGCCGAAAACGGAAAAGCCATGTTGAGTCTGGGACAATACGTTTACAGCGGACATTTTATCCAGGCGACTTTTGAAAACTGGGAAAGTGAATTCCTGCAGATGATGCTGTATGTTTTGCTGACAATTTCATTGAGACAGAAGGGTTCCAGCGAATCGAAATCTTTGGATGAAAAAGAAGATGTAGACAAAGACCCCGAGCCGCATCCCAACGCTCCATGGCCTGTGAAAAAAGGAGGAATTTGGTTGAAAATTTATAAGCATTCTTTGTCATTAGCTTTTGCATTTTTATTTTTAGCAAGCTTTTCCTTACATTTTTACGGCAGTTTGAAGGATTACAACGAAGAACAGATTTCGAAAAACAAGCCAACCACTACCGCTTCACACTATATTACAGATTCCAGATTTTGGTTTGAATCGTTTCAAAACTGGCAGAGTGAGTTTCTGGCAGTGGCTTCTCTTGTGATTCTTTCGATCTGGCTTCGGGAAAAAGGTTCACCGCAATCCAAACCGGTTAATATGTCTCACGATGAAATGCCATGAGACAAGTTTAACATTTTTTATGCTACAATTATCAAAATAGTGTGATTTATTTTTGGTATATTTAAACAAAAAGTGCCTGTTTATAGGCAATGCAGAAGTTAAAATATTCAACAAAAATAAATAAAATGGAGAAAGTAATTCTTTATGTTGATTTTCAACATCAGGGTCCTTTTGGAAAGGAAATGGCAGAAAACTTACAAACACTTGCGGAAAGTATTAATGAAGAACCAGGTTTTATATGGAAAATGTGGACTGAAAATGAAAAAAATAAGGAAGTAGGAGGGGTTTATCTCTTTGACAATAGAAAATCTGCGGAAATTTATCTCGAAAAGCACATGGTAAGGCTTTCCCAATGGGGATATGAAGATGTGACTTACAAAATTTTTGAAATCAATGAACAGCTGACAAAAATTAATCATTCACCGATTCTTTATTAATTTTTTTCAAAATCGTTTCTCAATTGGAGTTTTCAATTTCTTAATTTTTTTGGAAATGAATTGATGATAAAATTAAGTCTAATTTAACTTAAAATTATAAACTTTTAAAATAAATAAAAAAAGCAATGAAAAATTTTCACTGCTTTTTATTTTGTTATTTAATATTTTCTAAACCGTTGCATTCCCTTCAACACCATCAGAATTATCGGTTGTATTTCCCGTAACAGCATTGGCTACAAAATTGAAAAGACTGACCAGTTTTCCGGCTTTTGTATCCCAATAATACGTCTGCTTCGGCGCTACACGGATAATCGAAACCGTCGGGTCATCTTTCCCATCCTCAAACCATGCTTTTGCCATAGGTGACCATTTGTCTTCGATAGTTGACCTGTCTTTGTAAATAGTAGCATCTCCGTACACTGAAAGATACTGATAATCACCATTATTCATAAAAAATAACTGCACCCTGCGGTCATCTTTAATTTCAAAATTTTTGTTGCTGGTGTCGCTGCTGATGAACCAGAGATTTCCTTCGTTATCCGTTTCCTGAAGCGTCATCGGGCGGGAATTGATCGGAACAACATCCAGCTCTGTACAAAACATACAGATTTTTGCATTTTCCGATAATTCCTTAATTTTTTTAATCGCGTCCTGATTGGTAAGATTTTCTGTTGACATAATATTATATTTTAAAGTGATTGGTTTTGAATAAAAGAATTACCTGTAATAATTCAAAAATCCTACCATCTTAAAATATTAATATCAAAAAAGAATTTTAATTAAAAAAATAAATTGAATAGTGATTATTTTTCAGAAACTTTCAGGTTAAAGCTTTTCTGCAAATCACTCCACGCACCACCATTATAGACTTTTCTGAATCCTTTTTCCTTTAAAATATTTTCAACTTTTACACTCCTCAGTCCATGAGAGCAAACAGTGATGTATGTCTTATCCGGATCAAGTTCTACATATCTTTCTCTAATTGTTCCAAGTGAAATATTCTGAGAACCCGCAATATGACCTGTTTCATATTCTTTTTCGGTTCTTACATCTAAAATGACCGCTCCGTTTTTGATGAGCTGGTCCAAACCATTATCCAATGTCTGGTATTTATAAATCCTGTACACAACATAAATTACCAGAACAATTCCTAAAAAAATCACTATATTTTTCATAGTTTATTTAAAATTTTTCTGTCAATATAAAAAGTTCCAAACGGAATAATACACGCCAAAAGTACCTTCCAGGTTATTTCTTTAAACTTCCATTTTTGCTCGACACCCACACTTAAAGTATTGAATAGAAACAGCAGGAATAATGAACCATGAATTGGCCCCATCATCTTCACGAAAGCAGGATTATCAAATCCGTATTTCATTGGGACGGCGATAAATACTAAGGTTAACAAAGAAATTCCTTCAAGAATTGCAATGATCCGTAAGCGTCCGATTTTTGTTTTAAATAAGTCAATCATAATTATCTGAAATAAGGTCTGTTAGCAAAAGGAGAGAAAGGCCATGGAATCGCAATGAAAATGATAAGTAAAGCAATAATAAAATAAATGAGCATCGTTTTAAACTTCTCTTTATCAGTGTTTTTTCTTTTTGAAACTGCTGATCCGATGGTAATTAAAACAATCGAAAACAGCATCAGAAAAATGTGAATTAATCCAAAAAATAAAAGATCAAAAGATTCCTTAGCTTCATTAAAATTATTCCAGAAATACCTGATGATAGGACTTTGAGAGTATAAAGTTATTCCTAAAATCAGCTGAATATGGGCAATTGTCGCCGTCCAGTGTCTCACCGAATCATCAGTTTTTGAAAATTTTTTATCCGAAAAATACCCTTTGTAAGCGATGAAAATCGAGTAGACTAAACTCAATAAAACCAGCCATCGAAACAGTGAATGTAAAAATGTAAGCGTTTGATACATGATTATTTTTTAAGAATAAGACAAAGGTAAAATAAAAACATACTAACTAGTATGTTTTTAATGAAAAAAATTATTTCAATGAATCAAAATAAGACTTAAGTCCTTTTAAATAAACAAGATATACAGATTTAGAATTTTCCAGTTTGCCTAAATTTCTTACGCCCCAATACCCGGAAAGGGTAAAAACAGCCACTTCTTTTGCATTGACTGAAGATTTAATAACTCCATTTTTTCTTCCTTTTTCAATCGCGTCAATCATCGCTTTTTCCCACTGCAGAGAAAGTTCGTTTAAAGCTTTGGTAAAATCAATATTCCAAGGAGCCATTTCCTGCGTAAAATTGGAAGCGGGACAGCCGTATTCAACCTTTAAAGCTTCATTTTCCATTAATAAATTATACATTAAATTATAAATCGTATCTAACGGATTCACAGAATCTTGAAAAGGCTCAATGAAAGTATTTTTGAAGTTAGGAATCATGAGCTCTCTGATGATTGCAAGCCCCATTTCGTCCTTAGTTTTAAAATGATAATAGAAGGCCCCTTTCGTCACCTGAGTTGTTGCAATGATCTCATCCACGCTGGTTGTCTGATAGCCATTTTCATAGATCAGTTCAAATGCTTTTTGAAGAATAGTAAGGCGGGTTGCTTCCGATTTTTTCATAAAAATACCAGATGATAAATACAAAGGAACAATATTTTATTTAAACAAAAAAGGATCTTTTTATAGAGATTTTAGAATATTAACATCAAAAATTTCTGATACAATTTTTTAAAATCATAAAACTTCCTGAAATTTGCAAAAAAAATTTAATGAAGGTAATAGATATCGCGAGCTGGAAAAGAAAAGAACATTTTGAATTTTTCTCTAAAATGAAAAGTCCGTATTTCGGCTTCACGACTGAGGTCGAATGCACCAAAGCGTACGAAAAAGCAAAAGAAAACGGCCATTCGTTCTTTGCTTATTACCTTCACAAATCGATGGTTGCCGTAAATTCTGTAGAAGAGCTAAAGCTTCGAATCGTCGGTGATCAGGTGATTTTGTACGATGAAGTGCACGGTGGAAGCACGATCGGAAGGGCAGACGGAACATTTGGCTTCTCATTCTTCCATTATTCTGAAGATTTTGAAACGTTCAACCAAGGCTTGCAGAAAGAAATAAAATCTGTGCAGAACTCTACAGGATTAGGCATCAGCAATGATGTTTTGCCGATCAACCATATCAGACACACCACCATTCCGTGGAATTCTTTCAGTGCCTTGCTGCATCCGACCAATTTTGATCCGAAAGAATGTATCCCAAAAATCACTTTTGGGAAGTTTAATATCCGTGACGGAAAGAAATTCCTTCCTGTTTCTGTTGAAGCGCATCATGGTTTGGCAGACGGTATTCATCTGGCCAAGTATATTGAAGAATTTCAACGACAACTTGATATGTAACGAAAATTATTTTTTCAGATAATTAATAATTCCGATCACATCATCTTTTCCGAAACCTGCATCATGCGCAGACTGGTACGTTTCAATCAAAGTTTTTGACAAAGGAAAATCTGCGCCTGCATTTTTTGCCAGCAATATGTCTTTTAGCATTAAATCTAAAGCAAAAGCCGGTTCGTACTGATCATCGATCAATAGGGGAGTTTTCACTTTTGTGGCGCCGCTTCCGCTTGCACTTTCGTTGATGATTTCGAGCATATCTTTACGGTCGATTCCAAGCTTATCAGAAAATAAAATAGTTTCCGCCAATCCCTGATAAATTATTGAAATAAAATAATTAACGGAAAGTTTCGCTGCAATTCCTTTTCCATTTTTGCCTAAATGTTTAATAACTTTTCCCAGTTTTTGCAAATAAGGTTTTGCCCTTTCAATATCTTTTTCTTCACCTCCGGCCAAGATGATCAACGTCCCTTCGGCAGCAGGTTTTGTACTTCCGGCAACCGGTGCATCGATGAATCTGCCTTCTTTTATTTTGATGGCATCGGCCATTTCCCTGGATGCTTCCGGCGAAATCGTACTCATATCAATGAAAAGCTTTCCGGTAATATTCTGTGTAAAAATTTCTTCGTAAACAGCCTTCACAGCCGTGTCATTGGTAAGCATAGTAAAAATAATGTCACTATTTTGTACCAACTCACTCACCGTACTACAAACTTTAGATTTTTCTTTAAAATCTTCTGCTTTTTCTGCAGTTCTATTGTAAACAGATAAATAAAATCCTGCTTTTTCTAAATTTTTTGCCATCGGGTGTCCCATATTTCCAAGGCCTATAAATCCAACTTTTTCCATGATGTAATAATTTAATCTAAAAATTAATTTCAATTTAAAAATTAAAGAATAGCCATCCAAAATAATTAAATATAATTTTTATTAAATCTTACTTTTTATAGAAATTTAATGATGAAAATTTACCATTACAGACCTGCTAAAATTTTATCCGGGTGTTGATTACGATCATAAAAAGAGAAGCGAATATTAGCTACTTTTGATCCATAGTAATATATAGGCATATTCACAATTTAAGAGAACAAGCACAAAAGTAAATCAAGGATAGCATTTAAAGGCTCGCGTGGTATGTATGTGGTATTTCAATTCGAGAAAATTTTAATCATTTTTTCTTTCTTTGCTTTTATTTCTCTTTAAGAAAATTTTTAAGACTAATTATAAAAATAAAGAAAACGCCTGTATAGAAGGACTAGCAATACTTAGCTCATGTAAAAGATTTAATAAAAGTTGAAACTTCAAGGTTCAAATTATTATTAAAATTTGAAAAAATAAGTATAGAAGATTTAATTCTGAGCCTCCGTTTGGACAACAGAACTTAGTAGAGATGAGAAATTATTATGAGAAACGATAAACCAGGATTCAATTTAGACGATATAAACCAAAAGATTTTTGTTCAAGACGAGATTTTAACTTTGGCCAAAGAAAATTCTCCGCGCTTGCTGAACAAATTCAGATTAGTAGATCCGGATTTTTTCGGAAAGTTATCTGCTATTCAGCCCAATCTTAAAAATTCGGAACTGATTTTTTGTATTTATTTAAAACTAAACCTTACGACCAAAGAGATTGCCACTTATACCTTTGTTACTCCAAAGGCCATTCAAAACAGAAAAAACAGGCTTAGAAAAAAGCTCAGCATACCTTCTGAGGTAGATATTTATAAATGGTTTAATGATCTTTAAACCATTTTTTTTTCGGCTAAAACTCCAGGATAGCTTTATCCAGATCATGGTACAGCAGCACTTTCCAGTGATTTTCAATGGCTTCTTTCTGCCATTTTAATCTCAGCTCCATTGCTTTTCTGCCATCGAAATCACTCTTGTAGGCAAGATGATATTTCAGGTAGGATTCCTGTGGAAGATCATCTGCACCGTAAAAGACAGTTTCATCATTTTCCCTGATCCAGAAAACCTGCATGAATGGGGTATGACCACCCACAACCTCGAATGAAATTTCATCTGTGATATTTCCTTTATTATCATCCATCCAGACAATATTTTCAAGTTCGATCAGCTTTTCAAGGGTATCAAAATCAAAAGAATAGCTTCCCGTATTTTCCATTGCGAAAGCCAATTCCCGTTTTTGAATATAGATTTCAGCATTGGGAAAGGTAGCCTGGAAACCGTTTTCCGTACGGCTTATTACAGTTTCAATATGATCTTTATGAAGATGTGAAAGCAATACTTTCGTTACCTGATTTGGGTGAATATTTTCCTTTTCGAGAATAGCAGAAATTACCGTTTTCCCGTTGTCATTTTTCCATCCGATTCCTGCATCCAGAAGAATAATATCCTTATGGGTAATAATAAGAAAAGGCTGTACAGACATCTTTATTCCTTTAGCAGTTTCAACATTTTCATTTGTTAAAAGTGTAAAGTCTTTTGTCTCATTTGTAGAAAAATTTCCTTCTTTGAGTGGTATAATTTTCATACTGCAAAATTCTTCATTATTTTTAAATTTTAAAAACGTTTTTTTTCAATACCCATCATCGGTAAAACCGATAAAGCATATTAAATTCTTATCATGAAATAAGTATATTTGGAGTGAAATTATTTCAATTTGATTTAATTTTAAAATAAATTTCAATTAACGACAATGAAAATAGAAATCTGGTCGGATGTGATGTGTCCGTTTTGCTATATAGGTAAAAATAATTTTGAACAGGCCTTGGAAAAATTGCCCTTCAAAGATGAAGTTCAGGTAGAGTGGAAAAGCTTCCAGCTCGATCCGACTTTAGATCCGAAGGAAACCAAAAATACCATCGAATATTTTAAAGAGAAGAAAGGTTTTCCGGAAGCTCAGGCTCAGCAAATGATCGGTCAGGTGCAGCAAATGGGTAAAGGTGCCGGAATTGATTTTAATTTTGATAAAGCATTAATTACCAATACTTTTTCAGCCCACAAATTGCTTCATCTTGCTAAAAAATTTAACAAGTCCAATGAAATGGAAGAGGCTTTGTTTATTGCTCATTTCATTGACGGAAAAAACGTTGGCGACCTGCAGACATTAATTTCCATTGCTGAAAGTTTAGGCATTGACAGCACTGAAACGGAAAAAGTTTTAACTTCCGAAGAATTTGATTACGATGTAAATCAGGACATTATGGAAGCCAGAAATAATGGAGTTTCAGGCGTTCCTTTCTTTATTTTAAATGGAAAATATGCCGTTTCAGGAGCGCAGCCTGTGGAACTTTTCGCCAGTGCACTTCAGCAAACTTATGATGAAACCGTTTCTCCTTTGAAGAAGGATTCAGACAATGGAGCTTCCTGTGATACAGAAGGTTGTGAAATTTAATTTTTTAATAGAATGATAAAAATAAACGAAAAACATCAATTTCCGGTGGAAGAAACGCTTTTTGTTTTTGCCCTGGATTCTGAAGCGGGAGAGGTTTTTAACGATAAAAATAAATTAATTACAGGCATCGGAAAAGTAAATGCTGCCATGGAATTAACCAAAGAAATCCATCGCAGAAAACCAAAACTGATTGTTAATCTCGGATCTGCCGGAAGTAAAAATTTTCATAAAGGAGAGGTTATTTGCTGTACAAAATTCATCCAGCGAGATATGGATGTGAGAGGTCTCGGATTTGGTTTATACGAAACTCCGCTTTCCGGAATTCCGCCGATTTTGGAGTATGGTCTTAGAAAAAACGACCTACCGGAAGGTATCTGCGGAAGCGGTGACAGCTTTGAAATGAACCACTCGGAAACCGATTACAATATTGTTGATATGGAAGCCTATCCTCTTGCTTTGATTGCTATGAAGGAGAAGATTCCGTTTCTTTGTTTAAAATATATTTCGGATGATGCGGGTAGTGAGGCTGCGGATGACTGGACGGTTCAGGTACATTTGGCAGCAGAAGCTTTTGATAAAATTTTATTCTCCTGATTTTACAATTTGAAGCATTTTATTTAAATTTTTATCAAAGAATATTATTCATTTAAAATAGATTTCTAAAGAAATAATTTCATTATCAATTCATAAATTAATACCAACTAATGTCAGCAATTATCATCAATAAAGCCAATCCGGAAGATCTGGAAATCCTTCAGAAACTAGGAAGAGAAACCTTTTATGAAACCTTTGCAAAAAGCAATTCGGAAGAAGCGATGCAAAAATACCTTGATGAAAGTTTTGCTACAGAAAAAATAAAAACCGAACTCAACAACCCTGATTCTCAGTTTTTTATTGCCTGGGAAGAAGACAACCCGATTGGTTATCTGAAGTTAAATTCAGGAAAAGCTCAGACAGAATTACAGGACGAATTGTCCCTTGAAATTGAAAGAATTTATGTAAAAGCCGAATATCACGGAAAAAAAATCGGACAGCTTTTATACGATAAATCCCTGGAAATCGCCCGACAGCAATATAAAAAATACATTTGGCTGGGTGTTTGGGAAGAAAATGTAAGAGCGGTAAATTTTTATAAGAAAAACGGTTTTGTAGAATTTGACAAACACATTTTCCGATTGGGAGATGATGAGCAAACTGATCTTATGATGAAAAAAACGTTGGATTAAATCTCATAGATTTCAGAATCCGTAAAAACATAGAATCTTCCTTTTTTAGGGAGATTTTTTGTATCCAATCCTGTAAATTCACTGAAAGCCGGAAGCAGCAATTGATCCGGGCTGATTGCAAAACACGGCAGCTTAATATTTTTCACCGGCGAATTGATGACAAAACCCGGATGAATATGACCCGTAATCTGGAATTTCGGTTGATTTTTTTCAAAATCATGGATGAAAATAAAATTATCAATTTCAAGGACTTCTACTTTTAGATTTAAGCATAATTTGGATTCCAATTTTTTTGAAATTTTATCGTGATTTCCTTCAATTAAATAAAATTGTAAATCCGGATACTGATTTCGCCATTCGCAAAATTCATCCACATCAGAATTATCACCCGCGTGAAGAAGATCCCCAACAACAATAAATTTTTCAGGTTGAAAATATTCTATCAAAATCGACAAACGTTCCAAATCATTTTTCATAATATGATTAGCCAATGCAATTCCGTTTTTCCTGAAATGAGCCGTTTTCCCGATATGCAGATCAGATAATATGAGTGCTTTTTCCTTTTTCCAAAATACAGCCCGCTGATTGGTTAAAGTAAAAGTTTCGTTTTGAATGTTTATATTTTTTGTTACTAATTTCATTTTAATTAAAAAAATTCTACGTCATTTTTGTCATTTCGAAGTCAAGAGAAATCTGATCTGGGTTGTAGATTCTTCATTCCACCACGCTTTATTTTAAAAACAAAGTCATGTAAAAATTCACATTAACTCTTGATAATTTACATTCCTCTCCATTTCTTCGCCTGTTCCAGCATCCGTTGAATCCTCGAATCCAAACCTTCACTGGAAAGGGTCTGACGCAAACTATCAACCTTAATCGGGAAGCTCAAAGGTGTGAAAGTATTAGCATATTTCAAAATAATTTTTGATTTTTCGATCCGCATGAATGCTTCCACCAGTCTTTGTTCCTGCAATTGTGCGTTGAAAACCTCTGTATAAGCCTGTCTTACCAAAAAATGATTCGAATCGTAATCTTCCAAAACTTTGAATATTAATCCCGCAGAGCTTTGCAGCGATTTATTAGACCGCTGTTTTCCTGCATAATTTTGAATTACCATTCCTGAAATCACCGCGATATCCCGGAATTTGCGACGGGCCATCTCCGCAGAATTGATACTGGAAATCACATCGGTCATTAAATTTTCCCTGGTTAAAATTTTATCTAAATTTTCTTCATTTAAAGGAATTTCTTTATCGCTAAACAGTTCAAAACCATAATCATTCATCGCCATTGAAAAGGAAATCGGAGCCAGCTTTGAAATTCGATACGCAACCAAAGCAGCCATCACTTCATGCACCAAACGCCCTTCAAAAGGGTACATAAACAAATGATAGCCTTCACGGTTTTTTATTAATTCAACCAAAAACTCATCTTCTCTCGGGATATGTGAACGTTCTTCCTGATTAGCCAATAATGGATGTAAAAATTTCAGTTCTTTCTCTGAAGCTTTCGGATTAAGGGCTCCCGACAATTTTTCTCTTAAAAAATGTCCTAAATTAGAGCTCAACGGCAGTCTTCCTCCCAAATAACTTGGAACAAAAGCTTTCCCTTTCGCCGCTCTCACATACACCGTCATATCTTTAATCATCGCCACTTCAAGAACTCTTCCGGCAAGTATAAATTTTTCGTCTTTTTTTAATTTTGATATAAAATATTCCTCCACCATCCCGATATATCCGCCGGAAATAAATTTCACTTTAAGCATGGCATCACTTACAATTACCCCCATATTCATCCGGTGAAGCATGGCTATTTTTCGTGAAGTCACTTTATACAGCCCGTCTTCCATGATAACGATTTTATGAAATTCTTCGTAGCTTTTCAAAACGCTTCCGCCTATGGTAAGGAAATCCAAAATACTTTTCCATTCTTCTTCAGTCATTTCCTGAAAAGCATAAACTTTTTTAATCCTTTCATGTAATTCTTCAGCATAAAATCCGTCACCAACAGCCAAAGTCATTAAAAACTGAACCAAAACATCAAAGCACAGAACCTGCGGTTCGCGGGGTTCGATTACTTTTTGTTTAACAGCTTCCTTCAGCGCTGCCACTTCAATTAATTCCAAAGAATGTGTCGGAACACAGTAAATTTTTGAGGTTTCAAAAGGGGAGTGACCACTTCGCCCGGCTCTTTGCAAAAATCTCGCAACGCCTTTTGCAGAACCCACTTGAATCACAGTATCAACAGGTTTGAAGTCGATACCTAAATCTAAAGATGAAGTGGAAACAACGGCTTTCAGTTTGCCTGAACTCAGATTTTCTTCAATCCAGATCCTCAAATGAGCGTCGATTGAGCTGTGGTGAATGGCAATTTGTCCCGCAAAATCAGGATAAGCATTGAGCAGCAGCTGATACCACATTTCGCTCTGACTTCGCGTATTGGTAAAGACAATCGTGGATTTTGACTCAAGAATTATCGGAACAATTTTATCTGCAAGTTTTGCTCCCAAATGACCAGCCCACGGTAAAATTTCAACTTCATCAGGGAAAACTGAGAGAATATCAATCTTTTTATGTTCTTTGGCTGTAATTTTTGTTTTTTTAATATCATATGGAATTAAAACATCCATCGCTTCATCAATATTTCCGATCGTTGCCGTAATTCCCCAGATTTTAATTTTCGGAACATATTTTTTCAACTGGGAAATGCCCAATTCAACCATCACACCGCGCTTTGAGCCCAGGAGTTCGTGCCATTCATCAACAACGACGCATTTCATTTCATTGAAAAATCTTGCATTATTTTTTTGACCTAACAAAAGATGTAGGCTTTCGGGTGTAACAACCAGAATTTCAGGCATACTTTTCACCTGCTGTTGCCGGACTTTTGGATCTGTATCACCGTTTCTCACACCTACACTCCAATCTAGGCCAATCTCATCAATCGCTTCCTGCATCGCTTTTGCAATATCTTTCGAAAGGGAGCGGAGAGGAGTTATCCAAAGCATTTTGAGACCTTTTTTATATTTTTCAGGCTGGTTTAAAAAATCCGCAATTAACGCTAAAAAAACGGAAAAAGTTTTTCCAAAACCTGTCGGAGCAACCACCATTCCGCTGTATCCGTTTCCGAATTTCTGCCATGTATCGGTCTGAAATTTGAAAGGGGAAATACCTTTATCCGCCATCCACTCGTGAATGACTCTGAATCCGCTGGTATTTTCAAAGTTGCTCAAAATTTATTTTTTTTGTTTTAACGCAATGTCCGCAAGGATTTTTTGAAATATTCTCTGCATATTTTTCATTCGCAAAGACGTTTCACTCAGATAAGGCTTTCTGTTATCATTGCTGAACGAAGTGCCTTTGCCAACGAAAAATATTTTCAATTATAAATAAATTCTTTGTGTTTATAAATTAAAGTTATTGTATCAATTTCTTGATCTCATCCAAATCATCAATTTCCTCGACCGTTTTATCTTTCCGCCATCGTACGATTCTTGGAAAACGCAGTGCTACACCGCTTTTGTGACGATTACTGAACCCAATTCCTTCAAAGGCAATTTCAAAAACGAGTTCTGCCTTTACCGTTCGCACGGGTCCAAATTTTTCGATAGCATTTTTATTGACAAACTTACTTACCTCCATAATTTCCTTATCGGTCAATCCCGAATATGCCTTGGCAATCGTGACCAGAGAATCGCCGTTTTTCACAGCAAAAGTATAGTCGGTATAGTAGGCGCTTCTTCGTCCGCTCCCTTTCTGAGCGTAGATGAGCACGGCATCAATGGTTAACGGGTTGATTTTCCATTTCCACCAATCACCTTTTTTTCTTCCCGAATGATAGGGCGAATTCTTTTGCTTTAACATTAATCCTTCACTGTTAATTTCTCTGGAGTTTTCCCGTATCTGATCAAGTTCTTCCCATTTTTCAAAATCTATAACCTGGGAAATTTTTATGTTTTGAGGATTTTCATTTAACAATAATTCTTCCAGCATTGCCCGTCTCGCCGAAATAGATTTTTCCCTTAAATCATTATTTTCAAGCTCCAGCAAATCGTAAACAAAAACTTCAATAGGAATTTCCGAAAGCATTTTTTTGGTGAGTGTTTTTCGGTTTAATCTTTTTTGTAATTCATTAAAATTTAAAACCTTACCTTCCTTTACCGCAAGTATTTCTCCATCTATCACAAAATTGCCCTGCATCTGTTGTACGGCTTCTGCAATTTCGGGAAATTGTTCGGTAATCAGCTCTTCACCTCTTGACCAGATGAACACTTCATCGTTTCTTTTAATGATTTGTCCGCGGATTCCATCCCATTTATATTCGATCAGCCATTCGTCGGGAGTTCCCAATTCTTCCAGTTCTTTTTCCAGAGGATAGGCCAAGCAGAAAGGATAGGGTTTTGAATTATCAGGGTTAATTTTTTCCGCCGAAATCAACTCTTTGAATGAAATTTCATCAGGCAGCCATTTTCCCATTAAACTATGCATTAAGGTGCTTGATTCCTGATCTGAGAATTTTGTCAAGGCATTAATCAACGTCTTATCTGAAACCCCGATTCTGAAACTTCCGCCTAATAATTTATTGAAAATCAATCGTTCCGTGTAATCCAAACCGTTCCAGGAGTTTAAAACAAATTCTTTTTTTTCGAGGTCGGTTTTATTTTTTAAATCAATTATATCATTCATCCATTGAGAAAGTGTACGCTCAATTTTTTTCGTTGGGGGAGGCAGAATTAACGAAAGTGTTTCACCCAGATCTCCCACCGAAGAATAGCTTTCCTGAAACAGCCAGAAAGGCAGTTTTGTAATTTCCAGTGCCCATTCTTTCATATAATTTGTATTCACGTTCCGCCTAGGTCTTTTGCCTGTAAACAAAGCAATGAACCACACTTTATCTTCATCCGGAGCGCGTTCCAGATAATCGATGATCGCATCAATTTTGGCATTGGTTTTATTGGTGCTTTCCAAAGCATTGATCAAATCTGCGAAGTTTTTCATGACTCAGGATTTTCAATGATTTCTTTTTCCGTTACTTCCTCGTCATCATCTCCGTACAAAGTTTCCACAACATCGGATTTTATTCCAATTTCATTTAAATATTTAGAAAAAATTTCCGTCTGTCCGTGCGTAACGTGAACAATTTCTGCTTCCGTCGCTTTTATAGCCTGCAATAAGCCTTTCCAATCGGCATGATCACTCATAGGAAATCCTGCGTCTGCACTGCGCCATCTTCTGGCTCCACGAACCTGCATCCAGCCGGAGCAAATTGCTGTTGCCGCATTCGGAACTTTCTTAATGACATTACTATCCAGCAAAGCGGGCGGAACGATAACAATCTCTCCCTGAACATGCTTTACACTCTCCCTAAAATCCGGAATTTCATAGTCAGGAAGCTGAATTCCGACGTTTTCAAAAGCTTCATTTAATTTGCCGATAGAGTAATGAACATGGATTTTTCCCAGACCTTCAACTGCCTTCATAATCCGTTGGGCTTTTCCCAAAGAATACCCGATGAACACTGAGGTTTTATCGTTTTCTTTATTTTTTAAAACCCAGCTCTGGAGTTTTTTATTTAAATCATCAACTTCCAGCCAATTGTAAATCGGAAGCCCGAAAGTGCTTTCTGTCACAAATTCATTGCATCTTACCAACTCAAAAGGGGTACTTAAACCGTCGTCCTGAACTTTATAATCACCTGAAACCACACTCACATAACCCTTGTATTCCAAGCGAATCTGCGCAGATCCGATGATATGACCGGCAGGATGAAGGGACAGTTTCACGCCGTTCATATTGATAACATCACCATATTCTACACTCTGACATTCAATATCTTGCCCGATTCTCTGATGCAGAATTGGTTTGGTAAAATGATGACAAAGATATTTTTTCATTCCCCAACGGGCGTGATCGGCGTGACCATGCGTAATGACCGCCAAATCTACCGGTCGCCAAGGATCAATATAAAATTTTCCCTGTGGACAGTAAATACCTTTATTTGTAAATGTGATTAGTTTCAATGGTTTTTGTGAATTAGATTTAAAAAATACCATTCAAAAATCTAACCAATCCTTATGATATGTAAGAAAAATAAAATTTTAATTATTGAAATTGTTATTAATCAGGACATCCGTTTTACCGTTTTTGAAAAAATTTCGATAGATTTTTCCATTTCATCAAAATTAAAATTTCCAAAACCTAGACGCATGGCTGTGAGGTCTTTATTTTGGTAGAGGAGAGTTTTAGGAATAAAAAGGTTATTTTGACCGCAATTTCTGGAAAGCTGCATCAGATTGATCGGGATTTTCCATTCTGCCCAAATGGCAAGTCCGCCCGAAGGTTTTTTAAATTGTAAATAATTTCCTAGATTTTCTTCAACTAAGCGAACAAAATAATCCAGTCTCTCCTGATAAACTTTTACCGATTTTTTCAAATAACGGTTAATTTCTCCCTCTGCGATCATTTCTCCCAAAACGTGTTCCATTAAAATATCTCCCTGCCGGTCAATGATGCCAAGATATTTCCTCATTTCGGTCATCAGATTTTCCGGAGCCACGATAAATCCGGTGCGAAAACCCGGAGCAAGGGACTTTCCGAAAGAGCCTATGTAAATCACCATTCCATTGGTATCAGCGCTTGCCAACGGAAGAATCGGGCTTTTATCATAGTGAAAATCATAGTCGTAATCGTCTTCCAGAATAATAAATCCGAACTCATTGGCAAGATTTAAAAGCTCCAGTCTCCTTTGAGCGCTTAATGTCACGGTTGTCGGATAATGGTGATGCGGCGTAAGATAGAGCATCCTGATCTTCTGTTTTTGACAGATTTTCCTTACTTCTTCTACGTCAATTCCTTCATCATCAATCGGAATGGTAACAATTTTCACCCCGGTTTTCTGAAAAATCATGTTGACGGAAAAATAACTTAAAGCCCCAATCAAAACCGTATCGTTCTCAGAAAGCAGAATTTCCGAAACGATATAAATACTCATTTCCGTACTTCTTGTAATCAGAATATTGTGAGTCGAAATCGGCAATCCTCTTGATAAATTTAAATATTGAGAAAGATTCTTTTTAAAAAATTCACTTCCATCCTGATTGTAATGGGAAATTTTGTGAGCCCTCCGTTTTAATGTTGAACTGTAAATCCGTGAATGCTGATCTATTTGGGTAAGCCGGATATCCGGAACTCCGTCATTGAAAACAAACTCGCAGTCTGACCGTTCAAAAGGGTTATCTAAAATATTGGAAGTCTTAAAGGTAAATCCGGTGGTTTTAGGATAATTTTTAAGATTTATTTGATTAAAATCATTAAAACTGACAGGTTTTTCATCATTTTTTCTAATCACGAAAGTTCCTTTATTCGGTAAGCTTTCGACCCAGCCTTGCGCAAAAAGTTCGTCATAAACCGCAACAATCGTATTTCTGTGAACCTGTAAAAGTTGGCTCAAAGCTCTTGTTCCCGGAAGTTTTGTTCCGAAAGGTAAAAAGCCACGCTGGATTGCATTAATTAACTGATTGGTCACCTGCATATAAATGGCAACTTCCGAATTTCTGTTGATTTTAATAAAACTTTGGTAAGGAATCTCAACCGGACTATTCATAATATAAAAACTGGCACCACTGAACCATCCGGCAATATACTACTTTTGAACCAAAACAGAAAAGAATGGAATTCTACAATCTTTTAGAAAAAATAGTTCAGCATCATCTAACCCACGCAAAATGGCTAAACACCCTTTCATTCATGGAAAATGCGGGAGCAAGGAAAATTTCCGCGTGCGAACATCCTTCAAAAGTTGATCTTATACAGCTGAAGCATGCGGCAGAAGAGCATCGCCATGCTTATTATCTAAAAAAACAAATAGGAAAAATCAGTCCGGAAAGCTGCAAAACGTATGAAAAAGATGAGCTTTTGGCTTCCGTAGCGACAAGGCAATATCTTCACTCTTTAGATATCAAAGCTTGCAAATATCTTCAAAAAACATTTTCATTGACCAAAGAAGAATTGAAATATGCGGCTTATCTGTTTGTAACTTATGCCATTGAAGTACGCGCCGATGAACTTTATCCTGTTTATCAGGAGATTCTTACCAAAACATCTTCTAAAGTTATGGTAAAATCTATCATTCTGGAAGAAGAAGGACATTTGGAAGAAATGATTAATCAGCTAAATGAATTTTCTGATGACTGGGAAACCCATGCAGAAACAGTTTTAGCGATTGAAAAAGACCTTCATGAGCAATGGATCAATGCCATTTCGAAAGAAGTTTTAGAACTTCATTATGCTTAATGATTTTCACCATTTTCAGGAAGCTTTAGAAAAAAGAAAAGAAAGCGGAACCTTAAGAATTTTAAGGCAAAAAGAGCAAGGTATAGATTTTTATTCCAATGATTATTTGGGATTGGCCGGAAATAAAGATTTTCAAAAGGTATTATTAAAAAATATTTCAGAAAATCCGCAATTGTTATCCGGAAGTACCGGTTCCAGGCTGATTAGCGGGAACAGTACAATGGTTACTGAAACCGAAAACTTTATTGCAAAAGAACATCAATATCAATCTGCATTGCTTTTTCCTTCGGGGTATAGTGCAAACCTGGCTTTATTTTCAACGCTTCCGAACCGTCATGATACAATTATCGTTGATGAACAAATTCATCGGTCTGTACATGATGCCTGTAAAATGTCATTAGCGAAAAAATTAAAGTTTAAACATAATGACCCTGAGCATTTAGAACAGATTTTAAAAAGGCAGGATGGATCATGTTATGTGGGAATCGAAAGTCTTTATTCGATGGATGGAGATATGGCTCCTGTTAAGGAAATTATTGAAATTATAGAAAAATATAAAGCAAAATTAATTGTTGATGAAGCACATGCTTTTGGAGTTTTTGGATATGGTTTGGTTGATAAATTTCAGTTGCAGGAAAAAGTTCTGGCAACAGTGGTTACCTACGGAAAAGCTCTCGGAACTCATGGTGCTGCTATTCTCACTCATGACATTGTAAAATCTTACCTGATCAATTTTGCATCACCTTTTATCTATTCGACTTCAGCGCATGATTTTCTATGGATGAGCGTCAAGAAAGGATATGATTTTTTAAATATGAATAGTGAATTATCAATTAAGCTTAAAGAAAATATTAAAATTTTTCGTGATCAGCATTTGAAAAGTCCATCTGCGGAAAATAGCCCGATTCAGGCGATTATTGTTCCTGATAATCATCAATTGAAGGCATTAAAAGAAACATTATTGGTTAATGGATTTTTGACATATGCAGTTTTCAGTCCGACGGTGAAAGAAGGGACAGAAAGGTTGAGAATTTGTCTGCATAGCTTTAATACAGAAGAGGAAATTCTAGAATTGACGAGAATTATTAAAAAATTTGTTTAGTGCAAAAGTAGTTTAACAGTGAATTATATTGATTGACAGATTTCTCCTACGTCGAAATGACAATGATAACGGATATAAAAAAATGAACACAAAACCCGAAACACAAAACCCGGAACAAAGACTCCTTTTCGTTACAGGAATTGGAACTGAAATTGGAAAAACGGTCTGCTCGGCTGTTTTAACAAAATATTTTAAGGCAGACTACTGGAAACCCGTTCAGTCCGGAGATCTGCATCATTCTGACAGTATGAAAATTACAGATTGGGTGGGAGAAAATGTAGTTTGCCATCCTGAAACATATCGTTTTCAATTGGCTGCATCGCCGCACCAGTCGGCTTTTGAGGAAAATAAAGTAATTAATTTAAATCAATTCAAAATACCGAAAACTCAAAATAATCTTATCATAGAAGGAGCAGGAGGTTTGATGGTGCCGCTTAATGATCAGGATTTTATGATTGATTTAATTGAAAAACTAAGCATTCCTGTCGCATTGGTCGTGAGAAATTATTTGGGCTGTATCAATCATAGCTTGTTATCAATTTTAGCTTTAAACCAAAGAAAAATAAAACTGGAATATTTAATTCTTAACGGAAATTTTCCACCTGACTCAGAAAGAATTATTTGTAAAAATATTCAACCGGAAACAAAGATTATACGAATTCCGGACATTGAAGATATAACACCGGAAACAATAGAAAATACTACAAAACAATTAGAAAAAATAGAATAATGGATAAAAAAAATCAAATCAGAAACGACTGGACCAAAGAAGAAATAGAGGAAATCTACAATCTTCCCCTTCTCGAACTTATCTATAAAGCAGCAACCGTTCACCGCGAATGGCACAATCCGGAAGAAGTTCAGATGTCGACTTTACTATCGATAAAAACCGGAGGTTGTCCTGAAGATTGTTCGTATTGCGGACAGGCAGCCCGTTATCACACCAATATTAAAGTTCAGGCTCTACTTCCAACGGAGCAAGTGATCGAACATGCCAAAAAAGCTAAGGAAGGCGGTTCATCCCGTTTCTGCATGGCTGCGGCATGGCGTGAAGTTCGTAATAACCGTGATTTCGACAGGGTAATCGACATGGTAAAAGGGGTGAATGAACTTGGAATGGAAGTTTGCTGCACTCTGGGAATGCTGACAGAAGAACAAGCCGTTCGCCTTCAGGAAGCCGGTCTTTACGCCTACAATCACAATCTGGATACTTCTGAGCAATATTATGAAGAAATCATTTCAACGAGAACTTTTGATAATAGAATCAACACTATTAATAATGTAAGAAAAGCGGGAATCACCGTTTGTTCAGGAGGAATTATCGGTCTTGGAGAAACTCATAAAGACAGAATTTCCATGCTTTTAACACTGGCAACGATGCCGAAACATCCTGAATCCGTTCCGATCAATGCATTGGCGAGGGTAGAGGGAACTCCGCTTCAGGACAACGAAAAAACAAACACCTGGGAAATGGTAAGAATGATTGCTACAGCGAGAATTGTCATGCCTTCATCCATGGTTCGTCTGAGCGCGGGAAGAATCGAAATGACAGAATTTGAGCAAGGATGGTGTTTTATGGCCGGAGCCAACTCAATCTTTACAGGAGAAAGAGAAACTTTATTGGTAACCCCAAATCCGGGTGTTTCTGAAGATATGCAAATGCTGCAAACTTTAGGATTAAAGCCCATGATGAGAGAAAAAACAATGTGCTAGAAAGTGAATGGTGAATGTGAATTGTAATTTTTTTTCACATCATTAATTCACCATTCACCATTGACAATATTACTTTACTTATTATTAACAATTCATGAATCTATCCGAGCGCGACCAGGCCGTCAACTGGCATCCTTACACACAGATGAAAACAGCGGGAAATGCCATTCCTATTGTAAAAGGGCAAGGTGTTTATCTTTTTGATGATCAGGGAAAAAAGTACATCGATGCCGTTTCTTCGTGGTGGGTAACCTTGCACGGGCACTCGCATCCTTATATTGCTCAAAAAGTTTTTGAACAACTTACTACTTTGGAACAGGTCATATTCGCGGGATTCACGCATGAGCCTGCAATACGGCTTTCAGAAAATCTTTTAAAGCTTCTTCCTGAAAATCAGCAGAAAGTTTTTTATTCGGATAATGGGTCGACTGCGGTGGAAGTGGCGCTGAAAATGTGTATTCAATTTGCCTATAACCAGGGGAAGGAAAAAACAAAAATTTTGGCGTTTGAAAATGCTTATCACGGCGATACATTCGGGGCGATGTCGGTAAGCGGAAGAAGTGTCTGGACAAAACCTTTTGGGGAAATGCTTTTTGAAGTGATTTTTATCGATACACCGACTTCTGAAAATCTTGAAAATTTAAAAAAAATTATTAAAAACAATGCAGATGATATCGCCTGTTTTATCTATGAACCGCTTGTTCAGGGAGCTGCAGGAATGTTGATGCACAATCCGGAAGATTTATCAGAACTAATGAAATTCTGCCGGGAGCAGGAAATTTTAATGATTCAGGATGAAGTTTTTACTGGTTTTGGCCGAACCGGAAAATTATTCGCTGCCGATTATTTTTCCGAAAAACCTGATATCATGTGCTTTTCGAAGGGCTTAACAGGTGGAACAATGCCTATGGGAATCACAACCTGTTCTAAGGAAATTTTTAATGCTTTTTTGTCTGAAGATAAATATAAAACATTATTTCACGGGCATTCATTTACAGCAAATCCTTTGGCCTGTACCGCAGCGTTGGCCAGTATGGAGCTTTTATTGAATGAAGAGACTCAGGAAAAAATTAATTTAATAAGTAAAAAGCATTCGGAATTTTCCAGGACATTAGAAATCAATCCTAAAGTTGAAAATATTCGTCAAATGGGGACAATTTTAGCATGGGATTTTAAAACAGAACACGGAACTTCTTATTTCAATACTATTGGAAAACTTTTATATGAAGAATTTTTAAACAAGGGAATTATCATGAGACCTTTGGGAAATGTCATGTATCTGGTTCCTCCTTACTGCATTACTTCTCAGGAATTGGATTTTATTTATCTTGCTATTTTAGAGGTTTTGGAAGGGGTTTGAGTTTAAAGTTCTAGATTTAAGGTTTAAGGTTTAATGTTTAAGTCTAAATATAATAATTCCTCAAAGTTTTGCTCTGAGGAATTATTTTTTGTTTAATTAAAATTAAAATGTTAAAATCGTAATAGAAGCTACATCGGCGGCATCTACTAAAGTCAGCGGATGGGCAGCCTCCTTAAATATCCTGATCGTGTACGTTCCCGCAGGCAAATTTACCGCATGGAAAAAAGGAGGCATGGAAATCCTTACATTGATCGGTACGGCAGCCGGAAGATGTGAAACTCTATTGACGACAACTGTACCAGCAGAATTGGTCATGGTGAAAGAGAGTGCAGTACCATTGGAAGGCGTTGCACCGTTCGCCCAACACGTAGCCATTGCCGTAATATAGGCAAGTCCGCCTGAGTGATTGTAAGTATAAGTCCATGACGAATTGGTACCACTTCCCGTATTGGGAGCCGTATTATTGGCCACAATCGTTGCAAGAGGTGCAGATGTGCTTATCGTAACGACTTTCCCTGTAGCATCTACGGCCAATGCCTTACCATTGGAGATCGGTGAGGAGGAATTGATATTACTAAACTTCATCCCGGAGTCATTGGCAACACCGGAGTTGATTTCTAGCTTGGAGGTTGGTGAGTCAGTTCCGATACCCACTCTGTCATTGGCAGCATCTACAGAGAAAGTGTTTCCATCCACTGAAAATAAGTTCTTTACCGTTCCTTTAAATGCTAATGTATTAGTGTTTTGCTTTACAGTACGATTGCTGGTAAGTGTTTCATCCGAATTGTAAATAGTGACATTGGGATTCAGTTTTGTCCAGGACGTACCATTGTAAAAGTAGTATCCCATCGCATCCATATCTATGGCTGTTCCCGTTTGGGTTCCGGTGGAAACGTCATTTACAAAAATCAGGGTAGAAATCGGAATTGAAGTCATGGATTGGGCTTTCTGTCTGTCTACTCTTGGAACCAAGAGCCCGTCAACATTGGTAGAAGTACCGGTTGCGTTCTTTGCAGTGATGTCTAATGTCGATGCAGGAGAAGTATTGTTGATTCCTACCTGAGCATACGTAAATAAAGGGATTATCATAATCCCGAATAATAATTTTTTTTTCATAGCTTCATTTGTTTGTTTGATTTGGTAAATTTTAATATTAAAAATGCATAAACATAATTTTTATTTAATATAAATTTAATATAAATAAACTTAATTATCTCATAAATACATAAGAAAATCACATTATTAAGCAGATTGTATCAAAAAATAACATGCTAAAAGTGATTAATCAAAAATTATCCATATGCAATAAATATTTAAAATTAATTATTTAAGAAAAAAAGTACTTCGGTTTTAAAAAAAGACTTATTTAATTTTCAAAAAATATTTATTTATTAAAAAAAAAATAAACTCGCAAAAACCAAATAATTAACTATTGCGTGAATTAAAATTTTACTCGCTCATTTAATAAAAAGAGTTTTAAAAAACTTAAAAAACACAGAATGATGAAAAAAAATTATTCAGATTGGGTTGCAATTTTTCCAAAAATAGACTTCTAAAGAGTCTGAAAAGAATAAATTATGAAATAGCAAAGCTCAGCTAAAGTATCCTGATAAAGTCAAAGCCTTGTATTGGCGTATTTTTTGAACGTTGGATAATAAATAATTTTCTATGTTATCCGTATTTTTATTAAAACTCGACTGGAAAGAATTATTGATGGGACACGAAGAATGGTCCTTTCTTCTGGAAATTATCCTCCGGACTTTCATTATGTTTATAACGATTATCATCGGGCTGCGGGTTTTAGGGAAGCGGGGAGTGAAGCAGCTTTCTCTTTTTGAACTGGTCGTTATCATCGGCCTGGGTTCGGCGGCGGGAGATCCCATGTTTAATAAAGATGTGGGAATTGTGTCTTCGATCATTGTGTTTCTGGTGATTATTGTTTTATATTCAGTCGTGACGTATTTCATTGGGAAAAGTAAAGGCTTCGAAAAATTAGTGGAAGGAAAATCCATTTGTCTTGTCGAAAACGGAGAATTTGCCATTGAAAACTTTAAAAAGGAAAATCTGGGAAGCGATGAATTTTTTGCTGAATTAAGATTAAAAAGTATTTCGCAATTAGGCCAGATAGAAAAAGCGATTGAAGAAATTTCGGGTGAGATCAGTGTTTTTTATTACGAGAATGAAAATGTAAAATATGGTCTTCCCATCATGCCCGATTCTCTTAATCATACTTTGAAAAATATTACACAAGAAGGGTATTACTCCTGTATATTTTGTGGTCATACCGAAGAAAAACAGATAGGTAATGCAGGAATCTGCCCTAAGTGTGAAAAAGATGAATGGGTTCACTCAAGCAATAAAAGACGAATTACATAAATAAAAAAAGGCTCCTAAAAGGAGCCTAAAAAAACACAAATGATGAAAAAAAATTATTTCGATTCGCAAATATACTAAAAATTCATATGTGAAACATAGCACATAATAATAATTAATAAAATCTATTTAGAATGTATTAAGTCTGTTTAAAAATTCAACTACAAAAGATACAAAAGCTAAATTGAATTATTTAAAGTTTAGCTATTTGAAAACAAAAGCCTGCAAAAGAATAAAAATCAAATATTTTTTAAAACTTTTTTATTTCTTTTGTGGTTAAAGTTTAAACGAGTTCATTATATAAAAAAACGGATTGATGAACAATCCGCTTCTTATATTTATCCTGCATTTATTTTTTGTGAAGTTGTAAAAAGTCCTAGTGCAAACAAGGCCAGAAAGCCGACTGCAACATATTTGGCAGCATTTTCGATTCCTTTGGAAACTCCTTTCGTTCCAATATGTTCTCCCAAAATCGGAGATAATATTTTCTTCGTTTTCATAATGTAAAATCAACAAATTTTAAACCATACTCTTTCCATAAGAGTAAATTAATACCATCTGATAATCAGTTATTTAAATTTATGAAATTTTAAGATAATTTTTATGATCGAGGTCATAAAAAAACTATGCAAGACTTATTAGATTTGGGCAGTAAACACAAAAATCCATATTCTACGTTGTAAAAAACGAAAAACCCCTTTTTTAGAGGGGTTTTGCTTTATTGTTAATTTTCATTCAAATTCAAAATCCAAATTATTTTATATATCCAAAGTAAAATTTTGGTTAAAAATTATTATTCTGTCAATAAAAAGTATTATTTTAAATTTTATATAAGTTTATTTAATATTTTTTAACAAAAACTTTATTTATAATTTTGCACCAAACATTTATTATTATGAAAAAAACTTTGTTACCCCTTTCCCTGTCGTTGGGAATTTTTGCTTTTTCACAAGAGATAAAAACTGAAGCACCGGCTGTAGATACTACAAAAGCCTGGAGTATTCAGGGGCAGAATACTTTAATGCTCAATCAGTCCGCATTTTCAAACTGGGTAGGCGGTGGAGCCAACAACGTGGGATGGCTTGCCGGAGTAAATTACAATCTTACCTACGAAAAAGGCAAAGATCTCTGGGAAAATATTATCATTCTCGGCTACGGACAAAACAATACAAAAGGCATAGGAACCAGAAAAACCCAGGATGTCATCAACCTTTCTACCAATTACGGAAGGGAATTTGCAAAACACTGGTATATTTCCGGCGGAGCAAGCTTGCAGACACAGTTTGCAGCAGGTTATGCAGACGGAAACAACCCTGAAGCTGCAAAAATTTCCAATTTTATGGCTCCCGGCTATTTCAATATTGGAGCCGGAGTTACTTACAGGCCGAATGATAACCTGACCGTGACTTTGCGCCCTGCCAATGCAAGATGGACTTTCGTTTTGGATGAAGACCTGCAGCACGCCGGAACATATGGTTTAAAAAACGACGGAGATTCCTCATTATTCCAGTTCGGTTTTTTGGGAACGGCCATTTATAAACTGAAAATTATGGAGAATATTACGCTTACCAACACAGGTTCCGTGTTCTCAAATTATCTCGACCATCCGGAAAGGCTGGTACTTTCGTACAGCGGAGTTTTAAATATGAAAATCAATAAATTTATTTCTACGAATATTACTTTGGATCTTCTTTACGATCATAATCAGATTAGAAGAACCCAGCTGAAACAGACGTTGGGAGTAGGTTTTGCCTATAATATCGAGAAAGGTAAAAAACGCTCTGACAATAAGGATAATCAGTCTTGGTTTAAGAAATAGATGAAGGTGAATAGTGAATTTTGCTGCGCTGTCAATTTTAAAGATTCACTCGCGAAGCAAAATTCACTATTCACCATTCACTTTTTAAATATTATTTCTTTTCGGTTGAAGAATCAGCCTGATGGAAGGGTTATTGGTAATGAACAATCTCAGCCAATCCAGTGCCAGACGCACTTTGTTTTGGAATCCTACCAACGGAATAATGTGTATAAACAGCCAGGTAAGCCAAGCAAAAAAACCTTTAAACGAAAACTTCGGAAGATCGACCACCGCATTGTATTTCGATATAATCGCCATACTTCCTTTGTCATTGTATTTAAAAGGAATAAGAACTTTTCCGTCTTCGATACGTTTCAGGTTTTTCGCAAAATTTTTAGCATGCTGAATCGCCACCTGAGCCAATTGAGGATGACCTTTCGGATATTTTTCTTCGGTAAGTTGTAAAGCAATATCGCCTAAAGCATAAATATTTTTCGTTCCCTGAACTTTATTATAAGCATCCACGAGCAATCTTCTGCCTTTTCCCACACTTTCTTCAGGAATTCCCGGAACTTCACGCCCGATCACACCGGAAGTCCAGATCAGGGTTTCGGTTTCTATGGTTTTTCCGTCCGCTAAAATCACTTTATTATCCACATAATCTTTCACTGCTACATTCAGGATGATTTTCACGCCCAGTTTTTCCAATTTATTGTAAGCCGCTTCCTGAGCGAGTTTACTCATCGGGGAAAGCAGGGAAGGAAGCGCATCGATCAGATAGATATTTGAAAATCTTAATTTTATTTCAGGATATTCTTTTTGTGCGATGTATCTTCCCATTTCAGCCATCATTCCGGCAAGTTCCACACCGGTCGGTCCGCCACCTGCGATCACAATATTCTGTAATTTTTCGGCTTCTTTTGCGTCTTTATTTCGTGCCGCTTCTTCGAGAGTGAGCAGCATATAATTTCTGAGATAAAGGGCTTCTTCAATACTTTTCATCGGAAGGGCGCATTTTTGCACGTTTTCCATTCCGAAAAAATTGGTTTCCGTTCCCAAAGCAAGCACCAGATAATCATATCGGATTCTTCCGGTATCGGTTTCAATGGAATCAGTTTCCGAATCTACTTTTACAAGTTTTCCCATGTGAAAATGGACGTTTTCATAGTTGGAAAACAGCCTGCGGAAGGGATAACTGATATTTGAGGCCTGAATAAAAGAAGTGGCCACCTGATAGATAAGAGGCGGAAAAAAGTGGTAATTGTTCTTATCAACCAGCGTAATCTGAAATCTGTTATCATTCACCAAAGATTTTACCAGATTGATTCCGGCAAAACCTCCGCCTACAATGACGATATGCTTTTTCATATAAATTGATATTGATGTGGTACTCATTTTAATTCAAGAATAACGCCAAAGACAGCTTAGAAGGGGTATTTAAATTAAAATTAAAATATATTAATCATTTTATAATTAAAATTTTTCTAAACAAAGCTCTGCATGATGTTTGTATTTAATAAAATCCAAATCTTAAATATCACCATATATGAAATCACACATTTTAACGGAAAAACACCGGTTAGGTCTAGGTGGAGTAGCTATAGGAACCGCTTTTGAGAAACTAACCGACGGAGAATCTTATGAAGTTTTGCAGAAAGCATGGGATCTGGGAATACGCTATTACGATACATCGCCCTGGTACGGATTGACGAAAAGTGAAAGACGCTTCGGAAATTTTCTTCACGGGCAAAACAGAGATGAATTTGTATTTTCAACAAAAGTGGGAAGACTATTCGTGGAAGTTCCTGAAAATGAAGTCCCTCCAACCATGTGGAAAGCACCTTTGAATTATGATTTTGAACATAATTATACCGCAGATGCCATCAAAAGATCCATCGAAGAAAGTCTGGAAAGAACGCGGCTCAGTCATATCGACATTGTTTACGTTCATGATTTGTCTGAAGATCAGGTGGGTGACCGTTATCCCTATTTTTTAAAACAGGCGAGAGAAGGCGCTTTTAAAGTATTATCGGAATTAAGGAATCAGGGCGTGATCAAAGCCTGGGGAATGGGCGTGAATAAAATAGAACCGATCCTCGACTGCCTGGATTCTGCCGATCCTGATATTTGTCTTTCGGCGACGCAATATTCTATTCTGGATCATGAAGATGCGGTCGACAGACTACTTCCTGCTGTAAAGAAAGCCGGAGTAAAACTTGTTTCCGGAGCGGGATACAATTCTGGTTTTATCGCCGGAAGAAACCGCTACAATTATGTGGATGTGATTCCGAAGGGGATGACAGAAAAGCTTAATAAAATCAATGAAATAGCAAAAAAATACAATACCACTGCCGTTCATGCTGCCTTGCAGTTTGTGTTGGCTGCGGATGAATTTGCTTCCATTATTCCCGGCGCAAGCAGACCGGAACAGGTTGAGGATAATGTCAATGCCTTAAACGAAAAAATTCCTACCGATTTCTGGAATGAATTAAAATCAGAAGGATTGATTTATGAAAAAGCTCAGACTCCGGCATAATTTTCTTTCATTAATTGGCCGGTTCTGAGATTAAAGAACTGGTCAATTAAAACTATTTTTAATTTTTTATAATTTATTCTTACGTAATTCTGTGCTAATATTCCGCTAAAATGGGTTAAATTTTTACCTGCTTCTCCAGATAACTTTGCCTTATCAAAAAACAAACAAAATTTTTAACAATAAAAAAAGAAAGATAATGGCAAAAACAGTTTTTATAACAGGAGCATCAAGAGGATTCGGAAAACTATGGACGGAAGCATTTTTAAAAAGAGGTGATAAAGTGGCCGCTTCCGCCAGAAATATTGCAGCGTTGGATGATCTTGTGGAAAAATACGGAGATAATATTCTTCCGGTACAATTGGATGTGACGAATAAAGAACAGGTTCAGCAGGCAGTCGATACCATTCAGCAACATTTCGGAGGTATTGATATTTTAATTAACAATGCAGGTTACGGACTTTTCGGAACAGTGGAAGAAACGACAGAAGAGCAGGCAAGAGCTCAAATGGAAACCAATTTTTTCGGATTGTTATGGGTGACCCAGGCTGTATTACCGGTAATGAGAGCTCAAAAAAGCGGACATATCATTCAGGTTTCCAGCTTTCTGGGAATCAAAACGTTACCCATGCTAGGTTTATATAATGCTTCAAAATTCGCTGTGGAAGGTTTAAGTGAAACTATTGCATCAGAAGTGGCACATTTAGGAATAAAATTCACTTTAATCGAACCCAACGGATTCGCTACAGAATGGGCGGGAAGCTCAGCAACACAAACTACTTCAGATATTGCAGATTATAATCCTGTACGTGAAGGTTTTGCAGCAACAGGAGAAAATGGAGAACTTTGGGGAGATCCGAATGCTACCATCGAACCTATTTTAAAAGTTGTGGACAGCGAAAATCCTCCGTTACGATTATTATTAGGAAAAATAGCCTATCAATTCGTTCATGAGATGTATAACAACAGATTAAAAGACATTGAAGAATGGAAAGAAGTAAGCATTGCTGCACATGGCCATTAATTTCTTACATTTGATATAGACTTTTAATCATAAGACTATGAATTCAAATGCTTTAACATCAGCAACGCAATTTGCGCCCATTAATGGTCACAACATCGCTTATCGTAAGTTTGGAAAAGGAATGCCCATGTTTTTTACCAATCGTTTCAGAGGAATAATGGATACCTGGGATCCTTTGTTTTTGGATAAACTTGCAGAAAATAATACCATCATTTTGTTGGATTATCCGGGAATCGGGAGTTCGGAAGGAGAACTTCCTTTACATATCGCAGAAGTTGCAGCCACAGTTCCTCAACTGGCAGATTTTCTTGAGATTGAAAAATTCAATATTCTGGGCTGGTCTTATGGTGGATTGGTCGCGCAGACGGTGATGTTCCAGAACCAGGACAGGGTGTTGAAAACGGTATTAATAGGAACAAATCCTCCCGGGGAAAACGAAATTCCGATCGAGGAGGTTTTCTATGATCATGCTTTGAAACCTGTTAATGACCTAGATGATGAATATTATTTATTCTTCGAACCGGCATTGGAAGCCAGTAAAATTGCTGCCGTAGAGTCTCACAACAGGATCAGCCAAAGACTGGATGTCAGCTTGATTCCGTCTACAATGGACATTTTTCAAAGGTATTTTTCGGGAACAGCAAGTTTTAAAGAAGATAAACTCAATTTCAGAGAAGCTTATAAAACCTTAAAAACTCCGGTTTTGGTGGTTTCAGGCGATCATGATATCAGCTTTGCGACAGATAATTGGTTTCCATTATTGCAGAATGCTCCCAGTATGCAGCATATTATTCTGCACGGATCGGGACATGGGCCGCAGCATCAGTTCCCTGAGTTAACAGCAGATTATATCAACTTATTTTTAGCATCAAATTAAAATTTTTCATGAAACATTATAAAACCATCACAGAACTTCATGCAGGAAATCTTTGGGATCCGCCTCAGCATCCGCTTTTGGGTTTGGTGGGCTGTCTTTCAACCTGTACTCTAGGTAATCAGGAATTTACTGCTGACTGCTACATTATTGCATTCAAAAAAATAAAATCCGGGATTTTCATGTACGGTAGGACGCCTTATGACCACGACAATGGCTGTCTGTTTTTTACCAAGCCGAGACAGGTGATTGAAATGAAAGACCTGAAATTTGAGGAAAATGGTTTTATGCTAATGATTGATCCTGATTATCTCAACGGTCATGAGTTGTTTAAAACTATCGATCAATACGGATTTTTTGATTATGAGGTAACGGAAGCCATCCATCTTTCACCGAAAGAGGAGCAGATCATTCTTGAGCTTCACGAAAAAATCCAGAATGAATATTTCAATAACCCCGATGAATACAGCCGTGAAATAATTTTAAGCCATGTTTCATCCATTTTAAAATATTCTCAGCGTTTTTACAAAAGACAGTTTATTGACCGTGCACAGATTACAGGAAAAACTACATCAAAATTCAATGATGTATTAAAAAAATACATTAACGAAGGAAACTTAGAGAACAAAGGACTTCCGAATGTAAGCTATATTGCTGAGCAACTGGCTATTTCACCCCGTTATCTAAGTGATCTATTGAAGCAGGAATCCGGTAAAACAGCTATTGAGCTGATTCATATTTTCCTGATTTCAGAAGCGAAAAATTTGCTACGAATCGGAGAAAAAGGAGTAACGGAGATTGCTTATGAACTGGGATTTGAGAATGCTTCTTATTTTACACGTCTTTTCAAAAAACAGACGGGAATGAAGCCTTTGGAATTCAGAAAAACAAACTTGAATTAAGTTTAAATTTTAAATAAAAATATAGACGTTTTTTTGTAGTTTTTGTTTTGTTGTTGGTCAATCGCTAAGGCGCAAGTTTTATAATCAAATTATTATATTTTAAGGCGCAAGAAATCAAAGATTTCAATTAGCGAAGTCGAGAATAAATGTGCGTTACTAAATTTTATCGAAGATAAAATCCTTGCGCCTTAAAACAGTATTTAAATTATTAAAAATTTGCGCCTTAGCGATTGACCAACAACAAAACAACAACTGTTAGATTTTAATAAAAAAAGCTGGAAATTAAGAATTTATGTTTTCCCATTTCCAGCTTTTATCTTCAGTTTTTTACATTAATCTAAGGGTTTTCTGCCTGTAATAATATTGTATAGAATTACTATAATGGCAATTACCAATAAAACATGAACAAGGTACCCCGTGCTCATTCCCGGTACAATACCTAACATTCCTAAAAGCCATACTACAATACAAATGACTGCGACTAACCATAATATACTTCTCATGACTAAAAATTTTTAATGTTATCTGTTAGTTTTAATACACATATTGTGCCTTTTGTGAAAAACAAAACTTAAACAAATACCACAAAATCAATTTTTACATGAAAATTTAACATTTAAACGCTTAAAATAAAGGAAAAATTTAATAATAATTAAATAAGTCCAAAATGCAGCAAAGCCTTTTCAATACCGTTATTATCAACGTCTTCCGTAATATAATCGGCGATTTCTTTTACATTTTCATTGGCATTTCCCATTGCAATTCCGATTTTCGTAAATTTTAACATAAAAATGTCATTTCCACCATCTCCAAAAGACATGGTTTCTGAAACATCGATCCCGAAATGATCGCAAAAAGTCTGTACACCGACCTTTTTACTAATTCCTCCCGGATTCACATCGGCAAATAAAGGCGTCCATCTTGAAGCCACACTGTTAGGCATTACCGTTTCCATGAACTCTTTTTCAGCATCAGGACCAAGAAAAATATTCGCCTGAAATACATTTTCAATATCAATATTTTCTTTATCATGAATAGGAGGAACCGGAAGATTCACATGAGCATACATCCCAACAACTTCAGGAGTCGCATCATTGATCTCCACTTTATCTTCGTACATGAGCGAATAGCTTAAAGGAAAATTTTCAGCGTAATTGATTAAATTCTTAATATCATTCGGGTCAATTATGTTTTTAGATAAAATTTCACCATCAGTCGTCGCGCAATATCCTCCATTAAAAGTAATAAAACCATCAAATTCGATATGCGAGATATGCGCCAAGGTATTGATAGAACGGCCTGTTGCGACAATCACTTTAATTCCTTTACGACGTAGATTTTCAATCGCTTTCTTGGTAGAATCGGGGATTTTATTGGTTTTAAAACTTATTAAAGTTCCGTCGATATCGAAAAATACAGCTTTTATTGGGGTAGGGTTTTCAGCATTAAAAGTATCCATCATTTAAAATCGTTTTGAGTATATCGTGAATTTATATAAACAAAAATACGACAATTAAATTTCTGATTAATGGTTTAACCTTTTAAATTAATGTAAAATAAATCGATTACTTAATTGAGCTTTGTAAAATGACTTAAACAAAAAAACACATCATTTCTAATCTATTTTTAAAAGGAATAAATTAATAGATAGGGAACGAAATAAATACTAAATATTAATTATGTTAATTGAATATTAATTAATATAAAATTTTAATTATTTTTTTGAAAATTATTTTAACAGACTGTAATTATTCATATATTAGTGAATTATTAATCACAAAATATTTAAATCATGAAAAACTTAAAAAAATTGAACAGAACTGAATTGAAAACAATCAATGGAAACGGAATTCTTGACAACGTCATAGGAGTTGTGAATGGTGTTGGAACTGTTGCAGGCAACACAGTAACTGGTCTTGGCGGTGTAGTAAATGGTGTTGGAACCGGTGTGGTAACTACTGTAGGTGGTGCTGTTGCGGGGCTTGGAGGTGTTGTGGAAACGACATTATGCCAGGTACAGTGTGTCATAAATGGTGTTGTAACAATCAAAGTTCTTGCATGCGGATCTACTTGCTAAGATAACAACATGCTACATAAGGATTAACCGCTCTTTTCCAGGGCGGTTTTTTCATGAATTTATAATGTAAATTTTTAACCTGAAGGCATAATTCTTGTACAAATTTTTCAACACCCACAAAAATATTTTATCATGGAAAATCAACAAGAAATATCGGTCTTGAATGACCTGCTTCACATTACCAACGACAGGATTCAAGGTTTTGCAAAAGTAGAAGGAAAAATCTGGGAAAATTATCCTGATGTAAAAGACGAATACGCCCGCATGATTTCTTTCTCGAAAGTGATGAAGAACGAACTCATTAACCTCATCACAGAAAGAGGAGGCAATGCCCAGGATTCGCCGTCCGTAGCCGGAGCGCTGCACAGAACCTGGATTGACATTAAAAACTCTTTCATGTCTGCCAACGTAGAATCTACCTTAGGAAATGTAGTTTTTGGCGAAAAAGCAGCTATTGAAGCCTATGAAAACGCCTTGAGCAGCGGAGATCTTTCCTCTGAAAGTTCAAAAACCGTCGCCGATCAGTTAAAACACATCAGAGATTCTTATCATCAGTTTAAAAATATTGAAGAGTACAAAAAGAAAGATTAAAAACACAAAACTCAATTATTCTTTACCAAATTAAATAAGACTTCACCATACAAAATGTCTGTTTCGGAGTCTAGTTTGTCCGTTTGAACATCATTGTCATTTGGATCGTTGCATCGTACCAATACCTTTGTCGAGCAATTTAGAAGTATCTCTAAATCAGCAAGAAACATATTAACTAAAATTTTTTAAGACAATGGAAAATGCAACTCAAAACGAAAAAGTAATTTACACAGGATCCACCATTACCATTGGAGGACGAGGAGGTTCAGCAAAAAGTACAGACGGAAAACTGAACGTGAAACTTACAGCTCCCGGAGCCATCGGAGAAGGTACAAACCCTGAACAACTGTTTGCAGCAGGTTGGTCTGCGTGTTTTATCGGAGCGATGGGGAAAGCTGCCGCTGCTAAAGACATTAAATTCCCTGCAGATGCAACCGTACATGCAGAAGTAGACCTGGTTTTATCAGAAACAGACGGATATTCTTTAAAGGCTCGTCTCAACATCAGCCTTCCGGGAATTGACAACGAAACGGCAAAATCTGTCGCAGAAGCTGCACACTCTTTATGCCCTTATTCTAAAATGGTAAAAGGTAACATAAAAGTAGAAACCATTATCCTTTAATCACAGGATCATTTTTGGATAGTATCTATCATCAAAGCAATCTGATTTATAATTAATAATTAAAAATTCTATGGGAAAAGCAGAAAAGACAAAGCAACTGATTATTGAAAAGTCGGCTTTACTATTTAACAAAAAAGGAATCGCAGGAACAAGCCTCAGCGACATTCTCGAAGTCACAAAGCTGGCCAAAGGTAGTTTGTACGTGCACTTTGAAAATAAAGAAGCCATTTCCCATGCCGTTGTAGAATACTATATCGACAAGCAACTGAAACTTATGGATGCTGCTTTAGCAGGCAGCGGAAGTGTAAAGAAGAGACTCTTTGATTATTTTGAAGTCTTTCTAAACCCGGAGATTCCGCCTTTTGAGGGAGGTTGTCCTTTCTTAAACTTAGGAATGGAAGTAGATGACACCAATGACGTATCGAGAAGAAAGATCAAAAAAACAATAGATACTATCCATAAAAAAATAAGAACAACTATTCAGGAAGGTATAGACAGCGAAGAATTCAGTAATGAATGGAATGCCGAAGAATTTGCCATAAAAGCCTATGCCATGATCGAAGGAGCTATCATGATGAAAAAAATCACAGGTAGTGCAAAACAGATGAAAACTATCGAAAAACTCCTGAAAATGGAAGTTGAAGAAAATCTGTTATAAATTTTTTTACTTAAAAAATGACCGATCGGTCGTTTTTATCAAAACCCTTAAAACACACATTATTATGAAGAACTCAAACAAAACCGTAAAAGTTGCCGCCGTGCAGATCAGCCCTGTATTATACAGCAAACAGGGAACTATTGATAAAATAATTAATAAAATTCTTGAATTGGGAGAAAAAGGAGTGGAATTCGCCACTTTCCCGGAAACCATTATTCCTTATTATCCTTATTTCTCTTTTATTCAGGCGCCTTATGCGATGGCACAGGAACACTTGAAACTGTTGGAAGAATCCATCGTTGTCCCTTCTGCGGATACAGATGCGATCGGGAAAGCCGCTAAGGAAGCCAATATGGTCGTTTCCATCGGAGTGAACGAACGTGATGGCGGAACCATCTATAATACACAGCTTCTTTTCGATTCAGATGGAACATTGATCCAGCGCAGAAGAAAACTAACACCAACTTACCACGAAAGAATGGTTTGGGGACAAGGAGATGCTTCAGGTCTCAGAGCCGTAGACAGCGCAGTGGGAAGAATAGGGCAGTTGGCTTGCTGGGAACACTACAATCCATTATTCCGATATGCGATGATTGCAGATGGTGAACAGATTCATTCGGCGATGTATCCAGGATCATTCCTTGGCCCTTTGCATAGTGAACAAACAGAAATCAACGTTCGTCAGCACGCCATGGAATCTGCCTGTTTCGTAGTTTGTGCTACAGGCTGGCTGGATGAAGAACAGCAGAAGCAGATCGCTCAGGATACAGGAGGGCCAATCGGTCCCATTTCAGGAGGATGTTTCACTGCGATTATTAATCCTGAAGGTCAGATCATCGGAGAACCTATCAAATCCGGAGAAGGAGAAGTGATCGCCGATATCGATTTATCTAAAATAGATTCCCGCAAGCGTCTTATGGATGCAAAAGGCCACTACAGCCGTCCCGAACTGGTAAGTCTTGTGATCGACCGCACTCCGGCTTCTCAGGTACATGATATCAGTATCGACGGGCAGATTTCTGCATCGGCACAAATTATTTCAGAATAATATTTAAAAATCAAAATTATTTAAACAAACAAAATGAAAACAATAAACAATCTCTCCCGATTATTATTCACAGGAGCATTAATGGTACAATTTGCCATTGCTTCAGCTCAAAATAAAACAGAATTAAAAAATGATGAAACCATCCGGCCATTTAAAGTAAATATTTCAGATGCTGAAGTGAAAGACCTTCGCCAGCGCATTTTACAGACAAGATGGCCTTCCAAAGAATTGGTAAATGATGAAAAGCAAGGGGCAAAACTTGCCAAAATGCAGGAACTCGCCCAATATTGGGGAACAAGCTACGACTGGAAAAAAGCTGAAGCAAGATTAAATTCGTACCCTCAGTTTAAAACTAAAATAGACGGAATAGACATTCACTTTATCCACGTAAAATCAAAACATAAAAACGCGATGCCACTGATTCTAAGTCATGGCTGGCCGGGATCTGTATTCGAATTCATGGGAGTGATAGAACCATTAACAAATCCTACGGCCTACGGAGGAAAAGCCGAAGATGCATTTGATATTGTGATCCCTTCATTGCCCGGTTTTGGGTTTTCGGGTAAACCTGCGGTAGAAGGTTGGGGCAACGACCGTATTGCAAAAGCATGGATTGTCTTAATGAAACGTCTGGGCTATAAAAATTATGTAGCACAAGGCGGTGACTGGGGTGCGGGAATTGTTCACTCAATGGCTTTACAGGCTCCTCAGGGATTATTGGCAATTCACAGCAATCTTCCTGCGACATTACCCAACGAAGCGGGAATGGCTCTAGGTGGAAATACAGTACCGGAAAGCTTTTCGCAAAAAGAACGTGCCGCTTTTGAACAATTAAACAATGCCATCAAAACAGGGGGCTTTATCTACAAAACAACAATGGAAGGAAGACCGCAGGGCGTAAGCTATTCTATCTCAGACTCTCCTGTTGGACTTGCAGGATGGATCTTCCTACACCCGGGCTTCGATGAATGGTCTTTCGGAAAAGATCCGAAACAGTTGCCGACAAGAGATCAGGTTTTGGATGATATCTCATTATACTGGTTGACAAATTCTGCTTCTTCCGCAGCTCAGATCTATTGGGAAAACAGAAATATCAGCATCATCAGTGCAGGAATGATGCAGTCTGACAAAATCACGATTCCGGTTGCCGTGACAACCTTCCCGAAAGATGTATATGCATCTCCGGAGAGCTGGGCAAAACGAGCATATAAAAATCTGGTTTATTTCCATGAAGTGGACAGAGGCGGTCACTTCGCAGCTTGGGAACACCCTCAGCTTTTCTCAGAAGAATTGAGAGCCGCTTTCAAATCAGTACGATAATACCAATAAAAGGGCAACGGATATTGCTGCTGCCCTTATTTTTTTTAACCTTAATAAAGAAGAAATGAAATTTTTAAACAAATTAATCATTAAAGCGATTTACATTCTTTGTATAGCTATCTATTTTATCCCTGTAAAAAGTTTCTCGCAACAAACGGGAATTACACGAACAAATCTTCAGAGATATGACTTACAGGCTTCAGGATATGAAACCATTCAGGCAAGAATTGATTTTGAAACAGGCACTTCCTTCGGAATGCATTCGCATCCGGGTGAAGAGGTAATCTATGTGCTGGAAGGAACTTTTGAATATCAGATCGAAGGTGAAAAACCTGTCATTCTGAAAGGAGGAGAAGTCCTTTTTATTCCGGCAGGAAAAAATCATTCTGCTAAAAATATAGGCAACAGCAAAGCCAGCGAACTCGCAACATATATTGTACAGAAAGGAAAGCAGCTGCTTGTCATGAAGAAATAGCATTAAAATTTTATTATTAAAAAGTTATGAAACAGAGAATAGCCGGAGCGTTCATCATGGGCTTCATCACGACAGGTATTATTTCATTTACGTTAATCAGCATTAATGTAGGATATATCGAAAATTTCTTTGAAAAATGGCTAAAATCATGGGCAATGGCTTACATTATTATCATTCCTGTGATCTTTTTCATAGGTCCTAAGGTACAGCAGTTCGTAGCGTATCTTTTCAGGAAAAATAATCAGCAGTAGAAATTCAATAATTATTATTTATTTAAAAAGTTTATTTAAACTCATTAAAAACTTAACCAAAAAAGGAAAAAAGTACAACAATAAAGCACTTTTATGCTTTATATCGGATTGCAATACGCCATACCTTTGTCTCATAGAAATCAACAAAAAATAATTAAAAATCTATTTATTATGAGAACAACATTTATTAAAGGTATCGCATTATCAGCAATGACATTTTTTAGCTTAAATTCAAATGCATTTGCTCAACAAAATCCTGCATCCCAAGACCCTAACATTTCCAAAGAAATCAGAGCATTTTTAAAAGTCTTAAACAGCGGAGACGGAAAACCATTAGAAACCTTATCTCCGAAAGATGCAAGATTAGTTTTGGTAGGAGCACAAAAATCTGTCAATTTTGACTATTCAGATATTGAAGAATCAGAAAGAACGATCACCCAGGACGGACAAACCATAAAAATCCACATTGTAAAACCAAAAGGTGCCAAAGCAGGACTTCCGGTATTCATGTTTTTCCACGGTGGAGGCTGGGTTCTAGGAGATTATCCTACTCATAAAAGATTAGTAAGAGATTTGGTGGTCAACAGTGGTGCTGTAGCAGTTTTTCCTGATTATACACCATCACCTGAAGCGAGATTTCCTGTAGCGATCAATCAGGCTTACGCCGCAACAAAATGGGTAGCCCAGAACGGCAAAGAAATAGGAGTGAACGCAAGCAAACTCGCAGTAGTAGGAAACAGCGTTGGCGGAAATATGGCTGCTGTAGTCGCTTTGATCGCTAAAGATAAAAACGGACCGAAAATATCACAGCAAATTCTTCTATGGCCGGTTACAGATGCTGATTTCAGCAGAGAATCCTATACAAAATTTGCTCAGGAAAGATTTCTTACAACACCGTTGATGAAATGGATGTGGGACAATTATTTACCCGACCTTAATGAACGCAAAAACAAATATGCATCCCCTTTACAGGCGTCTTTGGAAGAATTGAAAGACTTACCTCCGGCTTTGGTTCAGGTTGCAGAAAATGATATTTTGCATGATGAAGGTGTAGCCTACGGCAGAAAACTGGATGAAGCGGGAGTACCGACAACCGTTACAGAATACAAAGGATTCATCCACGACTACGGAATGCTGAATCCGCTGGCTCACATCCCTGCTGTAAAAGAATCTGTTCTGGATGCCGCATCAACCTTAAAAAGAGCATTATTTTCTAAATAATTTAGACATCATAAAATAAAAAAGAGACCTCATCGGTCTCTTTTTTCGTATCAAATCGTTGTTTACATCGCCTGAGTGTTCAGCGCGGTGTCGGCAACTTTTGTTAATGATTCATCGCATTTTTTCTCTTCATTTAGCGTAGCGAGAAGGTTTTTGAGACATTCATCTTCTTTTAAAACCTTTGCATATGCCGCCAATGTCCCATAAGTAGCGATTTCGTAATGTTCTACTTTCTGCGCCGCAGCGATAATTCCTACATCTCTTACAGCTCCCGGTTCTGTTTCCTGCATGATACTTTTCCCTTCATCCAATAATCCCTGCATAGCATCGCATTTTTTTGCCTGCGCTTTTTTCCCCAATGCACTGAAGCATTGCTCCAGTCTCTGAACGTGTGTTTCTGTTTCTGCGATATGTTTTTCAATGGCAGCTTTCAGTTTGGCGTCAGTAGCGTTTTTCATCATTGTCGGTAAAGCTTTTACCAAGGCTTTTTCTGCCCAATAGATGTCTTTCAGCGAATCTTCAAACAGGTCTTTCAATTCTTTGGCAGCATTCTTTTTAGCCGGAGTCTTTGCCGTTGCTTTGGATGCTGTTTTTGTCGCTGCAGGTTTCTTTGCAGTCGCATTTTTGGTTGGTGTTTTCGTTTCCATAATGAATATATTTTAGTGATTGTTTTGATTGGTGAATAATCTACAACTATAAGACCATCTTAGACATAAATAGAAAAATGTGGTATCTAAAGTTTCATCATTCTATTCAATATCATTAAAAGTCATCAACTCTTTTGATGGCTTTTTTATTCATTTTCTTTTTTAAAACTTACCACTTCAAACTCTCCGTCGGAGCTGTATTTTTTGCAGCTTTCATCATTAAACTTATCAGGATTTTTTAAGAAATCTTCAATATATTTTGCGCTTTCGTCTGTGATAGCGGGGGTGATGATGATATGGAAATTCTGCAGTACAGATTCATCTGCTTTTTGCAATGCTTCTTTTTTATATTGTTGGGCTTCGTTATAGTTCATAAAGTGAATTTAAATTTTAACTAAATCTTTCTTATCTTGTTAATGAATAAATTATGCCACAAAGTTTTAATTAATAGTAAAAATTTCACATCATCTTTTATTCATCACATGGAATAATTATTGCCTTTTGAAAATAAACAGGAATAGTCATGAAAATAGCAACTTATAATGTAAACGGAGTGAATGGGCGGCTGCCGGTTTTACTTCAATGGCTAAAGGAAGCAGAGCCGGATATCGTTTGTCTTCAGGAACTGAAAGCCCCGCAGGAACGTTTTCCAATAAAGGAAATCAATGATGCCGGTTATCAGGCTATCTGGAAGGGACAAAAAAGCTGGAATGGAGTTGCGATTCTTTCAAAAAATCATGAGATTGTGGAAGTTCAGAATACTTTACCCGGAGATGATGAAGATGTCCAGAGCCGATACATCGAAGCCATTATCGATCAGATGGTGATTTGCTGCCTTTATCTTCCCAATGGAAATCCGTATCCGGGGCCGAAATTCGATTATAAATTAAGCTGGATCAAAAGATTAAAAAAACGAACTGATGAACTGATAAAAATGGAGCTTCCGGCGATTATTATCGGTGATTTTAATATTATTCCGACTGCGATGGATGTCTATAAACCCGAACGTTGGGAAAATGATGCGTTGTACAGGATTGAAGTAAGAAAAGCGTATGAGGATCTCATGAAAAAAGGCTGGCTGGATTCTCTCCGAACTTTATATCCGGACGAAGTTATCTATACCTTCTGGGATTACTTATACAAAGCCTATGACCGAAATGCAGGCATAAGGCTGGATCATATTTTATTAAGCCCATATCTCACTTCCCGTCTGAAATCGGGCGGCGTGGATAAACATGTGCGAGGTTGGGAAAAGAGTAGTGATCATGCTCCTGTCTGGATAGAACTGCTTAAATAATCAATTAGAATAAGCAGATTTATTCTGAAACACATTCATTCCCTCGATTTTATTGTTTTTCATGTTATAAATGATTTCAACGGTAAAATAAGAAACTTCATACAATACATATTTTAAAGTATCGGAAATTGTTTCGTTCATCACACGTCCTTCATTCATGACAACATTGCATTGCTCCTGATTGGGTAGATTTTTAAAATCATAGTAAGAAATATTCATAGCTTTTTAATTTTTAATAGTTTAATTAATAAGACTTATGCAATTTAGTTACCAATATATTTTTTATTACACAATTTTAACATTAAGTTTTCCACAATATACATTTTTCGGTTCCAATATTTTAAGATAAGTCTTTGAAGCATTAAAGCTATGCCTAAAATACTGATACTCATATGACCAGGATCATACGGAAAGTTAATTTAAATCATTTGAAAATGATACGATTATTATTTAATTGCAGTAACTTTACTATACAGCGCAAGTTCCCTCTAAAATAATACATATGCATGATTTCAAGATATCCGGACTCACAGACCAGCAGGTAATTTCTTCAAGAAAAGAATATGGATACAACAGGCTCGAATACAAAAAGGAAAATCCTTTTTTTCGTTCCCTGAAAGGAATTATCAAAGAACCGATGGTGATTTTACTACTGGTAGCCTCTTTTTTATATTTTATTAATAATCAATTCGATGACGGGTTATTTCTTGCCTTTGCCATTATCCTGGTTTCTGCCATTTCATTATATCAGGAATCCAGAAGCCGCAACGCCCTTGAAAAGCTGAAAACATTTACCCAGCCGAGCTGCAAAGTGATCCGAAATGGTGATGTACAACAGATCAAAACAGAAGATGTGGTGGTAGGAGACAGCATCATGATAGAAGAAGGAGACCTCATCACTGCAGATGGAATCATTGTGCATTCCAACGATTTTTCAGTTAATGAATCGATACTTACCGGAGAATCTTTTTCAGTATACAAAGATAAAAACTCCGAAGACCATCTCGTCTATTCCGGAACCATCGTCGCAAGCGGACTGGCTATAGCAACGGTAACAGAAATCGGCAACAAAACCAAACTCGGAAAAATAGGAAAAAGCCTTGAAAATATTAAGGATGAAAAAAGCCCTTTAGAAGTACAGATCAATGATTTTGTGAAAAAAATGGTGATTGTAGGGTCTGTCGTTTTCGCAGCAGTCTGGGTCATGAATTATTTACGATCTCATGAAGTAATAGACAGTCTGTTAAAAGCTCTCACACTGGCCATGAGTATCCTGCCCGAAGAAATTCCCGTGGCGTTTACAACATTCATGGCACTGGGATCGTGGCGCCTGATGAAAATGGGAATCATTGTAAAACAAATGAAAACCATAGAAACACTCGGTAGCGCCAGCATTATCTGTACAGATAAAACCGGAACTCTTACCGAAAATGAAATGACTTTGGCCAATCTTTTCGTGATTTCTACCCAAAAAGAACTGCAACCGGATGAGATATCCACTGCAGAAGAAAAAAAACTGTTGGAGATCGCAATGTGGGCGAGTGAACCGATTCCTTTTGACCCGATGGAAAAAGCTTTGCATGAAACTTATGGAAAACATTTTTCCGAAGATATGCGTCCTTATTTTAAAATGATTCATGAATATCCCCTCGATGGCAAACCACCGATGATGACCCATATTTTTGAAGATCAGACCGGAAAAAGAATCATTGCGGCCAAAGGTGCTCCGGAAGCATTTATGGAGATTTCTAACCTTAACCCTGAAGAAAAAGAAAATATAAGAACGGCTATCAAACATTTCACAACCCAAGGTTACAGGGTATTGGGAGTAGGAGTTGCAGATTTTTCAGGGAACAATTTTCCTGAGCATCAGCAGGAATTTATATTTGATTATAAAGGTCTTGTTGCATTCTACGATCCTCCAAAGAAGAATATGCAGGAGGTGCTGAAAGACTTTTACCAGGCAGGAATTTCTGTGAAAATAATAACAGGGGACAACTCAGATACTACTATGGCAATAGCCCGCCAAATAGGATTTCAGGGGCATGAAAAAAGCATTACGGGAGAAGAACTGATGAAAATGCAGGATGCTGAGTTTCAGGATTGTGTAAAGAAGATCAATATTTTTACCAGAATGTTTCCGGAAGCTAAACTCAGAATCATAAAAGCCCTGAAAGCAGAAAAAGAAATCGTAGCAATGACCGGCGATGGTGTCAACGACGGCCCCGCTCTGAAAGCCGCCCACATCGGTATCGCCATGGGAAAAAAAGGCACCGAAATTGCCAAACAAGCCGCCTCCCTGATCTTAGTAGACGATGATCTCGCTAAAATGACCCTTGCCATATCGATGGGAAGAAAAATATATTCTAATCTGAAAAAAGCAATACAATATATTATTTCAATCCATATCCCGATTATTCTGACGGTTTTTATTCCATTGACTTTCGGCTGGATTTATCCCAATATTCTGACACCCCTTCATGTCATTTTCCTCGAACTGATCATGGGACCTACCTGCTCCATTATCTATGAAAACGAACCCGTGGAAAAGAATATAATGCGTCAAAAACCAAGACCTTTCACCACAACTTTTTTTAATGCTAAAGAATTAATAACAAGCATCATACAGGGATTGTGCATTACAGCCGGAGTTTTGTTTATTTACCAATATGCAGTGGCGGAAGGGTTTAATGAAAATATAGTAAGAACAATGGTTTTCAGTACCCTTATCACGGCTAATATATTTCTTACTTTAATTAACCGTTCTTTTTATTATTCCATAATCACAACCTTAAAATACAGAAACAATCTTGTTCCACTTATTATTTCAGTTACCATCCTCATCGTAGCTGTTATGATCTATATTGAACCTTTGGCTGCGTTTTTCGGTTTTGAACCATTACATTCTTCTCAACTATTGACCTGCTGCTCAGTTGGTTTTCTGTCTGTAATTTGGTATGAAATGGTAAAATTAATTAAGAGAATAAAATTTAATCAAGAAAAATAAGAAGGAAAATCTTATAATTTCAGACCTTCCATCATGGGAATAAACAGCCAGCACAATAAGGAAATGACGATCACACAAAGTACATTAAGAATAAGTCCCGTTCTCATCATGTATTGAATTTTCACATCACCTTTAGCAAAAATTATCGCATTGGGAGGAGTACCCATCGGAAGCATACTCGCACAACTGGCGCTGAGTGTCATAGGAATACCCAGTAGAAGAGGATTGATACCTAAAGATAATGCCAGAGAAGTAATTACCGGTGAAAGGATCAATACCAAAGCCAGGTTGCTGATAACTTCACTTAAAAATATGGAGACAGCCGACACGATCAGTATAAGTAAAAACAAATTCGTGGTAGTAACTGTACTTAAACCGGAAGCAAATTCCTGTACCAGATGGGATGCTTCAAGTGCATTAGCCAACGCGATTCCTCCTCCAAAAAGCAGCAATATATCCCACGCCATTTTTCGGGTATCGGACCATGCCATTAATCTTTCAGATTTATTGCCTGTTTTCTGACCAGATGGTAGCAAAAACAGCAGGGATGCACCCAATACCGCAATAGCCGTATCATCTAAAAGGATATAATGTTGCCAATCATTAATGAGATCTTTCGTAATCCATAATAAAACGGTAAGACCAAAAATAGATAAAACTCTCATTTCCGCCCTGTTCATTACTCCTAACCGAAGCTGTGCTTTTTTAATAGCGTTCGATGCTTCATTGCTGTGTTTAATGTTATTAGGGTACAATATTTTTACTAATAATCCATACAACATGAATAATAACAATAAAGTAAGCGGCAGAAACAGCATCATCCAGTCGGAAAAGCTGATCGTAAAATTGAACCTGTCTTTGATATATCCTACATAAGCAACATTAGGCGGAGTCGCAATTACAGTGCCCAGTGCAAAATTGGAAGCATACGCAATGGAAAGCATTAATGCCAGAGAAAAGTTTTTAATATTTTTTACATTTTTATTGTGATTCTCAACAACCTGTATCACCGAAACAGCCAAAGGATACATCATCATCGTAGTTGCTGTATTACTCAGCCACAAACTGAGAAATCCTGTTGCTATAATAAAACCGAGAATGATACGGTTGCCGTTGGTTCCCGTAAGCCTGATGATACCGAGCGCTATTCTTTTGTGAAGGTTCCATTTTTCGATGGCAAGTGCAATGAAAAATCCTCCCATAAAAAGGAAAACAATAGGATCGGCGTAGTTTTCAGCCACTTTTTTAAGGGATACGATGCCGAAAGCAGGAAATAAAATGATCGGTAATAATGCCGTAATCGCCATAGGAACAGCCTCAAAAACCCACCAGATAATCATCAGAATAGCCACAGAAAGCACCTGATTTGCCTGATACGACAAACTGAAAGGATTAATAATAAATCCCGATAAACTCAGAAAAAGACCGCTGAACAGGCTAATTTCTTTTTTATGAATCTGAAAGTAGGTTGGCATGGCATTTTAAAATAATGAGATTATTCTTGCAATGATTCTTAACTCAACAATCATTGTTTTAGTTTTTTCGCTTTTCTTTTTTCTTTATTAAAATAACCTCTTAATAAAAAATTATTCTTTGCTGCTTTTTCTATTTCTCTCAGTTCGGCAACACCTTTTTCGATATTAATGAGTGTAGAATCTACAGATCTTCCCAGCTCAGGGTTGTTGATAAGCTTGGATACGACATTTTCATCATTATTTATTTTTGAAGTAAAAGCATTCAGGTCATTGGAGCTTTTTTCAAGATGAAGAAGTGTTTTTTCCAGTGAAACAGCTAAAGAATCATCGGACACTATTTTGGAAAGCACATTATTTTTATTATTGATTTTGGCGGCAAAAGCACTCAGCTCTCCGGAAGTTTTTTGTAAATCATTAATACTGTTCGAGATATTATCTGCCATTTTTTTATCTGTAAATATTTTGGCGATAGTTCCGTTTCTATTGTTTAAAACAGGGGTGAAACGGGCCAGATCTTCAGAACTCATCTGCAGATTTTCCAGCGTTCTGTCTATACGTAAGGCAAAATCTTTATTCGTAAGTATTTTCATTAAAAGACCATCTTTATTATTCATTTTCCGGCTGAAAGTAACGAGCTCATCCGTAATTATCTTGGTATTATCGGCACTTTTTTTAATGCTGGACAAAACATCTTCTATTTCCGGAGCTTTATAAGAAGCAATGATGTCATTTTCTTTCACGACCGTTCCGGAGCTATTCCCCGGAGAAATAATAAGCACTTTATCACCTACCAAACCATCTGTTGCTATGCTGGCGACAGCATCGGTTTTAATATATTTCTGTACATCCTTTTTGATGATCAGCTTCACTACAACCAATGAGTCTGAGATAAAATCTATTTTGCCTACCGTTCCTACATTAATTCCGGAGAGGCGTACGTTGCTTCCTTGTTTTAGTCCGCTTACATTTTCGAATTCTGAACGCAAAACGAAATTAGAACCAAACAAATTTCTGTTGACACCAATGAAATAAATGGCTACTATAAAAAGAATAATGCCTGTTGCAACAAAAATGCCCAATTTCCATTGGTTTGATGACTCGTTTTTCATGATTTATTTTGTTTACTGTTCAAAAAATGATTTTACCCAGTCGTCTTCACTGTTTTCAATATCTTTATAGCTTCCTTCTGCCTTTATCACTCCGTCTTTTAAGATGATGATTCTGTCACCCGTATATTTTGCGCAGGTAAGATCATGCGTAATGATGATCGAGGTTGCATTATATTTAAGCTTGATGCTGCGTATCAGTTCAATAATTTCGCGGGCTGTGATCGTATCCAAACCTCCTGTAGGTTCGTCATAGATGATGATTTGTGGCTTAATGATCAATGCTCTGGCCAATCCTATTCTTTTGCGCATTCCACCGGATAATTCTGCTGGCATTTTATCGATCGCTTCTTCCAGTCCTACATTCTGCAGTGCCTCTTTGATGGCTGCTTCCACTTCATTTTCGTTCAGGCTTTTATTATTATGCTGTAGGGTAAAGGCTAAATTCTGTCTTACCGTCATAGAATCGTATAAAGCACCGTTCTGAAAAAGAAACCCGATTTTCATCCTGATGCGGTTTAGCCCTTCTTCATTCAGTTTTGTAATATCTTCCCCTGATATTATTATTTCACCCTGATCCACTTTAGTAAGTCCTACCAGACACTTTACTGCGACGGATTTACCAGAGCCGGATCTTCCGAGTATAACCAGATTTTCACCTTTTTTAATGGTAAAGCTAATGCCATTCAGAACTTTATTATCACCATAAGCTTTGTACACATTCTTAAATTCTATGAATGATTTATCTAATGGATTCTGGTATCCCGGAGTAATATTTTGTTCAATAGTTTTCATTACAATTCAAAAAACAGATCGGTAAGCTGTACTGCTATCAGATCAATTATAAATATGATGAGCGAGGCGGAAACTACGGCGGAATTGGCAGCTTTCCCTACACTTTTTGTTCCTCCCGATGCATTGAATCCTTCATAACAGCCGATAATTCCGATAAAAAATCCGAAAAAGAATGTTTTCACAGTGGCCGGTAGAAGATCTACGTATTCCAGTGATTCAAATACATGGGAGAAGTAATACTGGATATTGTGGTCATTATGAATATTTACGCCGACAAATCCGCCTGCAATTCCTATCAGATCTGCATAAATGGCCAAAACAGGAATCATCAGCATTGTTGCCAACGTTCTCGTTACCACAAGATACCGGTAAGGATTAATGGCAGAAACTTCCATCGCATCGATCTGTTCGGTTACTTTCATGGAGCCTAGTTCTGCTCCTATACCGGAGGATACTCTTCCGGCACAGATCAAGGCGGTGATCACAGGTGCGATTTCTCTTATCAGCGATAATGAAACCATACTTGGGATCAGCGATTCGGCTCCGAATCTGGACATCGCGGGACGAGATTGTATCGTAAGGACAAGTCCCATAATAAAACCAGTAATAGTGACTAGCGGCAAAGACTGATACCCAACCACAAAACATTGTCTTATAAACTCTTTATATTCAAAACCCGATCTAAAAATCTCTTTGAAAAACCGGGCAGAAAATGAAGCAATCTTACCTACCAGAGTAAAGTTTTTTTTAAAAAAGGTTTCCATGATGTTAATTATTTTTAAAGAGTAGGAGAGCTAAAAATCATACTCAAAATCAACTGCCAATTCGTTGTTTACATGTTCGATGCCTGGTGTTTTCCAGGCAATGCGTTCGGCTTCTTTTTTCTGGCTCCAGGAGTGTACTGCTCCTGTAAGCGTCACTGTTGTTCCGGATACCGAAACATTAATCTCTTTACTGTCGATCGAGCTTCGGCGGAGGGCTTCTTCCACATCTTTTTTTTCAATTGTATTTTGAATATCAGACTTGATCGTAATATTGTTGAAAATACCTTTAACACCCGGAAGAAACTGTATTGAATTTTCGGTAATTTCCCTTAAATAATCCCAGGCCAGCTCGCCATCAAGATCTACCCATCCATCCTCAACTTTCACATGTATTTTTTCTTCGGGAATTACGGTGTTGGATTCGAATGCGGCTACAATTTCGCGGGCAATTTCATTATCTGTTTTTGATCTGGGATCGGGAAATTTCACTTTAATATTTTCTACCAGAACCTTTACTCCGGAAACATTGGAAGCAGCTTTCTCTGCCTGTACTTTTTTGGCATAGCTGTCTACCGTTCCGGTAAGAGAAACGACACCGTCTTTTGCTGCAACTCCTATTTCTTCTGAATGTAGCAGGGGTTCCCATTTGATGGCATCCTGAACGTCTTTTTGTAATTCTGCATTTGTTTTCATGATATGATATTTTTATCGTTATTTTTCTTCAATAAATCCTTCTTTCAACATTTTTTTGCGGATGGTTTCGGCGATATCATCAGTTAATCGTTTTACACCATGAGGATCGTAGGTTTCCGTAATTCCGGACCATATTATTTTATCATCCTGAATAGAATAGATCACCGTTTCTATAATAAATTTCTTTGTCACCGTGTAATAGCCCGGCGTATAAAAAAACAACCTGTTTCTGAAATAATATTTGCTGAAATCATCATAGTACAAAGGATACATATAATGCTGTTCGGGAATAAATACTTTCTCTTTATCCACATCTATCAAACGTACGGTAATAGCAGCATCAAAACCATCTTTTTTTATTGTATTCCTTAATGCTTCTTCATCATACTGATTAATTTTTCCATCCAGATACTGATAAGAAGGAATACCTTTTCCATGAAGATATTTTACCATTTCATCTTCAGCTTTACGGCGGTTCGTTTCATTTTTCAATAAGGCTACCACCAGTACTTTTTTCCAGTCTCCCGGATGGATATGTTTATCCGGATCGCGCCAGCTGTTTACAATCTGAGTAGAACCGCAAGAGGTAACCAACAACAATAAAAAGATCAAAAGGATATGTTGTAACTTTTTCATGACATTGAAGTATTAAATTGTTAAACTAAATTGATAGAAATTCCGACTTCAAAGTTCATTAAACTTCACCTGAAAGAAGATGACAGCCATCACGATCAAATATGATGTTGATCAGCTTAAAAAAGCTCTCCATTCTTCGATGAAAAGCATAGCAACGACTATTTTTTAAGCAAAACAAAATACAATTATTTCGCAGATCGTGCATTATCAGGGCTTTTTTGAGGGTTTTACAGGAAACAATATGATTAGATCATTTTTTTAAGTGATAACAGTCATTCTCTACCTGAAGGGTTATTCACAATTTTACATCATTAAAATCACGAGTCATGAAAGCCTTACTGAATTATATAAGTATTTTTTTCTGTATCCTTATGCTGAAAGGGCAGGATCTGAAAACGAACACAGAAATCACTTCTTTATTGAACGATAAAGTAACCCTTGAAAAATTACATTATCCAAAATCTGTTGTGAGGTTTTATAGCCAAAATCAATCAGATTATGCCTGGATAATGCCTTCCAGAGCAGAACAAACATGGACAGCCATGCTTTTGCTCGATTGTGCCTATCAACTAGGATTGTCTTCTTCAGACTACCATTTGCAAAATTTATCATTTGAAAATCTTGGAGTATTAAAACATCCGCCGGAAAATATTTCTCCCAAAGATAAAGCCATGCAGGATATTCTGATTACAGATGCGCTCATCAGCCTTATTAATAATCTGCATTTCGGAAAATACAATCCTTTTTACACCGCGTCACAGTTTGATAAAGGTTTCATTAATGGATTTTATTCTGTTGAAGCATTATCTTACGCACGGGGACAAAATGATTTTATTAAAGCAATCCTTCAGGCCCGCCCTAAAATACAGGCTTATACCGATTTTCAAAATTATTTGAATAAGCTTTATGCCAACAATCCTGAAAACCATACAGAAGAAATAAAAAAGATTCTCATCAATATGGAACGCCTTCGCTGGTTGAACACGGAAAATGAATCTTATATTTTGGTCAATATTCCTTCTTATACGTTGGAATTTTATAGTAAGAACAAAAAATTCGAGTCTAAGGTGATTGTAGGAAAACCCTCCACCAAAAGTCCGGTTTTGGTAAGTGATATTAATTATTTCACCACCGCACCCGACTGGAAAGTTCCCCAAAGTATATTCGTAAAAGAAATGCTTCCAAAAATCATAAGCGACAGCAAATATCTCGAAAATCACCACTATGCGGTGTACAACCAATTCGGCGGTATGGTGACCATCACTCCGTCTAAGCTGAGAGAAATCAGAAGAAATCCTTACAAATACAGTGTAAGACAGTCTTCCGGCTGTGATAATGCCCTTGGTTCCGTTGTTTTCCGTTTTCCAAATTCGTATGGGGTTTATCTCCACGATACCTCTCAGAAACAATTGTTTAATAAAACAGAAAGAGCCTTGAGTCACGGTTGTATCCGCGTAGAAAAAGCTCAGGAGCTGGCTTCATTACTTTTGAAAAATGATGGAGCAGAAGATAAAATTCCCGCATTGCAAACTGCCATGCAGAAATATGATCATAAAGACTTTGTTTTAAAACAACCTGTACCCATAAATATTGCCTATCTCACCTGCATGATAAAAGACGGTAAACCTGTGTTCTACAATGACATCTACCATCTTGATGCAGATCTGGAAAATAAATTTAATCTTAATAAACAATAATACAATGAGATCGATTTTAGTACCCACCGATTATTCGAAGCCGGCAAAGAATGCTGCTTATTATGCCCTTCATGTGGCTAATGCTTTAAAAGCCAATATAGAACTCTGCCATGCCTTTAGCCTTCCTTTTGAAAACCCTATGCTTGGGCAGACTGCATGGGCTTTGTACGAATATCCTGCATTACAGGAAGAAAACAGTGAAGGATTAAAAAAACTCGTAAAAAAATTAGAGAAAAAAGAAAAAACACTGTGGGGAGATGAAGCTTTCCCTTTTCATCCCGCGATATCTTATACGTGTGAGGCAGGAGACGCCATTAATATCATTAACAACACTGCAGAAAAAAACCAGACTTTAATGATCGTAATGGGAATGCAGGGCGCCGGAATGTTTACCCGTTTTATTTTCGGTAGCAATACGTTGAAAATGATTGAATTCACCAAACATCCCTTGCTCATCATCCCGGACGGATTTGAATATAAGAAACCTGAAAAAATTGCTTTTGCCACCGATCTGGATAAAAAAGATATAAAAACAGCTCAATCTCTATTGAAATTAGCAAGATACTTCGATGCAGAAGTTTTGATTACGCATATCATCCAAAGTACCAATGAAGTGCTGCAGGACAAAGAATATGAGCATAAAAAAGAATTATTCTTAAAAGATCTCGACGGGAAAATCTGCTACAACTGTATCTACAGCGAAAATATAGATTACGGTTTAGATATCCTGAAAGATAAAGATATTGATATGATGGCTCTGGGACATCATCACCAGGGCTTTTTCAGCAGGATAACAACCCGCAGCCATGCCGAAAAGCAGGCCGCTCATATGGAAATTCCTTTACTCATCCTTCCGGAAGGAGGACACATATATTTTTGATTTTGTGGTTTTTTAATGCCGTTGATAGCTTACTATAAGTTTATGTAACATTTTTTATCATTAATCCTTTAAAATTCTTACCTTTAATTTGGGTTATTAATTTAAGTATGGAAAGTGCTAAACTGTTACGTGCCATCATAGAAACAGCTATTGACGGTATTATTACTATAGATAGCAAAGGCAAAATAGAAAGCCTGAATCCGTCTGCTCTAAAAATATTCGGGTACAAAGAAGAGGAACTGATCGGAAAAAACATTTCCGTGCTGATGCCGGAACCGGACAAAAGCCGACATGATGGCTATCTGCACCGTTATCAGGATACGGGTGAAAAAAAAATAATAGGAAAGGGGAGAGAAGTAAGAGGACTGAAGAAGGATGGATCTCAGTTCCCTTTCAGGCTGGCTGTAAGTGAAGTACAATATGAGGACAGAATAATATACACTGGATTTATCCACGACCTTTCCAAAGAAAAAGAAGCAGAAGAATTTTTAAAAAAATACGCGAGCGAACTGGAAGAACTTGTAGAACATCGTACAAGATCCCTCAAACAAATGCTTTATGAGTTGGAAGAAGCAAAAGAAGAAGCCAATATCTCGCTGGAAAAAGAGAAACACCTCAACAAGATGAAAAGCCGTTTCGTCTCCATGGCGTCACATGAGTTCCGTACGCCCCTCAGCTCTATGCAGCTTTCGGTGGTACTCATCGAAAAGTATCTTCAGATCTCAGACAATACGCAGATTCTTAAACATCTCCAAAAAATTAAAAATGCTATTGCGAGTTTAAATGGCATTCTCAACGATTTCCTTTCTTTAGAAAAACTTGAAGCCGGAATTATAGCTCCTAATTTCGGAGTATTTGATGTGATAAAATTTTCCGAAGAACTGACTGAAGAACTGCAGCTTATTACCAAAGATGATCAGATCATCATTTATCAGCACACCGGCTCCGAATCTGAAATAAATCTCGATCAGAACTTATTGAGAAACTGCCTGATGAACCTGATAAGCAATGCCATAAAATATTCCGGAGAAAACACCCTGATCGAATTTTCCACAGAAATAAATGAAAAATATTACCTGTTTACAGTAAAAGACAACGGAATAGGAATTCCCGAACAGGACCATGCTGCACTTTTCCAGCCTTTTTTCAGAGCCCACAATACCGGAAATATTCCGGGAACGGGACTCGGTCTTAATATCGTACTTCGATATGTAAACTTAATGGACGGGAAAGTAAGTTTTGAAAGCAAATCCAACGTCGGTACTACTTTTACTTTATTATTTAACAAAAAATTTTAAAAAACTCAGATGGAAAAAATACGCATCCTGATCATTGAAGATAATGACGACATCCGTGAAAGCACCGCAGAAATTCTCGGACTTGCCAATTATGAGGTATTTCAGGCATTGAATGGGAAACAGGGAATAGAACTTGCCATCAAACATATTCCGGATATTATATTATGTGATATCATGATGCCCGAACTCGATGGGTACGGCGTTTTGCACCTTCTGAGCAAACGGGACGACACAGCATTAATTCCCTTTATTTTCATTACAGCAAAAACCGACAGAGCCGAGATAAGAAAAGGCATTGAAATGGGTGCTGATGATTATCTTACCAAACCTTTCGATGATATAGAACTTTTAAATGCCATAGAAAGCAGACTGAAAAAAAAGGAACGCCAGACAAAAATTTATAGCGAAAACCTCACTCAAATGACTAATTTGTTCCAAGATTCCCACGGGCTTGATGAACTGAAAAAATCATTTGATGAAAGGAAAATTAAATTAATGAAAAAAAAGCAGGTCATTTATTATGAAGGAGATACGGCCAATGCAATCTATCTGATACTATCGGGTTCGGTAAAAACCACCAAAATGACGGACGAAGGAAAAGAGCTGATGACAGGGGTTTTCCAGGCGGAAGATTATTTCGGGATCACTTCTTTATTTACCGGTAGGGAATACAAGGAAACGGCTGAAGTATTGGAAGATGCCACCTTATGCTCCGTACCGAGAGAAGTCATCGACCAGCTGTTGTATAAATATCCTGATGTGGCTAATAAATTCATTAAAATTCTCGCCCAAAATATCGTCAATCATGAAGAACAGCTCCTGCAGCTTGCCTATTTTTCCGTAAGAAAACGTATGGCAGAAGTACTCATTAAATTACATACGAAACATCCCGATAATCAAGGTTTTGAGATCTCCAGAGAAAATCTTGCTTCGATGGCCGGAATGGCTATTGAAACAGTAAGCAGAATTCTGAGCGATTTTAAAGAAGAGGGATTAATAGACAGAAATGCGAGTAAAATAATCATTCTTGATATGACCCGCCTTCAAAAATTAAAAAACTAATTTCTATCATTTTTTATCGTGATCTTACACATTCGCTGCCTCTGTTTTGTTCAGTACATTTGATCGATGAACAGAAGGTATGAAAGTAATTATTTACAATATCAATCAGGAAGATAAAAAGCTTCTCGCCCTGGCTAATCGTAAAAAACATAAAATTACGATTATCACATCGCCTTTGGATGAAACGACTGTTTATTTCGCTGATTCGAAAGACGTTGTGATCCTTACAGACCATATTTCACCCGAAATCATTGAACTATTAAGCTCCCTCAATATAAAATATTTACTATTTGATTCTGATGAACTGTCTCCAGCCGAAACTTCATTAATTAAAAACAAGGGGTTTACATTTATTCAAATTAAAAATTCTGATCAAAAACCAAAGGCTTTTCAAATTATTGACATCCTTGATGAATGGGAAAAAAGTGATAAGGATCATTCTGAAAGGAAATGAAGATCATCGCTTGAAAATTATTTCAATTTTAACTTTGAATTCATAATCTAAACACTTTCATTATGGAATCTATTAGTTTAAAATCATTGGGCGGTGCAGAAACCGTAACCGGATCCAAACATCTTTTAAAAACACCAAAACTTACCGTACTCATTGATTGCGGATTGTTTCAGGGAACAAAATTTTTACGGGAACAGAATTGGGAAAACTTAAATACAGACGTTTCAGAGATAGATGCCATTATCCTTACCCATGCTCATCTGGATCATTGCGGCTATATTCCCCTTATAGTAAAAAATGGTTTTAAAGGTAAAATCTACATGACCGAGCCCACCCGGGAATTAACCAAACTTATCTTATTAGACAGCGCCAAATTACAGGAAGAAGATGCCGAAAAGGCCAATAGACACCATTACTCAAAGCATCATCCTGCAAAACCGTTATACACCATCAATGATGCGGAAAAATCTTTCAGACAGTTTTTTACCGTTGCAGAAAACAGGGAAATTAAATTAAGCAATCATATTCATATCAGATTTAAACAATGCGGACATATCTTAGGAGCCTGTTCCGTTGAGGTTACCTGTTATGATAAAATAATTATTTTTTCAGGAGATATCGGGAGAAATCACAGCTTTGTTTTACCTGCCCCGGATTTTTTCACCCAGGCCGATTTTCTGGTCATGGAATCCACTTACGGAGACAGGCTTCATGATAGCGCCAACCTTTACGATGAGCTGGAACACTGGATTAATTTAACTGTAAAAAACAAAGGAAATATCATCATTCCAAGCTTTGCGGTAGGAAGGGCACAGGAAATCATCTATATCCTTTATCAGCTGAAAGAACAAAACAGAATACCTAAAAATCTTCCGATCATACTCGATAGTCCGATGGCCGCAGCGGCGACAGATATCGTGCTTGAATATGCAGATTACACCAATATAGACCAACAAAAATGGATTGAGATTCTCGACACCATCACCATCAACCGGGATTATGAACAAACAGAAGTAATAGTGCATGATAAACAAAGCAAGATCATCATTGCAGGCAGCGGAATGATCACCGGTGGGAGAGTGCTCGAATATCTTAAACATGATATAGGAAACAGCAAAAACACGGTTTTCATCGTAGGTTTTCAGGCAGAAGGTACGCGTGGAAGAGCGTTACTCAATAAGTCGTATGAGCTTAAAATGCATGGTAAATATTACCGCGTAAAAGCCAATATCGTTGAAATCACAGGATTATCTGCCCACGCAGACCAATCGGAACTTATAGATTGGATCAAAAAATATCAAAATCCGCCCAAACAGATCATGCTTGTACATGGCGAACCATCTCCGTTGGAAGCATTACGGGTGAAAATTCAGTCAGAATTACAAATCCCTGTGAAAATTATGAGGAAAGATGAGGAAATTACTTTATTTTAGTTAGAGCTAAATTAAAGCTAATGAAAATAAGCGCGGGCATTTTAGTATTTAAAAAAGAAAAGAATGATAATCTCTATTTTCTGGTTCATCCCGGCGGTCCTTTCTGGAAAAATAAGGATGAAGGCGCCTGGTCGATCCCCAAAGGAGAAGCTTTGCCCGATGAAAACCTCTTGGAAAGAGCCTTAACTGAGTTTAAAGAAGAAACAGGAAAAACAATCGAGGGAAAATTCATAGAATTATCGCCTGTAAAACAAAAAAGCGGAAAAAAAATCTATGCCTGGGCTGTGGAAGGAGAAATAGAAATGTCTGATCTCCAAAGCAACACCATCATGATAGAATGGCCACCCAAAGCAGGGAAGATGCTTGAAATCCCGGAAGTAGACGCGTGGGAATGGTTCAGTTCGGAGGAAGCCAAAAAAAGAATAAATCCCGCACAGGCAGGATTTATAGATGAATTGGAAAAGCTTTTAAATAATTAATAAAAACTAAAATTAAGCAACCGTGACACCAAAAAAATGTCCTATCAAAGCGGTTATTCCCATAGCTACTGTTCCCCAGAAACAAATTCTCAGCACTGCAATTCCGGTTTTGGAACCTCCCGTTCTTGCTGAAATTGCGCCAAGAATCATTAAGAAAATAATAGAAAATCCGTATTGAAAGTATACCATCTGCTTAATCGGAGCCAGCAAAGAAACCGCAAAAGGAAGCAAAGCACCGAGAGCAAACGAACCAAATGAGGCAATGGCAGCCAAAAAAGGTTTTGCCTGAGTGATCTCATTGATTCCTAATTCGTCGTGAGCATGCGCCCCCAAAGCATCATGCTCCGTAAGCTCGGTAGCAACTTGCAATGCCGTTTCTTTGCTTACGCCTCTTTTTTCATAAATTTTAGCAAGTTCTTTCAGTTCGATTTCCGGTATTTCCTCGAGCTCTCTTTTTTCTCTTAAAAGATCAGCTTTTTCGGTATCTTCCTGGGAACTTACGGAAACATATTCTCCGGCAGCCATAGACATTGCACCGGCTATCATTCCGGCCAAAGCAGCCAGAATAATGGTATTTCGCTCAGTATTAGCTGCTGCCACACCGATCACAATACTGGTTGTGGAAAGCAATCCGTCATTAGCTCCCAAAACAGCGGCACGAAGCCAGCCAACCCGGTTTACGTAATGTTTTTCTAATTGATGATACATAATTACAGTTTTTATTAAATTATTAAAAATTTAAAACAAACCCAGCTCCAAAGTTTTTAGGTTCCGCAACAGGATATATGAGGGCAAAACTTTTAGCATCTTTTTTATTAAACATCCTATTAATAATGGGAAACAGCCAATATGCCAGCTCTGTGCTCAGAATTCCGAATCCGGCTCCGGCAACTACATCTCCCACCCAGTGTTTATCATTCAATGTTCTGTAGACGCCCGTAAAAACAGCGACAGGATATCCTGAAATTGCCATCCAGAAGTTTTCATCCTGATATTCCCTGAAAAGAAAATGTGCGGATGAAAAAGCTGTAGCAGTATGGCCCGAAGGAAATGACAGAGAATTCGATCCATCAGGTCGCTCTTCTTTTATAATGTGCTTCAAAGGCAGTACAAACGCCGCGGAAATCAATTGGGAAGTCCCATAAATGATTGTTCTTTCTTTAAAATTGTGCTTTCCTTTTATTCCCGTGAGATTATAGCCATACACCATTGCTGCAGGTAAATATTGGGTATAATTGTCCAGTTTAATCTTTTTTGGCTGATGTTCTCCGATCTCATATTTTGTGGATCTGTTGAGGTCTTTCAGTGCGTCTGAGGTTAAACTTATGACGCCATATCCAATAAAAACGGTCGGTACGATCAGTTTTTTATAATTGGGTTTGTAAATATTATCCTTGTATTCAGAAATGTGATCTTCGGAAACTGAAGAATCTGCCTTAATCTGTCCATAAAAAACATTTGAACAGATTAAAGCAGTTAAAATCATGGTTAATAATTTCATACAATTTATTTAAATCTTAAATTTAATGAAATAATATCAGATTTCATTCCCACAGATTTTGTATAATGTCCGTATCGGATTTCCAGCATATTGAGACGTTCTATGCCAAACAAACCGTTCTTCGGACTGAAACGGATTCCGGCTCCGTAAAAATGGCTGTCAAATTTAGAAAGGTCATAATTACTGGTGTAATAGTCATCAAACGCTGTATGTTGCTGATATGGAGCAAAATATTTGGCTGAAGTCTGCGAATAATACCTGTAAAACGGACTTACCGAAATAAAAGGTGAGATCTTCACAGGAGTTTCCAGGCTGAAGGTATTTGATTTCAGTCCCCAATCATCGGTGTAATACCGGTAATATGCTCTCAGAATCACTCTATCACCCAGAAAATAATTGGCTCTGGCTCCCAAAGGAAGTTTAAATCTTCTATCCGGCAACGTTTCCTGATGCACAGAATTATCCGCAAAATAAACCCTGTGGAAAGGCAGGCTTAAATAGCCGGTTTGCTGAACTCCGTCTGCCAGAAACTCCACCTGAAAATTCTGATTAATGATCTGAGTGTATGATAATGAAAGGGCAAATGTATTTCTTCCGCTTGTTCCGTAGCTTTCGTGTTCGCCATCTGTGACTCCTCCTTGACGCAGTTCGATAGGTGCAATTAGCTTTACCTGGTCGATATAAGCTTGAAATTTGGCCGTAAATTCTCCCATCCTGTTGGCTGTTTTTTGGGCAAAACCGATATTGGCACCGTAAGACTGGTAATCGTATTCTGTAGAAAACGAAACGCCCGCCATCAGGGTGGTTCCTTTGCTTTCATTTTCGCGGCTCCAGCTTAGTGCGGGATAAATTCTGTTGTCTGCGTGAGAGGCTGATGAATTGGCTTTAAGATCGATCATATCCGAAGATGCTGATGTATAATGATCTATTCCTACACTGAAATTGAATTTGTTTTTTCGTTCCTTTTTATCGTATTTCACCATGGTTACATCGATGGTGTTGGAAATGTCTGTAAGCTTCTCAGACCCGATTCCTCCTGTAACGGCAGAATTGTTTCCGTCCTGACGGTAATAGCTTGATACCAGATTGGCTTCATCTAGGCTAAGCTTTTTAGGCTGTTCGTTATTTGTATTTTCCTGCGCTTCTGCGTTGAGAAATCCGAAAAGGGCAAGGATACTTATGATGATTTTTTTCATTTTTTTCTAATCAATTAATTTTTAATTACATCCGCATCCGCCGCCAACTTTTCCGGCATTGGCTCCTGAAGATCCTTCTCTGTATGACTGAAAGCTCAGTTCGGTTTTTTCGATGGTTCTGTTTCCGAGTACCATTTCGGCATCGTTTAATTTATTTTTTTCGTATTCTTTTACCACGGTACAGGAATGTAAAAACGGAATGATCATGATTGCAGATACAACCGCCATTGTTTTAATACTAAATATTCCTGATGTGGCGCTACGTTGCAGCCCGGCTTGAACGGAGCTCTTTTTGCGAGGAACGAGCAAAAAAGCGGGAGTGGAAGACGGATAAAGCTGCCCAAATACATATTGAATAACGCTATTATTTTTTGTTGAATTTTTCATTTTAAATTGATGTTTTGAGATGAATAAATGTTGTCCTGATCATCGATAATGATGCATTCCAGATGATTGATCTGATTGATGAGATGCAATGCAGCGTCGGTTCCCATGATACCCACGGGAGTTGCCATAGCATCGGCAATTTCGGCGTTCGGGCAAAAAATGGTGACACTTTTTATTCCTGAAACGGGCATTCCTGTTTTCGGGTTGATGGTATGCGAATATTTTTTGCCATCGATGATGACAAACTTTTCGTAGTTTCCTGAAGTTGCCACAGCCATATCCGTGATATTCATATAAGAAAATGGCAGTTTTGCATTGTCGGGATCGGCAATTCCGATGGTCCAGGGTTTTCCGTTCGCCTGATTTCCCCAGGTGGTAAGGTCTCCGGAAGCATTTACAATGCCGGAACTTACTCCTTTTTCCTGAAGCAGCCTTTTGGCCATTTCGGCGGCATAGCCTTTCCCGATGCCTCCAAAACCGATTCTCATACCTTTTTCTTTGAGGAAAACGGTCTGATTTTCGCGATCGAGGAGAATATTTTTGTAATTGACCAATTTTAAGTGTTCTTTTACCAGCGCGGGATCGGGGAGATGCTTCATTTCGCGATCGAAATTCCAGAAACTTTTGTCGATTCCGCCATAGGAAATATCGAAATATCCGTCTGTAATACTGCTGATTCTGATGCTCCGGTCTATCAGGTCAAATACCTCCCGATCTACTTTTACAGGCTGAATTCCTGCATTCTGATTAATAAGGCAGGTCTGACTTTCTTCATTAAAAGTCGTCAGCAATTTTTCGATTCTCCGGATTTCCTGAATGGCATCATCAATGTGCTGATTCGCGGCTTTTTCATCATCACTTACGACGGTAATTTCAAAAGCGTTCCCCATCAGTTTCTGAGGTCTTTTGAATTCTCTCAACATTTTTTTATTGTTTTTGATGATCTTTTATATCCCTGATTTCTTTGCTGAAAGCCAGTACATTTTCAGAAGGAAGCCCTTCCCAGCTTTTCAGGATTTTCCCCTCCGGACTCAGGAGGAGCGTGTAGGGAAATAGCCCTTTCGGGTTGTACTGATCGGCAAGAGATGCATTTTCTTTTTTCAGATCAGGAGAAAGCTGATTCTTTTTATTTCTGGGAAAATCTGCATTGATGTAAACGATCACGTTTTCCGTTTCCAGCTTTTTGAAATCTTCTGTTTCAATGATATTTTTATGAAGCTTGATGCACGGAATGCACCAGTCTGACCCGGAAAAATTGAGCAAAATAAGCTCATTGTTTTCTGCTGCCTGCTTTTTGGCATTTTCTAAACGGCTCTGCGCCTGAATACCAATAGAAAACACAACCATCAATATGGCTGAAAGTATTGTTTTCATTATCTAAAAATTTATAATGATTTAAATTAATTTTTATAAATATCCATACACTGAAAATAAGTTCAGTATAGGAAAAGTTGTTTGATTACGGTAATCAAATAAGATGAAATTTACTATGAAAATGTATGTCTCGGCGGTTCCCAGACAGAATTTAGAAAACCTCTGTAACAAAAATCTTCGTCATAAGATGGGATTTTGTGAGACTTTATTTGCCTAAACTGTTCATTTCCGGCTTCAAAATGAAACCCCTGACTCATCGTAAAAACTAGTGCAAGAGGTGCCGAATGAATAATAAAAGGCAATTTTTGATCTTTACTGTAATCTTTGTCTTTTACCGGGTGATCGTAGTGTGTTTTCAGAAATGCAGTGAGTGTCATTTCCGGGTTTAAGGCTTTGTGTTCCCAATAATGTTCTATCAGTGTCGGAATTTTTAACAACTGATACAATTCGGTTGTAGAAACCAAATATAAAGACAACAACAGTATGGAAATCAACTTTTTCACTACATCAAAATTATGAAATGTTTCATTAAGAATGATTTTAAATAAGTGGTATTTTTTAATGACCTGCGAAAAGCTCCACAGGTCATTTAATTAACTTAATGATAAAATTTAATTATAAGAAATATTCGTAATCGATTTCCAATTCGTTTCTCACATTCCAAATTCCCGGAGTTTTCCAGGCGATACGTCCCGCTTCTTCTTTTTGATACCATGAATTGGCGGTTCCTGTTAACGTTACCGTCGTTCCTGATACGGATACTTTAATTTCACTATCGTCAATGGTACTTCTTCTGAGGGCATCTTCAATATCTTTTTTCTGAATTTCATCATCTACTTCAGATTTAATTTTAATGTTATTGATCACACCTTTTACACCGATAAGGTATTTTATGGCTTGTCCTGCTTCTTCTTTCTGATAATTCCAAGGAAGCTCGCCTTCTAAGGTAACCTTGCCGTCTTCAACTTTTACTTTGATATTGTCATCCGGAATAGAATAATTTGCTTTCAAAGCATTAAGAACTTCTTTTGCCACTTCGGCATCGGTTTTATACAGTGAGTTTGGGAATTTCACTTCGATATTTTCTACCAAAGCCTTCAGTCCGGATACTCTTTTGGCGGCATTTTCTGCTTCCATCTTTTTTGCGTAGCTGTCTACCACACCCGTTAAGGAAACAATACCATCTTTGGCAGTCACACCTATCTCTGCTGAATGCAACAATGGTTCCCATTGAAGTGCTTTCTGAACATCTCTTTGTAGTTCTGCATTTGTTTTCATTTTAATAAATTTTTTGAGGTTAATAAATGTTTAAAGGTTAAGATTATGTTTTAATGAAAAGCTCTTTCTGTCTTATTGCGTTTTGCTGCATAGCTTTTTACCGGTACAGCATATTTTTCCATAACCAGCCGGGCCATTAAATAACTGATGGTAGATTCTGCACCCTGGTTTAAGTTGATGTAAGTATCTTCAACACCATCATAACATCCGCCGGTACAAGGATTGTATACGATTTGGTTTAAATGGTTATTGCCTAAAAACCATTCAAACGCAACAAACATTTTCTGCTTGTAATTTTCAATTTTGAATACAGTATAAAATTCATTTAATGCTATAATAGTATAAGCTACATCAATAGGCTGTTCCCCGCCTTTATGAGCTGCATCAATTTCCCTGTTATTATGCATCCAGCCCTTATTAGAAATTACTTTGATCGCGTCCTGGGAAAATATTTTTGATATCAGAAAATCAAACGAAGCTGTTGCAATTGATCGGTATACTGATTTCCTGATCGTAAGCCAGGCCATTAGCATAGCCTCCGGTATTACACTGTTAGCATAAGTTAAGTAACTTTCGTACCATTGCCACGTGTCATCGGTTTCGTGTCTGTACATCTGCACAAGGCGGTCTGCCAATTCTTCAATGGCAAGCCTGTTCTGTAAAGAATTATTTTTCAGGCCAGCATAATAAAGTCCTTTGATAATGAATGCCATAGCTCGTGTAGAATGAATGTCGGAAGCCTGCAAAACAGCTTTGTTAAATAACACCTGTGCCTTCCTGATCAAGTCTTCCGGGATCATGTCTTGAAGAGAAAGCAAATATCCCAAAGCCCATATAGCCCTTCCAAAAGAGTCTTCCAGATTGCAATCGCTATTTTGTGCTGTAAACTCCTTTTGGAAATTAATATAATTTAAAAAGCATCCTTCCTGAAAACTATAGGAAATAAAATTAAAATAAATCGTGATATACTTTAGGTCACTTGCTGTTCCGAAGATTTTATAATGTTGACACATAGCTATTAACGCTCTGGCATTGTCATCTACAGTGTATCCCGAATCTTTATCCGGATGATTTATAACCGAAAACTGAATGATTCCGAAGCTGGTCGTCATTTTTTTGATATGATTCAGATTGATTTCCGGTATTTTATACTGCAGCTTTACATTAAAATCTAAAATTTTTCTAAACTGCTGTACATGAGCAATTGCCGAATTTTCCCAAGCAGTAGGAGCCATTTGGTGTAAGCCGTTTAAGGAAATATTATTTCTCAACTCTTCATCATTTAATAATTTATTTACCTGTTGGGAAAGCTGTAAAGGATTTTCAAAGTCTATAATAATTCCGGTTCCGTTTTGCAGCACTTCGAGGGCGTGCGGAATAGGAGTGGAGATGATAGGGCATCCGCAGCTTATTGCATAGGAAAAAGTACCGCTCACAGCCTGATTGGGATCTTTTGAAGTAAACAGGTAAACATCCGTAAGCTGTAAATACTCTAATAATGCTTCAAGCGGTAAATATTCGTTGACAAAGGCAACGTTTGAATTTAATTGCAAGTTATCCACCAGCAACTCCAGACTCTGTCTGTATTTTTCACCTTCGTGCTGGACTACGCAGGGATGTGTTTTTCCGATAATAAGAAACAAAACATCAGGATGTTGCTCAACTATCGAGGGTAATGCATGAAGTGTTGTTTCAATACTTTTCCCGGAACTCAGAAGACCAAATGTTGAAAGTATTTTTCGGTTCTGGTAACCGTATTTTTTCTTTAAAGTATTTTTATTGATATGTTCTACCAGGTGGGTGCCGTGCGAAATGACTGTAATTTTATCTTTTGCAATCTCATAATCGTTTTCTAGTATTTCCCTGGCAGAATTAGTCATTACTATTAATTTATCTGCAAGTGCCGCAATAGTTTGGATATACTGTTTTATTTCTTTCTCCGGTTTTGGTAAAACGGTGTGAAATACCACAGCCAAAGCTTTGTTTACAGAGTTTAAAAATTGTAATAATTCTTTTTCATTATTTCTGAATAAACCAAACTCATGCTGCAGGATTACCAATTCGATTTGATCAGACAAATTGATATTTTCGGTCAGTTCACGATATGATTCAGGATTGGCTGTTTCTAGGATATAATTGACATCTCCGTTATATTCATGTGCTTCGTTTTCCAATGCACATATTTTGATATCAAAAGATTCTGTGAATTTATCATTGATGGCTTTGATTAAATCCTGTGTATACGTTGCAATGCCGCATTCTCTGGGAGGAAATGTGGTAATCATCAACCACTGTGGCACTTTCTTTTTTAGCACGGCATTCGCAAAGGATGCGTCTCGTAATCTTTTTTTCATATTTAATCTATTTTTCATTTGGCAAGTTTTTATAAGTAATTAGTTCTTTTAACAATTCAGAAAGACAAACTGAAGCACAGGCAACGCGTTCATCAGCAGCACCATAGTATATATAAAGCGTATCTTCACAAACCAGAGCACCGCTGGGAAAACAGATATTATTCGTTAATCCGCACCGTTCATAATCATATTCCGGTTTGAAAAGAGGATAGGGTAAACGGGCTATCTCATGTGTAGGATCTTCCAGATCTAATAATGCGGCACAAACACAGTATACATAGCCATCTACGGTATCATGAACTCCATGATAAATCAGCAGCCAGCCTTCTGTGGTTTCTACAGGAGGGCAGCCTCCGCCCAGATAGCTTACTTCATGATCATATTTTGGAGAAATCAGAAGATGATCACTAAACATAAGGAAAAAATTATCCCAAAAATTATGGGTAAGCTCACTCAGATCTTCTACAAAAACAATCTGGATATCCGGCTTTATCCGATGTAAGAAATAAAACTTTCCATTAATACGTCTCGGAAAAAGTATCACATTCTTGTCCCAAAGGAGCACTTTTTTTCCAAACTTTTTTGGGACAATATATTTCCCGTTGAACCGGAAATATTTTTCATTTAATTCTCCTTGAGATTCTGCTAAATATCTAAACTCTTCGTAAGAATATTGCGGCACAATAAGCCCTCGCTTTTCCCAGGTCACCAGATCTTTCGATGTCGCCAATGCGCCTAATGCATTTATGCCATCGTAAGCAGTGTAGGTAAGATAATATGTATCTTCAATTTTTACAATACGGGGATCTTCTATGCCTTTCTTTTCATATTCGTATTGTGGAAAAAGAATTGGAATTTCCTTTCGGTCTTCAACGGTTACTTGCTTTTTTAATCTGCAATGGCCGATGCTAGAGTAGTTATCTTTACTCACCGCCCTGTAAAACATATGAACCGTACCATTTTCACTCAAAATCGCCGGGTTTGAAACTCCTGAACTTTCAAATCCGTGGTTGGTTTTTTCCAGGATGACACCTTCTTTTTTTACCTTGATCATGGCAGTATACTTTTAATAAATATTTAATTATCAATAATTAAGCACACCAAAGTTCATCAAACCACATAAAGAAAAAAATGATGATCATCACACCGAAATGTGATGCTAGTCAGCTAAATAAAATTAATCTACAGAAAGCTTATAATAACCAGATTGAGCTAGCCTCATTTTTTCCAATTCTCAAAAAAAGGGATTTAATTTTTGTTTTTAATCGAAAACAAATAGGATGGGAGACAGGAAAGGGAAGGGTGATGAAGATCATTTCAAATTGTAATTATTGTCATCGTTCAAAAGTTATTGTCGTCCTAATTTTGGACAACTAATCTAAAATAATTTTATTATGAAAACCTTAGAAAAAATCAACACATTTCCGTCACTAAAATCAATCGTAGAAGATTTCTGGAATACTGATGGATTCCTGAGCCAGCCACTTTTTTCAAAAAGTATGTATCCGACTGTTAATATTATTGACAAAGATAAAGCCTACGAATTAAAAGTTTCTGCTCCGGGCTTTAAAAAAGAAGATTTTAAAGTAGCCAATGAAAACGGATTGCTTACAATAAGTGCGAAAAAAAGCAGTGAACATACCGAAGAAAAAGAAAATTATTTAAGAAAAGAATTCTCCACATCTTCATTTTCACGAAGTTTCCGTTTGCCAGATAATATTTCTGAGGATCAGATCAAAGCTACGTATCAGGATGGATTGCTAAACATCAGTCTGACGAAAGCAAACCCGCAAAAAGGAGAGGTAAAAGAAATTAAAATTGACTGATAAGTTATGTACATCTGCAATTGAACAAAGGAAGTAATTTACCAATAAATTAGGCAAAGTATCATCCTTTTTCTGGGAGTTTGACAAAATTGATAGTTCTTTTGTCGGCTCCCTTTTTTTATTAATTCAAATTTCTGGATTCATTCTGCATGACATTTTCACTTAAAATATTATTTAAGCTGAGAACGAATAAATTCCATAGAAACAGATTTCTTACTTTTTAGATGTTCATTTGGTTGAAATTCTACACAAGATTATAGTGTAGAATTTTTTTTTGAATTTAAACTCTAATGAAAATATTGTAATAAATGGAAGTTTCAACTTAGATATTCGTTTTGTCCGGATTTAATTTATAGCCATAATTTATCAACTTAATTTGATACAAGATAAATACACGAATTACAAGCAATATAACAAACCGGAAACATATTCAATTTAACATAATATAAATTATAGGATCTTTATTTATCCGATATAAGAGAGGTTTAAAATATGACCCATTTCTGTGTTTTCAAATTGCTGAGAATCGATTATATAATTTCCTTTTTATAATAATCTTTTATAATCTCTTATAATCATACTTTTTTTATATTTTAAATTTTTAACTGTTGAGAATCTTTTAAAATTTTATTTTTTAAAATTGTTTGAATATTTAATTTTTCAGTTTGAAATATTACGGCTGACTTTAAACAAAACTTATAATTTCAGGTTTCGGCTAAAGCCGAATTCGTTTTAATCTTTTGAAAACGGGCTAAAGCCCGTTCCTATTATATACAAACCTCATAATTCCTAATCGCTGAAAATCCGCTGTACAATTTTATTTCACCGATAATCTTATATATTTTAAAATTAAAACCATATCCGAATATTTTAAATCAAAAATTTTTAAAATAAAACTTGCGTAGTTAAATAACTTCATATAAATTTGTAGTCAAATAGCTACATAATGAATTTAAGACGAGATGTATTTCAGGCCATAGCCGATCCGACACGAAGATCAATCCTGATGCTGGTCGCGACACAATCGATGACTGCCGGTGCTATTGCTTCCAATTTTGATACCGCAAGACCTACCGTTTCAAAGCATCTCCAGATCCTTACAGAATGTGAATTGTTGAAGCCCGAACAAAACGGTCGTGAAATCATTTATCACCTAAATCCAAATAAAATGAAAGAAATTGCCGATTTTATAGAACCTTTCCGCAAAATGTGGGACGACAGATTCAATGCGCTGGAAAATATTATGAAAAATTATCAAACAAAAAATAACAAATATGGAACTTAAAACAAAAATTCACGCCGAAGACGGAAAACAGGAAATCTTCATTACCAGGGAGTTTGACTTACCTGTAGACCTTCTTTTTAAAGCCTATACAGATGCCGAAATCGTTGAACAATGGATGGGAACAAAGGTTTTAAAGCTAGAAAATAAGCAGCACGGCAGCTACCAGTTTGAAACTTCAAATCAGCATGGTGACGTGGTTTTCAGAGCAAACGGAACAATTCACGAAGTCATTCATAATCAGAATATTACCAGGACTTTCCAGATGGAAAACACTCCTTTTCCCGTTCAATTTGACTATATAGAATTTGAAAAACTTTCGGATGATACCAGCAAAATCACCATTCACACCATCTACAAATCCGTTGATTTCAGAGACCAGATGCTGAAACTTCCTTTTGCACAGGGTATCAACATGGCGCACAACCGTTTACAGGAAGTTGTTTCTAAGGAAGTTAAAAGTTAATTAATTTATTCATCATCATGAATCCAAAAGTTGATTTCTTCTTTGATAAAGCCAAACAATGGCAAAAAGAATTTGAAAAATTAAGAACCATTGCCCTCGATACCGAACTTGAGGAAGATTTGAAATGGGGATGCCCATGCTATACCTATCAGGGGAAAAATATTTTCTTAATTCACGGTTTTAAAGAATATTGTGCACTCCTGTTTTTCAAAGGTGCTTTGATGAAAGATCCTGAAAATATTTTAATTCAACAGACTGAAAATGTGCAGGCTGCAAGACAAATCCGTTTCACCGATGTAAAGCAAATCATTGATTTAAAGAAAGTTCTTAAAGACTATATGTTTGAAGCTGCTGAAATTGAAGAATCAGGAGCAAAAGTTGAAATGAAGAAAACCAGAGAATTTGAAATGCCGGATGAATTTCAAAAGAAACTGGATGAAAATCATGAACTAAAAGAAGCATTTGAAGCTTTAACACCCGGAAGACAAAGAGCTTATCTACTCCATTTTTCTTCCGCAAAACAATCCAAAACCAGAGAATCAAGAATTGAAAAATACATTCCGGAAATTCTTAATGGGAAAGGATTAAATGATTAAAAATTTAAACTATAAAAAAATGGAAACACCAAACAAATCACAAAAAAGAAACAAAATCATCTATTGGATTTTCACCCTTTGGATGTCGCTGGGAATGATTTCAACCGCCATTGTCCAGCTCATGAAAAACAAAGATGAACTCGCCAATTTCACCAATCTTGGCTACCCTGCTTATCTCATGACCATCATCGGAGTCTGGAAAATATTAGGCGTGATCGCTACATTAATCCCGAAAACACCATTATTAAAGGAATGGGCTTATGCCGGGTTTTTCTTCCTGATGTCGGGCGCCGTTGCTTCGCACATCATTGTCGGAGATCCGATCGGAAAAACATTTCCTCCGTTTTTACTGCTTGTTTTAGTGTTAATTTCCTGGTATTTTAGACCTGCTGACAGAAAAATTTCAAATATTCAAACCACTTAACAACATTTGATATGAGCAAAAAGAAACTAACTGCAGAACAAAACGAAGAGCTTTTGAAGGTTCTGAAAACACGTTTTGAGAAAAATATGAGCCGTCATCAAGGGCTAAACTGGGATAAAATTCAGGCAAAACTGGAGAAAAGCCCCGAAAAACTTTGGTCATTAAACGAAATGGAAGAAACTGAAGGCGATCCCGATGTAGTTGGCTATGACAAAAAAACAGACGAATATATTTTCTTCGACTGCTCACCGGAAAGCCCGAAACGAAGAAGCCTTTGCTACGATTATCAGGCCTGGGAAGCGAGAAAAGCCAATAAACCGGAAAGTAACGTCATCGACAAAGCCGCAGAAATGGGCATTGAATTGTTGACAGAAGACCAATACCGACAGCTTCAGGAACTGGGAAAATTTGATTTAAAAACTTCAAGTTGGGTAAAAACTCCCGCAAATATTCGTGAATTGGGAGGTGCCATTTTCTGTGACCGCCGCTATAATACTATTTTCACCTATCACAACGGCGCAGATTCTTATTACGCCGCCAGAGGTTTTCGGGGATGCCTTAAAGTGTAAAAAGTTATAAGTTATAAATTATAAGTTAATGAGTTATGAGTTTTTGTGACTCATTTTCTTAGCTTAAATAAGATCAAATATTTTTAAAACTTATGTGTTCTTGTTTTTAATTAAATAGAAAATTAATCTTTTGTCACTTTTGTGGTTAAAATAAAAAAGTCTTTACAAGTTCAATCTTTAAATTTTTAATTAAATTGAAAATTAATTTTTTATTTATACCTAATCTGCTCTCATATAGAAATAGTATTACTAATTTAGCATTATCGAAATTTGACTTAACTATAACAAACAAGGATATGAAAAAATTAATCTTATTAAGTTCATTATCAGTATTTTTGCTGAATTGTAATAAAAAAAAGGAGGTTTCATCTACAGATAAAGCTCCCGCTGATACTACCATGGCTACACAACCTGTGGTGGATACTTTAGGTGCAAAATCCTTCTGCTACATGGGCGTGACGGGGAAAGATACGGTGTATGTGACCATTGATGACAATTTGGGAACGATTACCGGAAAAATGGCAACCAAAAACAGTGAAAAAGACAGTAACAAAGGGGATTTAACAGGTTTTAAATCCGGGGACACCCTTAAACTTACGTACGAATTTGCTTCCGAGGGAAAAACAGGCAACAAAAATGACATCTATTTTATCCAGACAAAGGACGGTCTGAATGAAGGAATCGGTGAAAGAGATGCCGAAACCGGAACAAAATATGCCAACGAAAAGAAAATCAAATACGAAGGCGGAAGAAGTCTGAAAGTAGCTGATTGTAATACAGTTGCGAAAGCTTTGAAATAATTTTCAACTCATTTAATGACAAACTTTAAATAAAAAACAGCCTGAAAATCAGGCTGTTTTTTTATAATTCACTTTTTAAAATTTCGATAAAATCATTGACGGGTTCATCTTCCGTATTCCATGATGTAATGAGACGGATTGCTGAAAAATTTTCATCAATTTTCTTCCAAACGTAAAATTCAAACTTTTCCGATAATTTTTGAATTAAATCGTTCCTTAAAATCGGGAAAATCTGATTGGTGTAGGTATCAGAAAGGAACTCTACTCCCCTTTCTTTCATTGCATTTTTGATTTTCATTGCCTGCTGATTCGCATGTTTGGCCAACTCAAAATACAGATCATTTTTCATCAGTTCCAAAAACTGGATTCCCAACAATCTTCCTTTCGCCAGCAAAGCTCCTTTTTGTTTAATATTAAAAGCAAAATCCGGCTGAAGTTCCTGATTATTAATAACAATCGCCTCTCCGATCAAAGCTCCGTTTTTGGTTCCGCCCAAATAAAAAACATCTGTAAGTTCGGCAACTTTTTCCAACGTCAAATCGCTGATTTCCGAGGTAAGACCGTGCCCCATCCTCGCGCCGTCCATAAACAGATACAGATCATTTTCTTTGCAAAAAGCAGATAATTTCTCAAGTTCTTTTAAAGTATAAATCGTTCCCAGCTCCGTAGAATTGGAGATATACACCAATTTCGGCATCACCTGATGTGGTACATTTTTATGGCTTTCCAATACCGGAATAATATCTTCGGCAGTGAGTTTTCCGTCTTCTTTTTCAATACTTAAAATCTTGTGTCCGGTTGCTTCTATGGCTCCGGTTTCGTTGTTTAAAATATGTCCTGTAGATGCCGAAACTGCACATTGATAGGGCCTTAAAACAGAGGAAATAACAATTAAATTCGCCTGCGTTCCCCCGGAAACAAAATAGATGTCCGAATCGGATTTTTTAATTTTTTCCTTAATTAATTCTTTGGCTTGCAAAGAATATTCATCTTCTCCGTATCCTGCCTGCTGATCGAGGTTGTGGCGTAAAAGTGCTTGTAAAATATTTGGATGACAACCTTCTGAATAGTCGTTTTTAAATGAAAATTTCATAGAGTAAAATTAAAAAAAGTAACACGAACAAGCACAAATAATTAATAATATTTTGTTAGATTTGTAATGAAAAACATCTAACATTTTGAAAACAACACTTACGGAAGAAAACTACCTGAAGGCTTTATTTCATCTGGTTGACAATGAAAATAAGGTTACAATCAATGAGCTCAGCAAATTTTTGTCCGTAAAAATGCCGAGCGTGAACAATATGATGAAGAAGTTTGCAGAGAAAAGCTGGGTGATCTACGAAACCTATAAACCACTGATTGTCACAGAAAAAGGAAGGCGTGAAGCTGCTTTGGTTGTAAGAAAGCACAGGCTTACGGAAATGTTTTTGGTGAAAAAAATGAATTTCGGCTGGGAAAATGTACACGAAATTGCAGAACAGCTCGAGCACGTACATTCTACGATTTTTTTTGATAAAATGGATGAAATTCTTGATCATCCCAAGTTTGATCCGCACGGAGAACCTATCCCCGATAAAGACGGAAACATTATCGCACAGGATTTACAGAAATTAAGCAATTGTGAAATCGGTGAAACTGTGATTTTTGCGTCTGTCACACTCTCAGATGATGCTTTTCTGAATTATCTTACGGAGCGTAAATTACTCCTGAACAAGAAAATCAAGATCATTAAAATTGAGAATTTTGACCAGTCGATTACCGTTGAAGTTGACGGAAAACAGGAAATTTTAAGCCTGAAGGCTACAGATAAAATTTTGGTGAAAAAGTAATTTGTGAGCCAGTAAAATGGTTTACTTAAAATGCTTCGACAGGCTCAGCATGACATTCCTAATACTAACCGTCATTTTGTAGTGATCTTATGTTGAACTTGTCGAAGCATCTGCATTTCGAATTATTTTAAGCTATTTTTCAAAATCTCAGAAACTTTTTCAATTTCATCCACAGTATTGAAATAATGTGGTGACAATCGCACAATTCCATTGATATTTTTATTTGTAAAATCAATTAATGCAGAATTTTTATAAGTCACAGAAAAGAAAACATTATTTTCTTTCAAGACTTTTTGAATATTTTCAAGATCTCCGTCCGGACCGGAAAAAGTCACGATACTGCTCAGATTATTGCCCCAATCCCAAACGTTAAACCTACTATTTTTAAGGTTTTGCCTTAATTTTTCTGATAATTTTCTGTTGTAATTTTCAATTTCCTGCATTCCTACAGCATTCGCATATTTTGTAGCTTCCATTAATCCTAATAAAGATGCATAAGAAATTTCCCAGTGCTCGAATCTTTTGGCTGTTTTAAATAATTCATAATCATCGAATTCCGACCAATTTGCCCCTCTCATATCCAACAATAATGGGGCGTAATTTTGCTCTAAAACCTTATCCGAAACATATAAAAACCCTGTTCCTCTGGGACCCCGCATGAATTTCCTTCCGGTTGCCGTCAGAAAATCACAGCCAATTTTTTCAACGTCTACCTCCAATTGACCCACAGACTGACAGGCATCAACCAAATACAAAACATCATACTGACGACAGATTTTACCTACACTTTCCACATTTTGAATCAAGCCGGAATTTGTCGGTATATGAGTAACCGCAACCAATTTCGGACGATATTCTTTGATTAAATGTTCCAAATCCTCCAGATCCAATTCATTATCTGAAAGATTTTTCGTTCTTATGACTTTTACATTTAATTTTTTCTGTAGTGAAATAAATACGATCTGATTGGAAATATAATCATCAACGGTGGTGATAATAACATCCCGTTCTTTAAAAACAATGCTCGACAACGCCTTGGCATAAGCATCTGTAGCACTTGTAGCAAATGCAACATTAGAAGATTTGCAGTTGATCAGTTTTGCTGTTTCATCGTAAAATTGCTCTAATAATTCCGCATTTCTGTTTGCAACTTCATATCCTCCGAATTGTTCTTCCTGATGTAAATAATTAATCATGGAATCTAAAACTACTTGAGGCATTAAAGAAGAACCTGCATTATTTAAGAATATTTTTCCGTCTGATAATCCTTTTATGTCTTGTCTTATTTTATCTGTGTTCATTTTTTAATTCTTATTTTATTTATCCTAATACAATATTCTGTCATTTTTACGAAGGAAGAATCTATTATTTTCATTTTCTCGCAGATTTAGCAGATTTTTTTATTCTTAAATAATTAATTAAACATAATCATCTGCGAGACTAAAAAAAACAACTATACACAAAAAATCCCGAAATTTCAAATAACGGGATTTATTATATTTTAAATAGAATTTAGATTAATCTAAAACACTCCAACCTCTTTTCGGATTGTTGTTGTTTGAAACTTCCTGTTCATTAACAATGATATTTTCTTTTCTCTGACCGATATAATCAAGTTCGCTCAGTTTAGAGAAAATTGTTTCCAGGCTTCTCAACATTTGCTGGATATAAAGTAATGGTTCTCCGCAATTGTGGTGGTCATAATTTGTTTCAGCTACGATGGATAGCTGGTTTAGTAAAGTATGAGGAGCAATCTCACTCCATTCTAAGCTATAATTCAGCATTTCTTCCAATTCTGCAGGAACCAGCACCTGAGTCGCATTGTATAAACGAAGCGCAAGCTTGGCAAAAGATTCGATCAAAAATACAGGCGGTTGGTACGGCGTAATATTTCTGAACTGGAAATACATATCTCCAAATGTATTTATCATCGTATTACACAGGAACTTAACATTTTGTGCTAATGCCGTATTCTGATTTTTATGCGAAGTTTTTTGGATAATTTTAAAAGCATATTGCTGTAAATTTCCAATAGATTTTGCATAATTATTATAGTAATCCAACAATGCAGGATGGCTCTGAATCGATGTACACGGCGGAATAAAATTAGAATCTACCTGAGCAATATTTCCTTTTAAATCCACTTTCCCGATGATTAAATAATTTCCTCCTGAGTAACTGCTGTTCAGGGAAGTTACGGGAAGTAATTCGATATGGTGGTTCGATTGGGTATTCGGGTGACGCGGCGGAATTTCCTCCGGATCGATATCTCCAAACGGAACTTTATCAAACGGATTAACAGAAATTAAGATATAATATTCACCATCGGCCTGCTCTTCGTTCATTGATTTGGCCAACGATTTTACGCTTACTCTCCTGTCGTTGAGTTCAATTCTGTAACCGGCCATTGTGATAGCACTGCAATGCTTGATTACGAGCTGCACATCGTTGGTAGCTGTATTATGAACATCAAAAATCGTTCTGTCCGTAAATTCGTTGGAGATAGGCAAAAGCCCATAGTTATATGTAGTGATTGCCAATGAGTTGGAATCTCTGATGGTATCAATTAAAAAATTATCCTGATCATTCAGATGTCTCTGGGAAACCTTCATCCCGTCAACCCAATTGATTGCAAAATGCTTAATAGGCTGTATCATATTCAATATTTTTTAAACTGTGTGTGATTGTGGTTTTCTTATTCCTTCTTCCTCGTGTTGGATCACTCTTTTACAGATCACGACATCATTTTCGGCGATGCTGTTTTCCATAATATCCTGGTCAAAATCTATATATTTTCTGAAACTGAAAAACGACTTTTTCGTATAAAAAATCCAGTAATAAGGCTCTCTCGCCTGATCCGAAAGATGAATGATCGAATTCGGATTTTTGTGGTTGTAATCATCCACAACCCTGTAGAACCAATCTCCGAAGGTAACACCTGTCGGTAAAGTTTTAGCCTTGATTCTGAATCTGTTGGCATCTTCAAGATTCTTGCTTAATTCCACATTTAAAACCATTAACCTGTCGAAATCAGCACCTTCAAAATCCGGAAGTTTCTGATCCGGCGAATATCTCCATGTTTTATAAATATCAACAGGAATACTGATCAGCTGAATGTAACAGTAATGGAAAACCAACGGCACAATAAAAATAAACATACTCGTTGCCGCCATGATCGGATATCCCGTTCCTTTGCTCATCCAATTGAAAATCAGGTAAAAAAGATAACCTCCGAAACCAATACACGTCAATGAAAGTATCGATTCAAAAAGAATACTTTTCGTTAAAGAATTTAAATGCTTTTTAAAATATTTATCTGATAAATTCACATGAATGATCCCTAAAATAAGGTAAACAATCTGTGCAATAAGATACCAATAAGGATTAAAAAGATTGCCTGCAAAACCGAAAACTCCCGGAATGGCAAGACATAAACTGCACAACAGAACATATATAATAATGGTCTTGATCTTGATTGCAGGCTTATTTCTTCTGATGGCGCCTAAAATAACCATCATAATTACCGCAAATAAAGGCATTAAAATATACCTTAAAAAGATCCCTTTTACTGAAGAAACTTCCATTGTCTTTCTCTAATTAATATTTTTATTGGTGAATGTAAATATAGTTAAAAATTTTCACAGGAATGTAGAGTAACCAAGCCGGTTTGCATTTCTTTCATCATCTTCCAGAGCAAAAGAATATTCTTTTTTTTCTGTGATAAAATTTTCCACCACATCTACGCTTATAGGTAAAAAATAATCATACAAAGCCTGTAAAACTTTCCGGAACGGATTTCCGTCGATATATTTTTTCATATCCGAATAAGGAATCGGGCCGATATTCACCACCCAGTTTCTCTGTCCGTCCATATGTCTCCCGCTCGGAATGTAAGTAACCCCTAACCTGGAATTTCCCAACAGCATCGAATCATCATTTTCTTCGATTCCATCAATAATATTAGGTAAAAAAGTAACTTCTACAGGAACATGCAAAAAAGCCGTCATGCATCTTTCAAACCATTTTTTATCGCCTCTTATCTGGTGAAAAAACGGTAAAATATAAATGAAAATATAGGCATTCTGCTTGTCCAGCATATTGATCAACGGCCAAAGTTCGCTTACGGTATCAAGAAGCGCGTCGGTATCGCTCGAGATTTCAAAATCAGATTCTTTAAGCAAAGCACTGATTTCGGTGAAAAATATTTCCAATTCGAACGGCCGGAAAAATTTTCTGGCGTCCTCTTCTACCCTTTTCTGTTTGCGGATTTCCCGTACAACACTTTCTACATTTTTCCTTGAAGCACCCAGCGACGGCGGATGAAACAACCCTTCCGGAAGATAATCGTAAATCCCTTCCCTGTACGTTTCTATGGTAAAAACTTCTTCGTCGAATCCTAAATAATTGCTCGAAATACTCTTAATATCCTTTAAATAAGCACGATCATTAATCCCGATCCGCTCAATGAAGATATTGCTTACCGCCCTGTGATATTTCAGGAGGTTAACTGCCACAGCTTCTGCCTTGAAATCTGTCTGCAGCTTATTGTAATTCATCTCTACAATATTATTCTCATACATAGTGTTTGCTGTGATTTTGGCTTGTAAAAATAATATATCTCAAATTATTGAAAAAATATTTTCCAATTAATTTTATTCTAAAAATACTAATTTATTGGCATTAAAAAGAATAATATCAATCATAAACCGTAAAAATACGGAAATTTTAAGGTTGACATTAAGGTTATGGCTTGGAAAGGAGATATTTAATCTAGTTTTAACAATTATGTTTCATTCTGCTATCATTTGTTGAACAAAGTGCCCTTGCGAACGAAAAAATAAAAGTATTGGTTATATTATACCTTGCGGTTGTCGCGTTTAAAGGGGTTTATCTTATTTTTCATTCCAATTTCATGTTAATTTTAAGTTTTAGTTAATTTTTTAAATCATTAGTCCACCATTAATGTAAACCTCAAATTAACCGTATCTTTGCACCCTGAAAATGTTATTTACAATGAAAAGTATGTATTCTAAAATTCTGATTCTGGCATTCATGGCATCTTCGCTTTATTCGTATGCATGGGGATTAACGGGACACAGAATTATTGCAGAAATTGCAGAAAACCACCTTTCCGGAAAGGCAAGAAGAGAGATTAAAAAAATGATGGGGAGAGAACGCCTTGCTTACTGGGCAAACTGGCCGGATTTCGTCAAATCCGATACCACAGGAGTCTGGAAAGAAGCGTCATCATGGCATTATGTAAACATCGATCCACAAACGGATTTCAAAGCATTTGAACAAAATTTAAAAGCTCAGGCAGGGCCAAGTTTATATACTCAGATCAAAATATTGTCGAGCCAGATCAAAGATGAAAAAACTTCCGAAAAAGACAGAAAAATAGCATTAATTTTCTTAATTCACATCATGGGAGATTTGGCGCAGCCGCTGCATGTGGGAAGAGCTGAAGATTTAGGCGGAAATAAAATCAACGTTACTTATTTTGGTGATAAAACCAATCTGCACTCTGTTTGGGACAGCAAATTGGTAGATTCTCAAAAATACAGCTACACGGAATATGCAAAATTACTTGATATCAAAACCAATGATGAAGTAAAACAGATCCAGACAGGAACGCTAGAAGACTGGTTGTACGATTCTCATAAAATCGCCAATAAAATCTACGCGCAAACACCCAATGATTCCAAATTGTCTTATGATTATCAGTATAAATTCAATGATACTATGGAAAGACAGCTTCTTTACGGAGGGTTGAGACTGGCGAAATTGTTGAATGATTTGTTTTGATGGTTGCTAGTTAATAGTTGATGGTTTTTGTTGATTGTCAAACTTTAAAATATATGAGCGGAACTTTGGTTTCGCTTTTTTTGTTTTTAAAACACAAATGACACTGATTTTTCACGAATGGACACGATTTTTTACATTGATTTACCACAGATTTTGTCATGCTGATTTTTTTCAACGTCTTTTTTATTTATTTTCTAAGTGTGTCATTCTGGCGAAGAAGAAACTATTATTTAAATTTAAAGGCTTCGAGAGCCTCAGCCTGACAACGCTAATACTATCCGTAAGTTTTATCCAGTGTCAGGCTGAAAGCATTTAAACATAGTATTAGAAAATATTTTGGAAAGATTCTTATCTAGATGCTTTCAGTATGACAAACTTTGTGGATATTTCCTAATATTTAAAGAAATGACTACAGCCCTAGCCCTGATTGAAACGGCATCCTTTTTTGTTGCGGGCGGAGCATAAACTGAAAGTTTCCGAACGTTGTTCAGGAGCCCCGTAACAAAAAAGATATAGTGGAAAGCAGGAAATAGCTTCTAATAAAAATTTCCAACAAGTTTAAAGCTGAATTAAATACTTTTTGATACAGATTTCAAATCTTTCCTAAGTATTGAAATGAAAAAATCACTGTTTTATCTAGTGGGAGCGACAATTTACAACTAATTTTTCAATTTTAATTTAAATAAATAAAAAATAATTGAAACCTGTGTAACCTTTTTACCTTTTCAAACGTATAATGTATAGTAACTCTTTTTTGAGGAAAAAAATAGATGAGACAGTTAAAAATTACTAAGCAGGTTACCAACAGGGAAACTGCTTCATTAGACAAGTATTTGCAGGAAATTGGTAAAGTAGAATTGATTACTGCAGACGAAGAAGTAGAATTGGCACAAAGAATCCGTGCTGGCGACAGAGCAGCATTGGAAAAACTGATCAAAGCCAACCTTCGTTTCGTAGTTTCTGTATCTAAGCAATACCAAAACCAAGGTCTTTCTTTACCCGATTTGATCAATGAAGGTAACTTAGGACTTATGAAAGCTGCAAAAAGATATGATGAGACCAGAGGTTTCAAATTTATCTCTTACGCGGTTTGGTGGATTCGTCAGTCGATCTTACAGGCATTGGCAGAGCAGTCGAGAATTGTAAGATTACCGTTAAATAAAATTGGTTCAATCAACAAAATTAACAAAGCATACGCTCACCTTGAGCAGGAAAATGAAAGACCGCCTTCTCCGGAAGAATTGGCTGAAGTTCTTGACATGAGCGAGGAAGATATCAAGGAATCTATGAAAAACTCCGGTAGACACCTGTCTATGGATGCACCTTTGGTAGAAGGTGAAGATTCTAATCTTTATGATGTATTGCGTTCAGGAGAATCTCCTAGCCCGGATAAAGATCTGATGCTGGAGTCTCTACAAATCGAGATCGAAAGAGCATTAAATACTTTGACGCCGAGAGAGGCTGACTTGGTAAGATTGTACTTCGGTCTGAACGGAAAACATCCGATGACTTTGGAAGAAATTGGTGAAACTTTTGATTTAACAAGAGAGAGGGTTCGTCAGATCAAAGAAAAAGCGATCAAGAGATTAAAACATAATACCAGAAGTAAGATTTTGAAATCTTATTTAGGTAAATAATTTTAACGTAAATGTATACGGCGGAGCTTGATTTTCAGGCTCCGTTTTTTTATTTTTGTTGAACGATGGAAATATATTTTTTGATTGGAGGAGTGATCCTATTTTGGATTTTAATCAACCTCATATTCTATTTTTATTTTAAATATACCCGCAAAATCTTCTTTAATTTCATCAAAGACAGAAAATACAGCATTGTAAAAAATGTTGAAACAGAAACGGAATCCTATCAAAAAATCGGTGCAAAAATCACTTATAGAAAGTGTGATATTATCTTTTTAGAGGATGAGATTTTTTTATTAAGTTTTAATAAAGCCATTATACAACTATCAAAAGGCATTGATATTTTTCCCGGCGTTATGCACAAATTCACCTATTATTCTAAACGAAAAGTAAAGGACAGGCTTGAAATAGCAAATTTTGACAAAAGCTTTAAAGCAAATCTAAATTTTAAAAATAAAGACTTTGATTTGGAAGAATATTTAAATAAATTTTTATAAAACTTTACTTTAACAAACCCTTCAAGTGTCGCCATTGTCAAACTTAAATAATTAGATTTTGCAAAAAAAAGGAACTCCTTTTGAGTTCCTTAATTTTAATACGTTAAAGTAATTCCGGCTCCCCATCCAAATTCGTTATCATAATTTCCGGAAACAGAAAGCCATTTTTGCAATATGTATCGCAATCCTGTATTGAATTCACCATCAGAATTTACGGTAAAATTTCCTCTCAATCTTCTGGAAAGTGGAATGTCTTCCCTGCTGAATTCCAATAAAACTTTTCCGTTTTGGTCTACACTTGCATCGGCTGTAATCAGCATCGGCAGAAGATATTGCATCCCCACAACAAAAGCTCCACGGGTTTTTGATGCTTTTTGCTGACCGAACCAGGTTTTCTTCCCATGAAAATCCATCCCCATATCTTCCATCATTTGTCTTTCCATGATTTCATGATTTTTTTGAATTCTAAAACCCGCGTAAGGAAGTGCCCACTGGAATTTTCCTAAAAATCTTCCCACCTTGAAATTGCCGTCAAAATGATTGAAATCCCAATTGGTATGAAATTCATTCAAATTAGCCCATCTTGGCCCGAACATCGTCATTGTTTCTGCATGAATTTTGTTGCTGTTGATATCCAGCATCGCCATCGAACTGATCATTCTATTATCTTTCAGGAAGTTTTTCCATGCTAATTTTCTGTCAGGAAGCTGTGGATTCGGCTTTGAATTTTCATAACTAAAAATTCTTCCCATTCCCGCCATCATGTGATAGAGAATGTGGCAGTGGAAAAACCAGTCACCATCCTGATTGGCAGCAAATTCAATTGTGTTGGTTTCCATCGGCATGATGTCAACCACATTTTTTAACGGTGAATATTCTCCTTTTGAATTAATTAACCTAAAATCATGACCGTGAAGGTGCATCGGATGGCGCATCATCGAATTATTATACATCGTAATTCTCAGAATTTCACCTTTTTTTACTAAAATTTTGTCGGTCTCGGTTACCGTTTTATTGTCTAATGTCCACAAATAGTGGTTCATATTTCCTTCCAGTCTAAATTTTAATTCCCTTACATTTTCGGTGGGAAGAATCGTTTTTTCCGGGGACTTCAATATATTATACGACAATCTTTTAATGGATTTTTCCTCCGTCATATTCATTCCCGAATGATTGGAGTGATCTTCTTCTTCAGTTTTAATTCCCATCATTTCATTCATGTGCTTCATGGTCATTTTTCGCTGACTTTCAGGAAGTTCAGGATACATTACTTCATTCATATCCATCATCTGATTGCTCATTGTCATGTTCATGGGCTTCATATTTCCGCTCATTTCCATCATACCGTTCATCATTTTCATCCCTTCAAAAAGTTTTAACCTCGGTAAATCCGGAGCATTCATTTTTTCACCGGAACCCAACCAAAGCGATGCATGACCGATCCTGTCTTCTGAAGTTGCCCTGAATTCAAAACTTTTATCCTCAGGAATTGTCACTTCAATATCATAGGTCTCGGAAACCCCGACTATCAGACGGTCAACTTCTACCGGCACCACATCATTTCCGTCGTTGGCAATTACTTTTATTTTCCCGCCTCCAAAATTCAGCCAGAAATAGGTTGACGAACCTCCATTGGCTACTCTCAGCCGGACTTTATCTCCTTTTTTTAAATGTGAATAATCCGAACTTGGAAGTCCGTTGATGAGAAATTTATCATAATAAACATCACTCACATCCATCGCCTCCATTCTTTTCCATTCGTTGAGGGCTTTTGTTCCGAAATTTCCTGATTTTATAGCTTCCCAATAACTTTGAACTGCATTTTTCTTAATGGCATACCAATCCGTATTCGCCATGTGAAGCCTTCTTGCAATCTGCATCGGATCTTCATCGCTCCAATCTCCCAGCAATACAGGAATTTCTTTGGTATAATTCACCTTTGGTTCTCCTTCCCTCTTTTGAAAAACTAAAATTCCGTTCATCCCGATTTGCTCCTGAAGCGCTTCGTGAGAGTGATACCAATACGTCCCGTTTTGGGAAACCCTGAATTTATATAAATGAGTTTCTCCCGGTTTTACTGGCTTTGTTGTAAGATACGGAACACCATCATGTTCGTTCGGTAAAATCACGCCATGCCAATGAAAACCTGTATTTTCTTTCAGCATATTGTGAAGGTAAATTTCTGCTGTATCTCCTTCTGTAAAATATAAAGTCGGAGCCTGTAATTTTCCGTTTACTGCAATTGCCCGGCGGGTTTTTCCTGTAAAATTTACAATCGTATCTTTTACATATAAATCGTAGCGAACCGTTTTTCCACCGAAGCTTACTTTCCCGTTTTCTGAGTTTCTTTTTAAAACAGAATTTTGAGGTTCAGGTTCAGCTTGATGCTTAGAATGATCTTCAATTTCTACCAAATCCATTCCGCATTTCGGGCATTTCCCCGGGTGATCTGAAATGATTTCCGGATGCATTGGGCAGGTGTATTTTTGAGGTTGAGATTGAGGCTCAGGTTTAGAATCAGATGAAATTTCTGATTTAATTTGGTTTTGCTTTTTAGAATTTAAAACTGGTTTAACAATATTCGTTTCCTTAGACTTATTTATTTTTTTAACATCAGGCTTTTTCTCAACCTTAATCTTAGCCTTAACCTTAGTTTTAGCCTTATTCTTACTTTCTGTTGATTTTACTTCTGTTTTCGGTAAAGGTTTCACCTGTGGTTTTGCTACAACTTTCGGTTTTATGATGACCGTTTTTTTAACTAAAGTCATTCCGCATTTCGGGCAGTCTCCAGGTTTTGAGGACACGACTTCCGGATGCATAGGACAGGTATAAAACGTTTTTGTTGTTTGCGCAAATGTGAAAACAGAGAATAAAAACAGTAGAAACATTATTATTTTTTTCATAATATTTCGATATTTTTAAGTTGTATAGCTTGTTTAAGCTTGCTTAGATTGAACGCGAAGTCCGCTAATGTTTCTTGAAATTATTGAGAATATTTTTAAGTTCACAAAGGCGTTTCACTTAGCAAAGATCTCAAAAATCTTAAACAATTCGTTTTCAAGTAAACTTTAACTTAAGCTATACAACTTATTATTTTTAAATGAAATAGATAAATTATTTAATCTCTGATTTAACACTTCCGCAAGAAAGCATAGAACTTCCGTAGTATGGATTTACAATTTTCTTTTCGTCGCTCAGCCAGCTTCCGTCTGCCATTGGACAATACTGCACATAAATCGGATTTTCGGAAAGCTTGAATTCCTTTGTAAGCCCGATCATGTTGTCTGATAAATTGTAAAAAGTTTCTCGTTGTGCCGTAATATTTCTGGCTTCCGAAATAGCTGTTGCGTCTTTTCTAAGGATGTTTAAATTTCCCTCAGAAACCACTTTATAATCAACAGCGGAAGCGGTTTTGATGAATTCTACCGCAGCTTTTGAAGTTTTATCTGCATCGTCTGAAGCCAAAGCCGATTTTATAGCAATATAATTCTGATACAGCTTAGAAACCTGTGCATCTTTTTTAGATTGTGCTGAAAGTGAAATGATTGAAAATAAAGATAATGCTGCTGTAATGATATATTTTTTCATTGTTTTAAATTTTAGAATTAATAATTTTTAATAAAGAATTGTTGAAAAACATCGCATAAAACGACAGGTCATGTCATCATAATGATAAGGTTATCAAATGACTGACGAATTCTAAATTCTAAAATTACAATGATGGATAAAAATGGGAACCGGCCGATTTTCCGGCGGTGCATTGATCTGAATCTGGGTGAATTTGGTCGCTGAAAAAGATTTGTCTACGAACAAAAATTCATGCTGCTGAACTTCTGTAATCTGTTTTGCAAAATCAATTTTAAGAAAATCTGATTTTTGGGAATCATCAACTTTTACAACTTTAATTTCTGTTTTGCAGCAGTCTTTTTTGGTTTTAACACCGCATTTGCTACAGATATCATCAACTTTCTGGCTGATAGAAGCGAATTCCTCCATACAATAATGAACGCTGAAAACCGCCCCGGAAGAAAAACCGAAGTAGAAAACAGAGAACAATATGGCCAGAATCTTTTTCATTACAGCAAAGTTAAAAATATATGTGGTAGGTATGTTATAAAATTTTGTAATCTTGTTATAAAATTCGGGAAATAAAAAACTCCTGAGGTTTTCAGGAGTTTTTTTGTTTGTATTTTTTCGCAGATGATGCAGATTTAGCAGATGATTGAGAATATTTTTAATTTAATCTAATCTTTACTCATTAAGTTCTGTTTATTTAATTTTAAATTCAAGTTTCACATTAAAGAAACGCCCTGTCAGACGAACCGGAACCGGATACATCAGATTGGTATTAGAATCTGTAATCCACTGGTTTGAAACAGTATTTCTGATGTTGAAGGCATTGAAAACCTGCACACCTAATGTCAGCTCATCGAAATTGCCCCAAAATCCATAGCCACCTTTCTTTTCTTTAGGATCTATAAATGCATACGAAAGTCCTAGATCTACCCTCTTATAGGAAGGCAACGTTTTCTGGTATTGATATGGATCGGTAAGAACCGGAGCCCCCGTCGGTAATCCCATTGCATATACCAAAGTAAGGTTTACACGCATTTGAGGAAATCTCGGCATATAATCCTGGTAAAACATGGCAAATCTGAACCTTTGGTCTGTTGGTCTAGGAATATCACCTTTTCCATCAATATTTTCGAAAACTCTGGCATAACTCGCAGATAACCAAGAATCAACACCAGGAACAAATTCCCCGAATAATCTGGTATCAATCCCGTAAGCGTAACCCGACGCATTATTTTTCCCTGAATAACGGATTCTCACATTATCCATATAATACGGAATCAGGTTATTCATTTTTTTATAGTAAAGCTCGGTCGTTAATTTGAAAGGTCTGTCATCAAAATAAAATTCATAATCATTAGCCAAAATAGCCTGAATTGACCTCTGAGATTTTATATCTGAATTAAAATTACCATCTAAATCTTTAATTTCCTTATAAAAAGGAGCCTGATAATACACTCCTCCCGAAAGTCTGAACAACATATCCGTATCCCAATCCGGCTTAAAGGCAAACTGAGCTCTTGGAGAGAAAATAGTTTCGTTATTAAAACTCCAGTGTGCTACCCTCGCTCCGGCATTTACAAATACTTTGCTGCTTCCCCAGAAAAACTTCTGAGAATACTGTGCATAGGCAGACATTCTCGTTGGCTGAATATGATTTTGCCCTGAAATATTGTACATTAATTCCAGATCACCGGGATTTCTCGGATCAACAAACTCGGCGTGCGGAAGGCTGTATCCTGCAGAATCTACCAATTTCCATTCGTTGGTAAGATCTTTCAGGTTTTCTTTTTCATATTTAAAACCTAATTCGATATCCGTATTCACATTCGGTGAAAAACGTGTCCTGAACTGTGCTCCATACGTTCTTACAAATAAATCATTTCTTGCGTGTTCTATTTGTCCTCCAGTATCATACGAAGTAACAGGCGCTCCTGTAATCGGATCAAAAGTCTGTAAAATATAAGCCGAAGCTATGGAATAATATTCTCTTTCACGATTCTGATACGCAAAAGCATCCAAAGTAAACCTCCATTTTTCAGATGGTTTAAAATTCATGGAATAAGTTCCCATCATATTTTTGTACTTATCGTCTTCACGGCCGGCGTAATTAACGGTAAGGTTCAAAGGCTGATTAAGAGAACCAAAATCTACACTTCTTTCTTTAGGAATCATTTCATAATCATTCTTAGAGTAATATCCGATGAATGACATGGAGAACTTAGGACTGAAGTGGTAATTCAGATACGTCTGGAAATCCATATATTTTGGATTAAAATCCGTATCCTCTTTTAAGGTATTAAGAACCAAATTCGTATTTCTATATCTTCCTGAAAATAGAGCGGTAAACTTTTTGTCACCATCACTATCTTTTCCTGCTCCAAAACCGGTTGTTAATCTTCCCCCGATCAAGCTCGCTTCCCCGTCAACTTCAAATTTTTCGGGCTCACGATAATAGATATTTAAAGCAGAAGACATTTTATCACCATATCGCGGTTCAAAACCTCCTGCTGAGAAATTCACTGTAGAAACCATATCCGGATTGATGATACTTAAACCTTCCTGCTGAGAATTTCGGATCAGGAAAGGCCTGTAAATTTCAATATCATTAATATAGATAAGGTTTTCGTCATAGTTTCCACCACGAACCATATATTGTGAAGAAAGCTCTGTATTGGAGTTTACAGAAGGCAGCGTTTTGATGATTCCTTCAATCCCGCCGGAGATACTTGCCACATTCTGAGCGTCTTTTGCTGAAATTTTCACTGTGGTGATATCATTCGTTTTTCCTGTTGTCTTTTTCTGGAAAACGACTTCCTCGATAGTATTGACTTTAGCTGTAGTATCCTTCTTCTTCCTTGCCTGAGAGAATACTAACATGGGAACCATAAGGCTTAGTGGTAAAACTAGTTTTTTCAAAAGAAATGTTTTAAAATTTCAAACGTGAATATATAAATTTTATTTTAACTTATTTAAACTTTATTTAACATTTAAACGATAATGGTAAAATGATATCAATCGTTCATTTTTTTATTTGAATAAGTCACAATTATTGTGTTTAAAAGGATTATAAAATAGCTTCGCGAATTCTTGTCAGTTTTTGTAACAAATCTTCCAGTAAATCTAATCTTAACATATTAGCACCATCTGATAAAGCTGTTTCCGGAGTCGGATGCGTTTCGATGAAAATACCGTCGGCTCCTACTGCAATTCCTGCCTTGGCAACAGTTTCGATTAAATCCGGTCTTCCACCCGTAACTCCCGAGCTTTGATTCGGCTGTTGTAAAGAGTGTGTAACATCCAGAATTACAGGAGCATACTCTCTCATGGTAGGAATTCCTCTATAATCGACAATAAGATCGGTATATCCGAAAGAATTTCCTCGTTCGATAATCGCAACCTTCTGATTATCAGAATCTGTTATTTTCTGAACCGCAAATTTCATGGATTCCGGAGAAAGAAATTGTCCTTTTTTCAAGGTTACACATTTTCCTGTTTTCGCTGCAGCCACCAAAAGGTCAGTCTGACGCACCAAAAATGCAGGAATCTGCAGAACATCAACATATTGAGCCGCCAAAGCCGCATGCTCATTTTCATGAATATCGGTTGTTGTCGGAATGTTGAAGGTTTCTCCAACTTTTTTCAGGATTTCCAAAGATTTTTCTTCACCAATCGTCGTAAATGAATCTACTCTGCTTCTGTTGGCCTTCTTGAAACTTCCTTTGAAAATATATGGAATATTGTATTTATCTGTTAGTTCTACTACTTTTTCAGCAATTCTCAATGCCATATCTTCCCCTTCAATAATACAAGGTCCGGCAATCAGGAAAAAGTTTTTTGAATCTTTGTGATGGATATTATCTAAATACTGAATCATCTTTATTTTAAATTAAAAAGTTCAGTAAAAATAGTGAGAAAGTTCGGAAATGCGAAATTATTTGAGGGTTTTAACGGACTATGAGAGCAATAGTTTTTACCCATTTTCCTTTGCAGCTATTAACTCTTCAAATTTTTTAATATACTCAGCAGTATCCGGATCATTACTATTTTTGAACAATTCCAACCATTTTTTAGCTAAAGGTATATTTTTCAGCTGTGCACTCACAACAATCATATTCATCATTGCTTCGTACTTGTAGGATTTGTTTTTGTACCGATCAAGATTTTTCGTCAAAAATACATCTGCTTCTGAAACTTTTTCCTGATGTAACAATGAATATACATACTCTTTATTAATTAAATCATCAAAAATCTTATTGTTGATGGCTTCAGAGCAAATTTTTTCAGCTTTTGAAAATTCTCCCAAAGCATTGTAGGCGAAGGCAAGCTCGAAATATAACTTGTCTGTTTTAAAATTGCTCTTATACAAATTTTCCAATCTGGGCAAAGCCATTTTTGAAAACCCCACTCCATTCATCATGCTCGCTCTATTGAGATTTTTTTCATTTTTAGAAGCTGTGCTCAAATAAGATTTTAACCATTCCGGTTGAGGCGGCAAATTAAAATCCTTTAAGAGTTTAGGAGATATTACTGCATATTGATACTCCAGATTTTCCAATCTTTTTATAAATACTGCATTTTTCGTTTCTTGATCTTCTCTATATTTTAGTTTTCCGTTTTCTTCAACCAGAGTTCCCAAACTTCTTAGAGAATATCCTGCAGATTCATCAAAATAAATAAAACCTACATTATAATCATTAGCTTCTTCGCTCTTTTGAAAAACGACCCAATGATTTTCAGCATCAGGAACAGTCGTTGTAAACTTCAAATCAGAAGCAGTCTGTGAAAAAAGTGACGAACTAAAGGCAATCAATGGGATTAACAAAAAATTTTTCATCATTACATTTTTTTAATTATTTTCTCAAAAGTATTAATATTTCTGCTTGTAAACTGATCTTTAAGGCTTTTCCTGCCTAAAATTTTTCCGAAAGTTGAATCCAGCGTATTGCCTTTTGGAACCTGCCAGTAGAAAATATTATTCACTATTTTGGCATCTTCATCTTCTGTTTTAGAAGCATTTTGGAATTCCTGCATTAAAATATTTTCAATTCCGTCATTTCCAACGAAAGCATAAGAATGTAAATTTTCATTTTTCTCAAATGGATTTCCGTTCCAGAAATTTTCTGTTTCTTTCTGTGACTTTACAAATAAATAGGCTTCATAAGAGAAATGCTCAGACATTGATTTTTCAAGGATTTTCTTTAATTCATCCTCTTTTTTACCGGAAGAAAAAACAATATTTCCGGAAGCCAAAATAGACACCACATCCTCCATTCCGGCATCTTTGAAGACCTGACAGACTTCCGCCATTTTCATATTGGTTCCTTTTACGTTGACGCCGCGGAGAAATGCACAGTATTTCATAGTTTTGGGTTTGAGAGTTTGAGGTTTTTTGAGTGGGAGATTTAGATTTTAAACATCATATTTACACTTCGTGCATCCATCTTCCATCTTCCAGCCTATTAATCAATCCTTTCGTACAAATTATAATCTGTTCCCGAAGGTTTTAATATATATATTTTTTCTAAAATTTTATGGTTACTTTTCAGGTGGTCTTTTACCCTGAATTCTTTTAATAATTTATAATGAGCTTTAAAATATTCCGCGTCTTTTCTTTGATATAAATCGTCGTAGGAAAGCAGATATTTCGGTTTTCTTTTCTTTACGGTATTGATCCAGAAATTAGGTTTGTCTTTTTTAATTTCTTCCTGCACTTCCTTATCCACCAACCCCACTTCATCAATCGTTTTTAAACCTGAAAAATAAGGCACATATCCTGCCGGTTCCAATAAAATCCACTGGTTTTTATCTTTTTCATATTGATTTAAAAATAATCCGATCGTTCTTCTGTAATTCCATTCACCGTTCCCGGTTGCGATGGAATGGATGGTCTGGAAAGCCAGCATCGGAAGAATATAAATGATAATTAATAGTGATAACCATAGGTTTCTTTTCACCTTCTGCTCCAAAACAAAAATCAGGATCGGGACAAAAAGCAAAATCTGCGGAACCCAGTAGTACCAGTCGAAAAGGCTTTTCTGGGAAAGGAAAATCAGTTGTTTTACCCATCCGAAAATAAAGATCATCCAAAGAAAATAATTTCTATTTTTCCTTTGTCTGATTAAATAAATAAAGCATAACAATTCGAAAATTAAAAGTAAAATCGTCAACGGATTAAAATCTCCCGGAAGTTTCAGCATTCCCCAGAAATTTCCAAAATTTAACTTAAAATATTCTAAGTTCTGAGCAAAGGTAAAGTGTTTATCATAGGCTAATTTTTTAGCAATAATCGTATTATTCACAATTTCACCAAAATAAAACCAGTTGAAAGCCAGCGCCACTGAAATCCCTAAAATTCCCCCTAAAATATAATTCCATCTTATTTTTTTAGTCCAGAATAGATCAACCAAAAAGACAATTCCCAGGAAAATTACCGTATCAATTCTGGTGAACAAAATTAAGATCGGCAATATGATGAACGCCCATTTTTTTCCTTTATTAAAGCCGTAGTACAACAAAGCCATTTCTAAAAAGAAAAGGATTCCGTATTCCATTCCCAGAATAGAAATTTTTATCGCTGGAGGTAAAATTCCTATTAAAAATATAAAGATTGCTTTGTGCCAGATATTTTTTAAAACCAAATGAGAAAGCAGTAAAGTTCCTATGCTGAAAAGTATTGAATTGAAGATAAGAATCGGTATAATGAAATGCTCTTTCCCGAAAATTAAATTAAAAAGATAGGAAACAAAAACATACAGATGTGTTGTAGATGCAGAGATTTTGGTAGCCCCGTTGAACCCGATCACGCCGTAATCCAAAAGGTTTTGTGCCACTCTCCAGGTAATGAAGGCATCTTCCTGAATGTAATGTGTTAGTAAGAATAAAAGTTTAAAAACGACTGTAAATAGTACAGCATAAATTGGGATTTTATTATTTTTCGTCTCGCCCATTGTGCTTCTTTAGTTTCGCAAATATAATCTTAAAATTTTTGAATCCCAATAGTATAAAAAAAACGGAACCGAAGTTCCGTTTTAAATTTTGTTCTTATTGCGTTGCCTTGATAATCGCATTGGTGATCTGACTTTCCTTTTCTTTCGAATAAGTGGAGTCAAAAGGTTCCATTACATCAAATAAATATTGATAGAACGGTGTGATCTTTTGAACTTCTTCAGATTCGCTCATCGCTTTTTCCTTGCCCATTTCTTTAAGACCTTCAACGAAAGTATTGAATTTCTTATCAATCGGCTCAATGGATCTCACAAGGTAATCGTAAGCTTTTTCTTTTTGTCCGATTCTCGTATAAGCATCCGTAACAGCAGAAACTACAAGGGAATATTCCATTGGTTTTGTTCTGATCTGTTTTCTCAGATAGCTTTGGTCTGCCTTGCTAAGACTCATGTAATAATCATATTCTTCAAAGATTCCTTTCTTCAGAACTTCTGCCAGCTGCAATCCTTTTTTCTCCTGTCCGGAAACGATATATCCGTAAACCATTGAACTTAATGAACGAGGATCGTTGTATTTTTCAGCAGGAATTTCTTTTGAAGCTAAATCTAATAATTCGATTGCTTTTCCTTTTTGTCCCATCGTTGCTAAAGCTGCTGCTGCTCTGCTTGCAGAACTTCTGTAGCTCATGATGTTTGAAGTTGCGGTTTCATCAAAGTGAGTATTCAGGTTTTTGAAATTACCCCATCTGAAGTTTTTCACAACATTATATAAAGAATTGGCGTCTACTCTTCCCAATTCTCCATCCGGAGTCTGCGGTGTGTGAATCGGAATTAATCTGTAACTGAATCCGTCAAACTGAAGATATTCATCCAGATAGAAAACATTTTCGCTGTCGTAGATCCCTCCTGAAGAGAAGTTAATCGGTCGCTTCCAATCGAAGTTGGCAAGGATATCAAGCATGATCAGATTATTTTTGTAAAGTGTATTTCCTTTATAATTGATCATGATCTGGTTCACCGTATTCGGAAGATCTGCCTGATTGATGATTCCGGCCTGTAAAGCATTGGCTTTGTTGACAGGTAAAATAAATTTGGTTACAGGTAAGATATTATATTTTTCATATTTCTCTTCTCCAAAATACATTTTAAGAAGCTCATCTTTTGCAGGAGATTTATATTTAAGGAAATTTACAGCTTCCTTCAATGTCATTGAATCCTGGGTAAGATATTTTCTGAATTCTGCAAATTCCGTTTCCGGAGCGCCCTGCTCTTTAAGCATTGAGAAAAGACCCTCCCAATCATCTTTTTTCATCATATAGATCTGGTCATTTGTCCCATCTCTGTAGTCATCGTGAGTCAATACTCCCGGAACCGGTGCTGCATTGTAAGTTCTTCTCTTGATCTGGTCGATGTTCCAAGGAGTGGAAGCCAAAGTGAAGTTCACCACTTTCACATCATCCCTGAATCTTTCAGTTTCCTGAATCGCCCAAACCGGATACGTATCATTATCACCATACACAAAAAGAATATCGTTTTTCGGCAAAGATTTTAATACTGAATAACCATAGTCGTAAGAAGTATATCTGTCGTGTCTGTTGTGTACATTATAATTCTGGAAGCCCATCATGAAAGGAACTCCCAACAAAATTACCCCTGCAACAATATTCGCAGCATTCGATTTTATTTTAGACTGTAAAAACCAAAGAATGGCTCCCGCTCCCAATCCGATCCAGATCGCAAATGCGTAGAACGAACCCACCATTGCATAATCTCTTTCTCTAGGTTCGAAAGGTTTTACTCCTGTATAGAAGATGATTCCAAGACTTGTTAACACAAATAAAGATAACAAAGCGTAGAATCTTCCAAAGTCTTTATTTAATTGGAAAAAGAATCCTATTAACCCTAATAATAAAGGTAAAAAGAAGAATTTTACCGTACTTTCATTTTTAAATTTAGCAGGCATTTTTTCCTGATTTCCCCATAAAGCATCGTCGATGAAAGAAATTCCGGAAATCCAGTTTCCTCTCGTGCTTTCCATGTTTCCTTCAAGGTCGTTCTGGCGTCCTACGAAGTTCCACATCAGGTATCTTACAAAATAATATCCGTTCTGGAACGTGAAAAAGTAATCTAAATTCTGAGATAAAGAAGGTTTCTGAACATTAATTAAATTATAAGGTTTTACCTTTAAATAATCTGCAGCCGTGATCGATCCGTCCTGATATTTTTGTCTTAATTCTTCAAAAAGCTGTTTCGCTTCAGGGCTGTCTGCAACATCTTCATTTCCATAATTGAATGAAAAATCCGGTGCTCCGTACATTGAAATGTAATTGGCCATTACATCTTTATCCTCATTAAACATTCTCGGCATAAAACCTACGTGAGCCTTATTGAAAACATAGTTGAATCTGTCACCTGTTTTTCTGTAAGTTCCTGTTTTTTCGTCTTTTTCGTAGATTTCTCCCGTCTTTGTTGTTTTAAAACTTCCGTCTTCATTCTTCTCAATTCCGTTGGCATCTAAGAAAGCTGTATAGTTTTGACCGTAAATTGTCGGCCAGTCACCGTATTGTTCTCTGTTATAATAATCCAGCATTCCGATAGCGTTGTCCGGATCATTAAGGTTCATCGGAGGATTGGCATTCGCTCTGATAGGAATTACCATCCAGCAAGAAAAACCGATCATCATGAAAACTACTGATAAAGCAACCGTCTGATACACATTTTTCTTCATTTTTCTTGCATAAGAAATCAGGAAGTAGCAGATCGCAACCATTAAAATAAACGCCACAATCGTTCCTGAGTGGAAAGGCAAGCCTAATCCGTTTACGAAGAAAATTTCAAGTTTCCCGAACAGTGTCATGATCAACGGGAAAATTCCTTTAAATACTATAGCTAAAATCACCAGTGTGATCACATTAGCCCAAATAAAATTCTTCCAGGTGAATTGGTAGTTTCTTGCATAATACACAAGACAAACCGCAGGAATCGCCAGCATACACATCATGTGAACCCCGACAGAAAGTCCTAAAATAAAGAAAATAAGCACAATCCATCTTTCATTATCCGGTGCGGCATACTCGTTTTCCCATTTTGTGATCAACCAAACTAAAAGCGCGATGAACATAGACGCCATCGAATACACTTCACCTTCCACCGCAGAAAACCAGAATGTATCTGAAAATGTAAAGCATAAAGCTCCCACCACTCCTGCGAAAAGAATAGAAATCTCCTGATGTTTTGTAATTTCATCAAAATCTTTGTTTAAAAGTCTTCTTACGAAATGAGTAATCGTCCAGAATAGGAACAAAATCGTAAATGCACTGAACAATGCAGACATCGCATTGATCACGATAGAATAATTTTCACCTTTCCCTAAAGCAAAAATGGCTGCCACAGCACCCACAATCTGGAATAAAGCAGCTCCGGGAGCGTGCGTTACTTCAAGTTTTACAGCAGAAGAAATATACTCGCCACAATCCCAAAAACTGAAATTGGGTTCTATGGTGGACAAGTACGTGAAAAATGCAATGACGAAAACTACCCATCCGAGAACGGTGTTCCATTGCCTAAAAGTCCAATTTTTCATAGTATTAAATCAATTACGCGAAAATAAGGTTTTTCGACCATTATCTATTGTTTTTAACAAAATTTAAAGATTTTGGCTCACTTT